>NZ_NMQZ01000019.1 GCF_002864685.1 Alloalcanivorax mobilis
TGGCCGCGCAGCCATTGGCTGGCGCTGGACCTGTCGCCGGCGATGCTCAGCGAGGCGCGCGCGCGCGGCCGCACCGGCGCGCGCTTTCAACCGCTGTGCGCCGACGCGGAACGCCTGCCCCTGGCCGGCGCCAGCCGCGCGCTGGTGTTC
Organism: Alloalcanivorax mobilis; assembly: GCF_002864685.1. Taxonomy (GTDB): domain Bacteria; phylum Pseudomonadota; class Gammaproteobacteria; order Pseudomonadales; family Alcanivoracaceae; genus Alloalcanivorax; species Alloalcanivorax mobilis. The sequence goes on from NZ_NMQZ01000019.1 coordinate 151, forward strand.
TCCAGCTTCGCCTTGCAATGGTGCCGGCCGCGCACGGTGATGGCGGAAGTGGCGCGCGTGCTGGTGCCCGGCGGCCACCTGATGCTGGCGGTACCGCTGGCCGGCTCGCTGCACGAACTGACCGAAAGCTGGGCGGCGGCGGACGGCCGCGCCCACGTTAACCGGCTGCCAACGGAACAACACTGGCGCGCCGCGCTGGCGGACGCCGGCCTGATGCCCAGCCAATGGCAATGCCTGAGTTTCACCGAACACTACCCGGACGTGAAAACCCTGGTGCGTGCCTTCAAAGCCACCGGCGTTGATCACGTGCAAGGCGCCGCCGCCGGCCTGACCGGCAAAACCGCCTGGCGCGCCATGGCGCACGCCTATGAGCAGCGTCGCCAACCGGCGGGGTTGCCGTTGACGTGGCGGGTGTTGTTCGTGCGAGCGGAGAAGGGCGCTTGACGCCGGACGCCGGACGCCGGACGCTAAAACCCGGCGCGGTGTGGAGTGTTGACTGAAACGCAGAAAACACACCAACGCTTTCAGACTATGGGTTAAGCGTCCGGCGTCCGGCGTCCGGCGTATAACCCCTAACCGAGGACCCCCAATGCCACAAACCACGCCCCCACCCCTGCCCGTCCTGCGCGGCGTCTTCTTCATCACCGGCACCGACACCGAGGTGGGCAAGACCTGGGTCAGTTGTCGGTTGTTGGAGCGGGCGCGGGAGGCGGGGTTGAAGTGTTACGGGTTGAAGCCGGTGGCGGCGGGGTGTGAGGCGACGGCCGAGGGATTGCGCAATGAGGATGCGGTGAATCTGATGGCGTCGTCGTCGGTGACGCTGCCCTACGAGGTGGTCAACCCGGTGGCGCTGAAGGCGGCCATCGCGCCGCACATCGCCGCCGCGCAGGAAGACCGGCGTATTACCCTGTCACAACTGGCGGGCTATGTGCGCGGCGCGCTCAATAGCCACCCGGCGGATCTGGTGCTGGTGGAAGGCGCCGGCGGCTGGCGGGTGCCACTCAATGATCGGGAGATGCTGTCCGGTCTGGCCAAAGAACTGGCGCTGCCGGTGATCCAGGTGGTCGGCATGAAACTCGGCTGCATCAACCACGCCCTGCTCACCGCCGACGCGATCCAAGCCGATGGCCTGCGCTACACCGGCACCGTCGCCAACTGCTTCGGCGCCATGGACGTGCGCGAGGAAAATCTGCTCACCCTGCGGCAACATTTGCCGGGTGCGTTTACGGTGGTGTGACACGTCAGCGCAGAGCACGTAGTTGAAAGTTAAAAGTTAAAAGGGCGGCTTCGTAGTATGGGCCCGCTTCAACTTTTAACCTTCAACTTTCAACTCGCTTCTACGAAGCCGGCCAGCGCCGGTGATGCGGCTTTATTTCTGGCATTCAAATATTCGGATTCAACGTATACGTCCCGGTGACGCTGGCCTGGTCGAGGATGTGGCCGTCCATGGCTTTCAGGGCGTCGGCGCCGGTGAAATTGCCTTGCAGGTTGAGGCTGGGCACGTCCAGGGCGTACACGGTGAAGGTGTAGTGGTGCAGGCGTTCGTCGTTCCACGGCGGCGCGGGGCCGTCGTAACCACCGTACACGCCTTTCAGGGTGTCGTCGCCGGCGAAGAAGTCGGTGTAGCCGTTGATGCCGCGCACGCCTTTGTCGGTGGGGCCGGGGTCCTTGCCGCCGGTGACCACGCCGTCGGCGTCCTCGCCTTCGTCGATGTCACGCACGTCGGCGGCGATGTCCACCAGCACCCAGTGGTAGAAGTCCACCCGTTTCAGGTCCTTGGGCACGGTCTTGCCTTCCTGGTTGACGTTGGTGGGGTCGGAGGGCACGTCCGGGTCGACCACCAGAACGGCAAAGCCGCGGGTGCCATCGGGCACGTCGTCCCAGCTGACTTTTGGGTTGCGGTTGTCGCTGAACCGGAAATGCTGGTCCGGGTCGGGAATCGCGAACGCGAACGGGGCGGGGATCGGCTGGCCTTCGGAAATGCCTTCAACGGTAACGCGCATGATTGTCTCCTGAGCAATAAAAACGAGGTCGATCTTTTCGCGATGTACCTGGTGCAGTGGGTGCCGCGGGCGTGTTTTTCAAGCGTCTGGCGTGCGTGAAGGCGGTGGCACCGCTTTCTGTTGCTGGATGCCGTACACCCACTCACGCCAGATCGCCACCAGCAGCGCCATCAGCACCGGGCCGATAAACAGGCCGACCAGGCCCATGGTCTTGGCGCCGCCCACCAGGCCGAAAAAGGTGGGCAGGAACGGCAACCGGATCGGCCCGCCCACCAGGCGCGGGCGCAGGGTCTTGTCGACGATGAACAGCTCCACCGTGCCCCACACGAACAGGCCGATGGCGGCGCCGGTTTCGCCGGTGCCGAACAGGTACAGCGAGACCAGGCTGAAGGCCAGCGGCGCGCCGCCGGGAATCAGCGCCATAAAGCCGGTGAGCACACCGAGAATCACGTGCGAGGGCACGCCGGCGATCCAATAGGCGATGCCCAGCACCACCCCTTCGCCGAGTGCGATCAGGCCCATGCCCAGCACCGTGGAGCTGACCGTGGCCGGCACCACCCGTGAGAAGCGGTGCCAGCGCGAGGGCAGCACGCGCTCGCCGATCACATCGAGTTGCCGCGCCAGGCGGCGGCCGTCCTTGTAGATGAAAAACAGCGTGATCAACATGAACAGCAGGCCCAGCAGAAGATTGAGCGCGCCGCCGCTGAGCGTCAGCGCCCAGCGATAGAGGTTGCCGATCTGCTCACCGCTGACCAGGCGGATCACCTCGCCGATGGCATGGGGTTCGGCGAGATTGTCCTGCCATAGTTGCGCCAGCCATTCGCCGGCGCCGGGCAGATCGGCGATCCAGGCCGGCACCGGCGCGCCCTGCTGATTGGCCACCAGCAGCCAGTGGGTCCACTGGCGTAGTTCCTGCACCGCGAACGTCAACGCCATGGCGATGGGAATCACCAACCCCAGCACGATCACGATGATCGCCAGGCTGGCACTGAGCAGATCACGGCCGCCGCAGCGGGCGTGCAGGCGCTGGTATAGCGGCCAGCTTGAAAAGCCGATGATCAGCGCGGCCAGAATTGGAATCAGAAAGCCGCGAAAGAAGTAGGCGGCGACCACCAGCAAAAGCACCAGCAGCCAGCGCGCAACGATGTTGTCGGGGAGAATCGGGGTCATTGAAGGCCCAGTGCTGCCAAGCGGTAAAGGGGCGCCGCCGCCCGGGCGGTGAGTGGTTTATCAACCATATCACGGCCGCCCGTGAAGCAAGCAGCAGGGAAATATTTTGTCGCGCTTGCTCTACAGAACGCCGTTGTCCAGACCGGCGGCCAGATACAGCCCCAGCTCGCCGACCTGACCGACGAACGCCTCTTGCCATTCGCCCCGGCAGATCAGCGGCGGTTGCGCCCAATTCCAGCGCAGGCCGGTGATGATCGACTCCACCGCCCGGCGCGTGCCGGTGCCGTCATGGCCGGCGCGCACGTAGAGCGCGCAGGGCAGGCCCTGTTTGTGTTCCAGCACGGCGTAGTAGGTGCGATCAAAGAAATCCTTCAGCGCGCCGCTCATGTAGCCCAGGTTCTCGGTGGTGCCGAGCACGATGCCGTCGCAGGCCATGACATCGTCCGGGCCGGCCTCCAGGGGCGCTTTCCAGATCGCCCGCACGTCCTCGATGTCCGGATGACGGGCCCCTTCCAGGGCGGCCTCGGCCAGGCGGCGGGTGTTCGGCGAGGGGGCATGGGCGACGATCAGCAGGTGTTTTGAATCGGTCATGCAGGCAGTGTAAGGGATCGCCGCGCCAGCGGCACCCGGTTGCCAGCGCGCTTGCCTTTGTGACCGGTCTCACATAAAAAGGGCTGGGGTAAAAAAATAACGAATGGCAAGGAGCCAGCTATGCAGCGCTTTTTCATGGGGGCGGCGTGTGCCGCGATCGCACTTTCCACATTCACTTCCGCATCCGCATCGTCGTGGTTCCAGACCAGCGCCTACGTGGCCGCCGATCTGGGGCGCTCCGATGCCAACTTCTCGCGCTCCGACTTCGGGGCGTTCCAGGCCACCGATTCGGGTGGCAACACCTATGTGTTCACTCCGTCGGTGGACGATAAAGACGTCGCCCTGGCATTTCTGGTGGGTATACAGCCGCACCCCAACATCGCCCTGGATGTCGGCTACCTGGATCTCGGCGAAGCCTCGGTTACGTACCAGGCGGCGGGAACCGGTGTGTCCGCGAAAGGGGAAATCGGCGTGGACGGCATGACATTGGGGATCAACCTGCTCTCGCCGAGCTATCGGCAAGTGACCCTGTTCGCCCGGGGTGGCCTGTTTCGCTGGAGCAGTGATACCCGGGTCAGGATCGATGGCGCGACGCTCGCCAGCGACGATGACGACGGTACCGATCCGTTCTACGGGGTGGGCCTGCTGTTTGGCTGGGACAACCTCAGGTTCCGCGCCGGCGTGACCCGCTACGAAGTGGAGGACACCGACATCGATGTCTACGGGGGTGGCCTTCAGTACCGTTTTCCGGTGGGCGGTGCCTGAACCGCTTTCCAGTCCGGATGAGGGGCCCCGTCCAGGGCGGCCTCGGCCGGACGCTGGACGCCGGACGCTGGACGCCGGACGCCGGACGCTAAGATCAAACCCCGCTGCTGAAAACATTGCGGCTGCGCATAGGGGGATTGTCTTTTCGCAACCGGCGAAAGCGCGGCAGCCGTTGGATGCTAACCCGGTGGGGCTTTCCGTGTGTGTTGCGCCAAGCCTCGCAGAAAACACTCCGAGCCTTTCGGAGCCAGGGTTAAGCGTCTGGCGTCTGGCGTCCGGCGTTACTCCACATAATCCAACGGCAAAGCGGTGGTGTCGATCACCCGGCGCATGATAAAGCTCGATTGAACGCCGCTGACGCCCTCGATGCGGGTGATCTTGTTGAGCAGAAACTGCTGGTAGTGATCGATGTCGGGCACCACCACCTTGAGCAGGTAGTCCGCTTCCTGGCCGGTGACCAGATAACACTGCTGCACCTCCGGGTACTGCTTCACGGTGGCCTCGAAGTTGGCGAAGCGTTCCGGGGTGTGGCGGTCCATGCTGATCTGGATCATGGCGGTGAGATCCAGCCCCAGCGCGCGCGGGTCGAGCACCGTTTCGCGGCGCACGATCACCCCCGCGCTCTCGAGCTTTTGCACTCGCCGGGAACAGGGCGACGGCGACAGGCCGATGCGCTCGGCGAGTTGCTGATTGGTGAGTCCGCCGTCGTCCTGCAGGGCCTGCAGGATTTTCAGGTCGGTGCGGTCGAGAGTCGCGATCTTTTTCTTGGTCATGCAACAAAATCCCTTTTCATATTTTATTCGTGGAATATTATTGCGTGAAAGGTGGAAATGCACGCAAATAAGCAATCACATTGCCGGGCCTTTGCCGTACACTGTTTCTGTCGCTGAGGGGAAGGCCACAAGCCGGACCACAGCCGACCCGGCCTCCGTCCTACCCGGAGGAAGCCGGGTCGGAGACGACATCTTCCGCACGCCGGGGCAACCTCCCGGGCACGGTGCCGGCGATCCCGGACCGGACGCGGTCATTATCTCACTCCAAGGAGTCACCCATGAGTTTCGATCATCGTAAGTACGCGCCCATTGCCACCATCGACAAGCCCAACCGCAGCTGGCCGAACCAGCGTATCGAGAAGGCGCCGCTATGGGCCGCGGTGGACCTGCGCGACGGCAACCAGGCGTTGATCAAGCCCATGTCGGTGGCCCAGAAAGCCCGCTTTTTCACATTGCTGGTGGAGCTTGGCTTCAAGGAAATCGAAGTCGGTTTTCCCTCCGCCAGCCAGATCGATTTCGATTTCTGCCGCATGCTGATCGAACAGGACATGGTGCCCGACGATGTGCACATCCAGGTGCTCAGCCAGTCCCGGCAGGAGCTGATCGAGCGCACCTTCGAGGCGGTCAAGGGCGCCAAGAACGCGATCGTGCACATTTACAACGCCACCTCGCCGATCTTCCGCGAGCAGGTGTTCAACGTCGACCGCGAAGGTTGCAAGGCGATTGCCGTGCAGGCGGCCACCTGGGTGCGCGACTGTGCCGCCCGGCAGCCGGAGACGCGCTGGAGCTTCGAGTATTCGCCGGAGACCTTCAGCGCCACCGAGACCGAATACGCCATTGAGGTGATCGACGCGGTCAACCAGGTGTGGCGGCCGGATCAGGGTCAGCGGGTGATCATCAACCTGCCGGCCACCGTGGAAGTGAGCACCCCCAATGTGTTCGCCGACCAGGTGGAGCTGGTGCACGAAAACATCCAGCACCGCGAGCACGTGCTGATCAGCGTGCACACCCACGACGACCGTGGCTGCGGCGTGGCGGCGGCGGAGCTGGCGCAGATGGCCGGCGCCGACCGGGTCGAGGGCACGCTGTTGGGCAACGGCGAGCGCACCGGCAACATGGATCTGGTCACCTGCGGCATGAATCTGTACGCCCAGGGCATCGATCCGCGAATCGATTTCTCGCGCATGAAAGAGATCGTCGAGGTGGTGGAAGACATTACCGACATCCAGACCCATCCGCGCCATCCGTACGCGGGCGATCTGGTGTTCACGGCGTTCTCCGGCAGCCATCAGGACGCGATCCGCAAATGCCTGGCCCGTTACCAGCCCGGCGATGTCTGGCGGGTGGCCTATTTGCCCATCGACCCTCACGATCTGGGGCGGCGCTATGAGGAAGTGGTGCGCATTAACTCCCAGTCCGGCAAGGGCGGCGTGGCGCACGTGCTGGAGCGGGACTTCGACATCAGCCTGCCGCGCTGGCTGCAACAGGAGCTGGCCGGGGTGGTGCAGAAGGATGCCGAAGAGGACGGCGGCGAGATCGATGGCGAACGCATTCACCGCCGCTTCAACGAGGACTACCTGAACGTGCCCGATGGCTGGACGCTGCGCTCCTACGACCTGCACCGCAGCGACGAGGGCGTGCAAGCGCAGATCAGCATCGGCGACGCGAACAACCCGGCCAGCGTGCTCTCCGGCCGTGGTGAAGGCGCCATGGGCGCCCTGGTGGACGCGCTCAACCGTCGCCATGGCTGGCAGCTGCGGGTGGAATGCTTCGACGAATCCTCCCTGGGGGACAACACCGAAGCCAACGCCATGGCCTGTGTGCGGGTGCAGGTGGGTGAGCAGGTGCAAAGCGCCGTGGCGCTGGCCGCCGATACCACCGCAGCAGCCCTGCAGGCGATCCTGTGCGCCGCCGGCCGGGTCGCCGCCGCCGAGGAAAAGCGCCAGAGCGCGTAACGCGGTGGATTGAAAAGGCCGTTGAGAAGCCCCCGGGAAACCGGGGGTTTTTTCTTTTGAAAAATCCGATACAGGAATCAGGATACAGCGCGGCGAAGGCCTCGGTGTGCTGCAGGGCCGTGCCCGCGCCGTGGTGCCGAAAGACCGCCCCTCTCCCTGTCCCTCTCCCTGTCCCTCTCCCGCAAGGGGAGAGGGGACCCTCCAGCACGCGCCTTTGCAGCTCTTCCGCGCATACGCTTAGCCCCTCTCCCCTCGCGGGAGAGGGGTTGGGGAGAAGGGGTGATTCAGCTTTCGACGCCTGCCCGGCCGTTCCTACGGTTGGGCGCCGGCCTGTTCCCCCGGCCGCCAATCAATCCCGGGTTATTTGCGCGCCTTCCAGAAACGTTTCCAGGACTTCGCCCATGCGCCGCTGGCTGGCGGCGAACAGGGTGGGGTCGGCGAGCATTTCGTTTTCGGTTTGCATCCAGGGGCCGGGTTTCAGCTCGCCCGCGCATTCCTGGCACAGGGCGCGCACGTTGTCGGCGGTAAGCTCCAGGTGGAATTGCAGGCCGAGCACCTGCTCGCCATACAAAAACGCCTGATTCTCACAGCCCCAGCTGCGCGCCAGGTGGCGGGCGCCATCGGGAATGGCGAAGGTGTCGCCGTGCCAGTGCAACACCGGCGCCGGGTTGTTGAACAGCGCGCCCAGGGCGGTGTCACGGCCGGCTTCGGTGGATTGCACCGGAAACCAGCCGATTTCCGGTTCCGGGTTGCGGCGCACGCGGGCGCCGAGCACCCGGGCGATCAGTTGCGCGCCCAGGCACACACCGAGCACTTTCTTGTCGGCGCCGATGCAGCGCTCGATCAGGCGTTTTTCTTCGGCCATCCACGGGTAGCGGCCTTCGTCGTCGGCGCTCATTGGCCCGCCCATCACGATCAGCGCGTCCAGTTGGTCCGGGTCCGGCAACGGTTCGCCGTGGTAAAGGCGGGTGGCGCCGATGGCGTGGCCGCGCTGGCGCAGCCAGGGCTCCATGGTGCCGAGCTTTTCGAAGGGAACATGGGTCAGGTAATGGATGCGCATGGCCGCGTCCGCCGTGGTGGGTGCGTGCAAGGTGCCGGTACCAATGCTGTTCGCCGGATGACAGTTACCGGTTACAAGTACTGCTTATAAGTACTGGGCCTGAAACACGGCGAGCAGATGATCATCGCCATCGTACAGACTCAGGCGCTGGCCTTGCAGATTAAAGTGATCGGTTTTGTTGAGGCTGTCCACAAATTCCTCGGCCACGTTGGGCCCCACGCAGGCGCGCCGGGTGCTGGCCAGCTTATCCAGCGCGAGGCGATCGCCGTCGCGCTGGTATTCGCCACTGAGACGGTTGCAGCCGGTGCTGCCCTTGACGTCCTTGTCGCCGAGAATCAGGTGCGGCTCGCTCTCGCCGTGTTGCGGCGCGGGCACCGGCTGGTCATCCAGGTGCATCAGTTTCCAATATGTATTGGTCAGGCTGGCGGTGGGCTCGTCGCAGTCCACGCGCTGATTGCTGACTCGGAAGCTTTGCACCACCAGGGTGGCTTCGGTGGTGCCCGATTGCGCGCCATCGCGCTTTTCGATTTCGCCGGTGACTTGCATGACCACCGGCGCCAGCGGCTCTTGACGGGCGTCGAGATAGGCCTTTTGCATATCGCCGGTGCGCGGGCCGGCCACCTTGAACCGTTGGTCGCCGCCGCAGGTGGTAAAAGTGGCGTTGTCCGGCTGGTAAACGAAGCGGCCCAGATAGCTGTTGCCGGCGCGGGTGGCCGGTTGAAGGGCCAGGGTCACGGCCTGATGCGCGTCATCGAGCACCGGCTGGGCGGTGGTGGTGGTGAAGTGCACGGCGCCGTCGGCGATCACCCGGGCGCTGACCGTGTACTGGTGCCCGGCCTGGATCGCGGCTTCATTGAAGTACAATTGAAAGGGCATGCGCAGCCCCTCCAGCCGCAGCCGGGTGAGCCGCTGAGCGACCACCTCGGCGGTGGTCTGCTGTTGGGACACGTCCTGGAGGGTCAGCGCCAGCACCGCGTTGTCGGGTACGCCGACATCGGCGGGCAGCACCACGGTGCCTTGCAGCGAGCCAATGCCGCTGTTGTCGCGGCGATAGGCGCCGGCGAATGGGCTCTCGCCCTCCAGGTTGAGGGTATCGCCGTCCACACCGGCGCTAAGCTGGTCGTCGGTGAGGGTTTCGGTTTGTTCGCCACCAAGATAGTGCAGAGTGAGTTTCGTGTCGTTCGGAGCCTCCCAGTTGACACCCCGGTGGCGCTGATCGCCAATCACGTAAAAGTGGCCGTCCTGTTCCAGAATCAAGGCGTCCAGCCCGGTGGCGGTATCGACGGGTTGCCAGATACCCTGCAAGCCACTTCGCTGAGCCTGCTGAGGTACCGGTTCCTGCTTCTGGAGTGCCTCGGCCTGCTGGTCGGGGTGGGCCTGGCCGCTTTGGTCGGCGTCATCACAGGCGCCGAGAAACAGCGCCAGGGGCAGGGCGAGCCAAAGGGATTTCATAGATGGGTTCTCCAAAAACTGATCTTCGTCAGAGTGCGGCGGCGCTTATCGGTTCCCATTGGGGGGAATCGCCACCAGGGAGAGCTGTTTCTCGATCCACTGGGTACGTTGCTGCACATAGTCGGTGGTGCCGCGAAGATCGTAATAGCTGGGGCGCGGCAACATCACCGCCAGTTGTGCCGCCTGGGTGCCGCTGAGCCCGCCGGCGTTGGTGCCGAAGTAATGGCGCGCGGCGGCTTCCGCGCCGAATACCCGGTTGCCCCATTGGGCGGTGTTCAGATACAGCTCGAGAATGCGCCGTTTCGACAGCGTCAGTTCAAGCATGGCGGCGATCACCGCCTCCTGGGCCTTGCGCACATAGCTGCGGTCGCTGTTGAGAAACAGATTCTTGGCCAGTTGCTGGGTGATGGTCGAACCGCCCGCCACCGGCCGGCCGGCCTCTTCGTTGCGTTCAATGGCGTGGCGAATGCCGCGCCAGTCAAAGCCCATGTGCTCCACGAAGTGGGCGTCCTCGGAGATCAATACCGCGCGTTTGAGGTCGTTGGCGATCTGCTCGTAGTCGCGCCATTGATACTGAACCGGCCCATGCTGGCGGGCGCGCTCCATAAAGGCGGTGTCTTGCGGGTTGTGATCGCGCAACTGAACGACCTGGACCAGATACCAGAGCTGGGAGCCCACGGCGACCAGCAGCACCAGACCCACCAGGGACAAAAACAAACGCTTCATAGACTCGTGCATCCTGCTCGGCGAGGCGTTTATCTTGGCGAAAAGCCACGCCGTTGTCAGGTCCCGTGGTGGCAAAGGGTCACGATTGCGGCGAAGACTCCGGCGCCGAACGCCGCAGCGCCTTGATGGCATCGCGGTTATTGACGAACAGATTGTCGTGGCCAATCTGTTGCGCAAGGCCAGTGCGATGCAGCACGTCGAGCACCTGCTTCTTGGCCCCGGAGAGGGCCAGGCGAACGCCGCGGCGATGCAAAGCGGTTTGCAGGTCGGCGAGCATTTCGGTGCCGGTGCCGTCCACCGCGTTGACCGCCGACATGCACACCAGCACCACGGTGAGCCCGGGTTCCTGGTCCAGCCGTTCACGGATAAAACGGTCCATCAGGGGCGCGGTGATGTAGGTGAGTGAGGCGTCCATGCGCAACGCCAGCACCCCCGGGGCGATCGGCGGCACGCCATGCAGGGCGCGGTCTCGCAGGGTGCCGGCGGAGTGCAAACCGAGCTCGATCAGGCGCGGGTGGGCGCGCCGATACAGGAACAGCAGGATCGCCAACAGGAAACCGGTGAGCACGCCCCAGTGCAGGTAAGGCACCGAGATCAGGGTGGCGACGAAGGTGGCCACCGCCACCACGCCGTCGTCCAGGGAGGCGCGGCCCAGGCGCACGAAAGCACGGGGCCTGATCAGGCCGAACACCGGCACCACGATGATGGCGGCGAGCACCGCCTTGGGCAGGTGGTGCAGGCTGTCGGTGAAAAACAGCAGGCAGATCAGTGTGCACAGGCCGGCGAACAGGGCCGACCAGCCGCTGGTGGCGCCCACGTACAGATTCAGGGCGGTGCGCGAGAACGAGCCACTGACGGGAAAGGCGCCGCTCAGGCCGCTGGCCACCTTGGCCAGGCCCTGGCCGATCAGCTCCTGGTTCTGATTCCACAGGCGGCCATCCGGCGCCGGGATCGTGCGGGCGCTGGACATTGCCTCGGTGAAGCTGATCAGCGCGATGATCACCGCCGCCGTCAACAGCGAGCGGTGGGTCTCCAGATCCAGGGATGGCGGCCAGGCCAGCGACGGCAAGCCGGCGGGAATGGCGCCCACCACGCCGCCGCCCATGGATTCGAAGCCGATCAGCGCGCTCACCACGGTGGCCGCGATACACACGATCAGCACCCCGGGCAGGCGCGGCGCCAAGCGCTTCTGGATCAGCAACAGCAGCATCGAGCCGAGCCCGAACATCAGCGTCCACAGCCAGGCCGGGTCCGGTTCACGCAGATGCGCCAGCAACCCCTGCCACTCGAGCATGGCGCTGCCCGAGGGCAGCCCTAGCAGGGCCGGTAACTGGGACAGAAGAATGATCAGCGCGGCGGCGTTGATAAAGCCGGTGATCACCGCGTTGGAGACAAAATTGGCGATTTCCCCCAAGCGCAAGGCGCCGAGCAGAAACTGGATCAGACCGGCGTACAGCGACAGCCAGATCGCCAGCATCACCCAATGGGGGCTGCCGGGCTCCGCCAGCGGTTGCAGGGCGGCGAAGGTGAGCAGGCTGGTCAGCGCCACGGGCCCCACCGCCAGCAACGGCGACGAGCCCCACAGAATACCGACGATACTGGGGATCAGAGCGGCGTAGAGGCCGGTCACCGGCGGCATGCCGGCCAGGGTGGCGTAAGCGATCGCCTGGGGCACCAGCACCAGGCCCACGGTCAGGCCGGCGAAGGCGTCGCTGCGCAAGCTGCGTGCGGTGGGGCGGGGCCAACGCAAAAACGGCAGCAGGCGGGTCCAGGCTTTCATCGAAACTCCAGCAGAGCGACCCGCGGCGAGAGAGCCCGGACGCCGTTATAACTTAAAGTGTTAATGATATGGCATTATTGTCGCGCTGTGGAGAGGAACGGCTCAAAATAACCGCTGTTGTTTGACGTGGGACGCTAGACGCCGGACGCCGGACGCCGGACGCCGGACGCTACACCGGCGTGGTCCGACGGGCATGCAGGTTTGCAAACACGGTTCTGAAAACCTGCAAAGGATGCAGTACGGGGTTTTGACTTGGCGTCCGGCGTCCGGCGTCCGGCGTCCGGCGTCAGGCGTCAGGCGTCTAGCGTCCGACGTCCGACGCCAGACGTCCGACGCCAGACATCCCCTCAACCGCCGAGTCCGGCCGCCTGGGCGAGCAGCAGCAGCGGTTGCGGGTAAATGCCCAGCGCCACGGTCAGGAAGGCGATCAGCAGCAGCATGATGCCGCCGGCCTGTTGGCCCCAGTTGAGCGGCGGTTCGCGGCGGCGCAGGGTGGGTTCCACCAGATACAGGATCACCATCACCCGCAGGTAGTAGAACAGGCCGATGGCGCTGCCGATGATCAGCGCGCCGAGCATCCACCACAGGTGTGAATCCACGCCCACGGCGATCAGATAGAACTTGCCGATAAAACCGGCGGTGAGCGGAATGCCGGCCAGCGAGAGCATCATCACGGTGAGCACCGCGGTCAGGTACGGCCGGCGCCAGAACAGGCCCCGGTATTCGTACAGCGCGTCGCAATCACGGTCTTTGTAAGGGCTGGACATCAGCGTGATGACGCCAAACGCACCCAGGGTGGTGAGCATGTAGGTGGCCAGATACACCGCCGCCGCCTCGGTTTCGCCGCCGCCGTTGCCGGCCAGCACCATCAGCAGATAGCCGAAGTGGGCCACCGAGGAATAGCCGAGCAGGCGCTTGAGGTTGCTTTGCATCAGGGCGAGCAGGTTACCGGCCAGCATCGAGGCGATGCCGAGCACCATGATCAGGCCGTGCAGCCAGTCGGTGTCGGTGACCGGCACGCTTTGGAACAATCGCAGCAGTACCGAGAAGATCGCCACCTTGCTGGCGCTGGCCAGCAGCGCCGCCGCTGGTACCGGGGCGCCCTCGTAGACGTCCGGCGTCCACAGGTGAAACGGCACCACCGAGAGTTTGAAGCCGAAGCCCACCAGCATCATCGCCAGACCGGCCTGGGACAGCGGGCCGGCCAGCGCGCCGTCGGCGAGGGCGGCGAACGACAGCGAGCCCACTTCGCTGTACCACAGCGCCATGCCGAACAGAATGAACGAGGAGCCGGCGGCGGAGAGCACCAGATATTTGAAGCTGGCTTCCAGGGAATGACGGCTGAAGAAGGCGTAGCCGATCATGCCGTACAACGGCACCGACAACAGCTCCAGGCCGATGAACAGGGCCGCCAGGTTCTGCGCGCAGGCCAGCACCAGGCCACCGGCGGTGGCGAGCAACAGCAGCAGGTAGAACTCTTCCCGGTTGCCGGGGTAACCGCTGTCGTCCTTGCCCTCCAGGTAGGCGTGGGCGAGGGTGGCGCAGGCCAGGCTGGCGATCAGCACCAGCGCCATGAAAAAGCCGGCGAAGTGGTCCACGCGCAGTAACGGTGTCACTTCCAGGGGTGTCACGTGGAGCGTGACAAGCACCGAGACCAGCGCCAGGTTCAGGCCCACCACGCTGAGAATGAACGTCTGCGCGTGGCTGCGCCGCCAGGCGATGCCCAGCATCACCGCCACCGCGGTGGCGGAGGTCACCAGAAGGGGCAGCAGGGCAATACCGTGTTGGAGCGTCAGATTCATGCGCGACTACCTGGCTGAAGCGAGTTGTGAAAAGGCGTGGCCGAGCCATTGCTGAACGCCGCTCATGCTGGCCGCCGAGGCGTCCAGCACCGGCTGCGGGTAGAACCCGAGCAGCAGCACCAGCACCGCCAGGCACAGCATCATGCCCAGCTCGCGGGCGTTCATGCCGCGCAGGGTGGTGGCGTTGGCGTCCCGTGGGGCGCCGAAGTAGGCGCGCTGGATCATGACCAGCGAGTACACCGAGCCGAGCACCAGACCGGTGGTGGCGATCACCGCGACCCAGGGCTGCACCGCGAAGGTGCCGAGCAGAATCAGGAACTCACCGACAAAGTTGCCGGTGCCGGGCATGCCCAGTGACGCCACCGCGAAGAACAGACTGAGTGCGGGCAGGTAGCGCATTTTTCCCCACAGGCCGCCCATCTCTCGCATGTCGCGGGTGTGCAGGCGTTCATAGAGTTGCCCGCAGAGAATGAACAACGCCGCCGCCGACAGACCGTGCGCGATCATTTGCACTACCGCCCCCTGCAGGGCGAGCTGGGTGCCGGTGTACAGCGCGATCAGGACAAAGCCCATGTGCGAAACGCTGGAGTAAGCCACCAGCCGTTTGATGTCGGTCTGCGCGAACGACAGCACGGCGCCGTAAATGATGCCCACCAGGCCCAGGGTCATGGCGATCGGCGCGAACTCCGCCGAGGCGTTGGGGAACATCGGCAGGGCAAAACGCATGATGCCGTAGGCGGCCGTCTTGAGCAGAATGCCGGCCAGATCCACGGAGCCGGCGGTGGGCGCCTGGGCGTGGGCGTCGGGCAGCCAGGAGTGCAGCGGCACCACCGGGAATTTCACCGCGAAGGCGACGAAGAAGCCCAGCATCAGCAGCATTTCGGTGGTGGGCGTCAGTTCGGTGGTGAGCAGGGTGGCGTAGTCGAAGCTGAGATTGCCGGTGGTGTTGTAGTGCACGAACACCAGGCCGAGGATCGCCACCAGCATGATCAGGCCGCTGGCCTGGGTGAAGATGAAGAATTTGATGGCGGCGTTGATGCGGGTCTTGCCGTCGGTGCCGCTGTGGCCCCACAGCGCGATCAGGAAAAACATCGGCACCAGCATCATTTCCCAGAAGAAAAAGAACAGGAACAGGTCGAGCGCCAGGAACACGCCGATCACGCCGCCGATCACCCACAGTAGGTTGAGGTGGAAAAAGCCCACCCGGTGCTGAATTTCCTTCCAGGAGCAGAGCACCGAGAACAGGCCGAGCAGGCCGGTGAGCGAGAGCATCAGCACCGACAGGCCGTCCACCGCCAGATGCAGGCTGATGCCCAGGCGGTCGATCCAGGGCAGGCGGAACTGCGCCAGCCAGGCGGGCTCGGCGCCCGGCGCGGGCGCCAGGGAGGCGTCGCCGGTGACCCACAACCAAACGCTCAGCGCCAGCACCAGCGCCATGCTCCACAGGGCGATCCAGCGTGGCAGGGCGGTGCTGAAGCGCTCCGCCTGCCAGCACAGCAGACCGGCGATAAACGGGATCAGTATCAGCCAGGGCAGAATCATCGGTGTCCAGGTCCTTTCAGAAAAAGCGGCATCAGAGCGCCAGCCAAACCGCGCCCACCAGCAGCAGCGCGCCGGCGGCCATTATCAGTGCGTACCAGCGCACCTGACCGGTTTGCGACCGGCTTAGCAGTTCATGCCCGCCGCGCGCGGCACGGGGTATCAGGTTCAGGGTGCGATCCAGCGGGTCGCGGCGCAGCAGCGCGGCAAGCCACAGGTACGGCCGCACGAACAGGTGATCGTAGAGCCAGTCGAAGCCCCAGGCGGCGTACCACCAGCGGCCGAGAAAACGCCCGGGGGCGCTGTTGGCGATGCGCGTGACCAGGGTGCGCTCGCCGGCGTACAGCAGCAGCGCCAGCACCACGCCGGTGAGGGCGATCGCCACGGAAAGGATTTCCAACTGATGCTGGCCGGCGCCGCCGCCATGGCCAACGCTTTCCGGCAGCACCCCGGCCAGCGGCGGGGTGATCAGGGCACCCACGAAGGTGGACAGCACGATCAGCATCGCCAACGGCAGATTGTGGCTCAGGCCCTGGCCGGCGTGCGCGTCGCTGTTGGCCTTGCCGTGGAACACCAGCATGATCAGCCGGAAGGTGTACAGCGAGGTCAGGAAGGCGCCGGCCAGGCCGGCGTACAGCAGGCCGGTGTGGCCGCTGGCGAACGCTTCCCAGAGGATCTCGTCCTTGGAATAGAAGCCGGCGGTGACCAGGGGCAGGGCCGCCAGCGCCGCGCCGCCGACCAGAAACGCCACGTAGGTGAGCGGCAGCTTCTTCCACAACCCGCCCATGCGGAACATGTTCTGTTCGTGGTGGCAGGCCACGATCACCGAACCGGAGGCCAGGAACAGCAGCGCCTTGAAGAAGGCATGGGTCATCAGGTGGAAGATCGCCGCGTCCCAGGCGGACACGCCCAGGGCCAGGAACATGTAGCCGATCTGGCTCATGGTGGAGTAAGCCAGCACGCGTTTGATGTCGGTCTGCACCAGGGCGGCGAAGCCGGCCAGCACCAGGGTGGCGGCGCCGACCACGCCGACCAGGGCGAGGGTGTCCGGGGCCAGCTCGAACAGGCCGTGGGTGCGGGCGATCAGATAGACGCCGGCGGTGACCATGGTGGCGGCGTGGATCAGCGCGGACACCGGCGTCGGGCCGGCCATGGCGTCCGCCAGCCAGGTCTGCAACGGCAATTGCGCGGACTTGCCCACCGCGCCGCCGAGCAGCATCAGGGTGGCCAGCTCGATCCAGAAGTCGCCGGCGGCGAATTTCTGTGGCGCCAGCGTCAACAGTTCCTGAATGTTCAGGGTGCCCAACTGCATGAACAGAATGAACAGGCCGATGGCCAGGAACACGTCGCCGACGCGGGTGACGATGAACGCCTTGAGGGCGGCGGCGCCGTTTTTTGGGTCGGTGTAGTAAAAGCCGATCAGCAGATAGCTGCACAGGCCGACGCCTTCCCAGCCCAGGTACAGGAACAACAGATTGTCGCCCAGCACCAGGCACAGCATGGCGGCGATAAACAGGTTGGTGTAGGCGAAGAAGCGGGAAAAGCCCTCCTCGCCGCGCATGTACCAGGAGGCGAACAGGTGGATCAGGAAGCCGACTCCGGTGACCACGCCGATCATGGTCAGCGACAGGCCGTCCAGATGCAGGGTGAAAGTGGGCGCGAAATCACCGACCACCAGCCACTGCCACAGCGTCACCGTGTAGGCGCCGCCGCTGGGCACCGTGTTCAGAAACTGCCAGCCGGCGACGGCGCTGAGCAGCGCCGCCAGGCCGACGCTGCCCACTCCGATCAGGGTGGCGGTGCGTTCGCTCCAGCGGCCCCGGGAGAACGCCAGCAACAGGAAGCCGGCCAGGGGCAGAATAATCACCAGGGGCAATAGGTTCATCCGTGCATCTCGCTGGCTGCGTCCACGTCGAGGGTGTTGAAGCGGCGATGCAACTGCAACAGGATCGCCAGGCCAATGGCCGCTTCCGCCGCCGCCAGGGTGATGATCAGAATGAACATCACCTGGCCGTCGGCCTCCACCCAGCGGCTGCCGGCGACCACGAAGGCCAGCGCCGCGGCGTTCATCATGATTTCGAGACTCATCAACATGAATAATATGTTGCGCCGGATCATCAGGCCGGTCAGGCCCAGGGTGAACAGCACCGCCGCCAGGGCCAACCCGTGTTCAAGAGGAATCATGCCTTTACTCCTTGTCCTGCCGGCCCAGATGCCAGGCGGCGACCAGCGCCGCCAGCAGCAGCATGGAAGCCAGTTCCACGGCGAGAAGGTAGGGGCCGAACAGCGTTACGCCGACCTCTTTTGGGTCCACCAGGGTGCCTTTGATCATGGCGCCGCCCGGCTGATGGAAAAGAATGCCAAGCAGCTCCACCAGCAGCAGCGCGGCCAGCACCGAGGGGCCCAGCCAGGCACGCGGTGTCAGCCAGCGGCGTTCCTGTTCGGCGGTGGCACGCCCCAGGTTGAGCATCATCACCACGAATACGAACAGCACCATGATGGCGCCGGCGTAGACGATGATTTCCAGGGCGCCGGCGAACGGCGCGCCGAGGCTGAAGAAGCACATCGCGATCGCCATCAGCGACACCACCAGATAAAGCAGCGCGTGCACCGGATGGGTGTGGGTGATGACCCGCAGGGTCGCCGCCACGGCGATGCCCGCTGAGAAATAAAATGCGAACTCCACGCTCTCTCCTCAGAGTTGACCGGCCCGCGGGCCGCTACGGCAGCAGTGTCTTCACGTCCACCGGCTGGGCTTCGTTGTGCGCCGCGCCCTTGGGCTTGTCTTCAATGGCCATGCCGGCGACCCGGTAGAAATTGTAATCCGGGTACTTGCCGGGGCCGCTGATCAGCAGGTCCTCTTTTTCGTAGACCAGCTCCTGGCGGTTGTACTCGCCCATCTCGAAATCCGGGGTGAGCTGGATCGCGGTGGTCGGGCACGCTTCTTCGCACAGGCCGCAGAAAATGCAGCGCGAAAAGTTAATGCGGAAGAATTCCGGGTACCAGCGGCCATCCTCGCGCTCCGCTTTCTGCAGGGCGATGCAGCCCACCGGGCAGGCCACCGCGCACAGGTTACAGGCCACGCAGCGCTCGTCGCCGTCCGGGTCGCGGGTCAGCACGATGCGACCCCGGTAACGGGGCGACAGCGGCACCGGCTGCTCCGGGTACTGCAGAGTGTCGCGCTTGTGGAAGGCGTGGGAGAACACCATTACCAGGCTGCGAAGCTGGGTGTAGGTGCCCTGCACGACGCCGAAAACGTACTTGATCATGGTTTCTCCTTCAGTTCACCGCGGCCGGTGTGTTGAGCAACACCAGCGCGCCGGTGACCAGTAGGTTAAGCAGTGTCAGGGGCAAACAGAATTTCCAGCTGAATGACATCACCTGATCGTAGCGGGGCCGGGGAATGGCGGCGCGCAGCAGGATGAAGATCATGATGAAGAAGCCGGTTTTCAGGGCGAACCAGATAAACGGAATCTGCGGCAGCAGATCGAACGGGCCATGCCAACCGCCGAAGAACAGGGTCACCAGCAGTGAGGAAATCAGCACGATGCCGATGTACTCGCCGACGAAGAACATGCCCCATTTCATGCCGGAGTATTCCACGTGGTAGCCGTCGGCCAGTTCCTGTTCCGCTTCCGGCTGGTCGAACGGGTGGCGGTGGGTGACCGCCACGCCAGCGATAAAGAAGGTACAGAAGCCGAAGAACTGGGGAATGATGAACCACAGGTTCTGGGCCTGATACTCGACGATGTCGCGCAGATTGAACGACCCCGCCTGGGCCACCAGCCCCATCAGCGCCAGCCCCATGAACACTTCGTAGGAAATGGTCTGCGCGGAGGCGCGCAGGCCGCCGAGCAACGAGTATTTGTTGTTGCTGGCCCAGCCGGCGAACAACACCGCGTAGACGGTCAGCCCGGCCATCGCGAAGAAGAACAAAATGCCGATGTTCATGTCCGCCACGCCCCAGGTGTCGGTCACCGGGATCACCATGAACGAGGCCAGCACGGTGCCCATCGCCACCGCCGGCGCCAGGGTGAAGATCTTTTTGTCGGCGAACGGCGGAATCCAGTCTTCCTTGAAGAACATCTTGATCATGTCGGCGGCGATCTGCAGGGAACCGAACGGGCCCACCCGGTTGGGGCCGTAGCGGTCCTGCCACAGCGCCAGCACGCGGCGTTCCACGAAGCTCAGCAAAGCGCCGGCGATCACCGCCACCAGCAGGATCACCACCGCCTGGAACACGGCGAACAGGATGTCGATCACCTCGGGGGTCAGCCAGCTCATGCCCGCACCTCCGCGATGCTCAGCGCCACGCCGCTGACCAGCGCCGGCAGGCCGGGCAGGCCCACCGGGATGCCGGCCAGGCCGGCGGCCAGGCTGTCGTCGATTGTCACCGGCAACGCCAGGGTGGCTTCGCCCCATCGCAGATTGACCGGCTCGCCGGCCCGCACGCCCAGACGGGCAGCGTCGCGGCCGTTCAGCGCCACGTAAGGCTCGGGCATGCGCTGCTGAATCGGCTCGGCGAGGGCGCTGTTTTCCTCGCTGCCGAACAGGTGATACAGGGGCACGGCCTGCAGCTCATCGGCGTCGCGGGCGGCGGGAATCTGGCTGAACCAGGCCAGCTCGCCGCTGCCGTTGTCCAGCAGGCGCACGCCCGGGTCGCCGTCGCGCAGGTGGCCGCCGACTTCGTCTTGGAATTTGTTCCAGGCCTGCGGCGAGTTCCAGCCCGGGGACCAGGCGAACGGCACCACCCGGCGCGGCTCCTGACTGCCGGAATAGCCTTCCATGGAAAACGCCAGCGGGCTGTCGGTGTCTTGCGGGGCGCGCGGTTCGTGCACGCTCAGGTTGGCGCGCATGGCGGTGCGGCCGCTGTAGCGGTGCGGCTCACGGGCCATCTGCATGCCCTTGATGCGGTAGGAGGCGCTGGGCGCGGCGTCGACGATGCCCGCCAGCGACGGGTGCGCGGCGGCGCAGGCGGCGGTGACGTGATCAAGCTGGGTCCAGTCCACCGGGCGATCTTGCAGACGGGTGTGCAGCGCGTGCAGCCAGCGCCAGCTTTCGCGGACGATGATCGAGGGGTCGTAGTATTCCGGGTCATAGACCTGGAAAAAGCGTTGCGCGCGGCCTTCCTGGCTGACCAGGGTGCCGTCGCCTTCGGCGAAGCTGGCCGCCGGCAGCAGCAGATCGGCGCGTTTGGCGATGGCGGTGGTTTGATGGTCCACTACCAGCAGGTTTTCCACCGCGTTCAGCGCCGCGTCGAGGCGGCCGGCGTCGGCCTGGCGGAAGGGGTCATTTTCCAGCACCACCAGGGCGTCGATGTCGCCGCCGGCGGCGCGCTCAAGGGCAGCGTCCAGGCTGTCGTCGAAACCGGCGTTGTCGGTGAGCAGAGCCAGACCGAGGCTGTTGGCGTGCGGCGCGATCAGGGTCAGCGAGCCGTGGCCGGTGCGCGCATGCAGGGCGCGGGCGATGTTGCCGGCGGCGTGCAGCAGCGCTTCGCTGACCAGCGAGGTGCCGGCCACGATCAGCGGCCGTTTGGCAGCGAGCAGGTCCTCGGCGATGCGCTGTGCCAATGCGGCGCTGTCCGCATCCAGGCCGGTGACCGCCGGGGCGCTGGCATCGATGGCGTGGGCCACCGCGAAGCCAAGCCGGGCCAGATCGTCGGGGCCGGCGTGGTGGGTCTCTTTGGCGATGTCGTCCAGGCGGGTGGCGGCGACGCTGGCGATGAACACCGGGTGGCGGGCGTGCTGGGCCACGTTTTGCACCGCCGAGGCGTTCCAATCCTGGATTTTCATCGAGGCGGCGATTTCGGTGGCCCGGCCATAGGCGGTCTGACGCAGCGCCAGGGCCAGCCGCGCGGAGGTCTGGGTGACGTCTTCGCCCAACACCAGCACGGCGTCGTGTTTTTCCACTTCGCGCAGGCTGGGCACCGGCAGCGGACTTTCGCGCAGCAGTTTGAGGGCCAGCCGCAAACAGCTCAGCGGCGCGGCGGCGCTGCCCCAATGGAAGTTGGCGGCGCCGACCAGCTCGCGCAGGGCGAAATTGCTTTCCAGGCTGGCGCGCTCGGAGCCGATGCCGAGCAGGCGTTTGCCGTTGAGCAGGCCGGCGGCGTGCTCCAGGGCGTGCTCCAGGGTGAGGGCGTCGCCGTTGCCGAGCAGCGGCCGGCGCGGGCGGTCTTCGCGGTTGACGTAGCCATAGCCGAAGCGGCCCCGGTCGCACAGGAAGTGGTGGTTCACGTCACCGTTGAAGCGGTTCTCGATGCGGCGGATTTCGCCGTAGCGCTCGCCGGGGCTGATGTTGCAGCCGGCGGCGCAGCCGTGGCAGACGCTGGAGGAGAACTGCATGTCCCATTTGCGGGTATAGCGCTCGGAATGGGTTTTGTCGGTGAACACGCCGGTGGGGCAGACCTCGGTGAGGTTGCCGGCGAACTCGCTCTCCAGCGTGCCGTCCTCGACGCGGCCAAAATAGACGTTGTCGTGGGCGCCGTAGACACCCAGGTCGGTGCCGCCGGCGTAGTCCTTGTAAAAGCGCACGCAGCGATAACAGGCGATGCAGCGGTTCATCTCGTGGGCAACGAAGGGGCCCAGTTCCTGGTTCTGGTGGGTGCGCTTGTTGAAGCGGTAGCGGCGCTGGTTGTGGCCGGTCATCACCGTCATGTCCTGCAGGTGGCAATGGCCGCCTTCTTCGCACACCGGGCAATCGTGGGGGTGGTTGGTCATCAGCCACTCCACCACGCCGGCGCGGAACGCCTTGGCTTCTTCGTCCTCGATGGAGATCCAGGAATCGTCGGTGGAGGGGGTCATGCAGGACATCACCAGCCGGCCGCGGGTGTCGTCCTTGTCGCTGAACTGTTTGACCGCGCACTGGCGGCAGGCGCCGACGCTGCCCAGCGCCGGGTGCCAGCAGAAATACGGAATATCCAGACCCAGCGAGAGACAGGCGTGCAACAGGTTGTCGGCGCCGTCCACTTCGTACTGTTTACCGTCTACATGAATAGTTGCCATAGAACAGATTCTCACCCTTCACGCGGGTCTGGCTGCTATACCACCCGCCGCCCGCGGCGGCGGCCATTGATTACGCGCCGATATCCATTTGCAGTGTTGCGACGTCTTCGGTGCCGCTTTCCTTGCTCACGCCTGCTTCGAACTCGTCGCGGAAATATTTGATCGCACTGCCGAGCGGCTCCACCGCGCCGGGGGCGTGGGCGCAGAACGTTTTGCCCGGGCCCAGGCCGCTCACCAGTTGCAGCAAGGTCTCGATGTCGCCGGGGTTGCCTTCGCCGCGTTCCAGGGCGCGCAAAATCTTCACCGACCACGGCAGGCCATCACGGCAGGGCGTGCACCAGCCGCAGGACTCCCTCGAGAAAAACTCTTCCATGTTGCGCAGCAGCGACACCATGCTCACCGAGTCGTCCACGGCCAGGGCCAGGCCGGTGCCCATGCGCGTGCCGACCTTGCCAATGCCACCGGAAAACATCTGCGCGTCGAGGTGCTCGGGCAACAGAAAGCCGGTGCCGGCGCCGCCGGGTTGCCAGGCTTTCAGGGTGTAGCCGTCGCGCATGCCGCCGGCGTAGTCTTCGAACAGCTCGCGGGCCGGGATGCCCAGGGGCAATTCCCAGACGCCGGGGTTTTTGACCTTGCCGGAAAAGCCCATCAGTTTGGTGCCGTGGTCTTCGCTGCCTTCGCGGGCCAGCCCCTGGTACCAGGGAATGCCGTTGCCAATGATCGACGGCACGTTGCACAGGGTTTCCACGTTGTTGACGCAGGTCGGCTTGCCCCACACGCCCACGGCGGCGGGGAACGGCGGCTTGGAGCGCGGGTTGGCGCGGCGGCCTTCCAGTGAGCTGATCAGCGCGGTTTCCTCGCCGCAGATGTAGCGGCCGGCGCCGGTGTGCACGATCAGCTCGAAATCAAAGCCGCTGCCGAGAATGTTCTTGCCCAGCAGGCCGGCTTCCCGGGCTTCCACGATGGCGCGGTTGAGATGGCGGGCCGCGTCCACGTATTCGCCGCGCAGGAAGATGTAACCGCGGTAGGCTTTCAGGGCGCGGGCGCTGATCAGCATGCCTTCCACCAGAAGATGGGGGAGCTGCTCCATCAGCAGGCGGTCCTTCCAGGTGTTGGGTTCCATTTCATCGGCGTTGCAGAGCAGGTAGCGGATGTCCAAGGATTCGTCCTTGGGCATCAGGCTCCATTTCACGCCGGTGGGGAAACCGGCGCCGCCACGGCCCTTGAGGCCGGCTTCCTTGACCTGGTTGACGAGATCGTCGGGGGCCTGTTTGAGCGCGGTTTCGGCGGCCTGGTAGCCGTTTTTGGCGCGGTACTCATCCAGCCACACCGGCGCGCCATCTTCACGCAAACGCCAGGTCAGGGGGTGCTGTTCCTCGCTGCGAGCGCTGCTGTTGATCGGGCCGAGAGAGGTCAGGCTCATGGGTATTGCTCCAGCAGTTGCAGCAGCGAATCCGGCGTCACGCTGCTGAAAGTGTCGTCATCGATCATCACCGCCGGGGCCTTGTCGCAGTTGCCCAGGCAGCACACCGGCAGCAGCGTGAAGCGGTCGTCGCTGGTGGTCTGGCCGATGCCGATGCCCAGGTGCTCGCCGAGGCGGTCGATCAGCGATTCATGGCCGCCGATAAAGCAGGTCATCGAATCGCACACCAGGATAATGTGGCGGCCCACCGGCTGGCGGAAAATCTGGCTGTAGAAGGTGGCCACGCCTTCCACGTCGCTGGCGGGAATGCCGAGCACCCCGGCCACCGCGTAGATGGCGCCGTCGGGCACCCAGCCGTGTTCCTTCTGCACCATCTTGAGCGCTTCGATGGACGCCGAGCGTGGATCTTCGTAGTGGTGCATCTCTTCTTCAATGGCCGCGCGCAGGGCGCCGCTCAGCTCGAAGCGGTCCGTCATGATCAGGGCGTTATTGCTCATTTCGACAGTCTCCCTCACCGATCCACATCGGCCATCACGAAATCGATACTGCCCAGATAGGCGATCAGATCCGGCACCATGGAGCCGCGAATCACCGCTGGAATCTGCTGCAGATGCGCGAAGCTCGGGGTGCGAATCCGGGTGCGGTAACTCATCGTGCTGCCGTCGCTGGTCAGGTAATAACTGTTGATGCCCTTGGTGGCTTCGATCATCTGAAACGACTCGTTGGCCGGCATCACCGGGCCCCAGGAGACCTGCAAAAAGTGGGTAATCAACGTCTCGATGTGCTGCAGGGTGCGGTCCTTGGGCGGCGGCGTGGTGAGCGGGTGATCGGCCTTATAGGCGCCTTCGGGCATGTTGTTCAGGCATTGTTCGATGATGCGCAGGCTCTGGCGCATCTCTTCGATGCGCACGATGCAGCGGTCATAGGCGTCGCCGTTGGCGGCCAACGGAATCTCGAAATCGAAATTCTGGTAGCCGGAGTAGGGCCGCGTCTTGCGCAGGTCGAAGTCGAGTCCGGTGGCGCGCAGGCCGGCGCCGGTCACTCCCCATTCCAGTGCCTCGGCGGTGGTGTACTTGGACACCCCGACGGTGCGGCCGCGCAGAATGCTGTTGTCCATGGCCGCCTTCTGGTACTCGTTGAGGCGCTTGGGCAGCCACTTGATGAAGTCGCGCACCGGCTTCTCCCAGCCGCGCGGCAGATCGTGGGCGACGCCGCCGATGCGGAACCAGGCCGGGTGAAGGCGAAAACCGGTGATGCCTTCGATCACGTCGTAGGCGCGCTGGCGGTCGGTGAAGGTGAAGAACACCGGGGTCATCGCGCCGACGTCCTGGATGTAGGTGCCCAGGAACAACAAATGGCTGGTGATGCGGAAGAATTCCGCCAGCATCACGCGGATCACTTCGACGCGCTCGGGCACCGTGATGCCGGCCAGTTTTTCCACCGAGAGCACATAGGGCAGGTTGTTCATCACCCCGCCCAGGTAATCAATGCGGTCGGTATAGGGAATGTAGCTGTGCCAGGACTGGCGCTCGGCCATTTTTTCCGCGCCACGGTGGTGATAGCCGATCTCCGGCACGCAATCGACGATCTCTTCGCCGTCAAGCTGCAGGATGATCCGGAACGCACCGTGGGCGGAGGGGTGGTTGGGGCCCAGGTTGAGGAACATGTAGTCCTCGTTCTTGCCCTGGCGCTTCATGCCCCAGTCTTCGGGTTTGAAACGCAGCGCCTCCTGCTCCAGGTCCTGTTTGGCGGCGGTCAGGCTGAACGGGTCGAACTCGGTGGCGCGAGCGTGGTAGTCCTTGCGCAGCGGGTGGCCTTCCCAGGTGGACGGCATCAGCATGCGGGTCAGGTGCGGGTGGCCGGTGAAGGTAATCCCGTACAGGTCCCACACTTCGCGCTCGTACCAATTGGCGTTGGGCCAGATGCCGGTGGCGGTGGGCAGGTTGAGATCCGCTTCGTTGAGCGCCACCTTGATCATCACGTCGCTGTTCCGCTCGATCGACAGCAGGTGGTAGAACACGGTGTAGTCCGCCGCTGGCAGGCCGTCGCGGTGGGTGCGCAGGCGTTCGTCCATGGCGTGCAGGTCATACAGCATCACGTAAGGACGGGGCAGATCGCGCAGCGCGCGCAGCACCTCGATCAACCGGTCACGCCCCACCCACAATACCGGCATGCCGGTGCGCGTGGCTTGCCGGGTGAAGGCGTGTTCGCCGAAGCGTTCGGTCAGCTCCTGAACCACCTGAGGGTCGTTCTCTGTGTAGGGTGGCACCGCGGTCGCACTGTTTGCGCTCATGTCAGATCATGTCCCAAAAACGGTTACCGGTGGTGCGTGCACGGCACTCGCCCGGTCCCTTGGCAGGGTAGTGAAGGCCCGTCGTGATGACGTGTCTTCCGGCCGCCTCGCGGCCCGTGTTCAGAGTTCGTCGGGGCTGCGCAGGTTGGTGACCTGAATGCGCTCCTCGCGACGCAGCTCCTTTTGCGAAGGCATCTCGGGGCGGTATACGCCCTGGTCGCCGACCACCCAGGAGAGCGGGCGGCGCTCTTTGCCGATCGAGTCCTGCAGCAACTGCAGCCCTTGCAAAAAGGCTTCCGGGCGCGGCGGGCAGCCCGGCACATAGACGTCCACCGGCAGGAATTTGTCGACGCCCTGCACCACGGAGTAGATGTCGTACATGCCGCCGGAGTTGGCGCACGAGCCCATCGAGATCACCCACTTGGGCTCCAGCATCTGTTCATAGAGGCGCTGGATCACCGGCGCCATTTTGATAAAGCAGGTGCCGGCGATGACCATGAAATCCGCCTGGCGGGGGGAGGCGCGGATCACTTCAGCGCCGAAGCGGGCGATGTCGTGGGGGGCGGTGAAGGCGGTGGTCATTTCCACGTAGCAACAGGAAAGGCCGAAGTTGTAAGGCCACAGGGAGTTCTTGCGGCCCCAGTTCACCGCCGAGTGCAGCACCTCTTCCAGCTTGCCCATATAAATGCTGCGGTGAACCTGCTCTTCCATGGGGTCGGGCACGGTCTGCCGTTCGCCGATGGGATACCGCTCGTTGTCCGCATCTGGATTGGCCCGGTCAGGATTGACCCGGGTGAGTTTATATTGCATCACCAGACCTCACTGTTTGGGCGTTGCCCGCTGCCGGCTCTGGCGCGCCTTGGGGGCCCATTCCAGGGCTCCCACGCGCCACAGGTAGAACAGACCCGCCAGCAGAATCGAGATAAAGATGGTTGCTTCGATAAAGCCCGCCCAGCCGCTTTCGCGAACCGAGACGGCCCAGGCAAACAGGTACAGCGCCTCCACGTCGAAGATCACGAACAACATGGCGACCAGATAGAATTTCGCGGAAAAACGCAGATGGGCATCGCCGGTGGGCACCACGCCGGATTCGAACGGGGCGTTTTTGCTGCGACCGGACGCCCGGCCGCCAAGCAGGCTGGCCACGCCCAGCATAAAGGCGCACATGGCGACCACGCCGAACATGAAAACGGCCACGGCCCAGTGATGCGCCAATTGGTGCGTAAGTGCAGCGGTAACGTCAGACATATAGCAGGCATCCCCTGATTGGCGGGCGCCATCTGGAATGACGCGCGGTGAGCTACAGGGCGCTTCCCGAAACGGCGATAAAGCCGGGGAAAGAACGGCGCAAAGTCTACACCCTTACTATTAGTAAGGTAAACACGAATGCCGTATTCAGTTGCTCTGAAGAAGGGCGTTCGCGACTCATTGGTGCGGTTCAGCGCGTATACCGGGTGTTTTTCGCCACGCGCTGGCCGGAAGCGACGGCGGCGCGGGTAAACACCGGCTGAGCGCTGCGTTGGCGGGCGGTGCGTGTTGCCCGGCGGCGCAGCGGACATTGCTCGCCACCGTGGCCGCCGCCAGGGGGCCGGCAGGCCCGTCAGGCTCCTTGGAAGGCGTCGGCCAGGCTTTGTTTGATCTCGCCGATGTAGGTCATGGTGTCTTCGTCCCGCCGGCGTGGGCGTGGCAGATCAATGCGGTGCTCGGAGGTGGCCGCCGCCGGCGTGCCGGAGAGCAGCATGACGCGGTCGGAAAGGTACACCGCTTCCTCGATGTCATGGGTAACGAAGATCACCGTGATGCCGCTGTTGCGCCACAGATCCAGCAGTTGGTCTTGCAGATTTTCCCGGGTGATGGCGTCGAGCGCGCCGAACGGTTCGTCCATCAGCAGCAGATCCGGTTGCACCGCCAGCGCCCGGGCCAGGCCAACACGTTGGCGCTGGCCGCCGGAGAGCTGCATGGGGAAGCGTTTTTCATAGTCCGCGAGCCCCACTTTCGCCAGCGCCTCGCGGGCGCGCCGCACACGTTCCGTGCGGCTGAGGTCCAACGCTTCCAGGCCGAACAGCACATTGCCGAGCACCCGCCGCCAGGGCATCAGGCGCGGGTCCTGAAACACCAGGGCGCTGGGGCGGCCGCCGGGGTTTGGGTGAGCGTTGACGTCCAGCGTGCCGGAGAGCGGCCGGCTCAGGCCGATGATGGCGCGCAGCAGGGTGGACTTGCCGACGCCGGAAGGGCCCACCAGGGTCAGGAATTCGCCACGCTTGATGTACAGATCCAGGCCCGAGAGCACCGCCACCGGTTCCTTGTCGCGCCAGTAGCCCAGCGCCAGATCACGGGCCTCTACGATGTTTGCCATACTAGGGCCTGTTCACACTCATTTTGATGGTCGCGCCGGAGGCCGGTTTCGCGCAAACCAAGGCGCGGTGAGCGCGGTGTGGGCCGCCACACAAGCGAACTGCAACGCGGGATTGCGCGCAAACGGCCCCGGCCCTTCGGGTTGCGCCCCAAAGCGGGCCAGGCGGTGTTGCTCGTCGGTCATTTAGCATACTAAACCTCTCTCCTCGCGCCTTGCCTGGCCCGCTTTGGGGCAGCAACGCGGCCATCAAAATTAGTGTGAACAGGCCCTAATATCCGGTTGCGGACCAGCACGAACAGGGTGTCGGTCAGGGCGTAAAGCGCGGAGATGGTCAGCATGTAGACCACCACCACATCGGTGGCGAGCAGGCCGGAGGCGTCCATCATGCGCTGGCCGATGCCGGGAATGCCGAACAGTTCGGCGGCCACCACGGTCATCCAGCCCTGGCCGATGCCGGCGCGCAGGCCGCCGAGAATGCCCGGCGAGGCGGCTGGCAGCGACACCTTGAACATCTGCCGGGTGGTGCCGGTGTGGCCAAAGGCGTCGGCCAGTTCCAGCAGGCCCTTGTCGACGGACTGCACCGCGCCCAGGGAGGTGTAGTAATTAATCCAGAAGATGCCAATGGCGATGATGAAGGTGGCGGCGGTTTCGGTGACGCCAAACCAGATGATCGCGAACGGAATCCAGGCCAGTGGCGGAATCGGTCGCAGCACGCGCACCAGACCGGCCTGCGCCGCTTCCACGCGCGGCATGCTGGCCACCACGATGCCGGCCAGCACGCCCAGCACCGAGCCGATCAGCAGGCCGATCAGGTAATGGCGAAGGCTGGCAAGCACCTTGTCCAGCCAGATACCGGACTGCCACTCACGCAAAAACGCCTCGGGCACCGCGCTCAGGGGCGGGATCACCATCGGCGACATCACCCCGCTGCGCGACAAGCCTTCCCAGATCACGCCCAGGGCGACAAGGCCCAGCAAGGCGCTGAGCAGGCGAACCGGCGATTTCATTGTTTGGCGGTGGCCTTATTGTAAAAGTCGTCATCGAACAGGGCGTCCACGTCCAGCTCACCGCGGCCAACGCCAATCGCTTGCTGGTACTCGTTAAGGCGTTTGGTGCCCTCGAGCAGCTGTCGGGGAGCGGCGACGAAGTGGCCTTGTTCGGCCTGTAAGGCGCGTTGCAGCAGAGCCTCGGGCAGCAGGCCCTTGCCGATGAAGTCGGCCAGATAAGGCGCTGCCTGCTCGGGGTGGTTGTTGAGCAGGTCGGTGGCCCTGGCGTGCAGCGCCACCAGCTTGCGGATTTCTTGCGGGTGCGCGTCGAGGGCCTGTTCGGTTACCGCGACCACGGCGCCGGGATGCTGGGGCATCATGTCATCGCCACGGGCGATGACCTTGGCGTCGGGCAGGCGCTCGCCGGCCACGGTGAGGACCGGTTCCATGATCGAGGCGGCGTCCACGGAGCCGGCCAGCAGCGCCTGTTGGACCGCCGTGGCGCCCATGCCAATGATCTCCACCTGATCCGGTTTCAGGCCCAGCTGTTTTTCAACCCAGTAATGCAAAACGGTGTCCGGCACCGAGCCCTTCGGCAGAGTGGCGATCTTCAGTTTGCGCTGCTGTGCTTTCTCGAATGCCTTGACTGCATTGGCGCCGGGCTCGGCTTGCCAGGCCTTGGCGAAGTCGCCACGGGCGATCACCGCCATCTGGTTGTAGACGTTGGCGGCCACGACCTTGATCGGCACGCCCTTGGCCTTGGACACCATGGCCGGGCCGATGCCGATGTAGGCCACGTCCAGGGTGCCGGAAGCCAGCGCCTGAACCATGGCCGGGCCGGAAGAAAACCGGGTGAGTTTGAGATTGAGGCCGGCATCGTCGGTCCAGCCGGCGCCGTCCATCACGAACAACTGCGCCATCGGCATGATTGGGATGTAACCGACGCGCAGGGTGATGTCGTCGGCGCGGGCCGTGAAGGTCAGCGGCAGGAGCATCAGAATCAGAACCAGGCGAATCCGGCGGCGGGACGCTGCGAACATGGGCGCTCTCTCTTCTGTCGGCTTTATCGGGTGCCGCACCGACGGGTGCCGCACCGACGGGTGCCGCACCGTTGGTTCGGTGGCGACCCGGGCGTGTCGCCTCGAGCGGCGGTGGTCGACTATAGCGGTGTCGCGCCGGCGCACAAAGACGGATTGGTTCTTTGGGTATGCAAGGGCTGCCGTTGAACGGTTTGTGTCTTGAGGTCGGCGGAGGATTGTAGCAGCGCAGCCGTCGGTCGGGTAATCCGTTCGCAGGGGTTGGCCGGTACCGCCGAATTCTGGTCGAGCCCGACCCGATTGCCCGCTTTGTCCTCGATTCACCCTCAGAGCACCGCCACCGCCCAGGGAGCCTGATAAATCAGCACACTTTTTCGTCAATCCGCGATGAACCACAAAAAGCCGATTCGTTGTGCTGACTTTTATAGGGCCTCCTGACCTTCGGTCAGGGCTCTTTGTGGGCGGCGGCGGGGAGGTGGGGAATCGCTTTAACGATTCCCCATCCCTCCCTTTGGTCGGGACCGTCATCGCGTTGCGATAACGTCCTGCGTCGCTGGCCGGTACGGCCCGCTCCTGGTCGAACCCGGGACTTGGCTCCTCAACCCGCCGCCTCCACCAGACACAAAAAAAGCCGGCCCCGTGGGGCCAGCCTTTTTTTGTGTCTGGTGGAGGCGGCGGGGATCGAACCCGCGTCCGCCAGCAATCCATCTATGGATCTACATGCTTAGTCATGTCTATTGATTTAAGTGGCTGCGGCCCGACCGACAGGGCGCAGTCACCGAGTCCCTAAGGTTTTAACAGCGCGATCCGGGACGGACGTTGCTGCGATCCTGTGTAGCGATGCTCGCCGCTCTTCCCCACAGGCTGGGTCGATTGGCGATAAGCAGGGTTTAAGCTGCTAGTGCGTAAGTATCGTCGTTTGCGATTACTTTAGTGTGCCACAAGGTGGTTACGAGCACTGTGACCTACTCGGCATGCACCACAGAGTTCAATACCGGCGTCGAATCCATGTCGCCCCCTGTTGGTGATCGATCATTGTAGAAGATGGGGACGGGGAAGTCGAAGACAATAGTGTGTTGAAAATAAGGGGGTTTACAGGGCTTTACAGTTATTGTCCGACAATCGGACTCAAAGACATGGGATTGTCATCGCAGGGGCGCATCATCGGTGTGTCGCACGGGGTGCGGCTGGGTGGCGCGGCCTCCCGCGGCCACAAGCCGGGGGGTGGGTGGCGGGCCCATGGATCACACGATGACTTTACAGCGAGCCCCCCAATGAGACTGATAAAGAGGCCGTTGATCAAAGCGTTGTCATTCATTGAGGAGCAAGGAAATGAAGACGATCTTTCGGTCAGCTAAAGCGGTTACCGAGAAGACCCTGGCGCCGGTCACGGCGCGTCCGCTACTGTCGTACAGCTTGCAGTTGGTGCTGGCGGTGGCGTTGTACGCGGCAGGCATCGCCGTGGTGGCCACCGCCAGTGGCGAGAGCCGGATCGCGGTGGTGTTGTTCGCGGTGTATTTCCTGCCGGCGGTATTGCGTGCCTGGTTGCAGGTCTATTGGCGCCTGCGCGATGGGGTGAAGCGGCTTGCCGCGCCACGCCGGCGTACCGGCAAGGCGCTGTAGCGCCCCTGGCGGCGCAGCGGCGGGTTAACCCCGCCGCAGAATGCGTTGCTTCTGGCGGCTCCAGTCGCGTTCCCGTTCGGTGGCGCGTTTGTCGAATTTCTGCTTGCCCTTGGCCAGGGCGATGTCCAGTTTGGCCCGCCCATGGTGCCAGTGCAGGTTCACTGGCACGCAGGTAAAGCCCTCTTTCTGAACGCCGCCAAAAATTCTCCCCAGCTCCTTGCGGTGCAGCAACAGCTTGCGGCTGCGTATCGGGTCGGGGTTGATGTGGGTGCTGGCGGTGGGCAGAGGCTCGAAGCGGGCGCCAAACAGAAACGCCTCGCCATCGCGCAGCAGCACGTAGGCTTCGGACAGGTTGGCTTTGCCGGCGCGCAGGGATTTCACTTCCCAGCCTTCCAGCGCCAGACCGGCCTCGAAAAACTCTTCCAGATGATAGTCGAACTTCGCCTTGCGGTTGAGCGCGATGGCGTTCGGTGACGACTTGTGCTTTTTTGATTTGCCCATGGGGCGGCGATTATAGAGAGTGGCCGGGGTTCTGGCGAGGGCCGTGAGCGCAGCGATGACGGCGGCGCTTTGCCGGCTCCCTTGAGCGACCCGGGCAAAACCAAGACAATGGCCGCACTTCATCGAGGGGTAAGCGACGGATGCAAAAACAGGACAAGCCGGCCCACGGCATGTGGGCCAGCCGTTGGGTGTTTATTCTGGCCGCCACCGGCTCCGCCGTGGGGCTGGGCAATATCTGGCGGTTTCCCTATATCACCGGGGAGTACGGCGGCGGCGCGTTCGTGCTGCTGTACCTGGCGTGCATCGCGGTGATGGGCGTGCCCATTATGATCGCGGAGGTGATGCTCGGCCGGCGTGGTGGCCTGAGCCCGATTCACTCGATGAAAAAGCTGGCCACGGACAACAAGGTGACGCGCCGCTGGGCGGTGATCGGTTATCTTGGCGCGTTGTCCGGTTTCCTGATTCTCTCTTTCTACTCCACGGTGGCGAGTTGGGCGCTGTATTACGCCTGGGAAGCGCTGCAAGGGGTGTTCCAGGGCATCAGCGCGGCGGATTCCCAGGCCCATTACCAGGCCATGCAGGCCAACCCCTGGTTGATGCTGGGGATGCACACGCTGTTCATGGTGCTGACCATGGGGGTGGTGGCGATGGGCGTGAAAAAAGGCCTGGAGCGCGCCGTCGAGATATTGATGCCCCTGTTGTTCGTGCTGCTGATCGTGTTGATTGGTTACGCGGCCACCACCTCCGGGTTTGCCCAGGGTGTCGATTTCCTGTTCGCGTTCGATTTCTCCAAATTGTCCGGCCAGGCGGTGCTGGATGCGCTGGGCCAGGCCTTTTTCACCTTGAGCCTGGGCATGGGCGCGATCATGGCGTACGGCGCCTACATGCCTCGGGAGTTACGCGATAAGAAGAGCGGGCAGACCCGGTCGGTGTCGATTGTGTCTTCGGTGGTGATCATTGCCGCGCTGGATACGCTGGTGGCATTGGGGGCGGGGCTGGCGATTTTCCCGCTGTTGTTCACCGGCGGGCTGGAGCCGGCTCAGGGGCCGGGCATGATGTTCGTGACCCTGCCGCTGGCGTTCGGTCAGATGCCCGGTGGTCTGTTGTTCGGCACCCTGTTTTTCGTGTTGGTGGTGTGCGCCGCCTGGACCTCATCGATTTCCCTGGGTGAGCCGATGGTGGCCTGGCTGGTGGAGCGGGGTATGCGGCGCTGGCTGGCCTCGCTGCTGGTGGGGCTGGCCGCCTGGCTGCTCGGCGTCGGCTCGGTGCTGTCGTTCAATGTGTGGAAAGACTACACCTTCCTGGGTGGCAGCTTCTTCGACAACATCGAGCTTCTCTCCACCAGCATCATGCTGCCACTGGGTGGGTTGCTGATTGCCATCTTCGCGGGCTGGATCATGAAGGAAACCCAGGTGCGCAAAGAGTTGGGTATGAAGAGCTTCGTGCTCTACATGGTGTGGCGAGCGATGGTGCGAATTGTCGCGCCGCTCGGGGTATTGGCGATCCTGATTGGCTTTTTGACCGGCGCTCTGGACTGAGGCGGTCATGGATGAGGCGTTGATCGGCGTGGAAGTGGTGTACGCGCTGCCTGATCGGCAACGTCTGGTCGCCTTGCGGGTGCCGCCGGGCACCACGATGGTGGAGGCGGCCCGGTTGTCCGCTCTGGATACCGTGTTCGAGGGGTTGGACCTGGCGTCGGCGCCGATGGGAGTGTTTGGCAAGCTGGAGCCCGAGCCGGCGACGCGGGTGTTGCGCGACGGTGAGCGGGTGGAAATTTATCGGCCCCTTGAGGTGGACCCGAAAGCCGCTCGCCGCGCCCGCGCCCGGCGAGCGCCGACCACCGGCGACGCCTGAA
Organism: Alloalcanivorax mobilis; assembly: GCF_002864685.1. Taxonomy (GTDB): domain Bacteria; phylum Pseudomonadota; class Gammaproteobacteria; order Pseudomonadales; family Alcanivoracaceae; genus Alloalcanivorax; species Alloalcanivorax mobilis. The sequence continues at coordinate 34,842 of NZ_NMQZ01000019.1, forward strand.
ACCGCCGCCGTCGTGGCTTACAGCAGCGGGTTTTCCTTGCGGTCTTCGGCCTTGCGCTCCAGCTCGCGGTCGCGGCGGGCGGAGGTACGCTGGCGCAAATCCTTAAGGGCCTCGCCTTCGTAGCGGGTGAACTGGCCGTTCTCGAAATAGACCACGATCTGCTGTTCCACCACGTCGCCGTTGCCGGGCTGATAGTTCAGCAGGTAATACCAGGTGTTCGGCGTGAACGGGTCGGTCAGGGTGGCCGGGCCGAGCACGTAGCGGACCTGGTCCGGGGTCATGCCGGGTTTGAGGTCAGCCAGCATGTCCTGGGTTACCATGTTGCCCTGGGGGATGTCGATACGGTACACCCCCGGGAAGCGCAGGGAGCTGCAGCCGCTCAGCAGGGCGGTGGAAAGTACGAAGAAGACTAGAATCCTTGGCATGGTTTTTCGACTTGGCATAATGTCCGGGCGATAATACAGACTTGACCACCGGGAACAAGGTTCCCGGCGGCGGGCATTTCCTTTCGGCGGCATACGGAGCGAACACAGTGGATAATCAGGATTTGAGAAAGGCGGGGCTGAAAGTGACCCTGCCGCGGGTGAAAATCCTGCAGCAGCTGGAGTCGTCCAAAGACCGGCATCTGAGCGCCGAGGACATTTATAAGGCGCTGATGGACGCCGGTGAAGACGTGGGTCTGGCTACCGTTTACCGGGTTCTGACCCAGTTCGAGCAGGCCGGCATCGTGCTGCGGCACAACTTCGAGGGCGGTTCGGCGGTGTTCGAACTGGCCGATGAGGAACACCACGATCATATGGTGTGCCTGGAGACCGGGGAAGTGGTGGAGTTCATGGATGCGGAAATCGAGAAGCGCCAGCAGATGATCGCCGAGAAACACGGTTTCGACATCGTCGATCATTCCCTGGTGCTCTATGTGAAGCCCAAACAGAAAAAGTAGACCGCCCCGCCAGCCCGGCGCCGTCCGCCTGCTCGGACGGCCCTCAGCCCGCCCTGTTCACCGTTGTTCTTGCGTCAGGCCCTGCGCGCCGTCTTTTGCCCCTTGTCGAGCATTTCGCTGGCATGGGCACGGGTGGACTCGGTGATCTCGACGCCCCCCAACATGCGCGCCACTTCCTCGATCCGGGCGGCCGGTTCCAGGGTGTGGATGCGCGTGTGGGTGGTGCTTTTGCCTTGAATTTTGTGCACCTGCCAGTGTTGATGCCCCTGGGCGGCCACCTGTGGCTGGTGGGTGATGCACAGCACCTGGGCATGGCCGCCCAATTCGCGCAGCAGCCGGCCGACGATTTCGGCAACGCCACCGCCGACCCCCACATCCACTTCGTCGAACACCAGGCTGGGCACCGTCAGATTGCGGGCGCAGATCACCTGAATCGCCAGGCTGACCCGGGACAGCTCGCCACCGGAGGCGACCTTGGCCAGCGGCCGCAGCGGTTGCCCGGGGTTGGCGGTGAATTGAAATTCCACCTCTTCCAGGCCGTCGGCGCCGGGTTTTGTTTCACTGAGCACCGTTTCCAGGCGGGCCGCCTTCATGCCCAGTGCCTTGAGCTGCTTTTGCACTTGTTGGTTGAGCCCGGTGGCCGCTTCCCGGCGCTGGCGGCTGAGCTCGCGGGCGCTTTCCATGTAGGTGTTTTTGGCCTGCGCCTCGGCGCTGGCCAGCGCCTCCAGATGTTCGTCAAAATGCTCCAGGGTGTCGGCTTCGCTGGCCAGCTTGCGGTGGTGTTCGACCAGCTCTTCCGGGCGCAGCCGGTGTTTGCGCGCCAGGCTGTAGGCCTGGCTGAGGCGTTCCTCGACCTGATTGAGGCGCTCCGGGTCCAGGTCCAGCCGCTCCAGATAATGGCGCAGCGCTTCGGCGGCGGCTTCCACCTGCAGGCGCGCGGATTCCACGGTTTCGAACGCCTCCGCCAGGCCCTCGTCACTGGCGCGCGCTTCGTCCAGCCAGTGGCTGACCTGGCCAAGCTGGTCGTTGCAGGTGTTTTCTTCGCCGTCGTAGAGCGCGCTCACCGACTGCTGACACAGGCGGATCAGGGCTTCGGCGTTGCCCAGGCGTTGTTGCTCCTGCTCCAATTCCGCCAGCTCGCCCTCCGCCAGGGCCAGGGCGTCGAGTTCCTCCAGTTGGAAGCGCAGCAATTCCTGACGCTCATTTTGCTCGCGGGCGTCGGCCAGGGCCTGGTCATGGGCGCGGCGGGCGGCCTGCCAGTCGCGCCAGAGCGTGGCCACGGCGAGGCTCAGAGGGCCCGCTTCGGCGACGTTGTCGAGCAGGGCGCGGTGGGTTTCCTTGCGCAGCAGGGCCTGATGTTCGTGCTGGCTGTGGACACTGATCAGCTGCTCGCCCAGCGCGCGCACATCGGTCAGCGGGGTGGGCGTACCGTTGACGTAGGCGCGGGAGCGGCCATCGGCGCGCACGGTGCGGCGCAGCAGGCATTCATCGCCGTTGTCCAATTCGCGCTCGGTGAGCCAGGCGCGGGCGGCCGGATTGTCCTGCAGGTGAAAGGTGGCGAGCACCTCGGCGCGCTCGCAGCCAGGGCGCACCACTGCACTGTCGGCGCGCTCGCCCAGGGTCAGCGAGAGGGCGTCGATCAGCACCGACTTGCCGGCCCCGGTTTCGCCGCTGATCACGGTCAGGCCGTTTTCCGGCTCCAGTTCAAGCTGGTCCACGGTGGCGAAGTGGCGAACGCTTAAATGGGTCAGCATGGGTACCTCGTCGGTTCGTGCCTGCGGTCGGTTGGTGTTCGGGCCCGGCCGGGCCTGGGCTGGAAAGCTGTCCGTTTGGTCAGTATTCGCCGATGTTAGGCTAATCGGCGGAGCAAAGTAAGCCCCCGCGCCGGGCTGGCGCGCGGGCGGGTTGAGGAAAGTGACCGCTTCCCTTGTATACTCGGAACGTCTGACAGGTGGCGAGCGCATGGCGAAGCTGGAAATCAACGAACGAAAGCAACGGTTGCTGATGGCGCTGGTGGAGCGGCATATCCGCTTTGGCCAGCCGGTCGGCTCCAAGACGCTGGCGACAGGCAGCGGCCTGAGCGTCAGCCCGGCGACGATCCGCAATATCATGGCGGAGCTGGAGGAGATGGGGCTGCTGACCAGCCCACACACCTCGGCGGGACGCGTGCCCACCGAACTGGGCTATCGCCTCTATGTGGACACCCTGCTTGCGTCCAGCACCATGGAGCGGCCCGACAACGCCCGCCTGCGTGACCAGTTGCGCCTGTTGCTGGCTCCGGAGCAATCGCCCCAGGAGCTGGTTTCCCAGGCCTCGCGCACCCTCGCCGAACTGACCCGCATGGCTGGCCTGGTGGCGGTGCCGCGCCGCGAAGTGGCGACCCTGAGGCAAGTGGAGTTTCTGCCGTTGTCCGGCCAGCGGGTGCTGGTGGTGCTGGTGGTCAACCGCTCCGAGGTGCAAAACCGGATCATCCACACCAGCCGCGAGTACGACCAGAGCGAGCTGCGCCAGGCCGCCAATTACATCAACCATACCTACGCCGGCTGCGATCTGGACCGTATCTGCGAGGGGCTGCTGAGCACCATGGACGCGGATCGCGCGCAGATGGACGTGCTGATGCAGACCACCCTGGACATCGCCGGCAAGGCGTTGCGTCAGGAGGTCCAGGACTCCGATTACGTGGTGTCCGGCGAGTCCAACCTGTTGGAGGGCGCCCAGGCCGACAACATCGATCAGCTGCGAGATCTGTTCGCGGCCTTCAATCGCAAGCGCGACATCCTGCATCTGCTGGAGCGCAGTATAAAAGCCGAAGGGGTGCAGATCTTTATCGGCCGCGAGTCCGGCTATCAGCCGTTCGAGGATTATTCGCTGGTGTCCGCCCCTTACAAGATGGGCAATGGGCCAGTGGGGGTGCTGGCGGTGGTCGGCCCCACGCGCATGGATTACGAGAAAGTGATCCCCACCGTGGACATCACCGCCCGCATCCTCTCCGCGGCGCTGACACAACTATAAGCAGTTGACAGTTGATAGTTGACGGTTGATAGCTAAGTTCAAAACACCGTTGCAGAGAGCATGGGATGCTTCGCTATTTTGCAACGACATTGCCGTTACGCATGGTTTTCGCTGTCAACTGTCCACTATCCACTGTCAACTACCTGTCCCTGCCCTTGAATCCCGCCCGGGTGTTCCCATATCTTTGCCCGCTTTCCCAACATTCGGGATTCGTGGAGTGGATATGAGCGAACAGGAAAAACAGCAGCAGCCCCAACAAGAGGCCGCCGGGCAGGCCGAGAACGGCGCGCCCATCAACGAACCGGCCCGTGAGGACGAGGCTCGGAACGCGGAGGGCGGGTCGCCCGGCGCGGTCGATCTGGAGTCGCAACTGGTGGACGCCCACCAGCGCCTGGCGGCGTTGGAAAAAGCACTGTCCGAAGCGGACATCCGTGCCCAGGCCGAGATCCAGAACGTGCGCCGCCGCGCCGAGCGCGACGTGGACGGCGCCAGAAAGTTCGCTCTCGAGAAGTTCGCCGGTGACCTGCTCACCGTGGCGGACAGCCTGGAGCGTGGGCTTTCCACCCTTGATCCGGACAACCAGGCGCTGGCGCCTGCCCGCGAGGGTCTGGAACTGACTCTCAAGGTCCTGCTGGATGTGTTCAACCGGTACAACCTTGAGCAGATCGATCCCCAGGGCCAGCCGTTCAACCCCGAGCACCATGAGGCCATGACCATGGTGCCGGCGCCGGACGCCGAGCCCAATACGGTGATCGAGGTGCTCGAGAAGGGCTATCAGCTCAACGGACGGTTGATTCGTCCGGCGCGCGTGGTGGTCAGTAAAGCGCCGGGCTGATGGACGTCAGCGGCTTGCCGGATTCTCTTGAAAAGCAACGCCGCGCCGCCATATAGCCTGCAAGTCAATTAGGTTCAGCTGTCCGGATCGCCTTTGGGTTCCGGATCGTGTGAAGGAGAAAAGGACATTATGGGTAAGATCATTGGCATCGACCTGGGTACCACCAACAGCTGCGTGGCTGTGATGGAAGGGGACAAAACCAAGGTCATCGAGAACGCGGAAGGGGCTCGCACCACGCCCTCCATTATTGCCTATACCGAGGACAACGAGATCCTGGTCGGTCAGGCGGCCAAGCGTCAGGCGGTGACCAACCCGACCAACACCCTGTACGCGGTGAAGCGTCTGATCGGTCGTCGTTTCGATGACGAGGTGGTCCAGAAGGACATCAAGATGGTGCCCTACAAGATCGCCAAGGCCGACAACGGTGACGCCTGGGTGGAAGTGAAGGGCGAGAAACAAGCGCCGCCGCAGATTTCCGCGCAGGTGCTCAAGAAAATGAAGAAGACCGCGGAAGACTACCTGGGTGAAACGGTCACCGAGGCGGTCATTACCGTGCCGGCCTACTTCAACGATTCCCAGCGCCAGGCCACCAAGGACGCCGGCCGCATCGCCGGCCTCGAGGTCAAGCGCATTATCAATGAGCCCACCGCCGCGGCCCTGGCCTATGGTCTGGACAAGAAGGGCGGCGACCGCACCATCGCGGTCTACGATCTGGGTGGTGGTACCTTCGATATCTCCATCATCGAAATCGCCGAAGTGGACGGCGAGCATCAGTTCGAGGTGCTGGCCACCAACGGCGACACCTTCCTGGGTGGTGAGGACTTCGACCTGGCGATCATCAATTTCCTGGCCGACCAGTTCAAAAAGGACTCCGGCATCGACCTGGGTGGCGACGCCCTGGCCATGCAGCGCCTCAAGGAAGCCGCCGAAAAGGCCAAGATCGAGCTGTCCTCCGCCGAGCACACCGAGGTGAATCTGCCGTACATCACCGCCGATCAGACCGGCCCGAAGCACTTGGTGGTGAAAGTCACCCGGGCCAAGCTGGAATCGCTGGTCGAGCAACTGGTGAGCCGCTCCCTGGAGCCGTGCAAAACCGCGATCAGCGATGCTGGCGTGAAAACCTCCGACATCACCGATGTGATTCTGGTGGGCGGTCAGACCCGCATGCCGATGGTGCAGAAGAAGGTCGCGGAATTCTTCGGCAAGGAAGCGCGCAAGGACGTCAACCCGGACGAAGCCGTGGCCATCGGTGCCGCGATTCAAGGCGCGGTGCTCAGCGGTGACGTCAAGGACGTGCTGCTGCTGGACGTGACCCCGCTGACCCTGGGCATTGAGACCATGGGTGGCGTGATGACGCCGCTGATCGAGAAGAACACCACCATCCCGACCAACGCGTCGCAGGTGTTCTCCACCGCCGATGACAACCAGACCGCGGTGACCGTGCACGTGCTCCAGGGTGAGCGCAAGCAAGCGGCGCAGAACAAGTCGCTGGGCCAGTTCAACCTGGAAGACATTCCGCCGGCGCCGCGCGGCGTGCCGCAGATCGAGGTGACCTTCGACATCGACGCCAACGGCATTCTGCACGTGGGCGCCAAGGACAAAGCCACCGGCAAGGAACAGACCATCCAGATCAAGGCGTCCTCCGGGTTGTCCGACGACGAAGTGGATCAGATGGTCAAGGATGCCGAGGCCCACGCCGACGAGGACAAGAAGTTCGAAGAGCTGGTGCAGACCCGCAACCAGGCGGATCACCTGATCCACGCCACCCGCAAGACCCTGGAGGAGGCCGGCGACAAGGCCACCGACGAGGAGCGCGAGACGATCAACACGGCGATTACCGATCTGGAAGCGGTGCTCAAGAGCAACGATAAAGACGAGATCGAAGCGAAAACCAAGGCGCTCACCGACGCCTCCGGCGCTCTGGCACAGAAAATGTACGCCGAAGCGCAACAGGCCCAGGGCGACAACAGCGCCACCGATGCCGGCCAGCAACAAAACGCCGGTGACGACGTGGTCGACGCCGAGTTCGAGGAAGTCGACGACGATAAGAAGAAGTGATAAAGGCCTGACGCCGGACGCTCGACGCTGGACGCCGAAAGACGAGACCCGATACTGAGCGTCAGGCGTCAGGCGTCAGGCGTCAGGCGTCAGGCGTCAGGCGTCAGAGCATATTTATATCGCCGGCGGAAAACGCCGGCGTTTCTGCTTCACGGCAAGTTGAATGTCTATGTCCAAACGCGATTATTACGAAGTGCTGGGGGTGGCTAAGGATGCCGGCCCGCAGGACTTGAAAAAGGCCTATCGCCGCCTGGCGATGAAGTACCATCCGGACCGCAATCCGGATGACCAGGAGGCGGTGGCCAAGTTCAAGGAGGCCAAGGAGGCCTATGAAGTGCTGGCCGACGAGCAGAAGCGGGCCGCCTACGACCAGTTCGGCCATGCCGGCGTCAACGGGCAGGGCGGTTTCGGTGGCGGCGGTGCGGGTGGCTTTGGTGGCGGCGGCTTCGGCGACATCTTCGGCGATATTTTTGGCGACATCTTCGGCGGCGGTGGCGGCGGCCGTCGTGGCCCGGCACGCGGTGCCGACCTGCGTTACACGCTTGAGCTGACCCTGGAACAGGCGGTGCGCGGCTGCGAGGAAAAAATCCGCGTGCCCAGCTGGGACCCGTGCGACGTGTGCGAGGGCTCCGGCGCCCAGCCCGGTGAGCGGCCGGTGACCTGCCCAACCTGTAAAGGCATGGGGCAGGTGCGTATGCAGCAGGGCTTCTTCACCGTGCAGCAGGCCTGCCCGACCTGCCGCAGCGAGGGCAAGATCATCGAGAACCCCTGCGGCCATTGCGCCGGCCAGGGCCGGGTGCAGAGCACCAAGACGTTGTCGGTGAAAATTCCGCCCGGTGTCGATACCGGTGATCGCATTCGTCTGGCCGGCAAGGGCGAGGCCGGCGTGCACGGTGCGCCGGCCGGTGATCTCTACGTGCAGGTGGCGGTGCGTGAGCACGACATCTTCCAGCGCGACGGCGAGAACCTGCACTGCGAGGTGCCGTTGAGCTTTGTCGACGCGGCCCTGGGTGGCGAGGTGGAGGTGCCCACTCTTGAGGGGCAAGTGAAGCTGAAAGTGCCCCCGGAAACCCAGACCGGCAAGCTGTTCCGGCTGCGCGGCAAGGGCGTGGTGCCGGTGCGTGGCGGCCCGCCGGGCGATTTGCTGTGCAAGGTGGTGCTGGAAACGCCGGTCAATCTGTCCAGTGAGCAGCGGGAGCTGCTGCGTGGCTTCCAGGCTTCGCTGGATAAGGGGGGCGAGCGCCACAACCCGCGCCGCACCAATTGGTTCGAGGGTGTGAAGCGCTTTTTCGAGGGGCGCTGAGCGTCGCCGCTGTGTTATTTTCACGGCTGTCTTTGGTCAAGGTTCTGAACGGGCGGATGGAATGAAAGTAGGCATTATCGGCGCCGCCGGGCGCATGGGGCGGACGCTGATCGAAGCGGTGCTGGCCAATCCGGACACCGAATTGGCGGTGGCCGTGGACGTGCCCGGCTCCAGCCTGATCGGCGCCGACGCCGGTGAACTGGTGGGCCAGGGCCGGCTGGGCGTGACCATCGGCGATGAGTTGGCCGCGCTGGCCGGTGACGCCGATGTGTTCATCGACTTCACCGTGCCCGAGGCCACCGCCCGCCATATCGAGGTGTGCCGGGCCGCCGGCAGCCGTCTGGTGATCGGTACCACCGGGCTCAACGACCAGCAACTGGCCACGTTGCGCGCGGCCAGTGAGCAGGTGGCGATCTGTTTCGCGCCGAATTATTCGATTGGCGTGAATCTTTGCTTCAAGTTGCTGGAGACCGCCGCCGCGGTGCTCGGCGACGACGTCGACATTGAGGTGATCGAAGCGCATCACCGGCACAAGATCGATGCGCCCTCCGGCACCGCCCTGCGCATGGGCGAGGTGGTGGCTCAAACCCTGGGGCGTGATCTCAAAGAGTGCGCGGTGTATGGTCGCGAGGGCCGCACCGGCGAGCGCGAGCGCGCCACCATTGGCTTCGAGACCATTCGCGCTGGTGATATCGTCGGTGAACACACCGTGCTGTTCGCCGCCGAAGGCGAGCGGGTGGAGATTACCCACAAGGCCTCCAGCCGCATGTCCTTCGCCCGTGGCGCGGTACGCGCGGCGGTGTGGCTGGGCGGTCACGAGCGCGGCTTGTTCGATATGCAGGATGTGCTCGGCCTGGCCGGCGGCAGCGCCGGCTGGGGCCGCGGCTAGGAAGCGGGCACGGATTGCCGCTTTCCGCCGCTCCTTGGGTGACAGCGCCGCGCGAAAGGCATAAAATGCGCGCAGCCCAAGATGGGCGTGCGGGTGGCCGAGTGAAGAATTCTCTAAAAAAGCGAGGTGGAGCAATCCATCTCGCTTTTTTGCGAACGCAGCGCCCCCCGCCACCGATCTCCCATAAGGGCATCACTGTTCATTGCTTGCGGCCCGTGCTTCTCAGGCCGGCCCGCATCAGGGCGCCGCGGCGCGCGGGCGCGGGCAATGAACGGGGGCGCCCAGAGTCCCAATCCGCCAGGAGGTTGCGTTGACGGTACCCGCCATTCTTGCTCTGGAAGACGGCAGTCTGTTCCGGGGTGTCGCCATTGGCGCCACGGGTGAAACCGTGGGCGAAGTGGTGTTCAACACCGCCATGACCGGTTATCAGGAAATCCTCACCGATCCGTCCTATGCCAAACAGATCGTGACCCTGACCTATCCGCACATCGGCAATACCGGGGTCAACCGGGAAGACGAAGAGTCCGACCGGGTCTGGGCCGCCGGCCTGGTGATCCGTGATCTCACCCTGACGGTGAGCAACTGGCGCTCCGAGGAGTCGCTGCCGGATTACCTGAAAGCCCGTGGCATTGTTGCCATCGCCGACATCGATACCCGCCGGCTGACCCGGATTCTGCGCGACAAAGGTGCTCAGAACGGCTGCATCCTGGCCGGCGACGCCATCGATGAGCAGCGTGCTCTGGACGCGGCGCGCGCCTTCCCTGGCCTCAAGGGCATGGACCTGGCCAAGGAGGTCAGCGTCACCGAGCCCTATCAGTGGGGCGAGGGCTCCTGGGTGCACGGTGAAGGTCACGCCAGCCGCGATGACGGCCGCTTCCACGTGGTTGCCTACGACTACGGCTGCAAACGCAATATTCTGCGCATGCTCGCCGATCGCGGTTGCCGGCTGACGGTGGTGCCGGCGCAGACGCCCGCCGCCGAGGTGCTGGCGATGAACCCGAACGGCGTCTTTCTGGCCAACGGCCCCGGTGATCCGGAGCCCTGCGACTACGCCATCGAGGCAATTCGCGAGGTGGTCGCCACCGGCTTGCCGGTGTTCGGGATTTGCCTGGGGCACCAGCTGCTGGCGCTGGCCAGTGGCGCGCGTACCCTGAAGATGAATCTCGGCCACCACGGCGCCAACCATCCGGTCAAGAACCTGCAAGATGGCACGGTGATGATCACCAGCCAGAACCATGGTTTCGCGGTGGATGAAAGCAGCCTGCCGGACAATCTGAAAGCCACCCATGTGTCGCTGTTTGATGGCACCTTGCAGGGTATCCACCGTATCGACACGCCGGCATTCAGCTTCCAGGGGCACCCGGAAGCGAGCCCCGGCCCGCACGACTGCGCGCCGCTGTTCGATCACTTTATTGAGCTGATGGAGGCGCACGGGAGCGCCGGTTGATTCCGGAACGACCGTGGCCCGCGACGGCTTCGGAGGGTCGGACGTCGCACGTCGGACGTCGACACAGAAACACAGAGGCGGCTCCGCCGCCGAAAAGCGTCCGACGTCCGACTTCTGACGTCAGACCCCAAGCAAAATGCTCGAATCTGGACGGTTAATAAGACATGCCTAAAAGGACGGACATCAAAAGCATCCTCATCATCGGCGCCGGTCCGATCGTGATCGGGCAGGCCTGCGAGTTCGATTACTCCGGGGCTCAGGCGTGCAAAGCGCTGCGCGAGGAAGGCTTCCGGGTGATCCTGGTCAACTCCAATCCGGCCACCATCATGACCGACCCGGCGATGGCCGATGCCACCTACATCGAGCCGATCACCTGGGAAACGGTGGCGAAGATCATCGAGAAAGAGCAGCCGGATGCGCTGCTGCCGACCATGGGCGGGCAGACCGCGCTGAACTGCGCGCTGGATCTGGAGCGCCATGGCGTGCTGGAGAAGTTCGGCGTGGAGATGATCGGCGCCAACGCCGACACCATCGACAAAGCCGAGAACCGCGACCGTTTCGACAAGGCGATGAAGGCCATCGGCTTGCAATGTCCGCGCGCGCGGGTTGGGCGCACCATGGAAGAAGCCTGGGAAATTCAGGCCGAGATGGGCTTCCCGACGATTATCCGCCCGTCTTTCACGATGGGCGGCTCCGGCGGCGGCGTGGCCTACAACAAGGAAGAGTTCGAGGAAATCTGTACCCGCGGTTTCGAGCTGTCGCCCACCCATGAGCTGCTGATCGACGAGTCGCTGCTGGGCTGGAAAGAATACGAGATGGAAGTGGTCCGCGACCGGAACGACAACTGCATCATCGTGTGCACCATCGAGAACTTCGACCCGATGGGCGTGCACACGGGTGATTCGATCACCGTGGCGCCGGCGCAGACGCTCACCGACAAAGAATATCAGATCATGCGCGACGCCTCGTTGGCGGTGCTGCGCGAGATCGGCGTGGAAACCGGTGGCTCCAACGTGCAGTTTGGCATGTGCCCGGACACCGGCCGCATGGTGGTGATCGAGATGAACCCGCGGGTGTCGCGCTCCTCGGCGCTGGCCTCCAAGGCCACCGGCTTCCCGATCGCCAAGGTGGCCGCCAAGCTGGCGGTGGGCTACACCCTCGACGAGCTGCAGAACGACATCACCGGCGGCGCCACGCCGGCTTCGTTCGAGCCGTCCATCGACTATGTCGTGACCAAGATCCCTCGCTTCAACTTTGAAAAATTCGCCGCCGCTGACCCGGTGCTGACCACGCAGATGAAATCCGTCGGTGAGGTCATGGCGATTGGCCGCAACTTCCAGGAATCCCTGCACAAAGCGCTGCGCGGCCTGGAGGTGGATTCGGTGGGGTTCGATCCGAGGGTGGACTTGAATGCCCCGGACGCCGCCGAAGTGATCGCCCAGCAGCTTGCCACGCCGGGCCCGGAGCGGGTGTGGGTGATCGGCGACGCGTTCCGCAGCGGCCTGAGTGTGGACGAGGTGTTCCAGCTGACCCGCGTCGACCCCTGGTTCTTGGTGCAGATCGCTGATCTGATCGCCGATGAGCAAAGGCTGGCCGCTGGCACCTTTTCGGCGCTGGACGCCGAGCCCCTGTATCGCCTCAAGCGCAAGGGCTTCTCGGACGCGCGCCTGGCCCAATTACTGGGTGTGCAGGAAGCCGATGTGCGCGGCAAGCGCCATGAGCTGGGTGTGCAGCCGGTGTTCAAGCGGGTCGATACCTGCGCCGCCGAGTTCGCCTCCAGCACCGCCTACATGTACTCCACCTACGACGAGGAATGCGAAGCGCAGCCCTCGGACCGTGACAAGATCATGGTGATCGGTGGTGGCCCCAACCGCATCGGTCAGGGCATCGAGTTCGACTATTGCTGTGTGCATGCCGCCTTCGCCATGAAAGACGACGGCTATGAAACCATCATGGTCAACTGCAACCCGGAGACGGTCTCCACCGACTACGACACCTCCGACCGGCTCTACTTCGAGCCGATTACCCTGGAAGACGTGCTCGCCATCGTCGACAAGGAAAAGCCCAAAGGCGTGATCGTGCAGTACGGCGGGCAGACCCCGCTGAAACTGGCCCGCGATCTGCAAGCTGCCGGCGTGCCGATCATCGGCACCAGCCCGGACGCCATCGACGAAGCCGAAGACCGCGAACGTTTCCAGCACATGGTCAACAAGCTCGGCCTCAAGCAGCCGCCCAACCGCACCGCCCGCTCCATGGAAGACGGCATCCGTCTGGCCGAGGAAATCGGTTACCCGCTGGTGGTGCGGCCGTCCTATGTGCTCGGTGGCCGGGCCATGGAGATCGTCTACAACGAGGCGGAGCTGCGCAGTTACATGAACAACGCGGTGAGCGTGTCCAATGACTCGCCGGTGCTGCTGGATCGCTTCCTGGACGACGCCATCGAAGTGGACGTGGACGCCATTTGCGACGGCACCGATGTGGTCATTGGCGGCATCATGCAGCACATTGAACAGGCCGGCGTGCACTCCGGTGATTCCGCCTGCTCGTTGCCGCCCTATTCTTTGGCGGCGTCGGTGCAGGATGTGATGCGCGAGCAATCCGCGGCGATGGCACTGGAACTCGGCGTGATCGGTCTGATGAACGTGCAGTTCGCCGTCAAAGGGGATGAGGTGTACGTGCTGGAAGTGAACCCACGCGCTTCCCGGACCGTGCCGTATGTGTCCAAATGCATCGGTGTGTCGCTGGCCAAGGTGGCGGCGCGCTGCATGGCCGGCACCTCGCTCAAGGCGCAGGATTTCACCACCGAGATCACGCCGCGCCATTTCTTCGTAAAGGAAGCGGTGTTCCCGTTCGCCAAGTTCCCGAAAGTGGACCCGATCCTCGGCCCGGAAATGAAATCCACCGGTGAGGTGATGGGCATTGGCGAGACCTTCGCGGAGGCGTTCGGCAAGGCATCGCTGGGCGCCGGCGAGCGGCTGCCCCAGGGCGGCACCGCCTTTATCTCGGTACGCGACGCGGACAAAGACGCGGCCGTGGACGTCGCCCGCTCCCTGATTGAGCTGGGCTTCGACCTGATCGCCACGCGTGGCACCAGCAAGGTGCTGACCACGGCGGGGCTGGCGGTGAAGCCGGTGAACAAGGTGCTTGAAGGCCGGCCGCACATCGTGGATATGATCAAGAACGACGGCATCAAACTGATCATCAACACCACCGAGGGCAAGCAGGCGATCCGCGACTCTTTTGCTATTCGTCGCTCCGCGTTGCAGCACAAGGTGTTCTACACCACCACCATCACGGCCGCGCAGGCGGTATGCCAGGCGATGGCGATCAAGGGTGAGCCGCAGGTTCGCCGCGTGCAGGATCTGCACGCCGAAATGCACTAACCGTTTCAGGGGCGCCCGGGGGGGTGCCCCGGGAATGACCCATGAAGGATTCAAGAGGTTAGCGATATGCAACGTGTTCCCATGACGTCCGCCGGGGCGGAAGCCTTGCGCCAGGAGCTGGAACAGCTGAAAAAGGTGGATCGCCCACGCATCACCGCGGCGATCGCCGAGGCCCGCGAGCACGGCGATCTCAAAGAGAACGCCGAATACCACGCCGCCCGCGAACAGCAGGGTTTCTGTGAAGGGCGCATCAACGACATCGAGGGCAAGCTGTCCAACGCCCAGATTATCGATATCACCCAGATTGCCCGCACTGGCAAGGTGATTTTCGGTGTCACCGTCACCATTATCGACGTGGACACCGACGAAGAGCGGGTCTACCAGATTGTCGGTGACGACGAAGCCGACATCAAAAAGGGTAAGCTCAGCGTCAATTCACCCATCGCCCGCGGCCTGATCGGCCGGGAAGAGGGCGATACGGTGCAAATCGATACGCCCAGCGGCACTAAAGAGTACGAGATCGATAAGGTCGAGCATTTGTGAGATGGGTCGGACGTCTGATGTCGGACGTCTGACGCTTTAACCCGGGTTCTGCGACCGGTGAGTATTTCCCGACCGTCGCAGTAAACACTTGGAGCTTTCCGGTTTCGGGTTTAGCGTCCGACGTCCGACGTCCGACGTCCGACATTACCCGTTGGCGCGCAGCACGTTGGACAGCTTCGGGTCCGGTTTGGCGGCGGCGCGGTAGAGCAGGGCGATGTTGCCGATGCGCTGCACCAGCTCGGCGCCGGATGACTGGCACAGGGCCTCGACGAACTCGGCGCGCTGGTCACGGGTGGGGGCGTTGACCTTCACCTTGATCAGCTCATGGTCTTCCAGGCGCCGGTCCAGCTCTTCCAGAAAGTTCTCGGTGAGGCCTTTGTCACCGGAGATCAGCACTGCTTTGAGGTGGTGGCCGATCTGGCGAAAGCGTTTTTTGTCCTGTTGACTCAGTGACATGCTGTTCTCCGTAAAAGGGAGGCCATTCTAGGAACCTGGCGTGCCTCCCGCAATCATCCGATGCTTCAACCAAGCGCAGGCGGATTCATTATGGCCCGATCCAAGAGCAGCCAGCGCTGGCTGCGCGAGCACTTCGACGACCAATGGGTGACCCGCGCCCAGGCCGAGGGCTATCGCTCGCGGGCCAGCTTCAAACTGATCGAGATCAACGACAAGGACAAGCTGTTCCGCCCGGGCATGACGGTGCTGGATCTGGGCGCCGCGCCGGGCGGCTGGACCCAGGTGGCGGCAAAGCTGGTCGGTTCACGGGGCACGGTGGTGGCCAGTGATATTCTCGCCATGGATGCCCTGCCGGATGTCACCTTTATCGAAGGCGACTTTCGCGAGGAGGCGGTCTATGAGCGGATCATCGCATCGCTGGGCGGGCGTCCGGTGGACCTTGTAATGTCCGACATGGCCCCCAATATGAGTGGGAACCGGGCCGTTGATCTGCCCCGCGCCATGTATCTGGCTGAACTGGCGCTGGATATGGCGGTCAAGGTTCTCAGCCCTGACGGACGCTTTCTGGTGAAAGTGTTCCAAGGCGAAGGGTTCGATCAGTACCGGCGTGAGCTGCAGAGCCGGTTTGTGCGAGTGGTCAGCCGCAAGCCAGCGGCCAGTCGGCCGCGCTCCTCCGAGGTGTATCAATTGGGGGTGGGCCTGAAGTAGTGTAAAGTTTGTTCCATACGATGCGTGTCAGCCCGCTGACAATCCTTTGCCAGGCCGGTGCCTGCCAAAGGATTGTTAACAGGCCCTAAAGCCCAAGAAGTCGAGGTCTCCCTTGAACGACATGACCAAGAATATCGTGCTGTGGCTGGTGATTGCCGGGGTACTTTATGTAGTTGCCTCCAGCATTAACCCGCAGCCCACTCAGCAAATGCTGAATTACTCCTCGTTCATCAGCAGCGTGGAATCGGGCAAGGTGGATCAGGTGACCATCGGCGATTCACGCATTGCCGGCGAGATGAAGGACGGCACCCGTTTTGAAACGGTCAAGCCGCCGGCGCTGGACACCAACCTGATTCCCACGCTGATCCAGAATAAGGTGCAGGTCACCGGCAAGGAGCCGGAGCGGCAGGGGTTCCTGACGCAGCTGTTCCTCTCGGTGTTGCCGATTCTGCTGATCCTGGCGATCTTTATCTTCTTCATGCGCCAGATGCAGGGTGGCGGTAAGGGCGGCGGCGGGCCGATGACGTTCGGCAAGTCCAAGGCCCGCCTGATGGGTGAGGATCAGATCAAGACCACCTTCGCCGATGTGGCCGGGGTGGAAGAGGCCAAGGAAGAGGTTCAGGAACTGGTCGAGTTTCTGCGCGACCCGGCGAAATTCCAGCGCCTGGGTGGCCGCATTCCCCGCGGCGTGCTGATGGTGGGTTCGCCGGGTACTGGTAAAACCCTGCTCGCCAAGGCGATCGCCGGCGAGGCCAAGGTGCCGTTCTTCAGCATTTCCGGTTCGGATTTCGTCGAGATGTTCGTGGGCGTGGGCGCGTCGCGGGTCCGTGACATGTTTGATCAGGCCAAGAAGCACGCGCCGTGCATTATCTTTATCGACGAAATCGACGCCGTTGGCCGCAGCCGTGGCGCTGGTCTGGGGGGCGGGCATGACGAGCGTGAACAGACCCTTAACCAGTTGCTGGTGGAAATGGACGGCTTTGACGGCAATGAAGGGATCATCGTGATCGCCGCCACCAACCGCCCGGACGTGCTCGATCCGGCGCTGTTGCGGCCGGGCCGTTTCGACCGTCAGGTGACGGTGCCGCTGCCCGATATCCGTGGCCGTGAGCAGGTGCTCAAAGTGCACATGCGCGCCGTGCCGGTGTCCGAAGACGTGGAGCCGGCGGTGATCGCCCGTGGTACCCCTGGTTTTTCCGGTGCCGATCTCGCCAATCTGGTGAACGAGGCGGCGTTGTTCGCGGCCCGCGCCAATAAGCGCGTGGTGTCCATGGAAGACTTCGAGAAAGCCAAGGACAAGATCATGATGGGCGCCGAGCGGCGTTCCATGGTGATGAGCGAGAAAGAGAAGCTCAACACCGCCTACCACGAATCCGGCCATGCCATTGTCGGCCGCCTGGTGCCCGACCACGACCCGGTCTACAAGGTCAGCATTATTCCCCGTGGGCGCGCCCTCGGCGTGACCATGTATCTGCCCGAGGAAGACAAGTACTCGGTGTCCAAGCGGGCTTTGGAATCCTCGATCTGTTCCCTGTTCGGTGGCCGCATCGCCGAGGAAATGACGTTGGGCTTTGATGGCGTCACCACCGGTGCCTCCAACGACATCGAGCGCGCCACCAAGATGGCCCGCGCCATGGTCACCAAGTGGGGCCTGAGCGAGAAGATGGGGCCGCTGGCTTACGAGGAAGACGAGGGCGAGGTGTTCCTGGGCAAGCAGATGTCACAGCGTAAGCATGTTTCCGAGCAGACCTCCGAGGAGATCGACCGGGAAGTGCGCGCCATCATCGACAGCTGCTACGGCCGCGCCAAGGAGCTCCTGGAAGAGAACCGCGACAAGCTGGACATGATGGCCGAGGCGCTGATGCAGTATGAAACCATCGACGCCGAGCAGATCAACGACATTATGTCCGGCCAGAAGCCGCGTCCGCCGAAAGACTGGCGCGACCAGGGCCCGGGCAGCAGCAGTGGCGTGAAAGCCGGCGATGACGCCGGTGCTTCCGGCGACGCCAAGCCCGGCGACGACGCCATCGGTGGGCCCGCGAACACGCACTGATGATCACACGGCTTACCTGTGGGGCGCGGACATTGGATTTGTCCGCGCCCCTTGTTATGGGCATCCTGAATGTCACCCCGGATTCCTTTTCCGACGGCGGTCGCCATGCCTCCCTGAGCGATGCTTTGCGCCACGGCGAACGCATGCTCGAAGAGGGCGCGGCGATCATTGATGTGGGCGGTGAGTCCACCCGGCCGGGCGCGGCACCAGTGTCCGTGCAACAGGAACTGGACCGGGTGGTGCCGGTGGTCGAGGCCCTGGCCCGGGATCTGGGCGCCGTGGTTTCGGTGGACACCAGCACCCCCGAGGTCATCCGCGAAGTGGCCGGCGCCGGCGCCGGCCTGATCAATGATGTGCGCTCCCTGCGCCGCCCCGGTGCTCTGCGGGCGGCCGCTGACAGCGGCCTGCCGGTCTGTTTGATGCACATGCTCGGTGAGCCGGGCGACATGCAGAACAACCCCCATTATGACGATGTCACCGGTGAGGTGATCACCTTCCTTGAGGCGCGTATCCAGGCCTGCCGTGCCGCCGGCATTGGCCGCGAGCGCCTGTTGCTGGATCCGGGCTTTGGTTTTGCAAAGACGGTCACGCATAATTTGCGTTTGCTGGCTGAACTTGAACGGCTCAGCGCGCTCGAATTGCCGGTGTTGGTGGGCCTGTCGCGGAAGTCTCTGTTCGGTAAGGTGCTGAACCGACCGGTGCGGGAGCGCCTGCCCGCTTCGCTGGCGGCGGCGGTGATGTGCGTGGAGCGGGGCGCGTTGATTGTGCGGGCCCATGATGTGAAAGAAACCGTGGACAGCGTGCGCTTCGCGCGGGCTGTTCTGAGTGAAAGCGGTCCTCGGGAGACAATGGATGAGTCGTAAATATTTTGGAACGGATGGTATCCGTGGCACCGTGGGGGAACCCCCGATCACGCCGGATTTCGTGCTCAAACTGGGCTGGGCCGCCGGGCGCGTGCTCGCCGCTCGTGGCGGCAGCAAAATCCTGATCGGCAAGGACACCCGCATCTCCGGCTATATGTTCGAATCGGCCCTGGAAGCGGGCATCTCCTCCGCCGGCGTGGACGTGCGCCTGCTCGGGCCGATGCCCACCCCGGCGATCGCTTATTTGACGCGCACGCTGCACGCCCAGGCCGGCATCGTGATCTCCGCGTCGCACAATCCCTACACCGACAACGGCATCAAGTTTTTCGGCGGCGACGGCCGTAAGCTCAACGAGCAGATCGAGGAAGAGATCGAGCGCATGCTGGACGAGCCGATCGCCGTGGTCGCCACCGACAAGCTGGGCAAGGTGCGCCGCATCGACGACGCCCGCGGCCGCTATATTGAGTTCTGCAAAAGCACGGCGCCGGGCCTGAGCCTGAAGGGTCTGAAAATCGTCGTCGACACCGCCAATGGCGCGGCTTACCACATCACCCCTGATGTGTTCGAAGAGCTCGGTGCCACGGTGGTGGCCATCGGCAATCGGCCCGACGGGTTCAATATCAACCGTGAATGCGGCTCCACCCACCCCGACGCCCTGTGCCAGCGCGTGGTGGACGAAGGCGCGGACCTGGGCGTGGCCCTGGACGGCGACGCCGACCGGTTGATCATGGTGGATGACCAGGGGCGGGTCGTGGATGGCGACCAGTTGCTGTACATCATTGCCCGGCAGCGTCACGGTCGCGGCGCGCTCAAGGGCGGCGTGGTGGGAACGCTGATGTCCAATCTGGGCCTGGAGCTGGCGCTGCACGACCTGGGTATTTCGTTCGTGCGCGCCAAGGTCGGCGATCGCTACGTGATGGAGCAGCTTGAAGAGCACAACTGGCTGCTGGGCGGCGAATCCTCCGGCCATCTGGTGTGTCTGGATCGCACCTCCACCGGTGACGGCACGGTGGCCGCTCTGCAGGTGCTGGCGGCGCTGTGCGAGCAGGGCGTCACTTTGCGTGAGGCGGCCGCCGCGGCGCCATTGATGCCTCAAAGTCTGATTAACGTGCGCGGCGCGAACCGCGACGGGTTCATGGACGACACCGCGATGACGGCGGTGTTGCACGAAGTGGAACAGGAACTGGGCAGTAATGGGCGCGTGCTGTTGCGGCCGTCCGGCACTGAGCCGCTGGTGCGGGTCATGGTGGAAGGGCGCGATGCCGATCAGGTTGAGCGGTTATGCCAGCGTCTCGCCGACGCCGTGCAGACGGCGATTGCCTGAGTGCCGGCGCCGGGCCGCGAAGATCCCGTGACGCCCTGGAGGGGGATGCAATGACAAGAACACCGCTGGTGGCGGGCAACTGGAAGATGAATGGTCGGCGCGGCCTGGCCGGCGAGATCGCCGCCGCGCTGACCGGCTCCCTGTCGGAAAACGTGGAAGTGGCGTTATGCCCGCCGTATCCGTATCTGGTGGCGCTGGGCGATGCCCTGCCCGCCGGCGTGGGGCTGGGTGCGCAGGATGTGTGCGACCACCAGGATGGCGCTTTCACCGGTGAGGTCTCCGCTGAAATGCTGGCTGATCTGGGCTGCCGTTACGTCATCGTCGGGCATTCCGAGCGCCGCGAGTACTACGGCGAAAGCGATGATCTGGTGGCGAGCAAGTTTCTGCGCGCCCGCGAGGCGGGGCTGGTGCCGATTCTGTGCGTGGGTGAAACCCTGCGTCAGCGCGAAGCGGGAGACACCGAGCAGGTGGTGGTGCAACAGATGATGACCGTGGTCGAGGCGGCGGGTGCCGGCGCGTTCGAGAACGCGGTGCTGGCCTACGAGCCGGTCTGGGCGATTGGCACCGGCTTGACCGCCAGCCCCGAAGAGGCTCAGGCGGTGCATGCCCTGCTGCGCGGAACCCTGGCGAAAAGTGCCCCGGAAGTGGCGGCGAAAATGCGCCTTCTTTACGGCGGCAGCGTAAAGGCGGATAATGCCGCCCCTCTGTTTGCCCAGCCGGATATCGACGGAGGGTTGATCGGCGGGGCGTCACTGAAGGCGGACGAATTTATCGCCATTTGTCGGGCGGCAGGTTGAATTAGCTTATGGATATTGTGCTTCATGTGGTGCACGTGCTCGCGGCGCTGGGCCTGATTGGTCTGGTTCTGGTTCAGCACGGTAAAGGCGCCGACGCCGGTGCCTCCTTTGGCAGTGGCGGTTCGCAGACGGTGTTTGGCAGTGCCGGTAACGCCAACTTCCTGACCCGCTCCACGGCGGTGCTGGCGGCGGTCTTTTTTGTGACCAGTCTGGGGCTGGCCTGGATGGCCCGCAACGAGGCTGGCGGTGGCGGTATTTTGCCGGCGTTCGAAGAAAGCATCGACGATCAGGATGTGCCGTCTCTGGATCAGAACGACGCGTCCGAAGGTGTTCAGAGCGACGTACCGGCCGCGAGTGGCGGCGGTGATGTGCCGTCGGTGCAATCTTCCGAAAACGGCACTTCCGATGTGCCGTCGGCTGGGTTAGAATCCCCGGCCCCGGATGAGGCACCGTCTCAACCGGCTCAGAATTAAGGTGTTTTTGCCGAAGTGGTGAAATTGGTAGACACGCTATCTTGAGGGGGTAGTGACCTTACGGTCGTGCCGGTTCAAGTCCGGCCTTCGGCACCAATTTTTGACGTTGATGGCGGGGTTGAAGACTCAGGTTTTCGCCCTAATATCAAGCGAGATGTAACGGGTTTTACGACGGCCGTTAAGATCGCGAAAAATAGAGACTTTTTCGCAGATTCGATTGACAGGGCCCGCGCAAATAACTAGTATTTGCGCTCGATTTCAAGTGCGGGGTGGAGCAGTCTGGTAGCTCGTCGGGCTCATAACCCGAAGGTCGTAGGTTCAAATCCTGCCCCCGCTACCACTTGTCAGAACCGGTCCCGGTTCTGTGCCGTGAAAAGCCCCTCTAGCAGGGGCTTTTTGCTATTCACAACCGGGGTTGGAAGTGGGAATGGGCATCGGGTCTGTTGTCGGATGATTGACAATAGGTCCTAAGCCCATTTTTTGTTTGTGATGCCGGAGCGGTGGCTCCCGGGGCAACGGCTTTTGAAGCAGCGGCCCCGAAGCAAAGGCTCGAAAAGGGACTCAATGTCGAAACGCACGGATCAACTCAAGGAGCTGCTGGCTCCAGTGGTCGAAGACCTGGGTTTTACCCTTTGGGGCGTACAGTACCTCCAGGGGCGCGGTGCGGTATTGCGTCTGTTTATCGACCATGAAGACGGCATCAACGTGGATGATTGCATCCGCGTCAGTCACGAAGTCAGCGGTGTGCTGGACGTGGAAGATCCGATCCCAGGCGAGTACAACCTGGAAGTGTCTTCCCCCGGCATGGATCGTCCGCTGTTTGAATTAGCCCAGTTTCAGCTCTATCTGGGCGATGATGTGCACCTAAAGCTGCTGGCCCCGGTGGCGGGCAAGCGTAAACTGACGGCCACCCTGGTGGGCGTCGACGGCGATACGCTGGTGTTGATGCTCAATGGTGACACCCTGCGTGTTCCTTACAGTCAGGTGGACCGTGCTCGTCTGGAGCCGCGCTTCGATTGAGCGTGACCTGAACATACCTTTGTAAAGGCCTGGCCATGAACAAAGAGATCCTGCTGGTAGCGGAAACTGTTTCCAACGAAAAAGGCGTCAGCCGCGATGTGATCTTTGAAGCCATCGAGTCTGCGTTGGCGGCGGCGACCAAAAAGCGCTTCAAGGAAGAAGATGTGGAAATTCGTGTGCAGATCGACCGGGTCTCCGGCGATTACGGCACGTTCCGCGTCTGGCATGTGGTTCCTGACGAAGAGCTGTTCGAGTTCGGCAAGCAACTGACCCTCGATGAAGCCCACGAGCAGGATCAGAGCCTGCGGATTGGCGATGTCTATGAAGAGCAGATTGAATCCGAAGCGTTCGGTCGTATCGCTGCTCAGACCGCCAAACAGGTGATCGTGCAAAAGGTGCGTGAGGCGGAGCGTCGCCAGATCATTGAAGAATACCGTGATCGTATTGGTGAGCTGGTCAGTGGCACGGTGAAAAAATCCAGCCGCGAAGCGATCGTGCTGGACCTGGGTGGCAATGCCGAGGCGCTGATTACCCGCGAACATATGATTACCCGTGAAAGCGTGCGCCAGAATGACCGGGTGCGGGCTTATCTGCTGGGCGTTAACGAAGAAAGCCGTGGCCCGCAGTTGTTTGCCAGCCGGGCGTGCCCGGAAATGCTGATTGAGCTGTTCAAGATTGAAGTGCCGGAAATTGGTGAAGAGCTGATCGAGATCAAGGGCGCGGCCCGTGATCCGGGCTCGCGCGCCAAGATCGCGGTGAAGACCAACGATCAGCGCATCGATCCGGTGGGGGCTTGCGTGGGTATGCGCGGCGCCCGAGTACAGGCGGTTTCCAACGAGTTGGGTGGCGAGCGTATCGACATCGTGCTGTGGGACGACAACCCCGCGCAGCTGGTGATCAACGCGATGCAGCCCGCCGAGGTGGCGTCCATCGTGATGGACGAAGAGAGCCACTCCATGGACATCGCCGTGGAAGACGAATCGGCGCTGGCCCAGGCGATCGGCCGCAGTGGGCAGAACATTCGCCTTGCTTCCGAGCTGACCGGCTGGGAACTGAACGTAATGACGCTGGAAGACGCTGAGAACAAGCAGCAGAAAGAGGCCGAAGAGGCCCTCCAGACGTTTATTGATTTTCTCGATGTGGACGAAGAGATGGCCGCCGTGCTGGTGGACGAGGGTTTCTCGTCGCTGGAAGAAGTGGCGTATGTGCCCACCGAAGAAATGCTCGCGATCGAAGGCTTTGACGAAGACATCGTCGAAGCGCTCCGGCAGCGCGCCAAGGACGCCCTGCTCACCCGGGCTCTGGTGTCCGAAGAGAAATTTGAACAAGCCGAACCCGCCGAGGACCTGCTGAACATGGAAGGCATGGACCGAGCACTGGCGGTGGATATGGCTTCCCGAGGCATTGTCACCATGGAAGACCTTGCTGAACAAGCGGTGGATGACCTGCTGGAAATCGAGGGAATGGACGAAGAGCGCGCGGCCCAATTGATTATGACCGCTCGCGCCCCCTGGTTCGAAGGCGAAGAAGCCGGCGAATGACGCGTATGAAATGACGCGTTGAGCGCAGGGCACCACCAAGAAGTGGACAGGAGAGTGTTGCTGACATGGCAGAAACGACCGTAAAAAAGCTGGCCGATGTGGTAGGTATTCCGGTAGACACGCTGCTCACGCAGATGAAAGAAGCCGGATTGCCTCACACCGATGCCGGTGAAGGGGTCTCCGATGAACAGAAGCAGCAGCTGCTCGCGCATCTGCGCAAGTCCCATGGTGCCCAGGACGCGGAACCGAAGAAGATCACTCTGAAGCGTCGCTCCACCAGCACCATCAAGACCACCGGTGCCGCGGGTAAAGCCAAGACCGTGAACGTGGAAGTGCGTAAGAAACGCACCTACGTGAAGCGCGCCGCCGTGGAAGAAGAGGAGCGCGCCGCGGAGGAAGAGGCCCAGCGTCTGGCGGAAGAGCAGGCCCGTCTGGAGGCCGAGCAAGAAGCCAAGCGCAAAGCGGAAGAAGACGCCCGCAAGGCAGAGGAAGATGCTCTGCGCCGCGAGCAGGAAGCCCGTGCCCGCGCCGAGCAGGAGCGCAAGGAAGAGGAAGCCCGCGCCGGCCAGGAAAAGGCCAAGCGTGCCTCCGTGCCGAAGCCCGCCAAGAAAGCGCAGAAAGAAGAAACCGCCGAACAGCGCGCCGAGCGCGAAGCGGAAGAACGCAAGCAGCGTGAGGCGGAAGACGCCCGCCGCAAGCAGGAAGCCGAAGCGCGCAAGAAAGCTGAGGAAGAAGCCGCCCGTCGTACCGCCGAGGAAGCTCAGCGCATCGCCGAAGAGCTTGAAAAGCGCGAGGGTGAACAGCCCGCCGAACCGCAGAAAGAAGAGGAAGATAAAGCGTCCTCTATTGTGCGCGATGCCGTGGAAGCCGGTTATCGCACCGAGGAGCGTCAGTCCCGCCGCCGCCGCCGCAAGTCCAAAGCGGCCGGTGTTGCGCACGGGCAGATGAAAAGCTCCATGAACAAACAGCATGGCTTCAAAAGCCCCACGGAGAAAATGGTATACGACGTCGAGATTCCCGAGACCATCACCGTGGCGGAACTGGCTCAGCGCATGAACATCAAGGCCAAGGAACTGATCAAGGCAATGATGAAGATGGGCGAGATGGCCACCGTCAACCAATACATTGACCAGGAGACCGCGGTCCTGCTGACCGAGGAGATGGGCCACACGCCGAGACTGGTCAAGGGCGAGGAAGAGGCTCTGGAAGACGATCTGGCCACACTGGCGGATTACAGCGGCATCGATGCGGATGGCCGGGCGCCGGTGGTGACCATCATGGGCCACGTTGACCATGGTAAAACGTCGTTGCTGGATTACATTCGTCGCGCCAAGGTGGCCGATGCGGAAGCCGGCGGTATCACCCAGCATATCGGTGCCTACCACGTGAACACCGACAAAGGCATGGTGACCTTCCTGGATACCCCCGGCCACGCGGCGTTCACCGCCATGCGTGCCCGTGGTGCCCGCGCCACCGACATCGTGATCATCGTGGTGGCCGCCGACGATGGCGTGATGCCGCAGACCGAAGAAGCGATCAACCACGCCAAGGCCGCCGGTGTGCCGATCATCATCGCGGTCAACAAGGTCGACAAAGAACAGGCCGATCCGGACCGGGTCAAGAACGAGCTGGCCGCCAAGGATGTGATCCCGGAAGAGTGGGGCGGCGAATACCAGTTCGTGAACGTCTCCGCGCATTCCGGCCAGGGTATCGATGATCTGCTCGATTCGGTGCTGGTGCAGGCCGAACTGATGGAGCTCAAGGCGCCCGCCACTGGCCCCGCCAGCGGTGTGGTGATTGAATCCCGGATCGAGAAAGGTCGCGGCACCGTGGCGTCCGTGCTGGTGCAATCGGGTGAGTTGAAGGTGGGCGACATGCTGATCGCTGGCGCCAACTATGGCCGTGTTCGCGCCCTGGTCGATGAAAACGGCCAGCAGGTCAAGCAGGCCGGTCCCTCGATCCCGGTGGAGGTGCTGGGTCTGGATGGCGCGCCGGAAGCCGGCGAGCAGATCCAGGTGGTGCCCGATGAACGCAAGGCGCGGGAAGTGGCCGAGTTCCGTCAGGAGCGCGACCGTGACCTCAAGCTCAAGCGTCAGCAGGCCTCCAAACTGGAGAACCTGTTCGAGAACATGGGCGCCGACGAGGCCAAGTTGGTCAACATCGTGCTCAAAACCGACGTGCGCGGTTCTCTGGAGGCGCTGATCGGTGCCCTCAACGACTTGTCCACCGATGAAGTGAAGGTCAGCCTGGTGTCCGCCGGCGTGGGCGCGATCAACGAATCCGACGTCAACCTGGCGATGACCAGTGAAGCGGTGCTGCTCGGCTTTAACGTGCGCGCCGACTCCAAGGCCAAGCGCCTGTGCGAGCAGGAAGGCATTGATCTGCGCTACTACAGCGTGATCTACGAGCTGATTGACGACGTCAAACAGGCGCTCAGTGGCCTGCTGGCTCCGGAAAAGCGCGAGCAAATCCTCGGCGTGGCCGAGGTGCGCGACGTGTTCCGCTCTTCCAAGTTCGGTGCCGTGGCCGGTTGCATGGTGGTCGAGGGTACGCTTTATCGGAACCGCCCGATCCGCGTGCTGCGCGACGATGTGGTGGTGTTCGAAGGCGAGTTGGAATCGCTGCGCCGCTTCAAGGACGACGTCCCCGAAGTGCGCAACGGCATGGAGTGTGGCATCGCGGTGAAGAGCTACAACGACGTCAAGGAAGGCGACAAGATCGAGGTGTTTGAAGTGAAGGAGGTGGCGCGCAGCCTTTAAGCGCGCCTTGCCATGAGCCGACATCAGCGCCCCCGTGGTTTTCAGCGCACCGACCGTATCGCGGATCAGATCCAGCGGGAGGTGTCGCGCCTGTTGCAGTTCGAACTGAAGGACCCGCGCGTGGGCCTGGTGACGGTGCAGGATGTCACCGTTTCCCGGGATCTTTCCTTCGCCGATGTCTACTTCACGTTGCTGGGCGAGGGCGCCGAAGCCGGTGCCCAGGCTCAGGAGATTCTCACCGGCGCGGCGGGATTTCTGCGCAGCGCCCTGGCGCAGACCCTGAACACCCGCACCACGCCCAAATTGCGCTTTCATTACGATGAGACCCCGGAGCGGGCGGCCAGCCTGTCCCGGCTGATCGATGAAGCGCGCGCCGAGGACCGGGAAATCGCCCCGGACCGCGACGATACCGATAACGACTGATCACGGAGCACTGAGACGTGGGGAAACGGCGCCGTGGAGGTCGTAATCTCAATGGCATTCTGTTGCTGGATAAAGCCGATGGCGTGACCAGCAACGGCGCGCTACAGATGGCCAAAAAAATGTTCGCCGCCGCCAAGGCCGGCCACACTGGCAGTCTGGACCCGCTGGCCACCGGCATGCTGCCGATCTGTTTTGGCGAGGCCACCAAGTTCAGCCAGTTCCTGCTGGACGCGGACAAGCGTTACCAGGTCACCGCGCAACTGGGGGTGACCACCGAAACCGGCGACGCCGATGGTGAAGTGGTCGAGACCCGCCCGGTGGCGGTCAGCGAAGCGCAGGTGTTGGCGGCGCTGGATCGCTTTCTCGGCGAGATTGAGCAGATCCCGAGCATGTATTCGGCGATTAAGCACAACGGCACACCGCTGTACAAGCTGGCCCGTGAAGGCATCACCGTGGAGCGTCAGCCGCGCCGGGTGACCATCCACGAAATCAAGGATGCACGCCTGGAAAGCGAAGACCGGGTGTCCTTCGAGGTGGCCTGCACCAAAGGCACCTACGTGCGCTCGCTGGTGGAAGATCTGGGCGCCGCGCTCGGTTGCGGCGGCCACGTGGTGGTGCTGCGGCGGCTTTCCGCCGGGCCTTACCCGCAAGAGCGCATGCTGACCCTGGAGCAATTGGGCGAAATCAAGGCCGAGGGCGGTTTCGAGGCCATCGACGAGTTACTCTTGCCTTTATCCACCAGCGTGGCAGACTGGCCCCGCGTCGCCCTGGGTGACAACGCCGCCTTTTACCTGCGGCAGGGTCAGCCGGTGATGACCAGTGACCGCCCGATGGATGGGTGGGTGAGTGTTTACCAGGCCTCCACGGACGAATTCCTGGGGGTGGGTGAAATACTGGAAGATGGACGCATCGCGCCCCGTCGTCTGGTAAGCGACTGATCTTCGGCTCGGTCGCCAATGGCAACAGGACGGCAGCTATAAATATGCATGGCTGGCCGTGTCTTCTAATCGCATATTTGGAGAAGTAACAATGGCGTTGACCACTGAAAAGAAAGCGGAAATCCTCAAGGAATTTGGCCGTAAAGACGGCGATACCGGTTCCCCGGAAGTGCAGGTTGCCCTGCTTACCGAGAACATCAACCTGCTGCAGGGTCACTTCAAGGACCACAAGAAGGATCACCACAGCCGCCGTGGTCTGATTCGCATGGTTAACCAGCGTCGTAAGCTGTTGGATTACCTGGCCGGCAAGAAGCCGGACAGCTACCTGAAGCTGATTGAGCGTCTGGGCCTGCGTCGCTAAGACGCGCTCCGGTACTCTTCGGCTCCGCCCGTCCGGTTAACCGGCGGTCGGAAACGATGGGACGCGCAGCAGCATCGGTATCACAACGGAAGCCCGGCCCGCGCCGGGCTTCCGTTGTTTTTGCACGCTGGAAAAGGCTTCGGCACTGGCCGGGGTCGGGTTATCATGCCCTGCACGCCAAAAGGCTGAAAGTAAAGAGACGTGAGACGAAAGACGTAGAGACGAGGGAAGAGAAGAGATATGTTCAAAATTGTGCGTAAAGAAATTCAATATGGCAGCGACACCGTGGTGCTGGAAACCGGCCGCATCGCCCGCCAGGCCACCGGCGCTGTCATGGTCACCATCGGTGCCACCCAGGTGCTGGTCACCGTGGTCGGTAAAAAAGAAGCCGACCCCAACAAGCCGTTTTTTCCGCTGACCGTTAACTATCAGGAAAAGACCTACGCCACCGGCCGCATCCCTGGCGGCTTCTTCAAGCGTGAAGGCCGGCCCAGCGAGAAAGAGACGCTGACCTGCCGCCTGATCGACCGGCCGATCCGCCCGTTGTTCCCCAAGGGCTTCATGAACGAAGTCCAGATCATCGCCACGGTGATGTCCTCCGATAAAGACCGTGATCCGGATATCGCCGCCATGATCGGCACCTCCGCCGCTCTGGCCATCTCCGGGATTCCGTTTAACGGACCGATCGGCGCCGCCCGCGTCGGTTTCAAGGACGGCATGTACCTGCTCAACCCGGGTTACTCCGAGCTGCAGGAATCCGACCTGAACCTGGTGGTGGCTGGCACCGAAGCCGCCGTGCTGATGGTGGAATCGGAAGCCAAGGAGCTCTCCGAGGACCAGATGCTGGGCGCCGTGCTGTTCGGCCACCAGGAGATGCAGACGGTGATCGACGGCATTAAAGGTTTCGCCGCCGAAGCCGGCAAGCCGACCTGGGAATGGTCCGCCGCCGAGGACAACGCCGAGCTCAAAGCCGCCATCAAAGCCCGCTTTGAAGCGCCGCTGGCCGAGGCCTACACGATCACCGAAAAAATGGCTCGCTACCAGAAAGTGGGTGAGCTGAAAGATGCCTGCGTGGCTGAGTTCGCCACCGACGCCGAAGGCGCGCCGCAGGCCGGTGAAGTGAAGGAGCTGTTCGCCAAGATCGAGAAGAGCGTGGTGCGCGAAGGCATCCTTTCCGGCAAGCCGCGCATCGACGGCCGCGCGCTGGACGCGGTGCGCTCCATCGATTGCCAGGTGGGGCTGCTCAATAAAACCCACGGTTCCGCCCTGTTCACCCGTGGCGAAACCCAGGCGATCGTGACCGCCACCCTCGGTGGCATGCGCGATGCCCAGTTTATCGACGCCCTGGAAGGGTCGCGCCAGGATCACTTCATGCTGCAGTACAACTTCCCTCCCTACTGCGTGGGTGAGACCGGCATGGTCGGCTCCCCCAAGCGCCGCGAGATCGGCCACGGCCGTCTGGCGCGTCGCGGTGTGGAAGCGGTGGTGCCCAGTGAGAAGACGTTCCCGTACTCCATTCGCGTGGTCTCCGAGATCACCGAATCCAACGGCTCCTCTTCGATGGCCAGTGTGTGTGGCACCTCAATGGCGCTGATGGACGCCGGGGTGCCGTTGAGCGCGCCGGTGGCGGGCATTGCCATGGGCCTGGTGAAGGAATCCGACGGCCGTTTCGCGGTGCTGTCCGATATTCTCGGCGACGAAGATCACCTCGGCGACATGGACTTCAAAGTGGCCGGCACCGGCCGCGGCGTGACCGCCCTGCAGATGGACATCAAAATCGAGGGCATCACCGAAGAGATCATGGAAAAGGCGTTGGAGCAGGCTCGCTCCGGCCGCGTCCATATTCTCGGTGAAATGGCCAAGGCGATCTCCCAGTCCCGTTCAGAAGTGTCCGAGAACGCGCCGACCCTGATTACCCTGAAGATCAACTCCGATAAGATTCGTGATGTGATCGGTAAAGGCGGCGCCACCATTCGCGCGCTCACCGAAGAGACCAAATGCACCATCGATATTGAAGACGATGGCAGCGTTAAAATCTACGGCGAGACCCGCGAAGCGGCCGCCGAAGCGAAGCGTCGTGTCGAGGAAATCACCGCCGAAGCCGAGATCGACAAGATCTACGACGGCAAGGTAATCCGGGTGGTGGATTTCGGTGCGTTCGTACAGATCATGCCCGGCACCGAAGGCCTGCTGCACATCTCCCAGATCGCGGAAGAGCGGGTGGAGAAGGTGACCGACTACGTGAACGAAGGCGACATGATCAAAGTGAAGGTTCTGGACGTGGACCAGCGTGGCCGCATCAAGCTGTCCATGAAGGAAGCCAAGGAGTCCTAGGCTTTTACCTTCGACAACAACTTTGCTACATTTTAAGCCCGCCTCTCGGCGGGCTTTTTTATGACTGGGGAAAATTATAATGAAAAAAGGACTGCTGGCCCTGAGCGGGTCGCTGTGGTTGTGCGGCTGTGCCTCGATTATCTCCACCTCCAATTATCCGGTATCGATTCAGAGTACCCCTCCGGGTGCCAGGTATGTAATTACTAACATACGCACGGATGAAACGATCAAAAGCGGCGTCACGCCGGATCGCGTCAGCCTTTCATCAAAGAACGGATTCTTTTCCGGCGCCCGCTACCGGGTCAGTTTCGAGCAAGACGGCTATCAGAATGCCGAGATTCCCATTTCCGCCTCCATGGACGGCTGGTATTTCGGCAATATCCTGTTGGGCGGCTTGCTCGGTATGCTGATCATCGACCCGGCCACCGGGGCCATGTGGAAGCTCAACGACCAGGTACAGAGCGCGCTGGTGGCGGTGCCGCAGCCCCCGCCGCCGACCGTTTCGCCGCTGGCCCCAGGCGTGGCGGCGCCGGTTGAAACGCCTGCGCGGGCCGATGACGTGCACGAAGACGCCACCGCCGGGCAACAGGATCGGCTGACGTCGTTGTCTCGCTGACCGTTGCCGTTTGCTCCCGGTTTGACCCTCCCTGCCTGACCCTCCCGGGCCGCCTTCCGGCGGCTCGTCGTCCCGCTCGACGAGCGGGACCGCCCGCTGTTTATCCCTTCTGGTTTTCGCCGAAACGGCGGTCCGTGCCCGGCGCTGTTTAATGAGCTGACCTTACGGGTCAACCCGGTTTATGCTCTTGGCAAATTTCATAAGGGTCCTTATAATTAACATCCTGATAAAGGAGACCCTATGAGCAGCGATGCGACCGTTGGCTTTGGCTTGCACGATGTGGCCCGCATGATGCGCCGGGATTTTGACAGCCGCGCCCGTGAGCAGGGGCTCACCCGCGCCCGTTGGCAGGTGCTGTGGTATCTGGCCCGCAGCGAGGGGATCTATCAGGCGGCGCTGGCGGAGTTGCTCGGTGTCGCGCCGATCTCCCTGACCCGCCAGCTTGATCGCCTGGAAGAGGAAGGGCTGGTTGAGCGCCGCGCCGACCCGCAGGACCGGCGCCGCTATCGCCTCTACCTGACCACCCAGGCCCAGCCGGCGCTGGATAACCTGCGGCAACTGGCGGCCCAGACCCGCGAGCGCGCTCTGGCCGGGCTCGGCGAGGGCGACATCGAGGCGCTGCAGCGCATGCTCAACGTGATGCGCGCCAACCTCTGCGACAAAGCGGGTTAAGACGCCGGTTTATCAAGGCCTGGTTTATCAGCACATTGCCGTAGCACGGCGGGGAAGAACCAGCGGGTTCTTCGTTACCCCTTCGAAGGAGAACCGAGTGACAACGACGCAACGAAACCGCCGCCTTTCCATGGGGCTTGGGTTGGTGATCGCCCTTGCGGTGGTGCTTTGGCTGCTGTTTGGCGGCAAGCGTTACATCAGTACCGACAATGCCTATATCAAAATCGACATGATCTCGCTGACCGCCAACGTGAGCGGCCCGCTGGTGGCGGTCAATGTGGAGCGCAACCAGGCGGTGAGCAAAGGCGACGTGCTCGCCGAGGTGGACCCGCAGCCCTACCGGATTGCGCTGGCCCAGGCCAAGGCCGATCAGCAGGCGGTGCGCAATCGGATTTTGTCGCTGCGCGCCGACTACGCACGCGTGCAGGCGGAGAAAGCCCAGGCCGGCCGCGACGCCGCCTATTATCAGCGCGAGCTGGGCCGTTTCCAGCGCCTCGATAAAGTGGCGGTTTCCAAGACCCAGCTCGACGCCGCCGAACAGAAGCTCAACCAGGCCCGTGCCGATGTGGCGGTGGACCAGCAGGAACTGGCCAGCCTCAAGGCGCAGCTGGCCGGCGGGCCGGACGTAGCGATTGAGGATCACCCGGATTACCAGGCCGCCACCGCGCGCCTGGAACAAGCTGAGTACGACCTTGCCCACACGCGCATCATTGCCCCCGCCAACGGTGTCATGGGGGGTTCCACGCCGATGGTGGGTGAGCGCGTCAATGCCGGGGTGCCGGTGCTCACGCTGGCGAAGAATCACGCCATCTGGGTGGAGGTGAACCTTAAGGAAACCGAGCTCACCAATGTGCGCGAAGGCCAGGACGCCGAGGTCGAGGTGGACACCTACCCCGGCGTGGTCTGGAAGGCGAAAGTGCAGAGCCTGAGCCCGGCGGCGGGGTCCGAATACGCCTTGATTCCGCCGCAGAACGCCAGTGGCAACTGGGTCAAGGTAGTGCAGCGGGTGCCGGTGAAGCTGGTACTGGTGAGCACCGAGGGCAAGCCGCCGTTGCGGGCCGGCATGAGCGCGGAAATCTCCATCGACACCAAGGTGTCGCTGCTCGGCGACGACGCGCCGAAAGACCGGACCGCCGATGCCACGGATTAACGATCAGCGCCTGGTCACCTTCAGCATCATGCTGGCGACGGTGATGCAGGCGCTCGACACCACCATCGCCAACGTTGCCCTGCCGCACATGCAGGGCAGTTTGTCGGCGAGCACCGATCAGGCCACCTGGGTGCTGACCTCCTACATTGTGTCCGCCGCGATCATGACCCCGGCGGTGGGGTTCATGGCCGGGCGCATTGGCCGCCGGCGTCTGTTCCTGTGGTCGGTGGCCGGGTTTACCCTGGCCTCGGGTCTGTGCGGGCTGGCCACCTCGCTGGAAGAGATGGTGCTGTTTCGCATCTTGCAGGGGGTGTTCGGCGCCGCGTTGGTGCCGTTGTCCCAGTCGGTGCTGCTGGACACCTATCCAGTGGAGCAGCACGGTCAGGCGATGGCGATCTGGGGCATGGGCGTGATGGTCGGCCCGATTCTCGGGCCGACGCTGGGTGGCTGGCTGACCGAGTGGTATAGCTGGCGCTGGGTGTTCTATATCAACCTGCCGTTCGGCCTGATGGCGTTCGCTGGCATCTGGCTGAGCGTGACGGAGACAGAGACACGCAAGGTGCGCTTCGACATGCTCGGCTTCGCTCTGTTGGCTCTGGCGATCGGCGCCTTCCAACTGATGCTTGATCGTGGCGAGCAGGAAAAGTGGTTTGGTAGCTTCGAGATCCAGATCGAGGCTTTGCTGGCGGCTCTGGGTTTTTATCTGTTCGTTGCTCACTCGCTGACCAAGAAAAACCCGTTTATCGATCTGGCCCTGTTCAAGGACCGGAATTTCGTCACCGGCGTGGTGTTTATCTTCGTGGTCGGCATTATTCTGCTCGCCACCATGGCGCTGCTGCCGCCCTTTCTGCAGCAGTGGAAAGGCTATCCGGCGGTCACCACCGGGCTGGTGCTGGCGCCGCGCGGGCTCGGTTCGATGTTTTCGATGATGTTGGTGGGCCGGCTGATGCGTACGCGCCTGGACGCTCGCATTCTGGTGGTGGTCGGCCTCTCCCTGGTGACCTTGTCTCTGCACCAGATGGCCGGCTTTACGTTGGAGGTTTCCACCGAGGATCTGATTTGGACCGGTATTCTGCAAGGGGCCGGGCTGGGGCTGGTGTTCGTGCCGGCCAGCACGCTGACCTACGCGACCCTCGACCCGGCGTTGCGCACCGAAGGCACGTCTTTGTTTTCGTTGTCCCGTAATCTGGGTTCCAGCGTGGGTATTTCGATCATGACGGCGATGCTGTCGCGCAACCTGTGGATCAACAATCAACAATTGGGCGAGCGCATCAACCTGAGCGGCTGGATCGCCCAGGGGCTGCCGATGAAAGAGATGGTGGGCAGTGTGCCGGCGGCGGTCTATCAGACGCTGCAGGCTCAGGCGGCGGAGATCAGTTATATGAACGATTTCCGGCTGCTGATGTGGATCAATATGGCGGCGATTCCGTTGGTGTTTCTATTGCGCAATAACCGTCAGCCGCCGACGCCCAAACAAGAGGCGAGCGCGGAGGTGGTGGGCGAGCCGTAATGAGCGAAGCCTTGCATGCGAAAAAAAGGCCAGGGCAGAGGGTTGCCCCGGCCACGGCGCTTAGCCGCCGTTGTTCTTGCGGGTTTTGATCAGTTCGTCCACCACCCCAGGGTCGGCGAGGGTCGAGGTGTCGCCCAGGCTGTCCAGCTCATCGGCGGCGATTTTGCGTAGAATGCGACGCATGATCTTGCCCGAGCGGGTTTTTGGCAGCCCTGGCGCGAAGTGGATCAGATCCGGTTTGGCAATCGGGCCGATCTCCGAGGTCACCAGCTCGCGCAGTTCCTTGATCAGTTCTTCGCTGCCCTCGGCGCCGCTCATCAGCGATACGTAGGCGTAGATGCCTTGGCCCTTGACCTCGTGCTGGTAACCGACCACGGCGGCTTCGGAAATGCTCTTGTGCAGCACCAGGGCGGATTCGATTTCGGCGGTGCCCAAGCGGTGTCCGGACACGTTCAGGACGTCATCCACGCGGCCGGTGATCCAGTAGTAGCCGTCTTCGTCCCGGCGCGCGCCGTCGCCGGTGAAGTAATAGCCGGGGTAGGCACTGAAGTAGGTGTCGATCAGCCGCTGATGGTCGCCATAGACGGTGCGGATCTGGCTCGGCCAGCTCGCCTTGATCACCAGGTTGCCGGAGGTGGCGCCTTCCAGTTCCTTACCGTCCGGGTCCATGAGGGCCGGTTGCACCCCGAACATGGGCAGCGTGGCGGAGCCGGGCTTCAGATCCACCGCGCCGGGCAGCGGCGTGATCATGATGGCGCCGGTTTCGGTTTGCCACCAGGTGTCGACGATCGGGCAGCGTTGCTCACCCACCACCTTGTGGTACCACTCCCAGGCTTCCGGGTTGATCGGCTCGCCGACGGTGCCGAGCAGCTTCAGGGATTGCCGCGAGGTCGTTTTCACCGGCTCGTCGCCCAGGCCCATCAGGGCGCGGATGGCGGTGGGTGCGGTGTAGAAGATGTTGACCTTGTGTTTGTCCACCACCTGCCAGCAGCGTGACGCATCCGGGTAGGTGGGCACGCCTTCGAACATCAGGGTGGTAGCGCCGTTCGCCAGCGGACCATAGACAATGTAGCTGTGGCCGGTGATCCAGCCGACGTCCGCGGTGCACCAGTAGATTTCGCCGTCGTGGTAGTCGAACACGTACTTGTGGGTCAGCGCGCTCTGCAGCAGGTAGCCGGCGGAGGTGTGGACCACGCCCTTGGGTTTGCCGGTGGAGCCGGACGTATACAGCGTGAACAGCGGGTCCTCGGAGTCCATCCATTCCGGTTCGCAATGGGCGTCGGCCTGGGCCATCGCCTCGTGGTACCAGAGGTCGTGTTTGTCGTTCCAGGCCACCTCGCCGCCGGTACGGCGCACCACCAGACAGGTATGCACATCGCCGCCGCCGTTGATCGCCTTGTCGGCGTTGGCTTTCAGGGCCACGGTGCGGCCGCCGCGCACGCCCTCGTCGGCGGTGATCACCGCGCAGGCCTTGGCGTCGTTGATGCGATCCTTCAGGGCCTCGGGCGAGAAGCCCCCGAACACCACCGAATGAATCGCGCCGATGCGCGCGCAGGCCAGCATGGCGTACGCCGCCTCCGGCACCATCGGCATATAGATCACCACACGGTCGCCTTTCTTGACGCCTCGTGATTTGAGCACATTACCCAGCTTGCTGACCTGTTCGAACAATTCCTGATAGCTGATGCGCTTATCCTGATCGGGCTCGTCGCCCTCCCAGATAATGGCGGTCTGATTGGCGCGCTCGGGCAAGTGGCGATCCACGCAGTTGTGGCAGACGTTGAGTTTGCCACCCTGGAACCAGGCCGCGCGGCCCTCTTTGAAATCCCAATCGCTGACCGTGTCCCAGCGCGTTTTCCAATCGAGCAGTTGTTCGGCGCGTTGCGCCCAGAAACCGTCCGGATCCTGGATCGATTGCTGGTACCAGCGATCGTAGGTGTCCCGATCCATCAGCGTTTGGCGTTTGAATGACTCGGGAACCGGGTAGGTCTTTTGCTCGGACATTATTTCCTCCTTCTACTGCGCGCCGGCATGTTGTTATACAGCCTCTGACGGCAACGGCACCCCCCGCCTTGCTGGCGGAGCGTCAACGGTGAGCAGAGGCCCTGTAATCTGTACGTTATCATACGGCACGGGGCCCGCCCCGGGAGTTCAACTTTTGTCTAACCCTTTGTTCCATGGGGCCTTGTACGCAGTGGAACAAGGCCCCCGAGGGCTCCGTTCGACGAGTGGCGTCAGGCCCGACCGGCACCAAGCCGGGCACGGATATCCCGTAACTCGTCGCCCATGCGGGTGAAGCGGGCATCGGTCATTTCCACCGCCGGGTTGGCCGGTCCGAGGGTGGCGTCATTGTGGCTCACCGCCAGTTCCACGAACGCGGGCGCGGGCCCGCTCAACACCTCCGTGATGCCGGCGGCGAATTGTTCGGCGCTGTCGAACCGATAACAGGCGCGATAACCGGCGGCCCGGGCCAGCCCGGTGAAATCGATGCCCGAGTGGCCCGGTGTCTGCAAATTGCCCAGGCCGGCGAATTGCACACCGTTGTTGATCACTATATGAAAGAAATTGTCAGGCTGGGCCTGGGCCACGCTCACCAGGCCGCCGAGTTCCATCAGCAGGCTGGCGTCGCCGTCCAGCACCATCACCGTGCGATCCGGGCGCGCCAGCGCCAGCCCCATGCCCAGTGAGGCGGCGCCGCCCATCAGCGGCACACACGCCACCGTGAGCGGGCGCTGGGGCGCCAGTTGATCGGTGGCGCCCATGGCGCCCATGGTGGTGACGATGATTGCTTCTTCGCGGGCCTCGTCGACGATCTGACAGGCTTGCATAAGGGTCATCATGAGGCACTCTCCACGGCATCGAAGCCGATGAAATGACCGACCAGCAGCGCCGCGGGGCCGCTACGCTCCCGGGAGGCCCGCCAGGCGGTATCGATGTGAGACGCGTCGCCGGGGCCTTCCAGGCGCCAGTAAGGAATATCGAGCAGTTCGAGGAGCGGCTCGAGCATGCGCACCATACGGCGCGAGGATTGCCTCGGATCCTGGCCCAGATTGCTCCACTCGCGACCAAACTGACCGATCATGAACAGCAGCGGTATCTTCGAATCCAGGCCAAGCGCGCGCAGGCTGTTGATGCCGGCGTAAAAACCCTGGTTCTGAACCAGAACCGCGACGCGCGCGCCTCCCGCCCACAGACCGGAGGCAACCTCAATGGCCTGATCTTCGGTGGTGCAGTTGATCTGCCGAATCCCTGGCTCGCGCTCAAGCGCATCGTGCAGCGCGATCTGCAGCATATCCGGCACGGTGGTGACGTGATCGATGCCGCAGCGCTGGAACGCGGCGATGACGTCGCTGGCGGTAACGGCATAGTGGCTGTGATGAGTCATGACAATCTCCTGATGCGACGTTAAGGGCGCGGCGCCAGAGGTGGGGTGGCGCGCGCGCCGGAGTGGTCCCAGGCCGGCGAGGGCGACTGCTGATCACGGTGGGCGCGGGCGAAGCGCCTGCCGATCAGGTAAGCGCACACCGTGGACAGCAAGCCGCTGGCGACCACATAGACGCAGATCAGCCAGGGTTCGCCGCCACCCGCGGTGAGCAGCAAGGTGGCGATGATCGGCGTCAGACCGCCGGCGAAGACGCTGGAAAACTGGTACACGAAGGAGATGCCGGTGTAACGCACACGGGCATCGAACAACTCACAAAGAAAGCCGGACACCGGGCCGTAAACCGAGGCATAAATAACACCGAAGGGCACCGCGATGGCGATCCAGATCAGGGTGAGATTGTCGCCGGCGTGATTCATCAGCCAGAAGGCGGGGAAGGTGGTCAGCGCGGTGACGATGGACGCGATCGCATAAAAGTAGAAGCGATTCACTTTGTCGGAAAGGTACCCGTAAATGGGAATAAAGACGCACAGCACCGCTGAAGCAATCATTACCCCGATCAGAGCATCGGTGCGGGAAAGGGCGATTTTCTCGGTGAGATAGCTGATCGAGAACACCGCGAAAATATTAAACACCACACCGTCAACGTGCCGCGCACCAAGGCCGAGAAGAATGTTGCCCGGGTAGCGTCTGAGCATGTCCAGGAAGGGGACCTTGGCTTCGCCATGGCTTTTTTTCATTTCCGCGAAGGCCGGTGTTTCCATGATCTTCAAACGAATCCAGAGCCCAAACAGAATCAGCGCGAACGACAGCACGAAGGCACTGCGCCAGCCCCAGGCCATGAACTGTTCGTCGGTCAGTGTCAGAGTAAGGCCGGCGATGACGATCGAGGAAAGCAGAACACCAAAGGAGAGTCCGAGCTGTGGCAGGCTGGCATAGAAGCCCCGTTTTTCAGGGGGAGCGTATTCGTAGGCCATAAGAATGGCACCGCCCCATTCACCACCCAGACCAATGCCCTGGATCACACGCAGAAACAGCAGCAGCAACGGCGCGGCCACGCCGATCTGAGCGTAGGTGGGCACCAGTCCGATCGCCACGGTGGAAACGCCCATGATCATCAAGGTGGTCACGAGCATTTTTTTGCGACCGATCTTGTCGCCGAAATGGCCGAAGATAATACCGCCCAGCGGGCGTGATACGAAACCCACGGCGAACGTGGAGTAGGCGAGCAGTGTCGAGATGGCGGGATCATCGCCGGGGAAGTACAGTTTATTAAGGACGATGCCGGCGACCACGCCGTACAGAAAAAAGTCATACCACTCGATGGTCGCGCCGATCACGCTGGCGAGCGCCACGCGACGAATCGTCTTATTGTCTACACTCATTATTACCTCCAATTCTTGTTGTTTTGCCGGGCTGCGCGAGGCAACCATGTCAGGGTACGGAGCGTGCCTCCTCGAGAATCAGATCGGAGGCTTTTTCCGCGATCATTACCGTGGGTACATTGGTGTTTCCGGAAATCAGGGTGGGCATGATGGAGCAATCCACCACTCTGAGATTCCGTAGGCCGTGTACGCGCAAGGCGTCATCGACCACCGCCATCGGATCGGCGGCCGGCCCCATTTTCGCGGTGCCGGAAGGGTGGAAAATGGTGGAGGCGTGGTCGCGGCAAAAGTCGAGAATCTCATCGTCGCTGCGCACCGCATCGCCGGGCCGGAATTCACGTTTCATATAGCGCGCCAGCGGTTCGGATTGCGCCACCCGGCGGGCGAATTTCACCGCCGCCACGGTGCTGCGCTGGTCGAAGTCGGTGGACAGATAATTGGCCTGGATCAGCGGTGCGGCAAAGGCATCGTTACCGGCGATGCGCACATGCCCGCGGGCCTCGGGCCGAAGCTGGCAGACCGAATAGGTGCACCCCGAAAAAGGGTGAACCTGGCCGGCGGCGTGGTCGGCGGAGAGCGTGGCGAAATGAAACTGGGTGTCCGGGGTGGCGTTCTCCTGGGGCAGTGAACGGCAGAACATGCCGCCCATATTGATGCCCAGCGCCAGCGGGCCGGAGCGGTTCCATAACCACTGCAGGCCCATCTTCATCTTGCCACTCAAGGAGCGCAGTTCGTCGTTGGTGGTGATGGGCTCGCTGACCTCATACATCAGCCGCACCTGAAGGTGGTCCTGAAAATTTTCGCCGACACCGGGCAGGTCATGGACCAGATCAATGCCATGCTGGCGCAGCAGGCCGGCGCCGCCGACGCCGGAGAGCTGCAGTAATTGCGGTGATTGGATGGCGCCGGCGCAAAGGCATACCTCTCGATCAGCCTGAATCTCAACGTCGCGGTCATGGTGGCGGTAGAGAACGCCACGGGCGCGCCGTTCCTGGAACAGAATGCGCATCACCTGGGCGCCGGTTTTCACGGTCAGGTTGCGACGCTTGCGCGCCGGTCGTAAATAGGCCACCGAGGTGGAGCAGCGAAAGCCCCTGCGGGTGGTGAGTTGATAATAGCCGACGCCTTCCTGAGTGCCGTCGTTGAAGTCGCGGGTGAGCGGTACGCCGTTGAGGCGCGAGGCTTCGATAAACGCGTCCACCAGCGGATGGCGAACGTTAATGCTGGATGCCCACAGCGCCCCCTGCCGGCCCCGTGTCGGCGCATCCGGCAGGTCGTTGTGCTCCAGCTTTTTAAAGTAGGGCAGGCACTTTTCCCAACTCCAGCCCGGGTTGCCCAGCGCCGCCCATTCATCGTAATCCCGCGCCTGGCCACGAATGTAGATCAAACCGTTGATTGAGCTGGACCCGCCCAGAGTGCGCCCGCGTGGCTGGTAAATACGCCGCCCATTGAGATGCGCTTCCGCTTCGGTTTGGAAGCCCCAGTTGTAGGTCTTGTGAAACATGGTCTTGCCGTAACCGATCGGAATGTGAATCCAGGGATAGCGATCCGCCGGGCCGGCTTCGAGAAGGCATACCGAATACTTCCCGTTTTCACTCAAGCGATTGGCCAGCACGCAGCCAGCGGAACCCGCGCCGACGATGACGTAATCAAACCGCTGCATTGCGCACTCCTGTTTTGTCGTTGTTGTTCGGGCAAGATGATTGGTAGTACCTTGAATATCTTGCATTCGATGCGTTTTCCCTGGTGTAGCCATCGGCGTGTCGACCTTCAAGCGCGTGCTGGAGGAAAGCGGGAAAGTGGATCAGAAACGCCAAATTTGATCTCAAAAAGAGAACTCCGATGACCACGCAACCGGCCAGATCCGACGCCGATTCCAACGAAAAGAACACGCGGGTGTTACGCGTTTTAAGCGTGATGGAGCGGGTGGCGGCGGCCAGCCAGCCGGTCACTGTGTCGCAGCTGGCGCAGCGTCTGGGTATTCCCAAGGCGACACTGAGCCGGCTGTTGGTGACGCTGGTTGAGCATCAATACCTGGGCACCTTGCCGGGCCACGGCTACGTACTGGGCCCGCGTGCCACGCGGCTGGCGCTCACCACCCTGGGCAGCAATGACTTCATGCGCGCGTGCCGTTCGGTATTGCGCGCGCTGGTACAGCGGCTGGGAGAGACCTGCAACCTGACGGCACTGGACGGTGATCGGGTGATCTATATTGAGCGGGTGGAAACCAGCGAGCCCTTGCGTTTGCACATCGAGCCGGGTACCCGGCTGCCTTTGCATTGCACCGCCGGCGGCAAGATGTTTCTCGGGCAGATGCCCCGCCATGAGCGGCAGGCGTTGATTGAGCGTTTGCCGTTAACGCGAATGACGCCACGCACCTTTACCGACCCGGAACGTCTGGCGGTCGAATTGGAGCGCTTGGCGGCGCAGGGTATTGGCGTGGACAACGAGGAGTTCGTGCGCGGTATGGTGGGGGTGGCGGTGCCAGTGCGCGACGATGAAGGCAAGGTGCTGGCGGCGATGGTGTGCCACGCCGCCACCGCGCGCGCCAGCCTGGATGACCTGTTGCGCCATCTGCCGCACCTGCGCGATGCGGCCACTAGCATGTACGGACTGATGCGTCGATTGTAGGCGGCAAAGGCCAAAGGCGCAGTTATCGCCGCACACAAAAACGCCGGCGCTCATGACTCATGAGGCCGGCGTTCGAAGGCGGTTTCCGGGGACCCTCAGGCCACTTGTACCGGAATCGCGTTGCTGGTGCCTTTCACTGCATTGCCTTCGTCCATATAGATCAGGCGAGGCTTGTAGTTGATCAGCTCCGAGCTGGAATAGTTGGCGTAGGCGCAGATGATGACGCGGTGGCCGGGTTTGGCTTTGTGAGCGGCGGCGCCGTTCACGGAAATGATGCCAGAACCCTCTTCGCCCCGGATGGCATAGGTTTCAAACCGCTCGCCATTGTCCAGGTTGTAGATCTGGATTTGTTCGTATTCAAGAATGCCGGCCATATCGAGCAATTTGCCGTCGATGGCGCAGGAGCCTTCGTATTCAAGCTCCGCGTGGGTGACGCGGGCCTGGTGCAACTTGGCTTTCAGCATGGTGCACTGCATGTCTAATACCTCTCTGAACGACCCGCGGGTTTAGCAGGTTGTTGAAAAACCACTGTGGTTGCCGGTCGGCTTCCGAGCCGCTTTTCAACACCCTGTGGACGGCTGCGTCTCCCAGGGGGCCGGCAGTATGCATGAATCACCGGTCACATACAAGGAAACGCCCTGTACACCCCGTATGACGCGGGTTTGCGGGTTTTCAGCCGGTTCCGGCCGAGCGTTGAACGGTGATGTTATCGATCAGCCGGGGCTTGCCCAGTCGGGCGGCGGCGGCGATCACCAGGTCGCGGTCCCGTGCCCCGGCGGGCGCCAGGGTAACGGCATTGGCGACGGTAAAATAGTCCACTTCGAAACCATGTTGGTTGAGCGATGTGCTGAGCCGCTTTTCCAGGGCGCGGAAGTCCTGCTCGCCGGCTTCGATGGCGCGGCGTGCGTCCTGCAGGTGCTGTTGCAGCAGGGGCGCGCGGGCGCGCTCGCTGTCGCGCAGGTAGCCGTTGCGGGAGCTGCGCGCCAGGCCGTCCGCTTCGCGGTCGGTGGGCGCGGCGATGATGCGGATCGGCATCAGCATTTCCCGGGTCATGCGCCGCAGGATGGCGAGCTGTTGGAAGTCTTTTTCGCCGAACACGGCGACGTCCGGCTGGACAATGTTGAACAGCTTGCTGACCACGGTGGCGACGCCGCGAAAATGACCTGGCCGGCCGGCGCCGCACAGGTGCTCGCCCAACTGGTCCACATCCACCCAGGTCTGATTGCCGCCGAGCGGGTAGATCTCTTCCACGGCGGGCGCGAACAGCAGTTCCACGCCGGCCTCGCGCAGGTGGGCGGCGTCGTCGTTCAGGGTACGCGGATAGCTGTCGAAATCCTCGCCGGGGCCGAACTGGGTCGGGTTGACGAAAATCGACACCACCACTTTGTCGGCCTGACGGCGCGCCTCTTCGACCAGGCTCAGGTGGCCCGGGTGCAGGTTGCCCATGGTCGGGACCAGGGCCACGGTCTGTTCTTCACGGCGCCATTGGCGTACCCGCTGGCGGACTTCGTCGACGGTATGGAGCAGTTCCATGGGCATTCCCGGATGTCTTGGAGAGGGGCGGGCCGCTTAGAAGCAGTGTTGCTCAGCGGGGAAGCTGCCATCCTTGACGGCCCGATCATAGGCCTGGATGGCGGCGCCGATGTCGCCGGTGTCGGCCATGAAATCCTTCACGAAGCGAGCCGGGCGTGGGTTGAGGCCGAGCATGTCGTGCAGTACCAGCACCTGCCCGTCGCATTCCGGCGCCGCGCCAATGCCGATCACCGGGGCGGCGACGGCGGCGGTGATCTCGCCGCTCAGCCCGCGCGGCACGCATTCCAGCACGAACAGCGCGGTGCCGGCGCGATCCAGGGCGATGGCGTCGTCCAGCAGCGCCTTGGCGCTGGTGTCGTCCTTGCCTTGAACCAGGTAGCCGCCAAAGGCGTTCACCGATTGCGGGGTCAGGCCCATGTGCACGCACACGGGAATGCCGTTGCGGGCCAGCACGGTGACCGCCTCGCAGAGCCAGGCGCCGCCTTCCAGCTTGATCACGTTGGCGCCGGCCTGCATCAGCGCGGTGGCGGCTTCGAGAATGCGCTCAAGAGTGGCGGCGCCCATGAACGGCACGTCGGCGATCACCAGGCTGCCCTGATTGCCGCGGGCCACGCACTCGGTGTGGTAGACCATCTGCGCGAGCGTCACCGGTACGGTGCTTGGTTGCCCCTGGATCACGTTGCCCAGGGAATCGCCAATCAGCATTGCCTCGACGCCGGCCTCGCTGATCAGGCGGGAGAATGTGGCGTCATAGGCGGTGAGCACGGAAAACTTGGCGCCTTCCTGTTTGCGTTTTTTCAGGGTGCGAATGGTAACGGGCATCGGGCTCTCCCCGGGGCAATGGTAGGGAATGGCAGCGTGGCGCGGGTGGGCGGCGCCGTCGGGCCGGCCGGCATGGTGCCCCCGAACCGGCTATCGGACCAGTGGCCGGGGGTTAAAATAGTGGCGACCCGTGCGGATGTCCAGCAGCTCGCTCACCAGGTGCTGGTAGTCCGCGTCGCCACTGACCAGGTCGATCTCGGCGGCGTTGACGATCAGCAGCGGGGCGCCGTCGTAGTAGTGGAAGAAGCGCGTATAGGCATCGTTGAGGCGTTCCAGGTAGCCGGTGTCGATGCGTTGCTCGAAACCGTGGCCACGCCGCTGCACCCGCTGGCGCAGCACCGTGGAGGGCGCCTGCAGATAGATCACCAGATCCGGGCTGGGGGCGTCGATCAGCATGTGCTGGTAGACGTTGTCGTAGAGTTCGAACTCGTCGTCGTCCAGGTTGACCTCGGCGAACAGGCGGTTCTTTTCCACCAGGAAATCGGTGACCCGGGGGCCCGAGAACAGGTCCTGCTGGCGCAATTGGCGCAGTTGCTCGGCACGCTGAAACAGGAAGAACAGCTCGGTCTGCAGGGCAAAGCGTGCCGGGTCCTGATAGAAGCG
Source organism: Alloalcanivorax mobilis (assembly GCF_002864685.1). Classification (GTDB taxonomy): domain Bacteria; phylum Pseudomonadota; class Gammaproteobacteria; order Pseudomonadales; family Alcanivoracaceae; genus Alloalcanivorax; species Alloalcanivorax mobilis. The sequence continues at coordinate 79,606 of NZ_NMQZ01000019.1, forward strand.
GGTCAGAAACGGGTTGTCCTCGGCCTGCTCGAACAGGGTGTCGAAGCCGAAGGTGTCCGCCAGACGTCGCGCCAGCGTGGTTTTGCCCACGCCAATGGGGCCTTCAACGGCGATGAACCGGGGCAGTTGGCCGGCGTCTCGGAGCCGGTTAATGCGTTCGCTGAGCAAGTTGATCCTCCTTCAGGCAAGACAGGCGCCGCAACGGCTGATCGGTGACCGCCATCCAATGGTCCTGCAGGCGGGTGCCATCGGGCAAGGTGGCGGCGGGGATCAGATCAAGCAGCGGGCGGAGCACGAAGGCGCGCCGGCACATTTGCGGGTGGGGCACCTGCAGGCGGGGCAGGTCGATGCATTGGTCGTGCCACAGCAGAATATCCAGGTCCAGGGTGCGCTCGCCCCAATGACGGCGCCTCACCCGACCGGCCGCCTGTTCCAGCGATTGCAGAAGATCGAGTAAGGACGGGGGCGCCAACCGGGTGTCCAGCAGGGCGACCGCATTGATGAAGTCGGGCTGATCCTGGGGGCCCACCGGGCTGCTTTGGTAGAGGGCGGAATGGCGGATCAGACAGGTGTCCGGAAGGTCGCCCAAATCGCCGAGGGCGTGGCGCACCTGATGGACCGGGTCCGCCAGATTGCTGCCCAGGCCGATGGCCACGGCCATGTCAGCGGCGCCGACGCCGGCGCCGGCGCCCGTTGCCACCCTGGGCCTGGGGGCCGAGGGCTTGCACCATGTCGCGGCGCTCAATGTCATCGGCTTCCTGGTAGAGGGTCCACCACTGGCCCAGCCCCGGGTTCAACTCGCCGGCTTCTTCGCGCAGCAGCAGAAAGTCATAGGCGGCCCGGAAACGGGGGTGCTCCATGGTGGCATCGGCCCGTTTGCCGCCGCGCTTGGGCAGCCGCATCTGCAGTTCCCACATCTCCCGCATCACGGTGGAGAAGCGACGTGGTATGGCGGTGTGCTTAACCTGCAGGTTAAGGGCGGCGGTGGCGGCTTTGTGCAGTGCCGGGGCGCTCGGCATGCCTTCGTCCTGGTAGCGCTCCAGCCGGGCGGTGATCACCGGCCACAGCAGTACCGCGAAGATAAACGCGGGGGTCACCGGTTTGTCCTGGGCCAGGCGCCGGTCGGTATTGTCCATGGCGGCCAGGATCAGGCGTTCCCAGGTTTCGCCCTGGTCGCCTTCGAGGCTGTCCTCGGTGTCCGGAAACAGGAAGTGGAACAGGCCCAGGTCGCGCAGCTGCTGGTAGGAGGCTCGGGCATGGCCGCTGAGGAACAGCTTGAGGACTTCATCGAACAACCGCGCCGGCGGTACCTGCAGCAGCAGTTCCGCCATCGCCGGGATGGGGGTGGCGCTGGCGGCATCCAGGGAAAAGCCGAGCTTGGCGGCGAAGCGCGCGGCGCGGAGCATGCGTACCGGGTCTTCCCGGTAACGCTGCACGGGATCGCCGATCATGCGGATCACGCCGTTTTCGATGTCCCGGCGGCTGTCGACAAAGTCATAGAGGGCGAAGTCGGCGATGTTGTAGTAAAGCGCATTGATGGTGAAGTCGCGCCGCAGGGCGTCTTCTTCGATGCTGCCCCAGGTATTGTCACGCAACACCAGGCCGGTCTCTTCATGGGCGGAGTGCTGGTCGCTGTCCAGGTCGTCATCGCGCTGGAAGGCACGGAAAGTGGAGACCTCGATGACTTCGCGGCCAAAGCGTACGTGCACGATCTGGAAGCGCCGGCCAATGATGCGGCTGCGCTTGAACAGATCGGCCACCTGATCGGGGGTGGCGTCGGTGACCACGTCAAAATCCTTGGGCTGGCGGCCACACAGCAGATCACGCAGGCAGCCACCCACCAGAAAAGCCTCGAACCCGGCCTTGTTGAGCCCGTAGAGCACGTTCAGCGCGGCGCGGGATACCTGCTTGCGCGATATGCTGTGCTGGTTACGGGGGATCACAATGGCTTCGGGGAGGCGGGGGGGGCGTGCGGAACCTTTGCCTGTCAGGCGGGTCAACCAATTAAGGATGTTTGAAATGAGACGCCCCAAAAACGTTAACGGCATTGAATACTCATCGTCCTGAGGATGAAAAGCGGCATGGTAGCACTTTTTAACCAATCCAGGTTTATTTGTTCGGTGCGCACCGGTAAGGCGCCGGTTGGCGGGCTGGCTGGGAACGTGAGGGAATTCGCGGTATCTTCACGGGCCAGAAAGTAAAAAGGGACTGCGGCATTGCCGTAGTCCCCTATGCGCTGATTCTGTTGTTGTTATTGTTTGTGTTTTTTTCTGCCTTGCGCCGTAACCAACTTTTGTTGCGGCATTGTTAATCGACTCATCTTTTTCTTCTTCGTTTTCTTGTTCTTATTTCTGAGCCGTTCCGCCGTATTTGTTTTGTTTATCTGGCGTGGGATTCATAGTGCATGGATGGTTTTTCCTTTGCAACATCTTGTTAATTGCTTACAAATCAACAAGTTATGAGAATTACGGAAAAACCTTACCCGCTTGGCATCGACGCCGGTAACGAACTTGTTACCCCTCTGTGTAGGACGGTAACACTCTCTCGGCGGTGACGCCGGCGAAACCCCTTGGTGTCATCAAGCAAGCGCCAATGGCGTGTTCGTTGCCCGCATGTGAACAACTATTCCGTAACTGTAAAGGTAAAATCAACGGGTGGGGGTGGCTCAATGGTGGTTAGCGGCGGCTGCTCTTGCGGCGCGGGATACCCAGGCGTTGGCGACGCTCCCAAAGGCTTTTGCGGCTGATCCCGAGTTTCTGGGCGAGCTCCGTCTCGGTCATGCTGTCCTGATTTTCCAACACGAATCGGGTGAAATAATCCTCCAGGGAAAGGTCTTCCGAGGGGTCCAGGCTGGCACGGCTGACGCGCTGGGGAATGCGGTTGGGGTTCAGCCCCAGTTGCGCCGGGCCGATGCCCTCTTCCTCGGTGAGAATCACCGCCCGCTCGATCACGTTCTCCAGCTCGCGCACATTCCCCGGCCAGCTGTAGCCGCGCATGGCACTGAGCGCCGCTTCGGTGAAATAGAAGCGGCTGTGGTTGAGTTTCTCGCCGCTGCGCGCCAGCAACGCATTGGCCAGCAAGTCGATGTCTTCATCGCGCTCGCGCAACGGCGGCAATTCCAGTTCCATCACATTCAGCCGGTAATAAAGATCGTCGCGGAAGCGGCCATCGCTGACGCGCGAGGGCAGGTCGATCTGGCTGCTGGCGATCACCCGCACGTCCACGCGCCGGGGCGCCAATGAGCTTTGCCGGTGGATTTCCCCTTGCTCAAGCAGAGTCAGAAGCCGGCTTTGAACCTCTGGAGAAAGTTCACCCACTTCATCCAGGAACAGGGTGCCGCCGTCGGCCTCTTCAATGCGCCCGGGTTGTTCGTCGTCGCCGAACAGATCCGTAAGCTGCATGTTCTTGGGCAGCGCCGCGCAGTGCACGGTGATCAATGGCCCCTTGGTGCGCTCACTGTTCTCGTGCAGGGCCCGGGCGGTGAGCTCCTTGCCGGAGCCGGCTTCGCCAAGTATTAACACCGGCGTGTTGGTGGGCCCGACCCGGTTTATGCGGTGCCTGAGCTCACGCATCGCCTCGCACTGACCAATCATGGAATGCACCGGATAGCTGCGTTCCATGTCCCGGCGCAAGGCCTGATTGCCGCGACTGATGCGGCCTTCCTTGAGCACCCGCTGCACCGCCATCAGCATTTCATCGTGGTCGAACGGCTTGGGGATATAGTCCACCGCGCCCTGACGCATGGCGTCCACCGCCGAGCGCAGACTGGCGTAGCTGGTCATGATCAATACCGGCACCGGATGCGCTTTGCCGATCAGCGCCGTGCCCGGCTCGCCGGGCAGCCGCAGGTCGCTGATGATCAGGTCGCAGTGGGCGAGGCCGGTCTCCAGGGCCTGCTCCACGGATTCCGCTTCAGCCACGGAGTGATCGTGGCGTTCCAGCAGTTTACGCAGCGCGCCGCGGATCACTGGTTCATCTTCGACGATCAGAATGTGGCTCATGGTTGCTGTTCCCTATTATTCGGTTTGCAACGATGCACTGGTGGTGCCATAGCGTGGCAATTCGATGATAAAGCGGGTGCCGCGAACGCCGTCGATGGGGCTTTGTACCCTGACCGCGCCGTGGTGGTCCTCGATAATACTGTAAACCAGGGCCAGGCCCAGCCCGGTGCCGCGGCCTGGTGGTTTGCTGGTGACGAACGGTTCGAACAATGCCTCGCGCAACTCGGCGGGCACGCCGTGGCCGTGGTCCTCGACCTGGATCGCAATGCACTCGCCGTTGTCTTCGCTGCGGATCACGATCGGCGATTCGTCGTCACTGGCGTCGGCGGCGTTACCGAGCAGGTTCACGAACACCTGTAGCAGTCGTTGTGGGTCGCCGACCACCTCGTGGCCGCTGCCGCAGAGGTTGTCAAAGTGCTGCAAGCGATGATCCGGGTCGAGCAGCAGCAGGGCGATCGCTTCCTGAACGGTGGCGCGCAGATCCACCGGCCCATGGATGGTGTCGCGGAAGCCCCCCGAATGGCTGAACGTCACCAGCGATTCCACGATGCGGGTAATGCGGCGGGTCTGTTCCATGATCTGCGCGGCACTGAGCTGTTGTTCCTCGGCGTCACTGTGGCCATCCAGATTTTGCGCCAGACAGGCGATGGCGGTGACCGGGTTGCCGATTTCGTGGGCCACGCCGGCGGCCAGGCGACCGATGGAGGCGAGCCGTTCGTTGTGGGCCAGGTGCGATTCCATCTGCCGCAGGTCAGTGATGTCCTCAAGCACGATCACCTGGCCGCCGGCCTGTTCGTTTGGTACCTGGCTCTGAATTTGCGATTTATGCAGGCTCAACCAGCGCGACAGGCCCTCTACCTGAAGATGGCGCTGAGGGTTGTGCGTGGTTTCGCCCCGGCTGAAATCGGCGAGCAGCTCTCCCCATGGGGAAGGAAGATGGTCCAGGCGCGAACCGATGGTGTCGTCGTCGCTGATGTCGGTGAGTGCTTCCATGGCCCGGTTCCAGCCGATGATTTCGCCGTCGGCGCCGAGGGAGATCACGCCGATGGGCAATTCCAGCAAAGTCTGGCGATGGAAGCGCCGCAAGCTGTCCAATTCAGCGGCCAGCCCCGAGAGCTTGTCGCGGTATTGTTCCAGCCGTGACTCGATAAAGCGGATGTCCTCACTGGATTCGCCCTCTTCGGGTTTATAGGGGAGGTTGTCATCCATCAATTGGTGCGACACCGAGGGACCGAGCAAACCGGACAGATTGGTTTCCAGTTGGTCGCGCAAACGCCGCAGGGCATAAGGGCGGGTTTCGCTGTGTTTGATGCGCAGATCACGCAGCGCCATCTCCACTTCGCGGGCGGCGGTGACCGGCCCTAGCGGCGCGCTCAGCGCATGGATGAAATCGTCCACGGTTTGCGCGCCGAGCTCCCAGCGGTAGGGGCGGCGCAGGCTGCCCACCGCGCAGGCTTCGGCGGCGGTGCGCTCGGAACGCGACATCGGCGTGATGATCGAGACGATGGCGTAGATAACACCGTTGAACACAATTGAGGCGATCGCCACCTGGTTCCACTGGCTCACGCCCTGCACATCGTTCAGCCCGATCAGCCCCAGTATCCGCGGAATTTGCCAGGGAGCGTGCAAGATTGGCAGCAACAGGGCCAAAGCCCAGAGCGTGAAACCGGCGATCATACCGGCGAACAGGCCGTTGCGGTTGCCCGAAGGCCAGAACAGAGCGCCGATCAGGCCGGGAACGAATTGCAGGGCGGCGACGAAAGTGAGCACACCCAGTTCCACCGACGAGTGCGACCAGCCCGCCAGCCGATAGAACAGGTAGGCCAGTGCCAGAATCGCGGCGATCAGAACGCGCCGGGTCCACAGCAGGTTGCGGTACAGATCCTGGGCCGCGCTGAGCGGGCTCGCCGGCAGCACCAGATGATTCAGGCACATGCCGGAAAGCGCCAGCGTGGCGACGATCAGCATGCCGCTGGCGCCCGCCAGGCCGGCCAGGTACCCCAGCAACGCGCCCTGGCCGGTGGCCATGCCCACGCCCAGGGCGAAATAGTCCGGTGAGGTGGGCGCATTGCTGGCCAGCGCCGACCACAGAATGATCGGTACGCACAGCGCCATGCCCAGAAACAGCAATGGCAAGCCCCAACTGGCGGAAACCAGTGCGCGCGGATTGAGGTTTTCGGTGAAGGCCATGTAGAACATGTGCGGCATCACCACGGCGGACACAAAAAACGCCATGATCAGGCCGTGCCAGCTGCCGTCCTGAAGTGGTGCGTACAGGCGGCTGAGCATTTCCGGATGCTGGCCCAGCCATTGGGTTAAACCCTGGGGGCCGTCGAAGACACCGTACAGGCCGAGCACGGCGACAGCGGCGAACGCCGCCACCTTGATCAGTGACTCGGTGGCGATGGCCACCACCAGCCCTTCGTGGCGCTCCCGCGCCGTGGCATGGCGGGCGCCGAACAGAATCGCGAACAACGTGATCAGCAGACAGAACCAGAATGCCACCCAAGAGGGGTCCGGTTCGCCGGTCAGGATCTGAATTGATTCGGCCACCGCTTTGAGCTGCAAAGACAGCAGCGGCAGCATGCCGATCACCATCATCACGGTGGTCAGTGCGCCAGCGATCCGGCTGCGATAACGGAACGCGAAAATGTCCGCCAGGGAGCCGAGTTGATAGGTGGTGGTGAGGCGCAGAATCGGCGCCAGTAGCACCGGAGCCATCAGGAACACGCCGGAGATGCCGAGGAAATAGGCGAGGAAGTTATAGCCATACTGATAGGCGTAACCGACCGTGCCGTAAACGGCCCAGGCGCTGGCATAGACGCCGAGAGAAAACACATAGACCAGAGGGTGGCGAACCAGCCGCGCGGGAAGCCAGCCGCGCTCGGTGATCCAGGCGACCAGAAACAGGAACATCAGGTAGCCGCAGGCGATCAGGATCAGTTGACCGACACTATAAGCCATCGCTGTCGCGGCTCCTGCTGCGGGCGATCCAGTAACTCAGGGCGATCAGACCAAGCCAGATCAGATACGGGCGATACCAGGCGCGGCCGCCTTCGCTCCACCAGTCAATGATCGCCGGTGAGAGCAGGTAGGTGCCGAGAATGAAAATAATCAGCAGACGGTCGGTGTACATCGTGGCTCCCGGGCGCGGCGTTGATCGGCGTGAGGTCGCAGGGTCACCAGGGGTCATCCCGGGCGCGGGGCGCCGGCGCCGGGGGACAATGGAAGAGGGTGAGCCGGCGGTCAGCGCCGCTGTCGCAGGATGTCGAGCATACGTTACCGGTCACTGCCTTGTAAAAGCGCGGGCAGCGGCTGGCGCCGCCCGCGTGGCAGCAATTGCGGACGCCAATGGTGGCGCGCCCAGGCCAGTTGTTCACTGACGCCGGCGCCGCTCATGGCCGGCGCGGGTTCAAGGCCCACGCACGCTAGCGCGGCGAACAGGGTGATGCCGGGTCGCTTGATGTCCAGCGCGGCGGCGCCGGCGGACTTGCTCATCTTGCCGCCGGCCGGGTCCATCACCACTGGCAGGTGGCTGTAGTTCGGCGCCGGCGCGCCCAGGCATTGCAATACCCACAACTGCCGCAGTGTCGAAGCCAGCAAATCGCTGCCGCGCACCACATCGGTGATGCCTTGGTCGGCGTCGTCCAGAGCGCAGGCGAGTTGATAGGCGTACAAGCCATCCCGGCGGCGGATCACAAAGGCGCCGCCTTCGCGGCCCAGATTCGCGCAGACCCGCCCTTGCAAGCGGTCTTGCAAGCAGCGCTCGCGGTCGGGAACGGCCAGTCGGATGGCGAGGTCCGGGCCCGGCGGTTCGGCGACCGCCGGGCCCGGATGAAGATCGTCCAGTGCCGCCAGCTGTTTGCGCGAGAGGCTGCAGTAAAAGGCGTTTCCATGGGCGAGCAGACGCTCCACCGCCGCTTGATAGGCAGCGCTGCGCTGGCTTTGATAGACAGGCTGGCCGTCCCACTCGAGGCCGAAAGCTTCCAACTGGCGAAGAATCCGCTCCGCCGCGCCGGCTTGCTGGCGCGGTGGGTCAAGATCGTCCACGCGCAGCAGCCAGGTGCCGCCGTAATAGCGGGCATCCAGCCAACTGGCCAGCGCCGTTACCAGAGAACCAAAATGCAACGGGCCGGAGGGGGTGGGAGCGAAGCGACCGACGTAGGGCATAATAAAACAGTTGATGGTTGACAGTTGACAGCGAGAACAACAGAGCGAACTGGATTGGCATTGGAGTACCGGTGGCTCGTTCTGTTTTGTTTTTAGCTGTCAATTGCCAACTGTCGACTGTTTTTTATCCCGCCAGCTGCCGCTCCTTGATTTCCGCCAGTTCCTTGCAATCAATGCAAAGATCGGCGGTGGGGCGTGCCTCAAGACGGCGGATGCCGATCTCCACGCCGCAGGCTTCGCAGAAGCCGTAGTCATCCTTGTCGATCTGATCCAGTACTTTTTCGATCTTCTTAAGCAGTTTGCGCTCGCGGTCGCGGGTGCGCAGCTCCAGGGCGAATTCCTCTTCCTGGGTGGCGCGGTCGGCCGGGTCGGGCAGATTGGCCACTTCGTCCTGAAGATGGTGCATGGTGCGGTCGGCTTCTTCCATCAGTTCCTGGCGCCATGCCAGAAGAATTTGCCGGAAGTGAGCGCGCTGAGCTTCGTTCATGTACTCCTCGCCTTTTTTGGGAACATAAGGCGTAAAACCATGAATCAGCGTATCCGCCTTACTGGCGGATGAGGGGGATTTCTTCACCTTCGTTGTCACCTGAGCAGAATATGTAGAACGGGACGGTTCGCTTCCCTTGCGACCGGAGGCCGTCCTGGCGGTTCCCGAGGAACTCAATGAATGATTGGCCGCGCGCGTCGTGGCGGTGGCCGGTTTGGCCGCTTTACCGGGGGTTGTTCCCTTGGATGTACCGGATGAGCGGGCGGGTCGGTCGGTCTGACCGGAGTGCTTTGCCGGCGTGGCGGGGCCGCGTTGAGCCGCTGCGCTTTTCGCTTTGCCGGTCGCGGATTTGTTTGCCTTATTGGCCTTCGCCGCCGGCGCGGTGGTGCTGGCGGCTTTGCGGGGGGAGGCTTTGCCGCTGGCGGCGGGACGGCTAGCGGCCTTTTTCACGGCGGGGCTTTTCACAACGGGGCTTTTCGTGGCCCCTTTCTTCACCGCCCCTTTTTTTGTCGGCGCTGTCTTGGTTACTGCTTTCTTGGCCGCCGATTTCTTTGCCACGGCTTTCTTCGCCGCGGTTTGGCCAGCGACCGCTTTCTTTGCTACCGCTTTCCTGGCCGCCGCTTTTTTCACGGGCGCCGTTCGAGAGGCGGCTTTTTTCGTGGCGGTTTTTTTGGCCGCGGCTTTCGGGGTGGCCGCTTTCTTGACGGCCGCCTTTTTCGCTGCTGCCTTTGGTGCCGTGGTTTTCTTCACCGTGGTTTTCTTCGCCACGGCTTTCTTAGCAGGCGCCACGGCTTTTTTGGCGGCTGCCTTCTTGTTGCCCGGAGCTGTCGATTTGCCACTGCCAGCCTTGGTGGCGGGGGCTTTGCCGGCGCTTTTGCGGGGTGTGGATTTGCCCGCCGCGCTGGCCGCCTTTTTCTTTTTACTCTTGTTTCCAGTGGCCATTTTGATCAACTCCCTTAACATAGTCACGACTCGCTATTTTTCGAATCCGGCCGTGCGGAAACAGTGTCCGTTGGCGGGCGGATCGGAGGAAACCCTGAATCAATCTGCATCCCCACCCTGGGTTATTCAGAGGCCCCAATAGTGTAATCTTCGACCATACCGCTTTAGCGTCAGCCTTGTCACTACCGCGCCGAAGCCCTGAAACGGGGCAATGGCGGGCGTGTCGGGCCTGGTTAAGCCAAGCGGCGGCGTCCCTGTGAGTGCTGGTGGGCGCCAGCAAACTTCCGGATTATAGCCATACCCCGCCAAACGGAAAGAGGTTCCCTTGCCAAACCCCGAGATACTGTCCCGCCTTGCCCGCCAAACACCCCCTTTTCACGTCATGGCGCTGCTCGAGCGGGCCCAGGCCCTGCAAGCGGCGGGCCGTGACATTATTCATCTGGAAGTGGGCGAACCGGACTTTCCCTGCCCGGAGCCGATCATGGCGGCGGCGCGCCGGGCGATGGACCGGGGCGACACCCGTTACACCCCGGCGGCGGGGCTGCCGGCGTTGCGCGAAGCGATTGCCCGGGACTACCGGGAGCGATTCGCGGCGCCGGTGCAGGCCTCCCAGGTGGTGGTGACGCCGGGGGCCTCGGGGGCGCTGCAGCTGGTCATGGGCGCGTTGATCAACCCGGGCGATGAGGTGTTACTGTGCGATCCGGGTTACCCGTGCAATCAGCAGTTCGTTACGCTGGTGGGTGGGGTGCCACGGCCGTTGCCTCTGAGCGTGGACAATGGCTTCGCCCTGACGCCGGCACGGTTGGCGCAATGCTGGGGCGAACGCACCCGTGCCGCGCTGGTGGCAAGCCCTGATAACCCCACCGGTAATCGCCTGGCCGGCGCCGAGCTGAAAGCGATGGCGGAATTCTGCGCCGGACATGGCGGCACCCTGGTGGTGGATGAGATTTACCAGGGACTTTGTTATGGCGAAGGCGCGGACAGTGTTTTGCGACACACCGCCGATGCGGTGGTGATCAACAGTTTCAGCAAATACTTTGGCATGACCGGCTGGCGGTTGGGCTGGCTGGTGGCGCCGGCGGCGTGGGTGCCGGCGATTGAGCGGTTGGCGCAAAACTGGTTTCTGGCGCCCGCCACGGTGGCTCAATATGGCGCGCTGGCGGCGTTCGATGACGAAGCCCTGGCAATCGCCGAGCAACGCCGACGGTTGCTGGAGCGTCGTCGTACCCTGCTGGTGGAGGCCCTGGCCGGGTTGAATCTGCCGGTGGTGGGCGGCGCCGAAGGGGCGTTTTACCTGTACCTGGACGTGAGCGCTTATACCGAAGACAGCTTCGGCTTTTGTCAGCGGTTGCTCGAAGAGACCGGCGTGGCCCTGACTCCGGGGCTGGATTTTGGTGCCACGCATCACCCTGAGCGTTATCTGCGTGTGGCCTACACCTGCGATGAGTCGCGGCTGCGCGAGGGGCTGGCGCGGCTGGCTGGTTTCCTGAGGCAATGAAATTCTCACCACCTTTGCAGGCGGTGACGCTGCTGCGTCGCTATAAGCGCTTTCTTGCCGATGTGCGCCTGACGGACGGCAGCGAAATCACCGTGCATTGCCCGAACACCGGTTCCATGCGCCACTGTGTGCTGCCCGGCGTGGAGCAGGCGGCGCTGATCTCCGACAGCGGCAACGCCAGCCGTAAATACCGGCATACGCTGGAGGCGGTGCAGGTGGCCCACGGCCATTGGGCCGGGGTCAACACCGCGCGCACCAATGCCCTGGTGGCGGAGGCGCTGCTGGCCGGTCGTCTTGACGGACTGGACCCGACCATCGGAGTGGAGCGGGAAGTCACCTTCGGCGACAGCCGTTTCGATCTGGCATTGGGCGAGCGGGGCGCGCCGCACACCTTTATTGAAGTGAAAAACGTGACACTGGGGGCGGGCCCGGACGATCCGGACGATGGCATGATCCGCTTTCCGGATTCGGTGACCTTGCGTGGGCAGAAGCATTTGCTGGGGCTTGCCGAGGTGGTGCGCCAGGGCGGCCGGGCGGTGTTGTTTTTCTGCGTGCAACACAGTGGTGCGCTGGCGGCGGGGCCGGCCGGGCACATCGACCCGGTCTATGCGCGCATGCTGGGCGATGCCGCCGGTGCCGGCGTGGAAATCATGGCCTGGAAGACCCGCATGGCGGCGGACGAATTCGTTCTCGACCGGCCGCTGCCGGTGGTGCTCAGTTGATGTTTTTCAACGCCGCGAGCTGCTGCTCCAGGTCGGTGACGTGTTCCTGCCAGTAACGGGGTGAATCGAACCAGGGAAACGCGATTGGAAACGCCGGGTCGTCCCAACGGCGCGCCAGCCAGGCGCTGTGACGCAGCAGGCGGCGGGTGCGCAGCGGATCGATGAGAACGCGCTGGTGCCAGGGAAACGGCAGAAAGGTTTCGTACCCTTCGGACAGAATAATCAGTTGCTGGCGGTTCTCTTCCGCGTCACCGGAGAGCAGCATCCACAAATCCTGCATGGCCGGTCCCCGCAGGCTGTCGTCGAGGTCCACGAAATGCGGTCGGTTGTCGCGCCAGAGGATGTTGCCGGCGTGGCAGTCGCCGTGCACGTTGATTGGTTGCCAGCGGATGTCCCGGGTGACCCGTTCGATTTCCCCGATCAGCGCCGCGCCGACGTCGCGATAGCGGCCGGCGTAGTTGGGGTCGACCACGCCCTGGTTGACGTACTCAATGGCCTCGCGGCAGTCTCCGACCAGCTCAATCACCGGACGTTTTTTGAACGGACGGTCGTCGCCGGCGGCGTGCCAGCGCGCCAGCGTGCGGCCGAGCACGCGCAGATGGTCCGGGTTGTCCAGCTCCGGGCCGTGGCCGCCCTGGCGGGGAAACACGGCGAAGCGGAACCCCTGGTGAATAAACAGTGTTTCCCCGGCCTGGTTGGCCAGCGGTGCCACCACCGGCAATTCGTTGTCGCGCAGGAACAGGCTGAAGCGGTGTTCTTCGCGGATCTGTTCGTCGCTCCAGCGGTTGGGGCGATAAAACTTCACCACCACCGGCGTGGCGTCTTCCAGGCCCACCTGATACACCCGGTTCTCAAAGCTGTTCAGTGCGAGCAAGCGGCCATCGGTGACAAAGCCCGCACTTTCCACCGCGTCCAGCAACAGGTCGGGGGTCAGCGCATCGTAGGGGTGGCCGCTCGCTTCGCGGTGGCCGGGAGTGGGTGCGTCGCCCTCGGCGCCGCTCACGCCGGAGCCCCGACAGGACCCAGCCAGATCTGCTCGTCACGCACTTCCAGGGGCACCGGAGTCAAGGCATCGCCGCTGCATGGCCCGGACAGGCAGGCGCCGTTGTCCGGTTCAAACAGGGCGCCGTGATTGGCGCACACCAGGAATCGGCCGTCGTCGTCCATAAACTGATCGGGCATAAAATTGAGCTCGATACCAAGGTGGGGGCACCAGTTCAGATAGGCGTGGAACTGGCCGTCGAAGCGTACCACCACCACCGGCTGATCGCCGACCAGAAATTCCCGGGCGCTCTCGTGGTCGATGTCATCGACGCGGCAAACCGCTTGCATGGCCGTCACTCCCCGAGCGTCTGGCGGCGGATTTCCAGGTGCGCGGCGGCCGCCAGGCGCGGGCCGAACTCAGTGACCAGACGGGCGCTGGCGGTGGAGGCGAGACGCCCGGCACTGACGAAATCGTGGCCGTGGTTGATGGCGTACAGAAAGGCGCCGGCGAACATGTCTCCGGCCCCGTTGGTGTCGACCGCTTTGACCGGCACCGGTTCAATACGATGAGCCTGCTCGCCATCCCACACCAGCGCGCCCTCGGCACCCAGCGTCATCACCAGGCCCCGGCACAGCGGTTTGAGCGCGTCCAGGGCGGCCTCCACGGAATCGGTGCCGGTGTAGCCCATCGCTTCGGCTTCGTTGCAGAACAGTAAATCGACGCCATCGCCGAGCATCTCGCTCAGGCCTTCCTTGAAGAATTGCACCATGGCCGGGTCCGAGAACGTCAGCGAGGTGCGCACGCCGTGTTTCTCCGCCAGCTTGCGCAGTTTCACGGCGGCGGCGCGGGCGCTGTCGGAACTGACCAGATAACCTTCCAGGTAAACGTAGCGGGAGGCGGCGATGGCCTCTTCATCCAGCTCCGCTTCGCCAACCGCCTGGGAGATGCCGAGGAACGTGTTCATGGTGCGCTCGGCGTCCGGGGTGATCATCACCAGGCATTTGCCGGACACGCCGCTGTCCCGGGCGCCGTTCATGTTGGTGTCGACGCCGGCGGCGAGCAGGTCGCGCACGAAAAAGTCGCCGGTGGCGTCGTCGGCAACTTTACAGGCGTAGTAGCTTTTACCGCCGAACAGACGGGTCGCGACCACGGTGTTGCAGGCCGAACCGCCGCAGGTGTGCTTGTGCGGTTCGGCTTCGCCGTCCAGGGCCGCCAGCAATTCCTGCTGGCGTGCTTCGTCCACCAGCGTCATCAGACCCTTGCCCAAATCCATGCGTGCGATGAAGTCGTCGCTGATCTCCACCTCGGTGTCCACCAGCGCGTTGCCGAGGGCGTAAACGTCGTATTTCTTGTCCATGGAGACTCCGGGCCGATTGCGAAGCTGCCTATTATGGTGATGCCTCCGCGCGTTGCCAAACCGAACGCCAGGAACCCTCCGGACCGTGAGCACTCATAACAGACTGCCGAACAACCCGTTGCGGACTCTGCCTGGCCTGAAGCGCGCGGAGGCAAGGGGTTTTTGAGCAGCCTGATATGGACCTCCTTATTCAAACATCTATACTCGCGGCCATGGCGAAAAAACCGAGCAAACCGGCGTCCCGACGCCGTCCCGTAAAGAAAGGAAAGAAACGCACCCAACGGACGGGTGGGCGGCGCTGGTTCAGCTGGCGGTTCATCGCCAAGCTGTCGGTGGTGGTTCTGGTGCTGGCGATCGCGGGCACCGCATACCTGGATGCCTGGGTGCGTCAGCGCTTCGACAGTCATGTCTGGCAACTGCCGGCGCGGGTCTATGCTCGCCCCACCGAGCTGTATCCCGGGCGGGTGTTGTCCCGCGACGACATGTTGCGTCTGTTGGATCTGATGCGCTATCGCAACGCCGCCGGCGCGCCCACCGCCGGCAGTTACGCGGCCCAGGGCAACACCTTGCTGATTCACACCCGGGGGTTCCGCGACAGCGATGGTGGGGAGCCGTCGCAGACGTTGCGCGTGACCCTGGGCGGCGGCCAGGTGACCCGCATGAAGACCGGCAAAGGCGGCTCGGTGGGCCGTTTGGAGCCACTGCAGATTGGCAGCATTCACCCCGGTCACACCGAAGACCGGGTGTTCGTGCCGCTGGACCGGGTGCCACCGCTGCTGGTGAAAATGCTGGTGGCCACCGAGGATCAGGACTTCTATCAGCACCACGGCCTGTCATTCCGAGGGCTGGCGCGGGCCATGCTGACCAACCTGAAAGCCGGTGGTCTGGTGCAAGGCGGCAGTACGCTCACGCAACAGCTGGTGAAGAATTTCTGGCTGACCCAGGATCGCACCCTGGTGCGCAAGCTGATGGAAATGCCGATGGCGGTGCTGCTGGAGTTGCATTACAGCAAGCAGCAAATTCTTGAAGCCTACCTGAACGAGGTGTACCTGGGGCAGGACGGTGGCCGCGCCATCCATGGCATGGGCCTGGGCGCGCAGTTTTATTTCGGACGCCCCCTGGAAGAACTGGACCCGCATCAGCTTGCCACCCTGGTGGCGCTGCTCAAGGGGCCCAGCTATTACGACCCGCGCCGCAACCCGGAGCGCTCACTGGCGCGCCGCAATACCGTCTTGCGGGTCGCCCGTGACGAAGGCGCGCTCAGCGAAAACGATTACCAGCGTTACCGCCGGCACGATCTGGAAGTGGTGCCGCGCGGTGCCTCACCGCTGTACGCTTTCCCCGCCTTTATCGACCTGGTGCGCCGGCAACTGGCGCGGGACTACCCGCCGGAGGTGCTGGGCGTGGACGGGCTGCATATCCATTCCACGCTGGATGTATTGTCCCAGTTGGCCGCCGAAAAGGCGCTGCGCGAGCAGCTCAAGCGTCGTGATCCCGCCGGCGACGGCCTCAATGGCGCGGTGGTGCTGGTGGCACCGGCCCAGGGCGATGTGCTGGCGGTGGTGAGCAGCCGGCGTTCCCGGGAGGCGGGGTTCAATCGAGCCCTGGACGCGGTGCGGCCGATCGGCTCGCTGGTGAAGCCGGCGGTGTTACTGACGGCGCTCAAGCAGCCGGACAAATACAATCTGGCCACCCTGGTCAACGACGCCCCATTGAAAGTGCCGCTGAAGAACGGCGATGTGTGGGCGCCGCGCAATTTCGAGGGCGATTCGCTGGGGCCGATGCCGATGCTGGACGTGCTGGTGCATTCGCGAAACCAAGCGACCGCGCGGTTGGGCATGGAAGTAGGGCTGGATAAGGTCGCCGACACCCTGCGTGAGTTGGGGGTAAAGCGGAACATTCCGCTGTACCCGAGTATCTTGCTCGGCAGCCTGGAGATGACCCCCTTCGAAGTGGCGATGATGTATCAGCCTCTGGCCACCGGCGGGTTCTCCACGCATCTGCGTTCGATCACCGATGTGCTGGATAAAGACGGCGAGCCGCTGGCGCGCTACCCGGTGGACACCGAGGAAGTGCTCGACTCGGGCCCGGCCTTTCTGATCCAGTGGGCGATGCAGCAGGTGGTGGACCATGGCACTGGCCGCGCCGCGCGCGCGGCCCTGCCGGCCGATGTCATCGTGGCGGGCAAAACCGGCACCAGCGACGATTATCGCGACGCCTGGTTCGCGGGTTTTTCCGCCAACCACCTGGCGGTGGTCTGGGTGGGCCGGGACGACAACCGCAACGCCGGCGTGACCGGCGCCACCGGGGCGTTGCCGGTGTGGACCCAATTGATGAAGGGGCTGCCCCAGCGTAGCCTTTCCCAGCGTCTGCCCGGCGGCGTCAAGCCGGTGTGGATGGCGCCGAGTGGCGAGCGGCGCAGTGGCGAAGGGTGTGACGGCGCCAGATTGTACCCGATGATGGAAGCGTCGATTCCCGAACAGGGCGACGGTTGTGGCGCCGCCACCCGCGCCGGAAAAGGAGTAGTGGAATGGTTCAAGGGCTGGTTCGACTGATTCTGCTGAGCGCGTTGCTGACCGGCTGCGCGACGAGGACGCCGCCGGCCGGAACGCCGGATGGTGAGCCGGTAACGGCGAACACCGAGCTGGCCGGATCGCCGGCGTTGTCGTTGCTGGAGCGCGCCGATCAGGCTCGCGGCCGGGGCGACACGGCCGCCGCCGGGCGCTATCTGGAGCGGGCACTGAACATGGCGCCGGATTCCTCCTGGTTGTACCGCCAGCTCGCCGAACTGCGCTTGCAGGAAGGCGACGCTCACGCCGCCGAAGGGTTGGCGCTGCGCGCGCTGCGGCTGGCGCCGGACAATCGCGAATATCAGGCGCAGCTGTGGGATCTGGTGGCCACCTCGCGGGTCAATCAGGGCGACAGCGGTGGCGCCCGTGATGCGCGCGCGCGGGCACGGGATCTGCGCAAGGCCCGTGCATGACACCGGCGGTAAGGCTCGCCGAGCGCGCCGGCGTGGTGTTCCACCTGCACAGCTATGAGAGTGACCCGCAGGTGGAACACTATGGGTTGGAGGCGGCCCAGGCTTTGCGGTTGTCCCCGGAGCGGGTGTTCAAGACGTTGCTGGCGGTGGTCGACGAACGGCCGCAGGTGGCGATGGTGCCGGTGCACCTGAAGCTGGATCTGAAAGCGCTGGCCCGGGCGGCGGGCGGCAAGAAGGCGGTGATGACGGATGCGGCTCTGGCTCAGCGCCTGACCGGCTATGTGCTGGGGGGCATCAGCCCGCTCGGCCAGAAGAAACGCTCGCCGCTGTGGCTGGACGAGCGCGCCGGCGATCTCGAGACGCTGTACATGAGCGGCGGTCGCCGTGGGCTGGAAATCGAGATGGCGCCGGCGGATCTGCTCGCCATCACCGGCGGCAAGCTGGTGCCGCTGGCTCGTTAATCCACCGCTCTCGAAGCAAACCGTCGCAAGCCGGCGGCTTGCTTCAAGAATGGCCGGGCATTACAGCGTGGCGAAAGCCTGGCGGGCGGCGTCCAGGGTGGCATCGATGTCCTCGTCGCTGTGCGCGATTGAGACAAAGCCCGCCTCGAAGGCGCTGGGCGCCAGATAAACGCCGCGATCCAACATCGCATGGAAGAACGTTTTGAAGCGCGCCTGGTCGCAGGCCATCACCTCGTCGAAGCGGCTGATGCGGGTTTGTTCAGTGAAGAACAGGCCGAACATGCCGCCCGCCCGGGTGGTGGTGAAGGCAATGCCGCACTCTCTGGCGGCCAGGGCCAGACCCTCGGTAAGCCGTTCGGTTTTGGCGCTCAGCTCATCGTGAAACCCTTCCCGACGCAGCAGCTTCAGGGTCGCCAGACCGGCGGCCATGGCCACCGGGTTACCGGACAGCGTACCGGCCTGGTACACCGGGCCCAGCGGTGAGAGCTGCTCCATGATTTCCTTTTTGCCGCCGAGGGCGCCCACCGGCATGCCGCCACCGATGATTTTGCCCAGGGTGGTGAGGTCGGGGGTGATGCCGTAATGGGCCTGGGCGCCGCCCAGGGCGACCCGGAACCCGGTCATCACTTCATCGAAGATCAGCACCGCGCCGTAGCGGTCGCAATAATCGCGCAGGGCTTGCAGGAACCCCTGGGTGGGCGGCACGCAGTTCATGTTGCCCGCCACCGGCTCGACGATCACCGCGGCAATCCGTTCGCCTTCGGCTGCAAACACGGATTCCAGGCCGCCGGCGTCATTGTAGTTGAGCACCAGAGTGTCGTCGGTGACCGCTTTGGGCACCCCGGGCGAGCTGGGGCTGCCCAGCGTCAGGGCGCCGGAGCCGGCCTTCACCAGCAGGCTGTCCACGTGGCCGTGGTAGCAGCCTTCGAATTTGATGATCTTGTCGCGTCCGGTGTAGCCACGGGCCAGACGAATCGCGCTCATGGTCGCTTCGGTGCCGGAGTTGACCATGCGCACCATGTCCATGGAGGGCACCAGCTCGCAGACCAGATCGGCCATCTCCACCTCGGCGGCGGTGGGCGCGCCGAAGCTGAGCCCGTCCATCACCGCCTTTTGCACCGCCTCACGCACCCGCGGGTGGTTGTGGCCAAGAATCATCGGCCCCCAGGAGCCGACATAGTCCACATAGCGGTTGTCGTCTTCGTCGAACAGCCAGGCGCCCTCGGCGCGCTCAAAGAACACCGGTGTACCACCGACCCCTTTAAAGGCGCGCACCGGAGAATTGACGCCACCGGGAATATGGCGCTGGGCGCGGCGGAACAGTTGCTCGGATTGCTTGCGGCTCATGGAAACTCCTGGGAAAGCGGCCCCACGGCGATGGCCGCCGTGGGGCGGGCGATCACTTCAAGGGGGAATCGGGGGTGTCGAACAGGCTGGCCAGCCGACCCGCGCGGGCTTCGATGTCCGCATCGCCAAACAGCGCGTGGATCACCGCCACGGCGTCGGCGCCAGCGTCGATCAATTGCCGGGCATTATGCGCATTCACACCGCCGATCGCCACCAGGGGCAGCGCGAAGCGCCGGCGTGCCTGGACCAGCGTGTCCAGGCTGGCGGGGGGCGCCTGGGGTTTGGTGCGCGAATCGAAAAAGCGCCCCAGGGCGAGATAGTCGGCGCCCTCGCCGGCGGCGCGGGCGGCCAGCTCCAGGCTGCCGTGGCAGGACACGCCGATCAGCTTGCCGGCGCCAAGAAGCGAGCGCGCCAGCGCCACCTGACCATCGCTTTGCCCCAGATGCACACCGTCGGCGCCGACCTCGGCGGCCAACTCGGCATCGTCGTTGACGATAAAGGCGGCGCCGTGTTCCTGACAGAGCCGCGCCAGGTGACCGGCGCGCTGCCGGCGGGTGGTGGAATCGGCGGGTTTATCCCGGTATTGCAATATCCGAGCGCCGCCACGCAGCGCGGCGGCAGCGGCCTGCATCAGTTGGTCGCCGGGGATAAGCGCCGGGTCGGTGATCGCGTACAGCCCGGCGATCCGCGGGTCGCGCTGGCTCATGGCGCCGGGCTCCGATTCGGAACGTACTGGCCGCCGCCGGGCCGCCAGGCGTTTTTGAGCGCCTGGTGCAGCCATTGCTGCGCGTTGCCGGTGGCCTGCTCGAGGGGCTCGCCACGGGCCAGCAGGCAGGCCATCGCCGAGGCCAGTGAGCAGCCGGAGCCATGATAGACGTGGGGAAGCCGGGGCCAGTCCCAATGGCGATGGCGGTCGGGCTGAAACAGATGATTGCTGACCTGATCGGTGTCGTCGTGGGTGCCGGTGACCAGCACCGCCTGACCACAACGCTGGCTGAGCGCCTCGCCGGCGGCGTGCACTCCGTGTTCGCCGCTGAGCGATTGCGCCTCGGGCAGGTTGGGGGTGAGCACGGTGGTGGCCGGGGCGAGCACGTCGATCAGAGCATCACTGAGATTTTCCCGCGCCAGCGCGCCACCGGATTCCGCCGCCAGGACCGGGTCGAGCACCACCGGCACGCCGGGCAGGCGAGCCAGCAGGCGCGCGATCCATTCCACCGTGGCCACCGAGCCGGTCATGCCGATCTTGACGGCGCTGAATGAGTAATCGGCCAGCAAGGCGTCCGCCTGTCGATCCAGTAGATCCAGGTCGGTCAGTTGAAAGCCGGTAACACGACGGCTGTTTTGCACCGTCAGGGCGGTAATCAGGGTGCTGGCGAAGCCACCCAGGGCTTGGATCGCCTCGATGTCGGCATGAATGCCGGCGCCACCGGAGGGATCATGGCCAGCGATAACAAGAATATTCGGTTTCATGGCAACAATACGCTGAGCACTGGGAACGGGCCGCCCGGCATCGCAAAGCGCCGGACATGGAGCGCCAGCGTCCGGCGTTGGGCGGCCGGCGTCAAGGGAACCTGGCGGTCAAAACGGTTTCACCACCACCAGAATGACGATGGCGACCAGCAGCAGCACGGGGATCTCGTTGAACACGCGATAAAAGCGATGGCCGTGGGTGTTGGCGTCGGCGGCGAATTTTTTCATCAGCCCCAGGCACATATGGTGATAGCCGATCAGCAACACCACCAGAAACAGCTTGGCGTGCAACCAGCCCTGGGTTTTGTAATAGCCCCAGTTGAGCGCCAGCATCCAGATGCCGAGCACCAGGGTGGCGATCATCGCCGGGTTCATGATGCCCCGATAGAGCTTGCGCTCCATGATCTTGAAGCGTTCCCGGCTGGGCTGATCCTCGGCCATGGCGTGGTACACGAACAGCCGCGGCAAATAGAAAATGCCGGCGAACCAGCAAATCACGGCGATAATGTGAAAGGCCTTCAGCCAGAGCATGCTTGTCTCTCCACAATGTCTCTCCACACTGAATGTCCGTGAAGCGCGGACATGAATGTTTACCTGGCGACATTGGAGTGTCGCCGCGTGGCGGCCTATACTATATCGCCTTTCCTGTCACGATCACCCGGCGCCAGCATCGCTCGCAGGGTTTGCGTCGCCACTCTCCCGCGGGGAGTGGATCGGATGATCGCGCTCCGGATCCCTGATCCCGTCGACCAAAAGAGGATGCCCGTGAATAAGCCACCGCGCGCCAGCCGTCTGTTGCGATACTACCTGTTTCGCACACGTCGCCTGTCTCGTCGGCAGCTTGGCACGGTGCAGGACTGGAAACTGCGGGTGGTGTTCTGGGTCGGCGCGCTGTTGGTGGGTTTGCTCACCGTGGCGTTTGCCTGGGTCACCGAGCAGGCGTTTCAGGTGTTTGTTTCCCTGGAACAGCGCTCGCCGCTGATCCCTCTGGTGTTAACGCCGGCTGGCATGGTGTTCATCGCCTGGGTGATGCGGCACATGGGGTCGGAGTCACAGGGCAGCGGTATTCCCCAGGTTCTGGTGGTGCTCAAGCAGCGCTACCACTGGCTGCGGCCGACCTTTCTGTCGTTGCGCGTGATCGTGCTCAAGTTCGGCCTGACCTGTCTGGGTTTGATGTGTGGCGCCAGCATTGGCCGCGAGGGCCCCAGCGTGCAGATGGGCGCGGCGATGATGTACTCGGTCGGACAGATGGGCCGGCTGCACCAGAAATACGTGGATAACGCCCTGATCGTCGCCGGCGGCGCCGCCGGTGTGTCGGCGGCGTTCAACGCGCCGCTGGCCGGGATCGTGTTCGCCATTGAGGAGCTGGCCGGCTCGTTCGAACAGCGCACCAGCGGTACCCTGATTCTGGCGATCATTCTCTCCGGCGTGGTGGTGCTGATGATGATGGGCCACTACAGCTATTTCGGGCATCCTCAGGGCACGCTGGATCTGGCTCAGGACTGGCTCGCCATCGGCGTGACCGGGCTGGTGTGCGGGTTGCTCGGCGGTTTGTTCAGCCGGCTGCTGATCACCGGCAGCCGCTTTCTCGCCCCTTACGCCCGCCAGAACCCCTACCGGGTGGTGTTCCTGTGTGCGCTGGTGGTGGTGTTTCTGGGCCTGATCACCGGTGGCGCCACCTATGGCAGTGGCTACGAACAGGCCCGCCACCTGATCACCGAGGATGTAGAGGGCGGGGTGCTGTACCCGCTGGCGAAGATGAGCGCCACGCTGGTGTCGTACTTTACCGGCATCCCCGGCGGCCTGTTTTCGCCCAGCCTGGCGGCGGGCGCCGGGATCGGTAACGTGATCGGCCATTGGGTGCCCAATTCCTCAGTGGTGGGCGTCACCCTGGTGGCGATGTCCGCCTTTCTGGCCGGGGTGATCCAGCGGCCAATTACCTCTTTCGTGATCGTCATGGAGCTCACCGGCAACCGCCACGACATTCTTTTGCCGCTCATGGCCGGGGCCTTTCTCGCCGCGGCGGTGGCCAAGCTGGTATGGCTGCGCCCGCTGTACGACTCGCTGGCGGATCGCCTTCAGGAAGGCGAGGGCATGGCGCTGGATCGGGCGCGGGTGGTGCCGGCGGAGCCGCCGGAAAGCGGGCGGTGAAGTTGCCCGCGCCGGTGGCGAACCCTATGATCCTCACTCGCTGATAACAATGCATTAGCGGAACAGGGGAATTATGGGTGTGAGTGGGGACTTCGATATTTTCACCATAAACAGAGCGGACCGCGTCTGATGGCCCGCCATGGCCGGCCGCGTGCCGGTATCGACGACGTCGTACTGGTGCCGGTCAGCCCTACGCAGCAGCGCCGCACCCGACTGACGCTCGGCGCCTTGGCGGTGGTGGCGGCGCTGGCGTTGTTCGCTGGTGGGTTGTGGCTGGGCCACAGCGGTGCGCTGGACAGCAATCTGAACAACGAAACCCTGAGTCAATCCCTGGACGAAACACGCGCCTCGTTGCGCACCGCCCGCCATGAGCTGGCCATTTACAAGGCTGAAGTGGATGTGGCGGAGCAGGCGCGGGGCAAGTTGCGTGAGGAGATTCGCGGATTGCGCGACCAGAGCGCGGAGCTTGAGGAAGCGGTGGCGTTTTATAAGAGCGTAATGGCGCCCGGGGGTGAAGACGGTCCGCTGCGGGTCCAGAAGTTCGACGTCAGCCCCGCCGCCGGCGAGCACCGTTTCCGTTACAGTCTGGTGCTGGTCCAGGCTGGCGATAATCGCGGCTATCTGGCCGGTGACGTGAGGTTGCGGCTGGTTGGGCATCGCAACGGCCAGGCGGCGACATTGGACGCCGGGTCGCTGCTGGAGGAAAGCGACGAATTGCGCTTCCGTTTCCGTTATTTTCAGGAACTCTCCGGTATCCTGACGGTGCCGGCGGATTTCAAAGTGGATACGCTGGAGATGGAGGCCCGCTCCACCGCTGGACGCCGCTCCGAGGTGGTGCAGAGCCTCCGCTGGTAAATTCAACCAAGCAGGAGAATGGCTGGTGAGAGGGCGAGACAAGAAAAGCAGCGCACAGCAGAGCTTTCGCGATCACACCCTGATCGCTCCCAGTGCCCGTATCATTGGGGATATCGAGTTCAGCGGGGGGTTGCACATCCAGGGGGAAGTGGAGGGCAACATCAGCGTGACCGGCGACGGCGGCCAACTGGTGATTGGCGAGAGTGGCGTGGTGCGCGGTGAGATTCGCGTGCCCCGGGTCACCATCAACGGCCGCGTGGAAGGCGATGTGAACGCCAGCGAACACCTGGAGCTGGCCAGCAAGGCCCAGGTTGAAGGCAATGTCTTCTACGTTATGGTCGAAATGCTGATGGGCGCGCGGGTCAATGGCAAGCTGGTCCGTCTCGACGAGGAGCGGCGCCACCTGCCGGCGCCGGAGAAGCCGGGTACGCCGCACGCCGTCGAGAGCGCCGACGCCGACCATTCTTGACTGTATTACTCGGGTATTGGAAGATGGCGTTCTTACAGCATTACGGACCGACATGAGCGAATCCAGCCCCATCATTCTGACCGAACGCGCCGCCGCCAAGGTGCGCGAGCTTCGTGATGACGAAGGCAACCCGAATCTCAAGCTGCGGGTCTATATCACCGGCGGCGGCTGCGCGGGCTTCTCCTACGGCTTTACGTTCGATGAGCAAAGCAACGAGGACGACACCTCCGTGGCCCGCGAAGACGTCACCCTGCTGGTGGATGCCATGAGTATTCAGTACCTGGACGGTTCCGAGGTGGATTACGAGCAGGGGTTGATGGGCTCCCGGTTTATTGTCCATAACCCCAACGCCGCCACCACCTGTGGCTGCGGGTCGTCGTTCTCGGTCTGAGCCGCGCCGGCCGGCGTTCCGGTCATAAAAACGTCACCAAAGTGTCAAGTCAGCGTCGTCATGTCGGCGGATGCTGGGCCTATGACATTCCCTCGCCCCTCTTTGCAACGTATGACCGCCGCTGACCTGCGCGCCATGTGCTGGTTGCTCGAGCAGCCCCGCGCCGCCGGGCGGGCGCGGCTCGCGCGGGCCATCTCCCGGCTCGGTGATGGTCCGCTGTACGCCTTGTTGGCGCTGCTGTTGTGGTTGTTGGGTGGCGTTCAGGGCGAGCGTTTCGCGTTGGCGGCCGCTTTTGCCTACGGCATTGAGGTGCCGGCCTTCGTTGTGCTCAAACATCTGATTAAAAGACCGCGTCCGGCGGATTCCCTGGAGTCCCTGTGCGCGTTCATTCAACCCGCTGACCGTTTCAGTTTCCCATCCGGGCATACCGCGGCCGCCTTCGTGATGGCCACGCTGCTGGCGGTGTTGTTTCCGCTGGCCGCCACGCCGGCGTTGGTGTTCGCCGCGCTGGTCGGCCTGTCCAGGGTGCTGCTGGGCGTGCACTACCCCACCGACATCGCCGCCGGCGCGGTGTTGGGCGCGGCCTGCGCGCTGCTGGGCCTGGGGCTGTTGTAAAGCGCAGTGGATCGCCGGGCAGGGCGAATCAGGGCAAAGTGAGATGGCCAAGCACCGCTTCGCGGCGGGCGCCGGTGACCAGCGGGGCGTTGCCCGGCACCCGATGCCAATAGGCCCAAGCCAGCCAGGCGAATGCGGCGGCTTCCACCTGATCTGGTTGCAGTCCCCACTGGCCGGTGTCCTGCACCGGCACATCGCCGCCCAGGCAGGCCGACAGGCGGGCCATCAGGTCGCTGTTGTGCGCGCCGCCGCCACACACCAGCAGGCGGTCCGGGCGGTGATCGCGCAGGGCGTCGGCGACCGAGCGGGCGGTCAATTCAGCGAGGGTGGCCTGAACGTCCCGGGGCGCCTCATCGCCGGCCAGGGCCTGCTCCAGCCAGGGCAGATTAAAGTCCTCGCGGCCGGTGCTTTTCGGCGCTGGCCGATGAAAGTACCGGTCCCGCAGCAGGCGCTCCAGCAAGGCGGGCAGTACCCGTCCACCCCGGGACCAGGCGCCGTCACGGTCAAAGGCGCCGCTCTGGTGGCGTCGATACCACTGGTCCAGCAAGGTGTTGGCAGGGCCGGTATCGAAGCCCCCCAGCAGGCGCTCGCCGTCGAGCAGGGTGATGTTGGCGATGCCGCCCAGATTGAGCACCACCGTGAACTGGCCCTGGGCTCCGAACAGGGCCTGATGGAAGCGAGGGGCCAGCGGCGCGCCCTGGCCCCCCAGCACCATGTCTTTATTGCGAAAGTCGTTGATCACCGGGATGCCGGTGTCACAGGCCAGCGTATCCGCGCACCCCAATTGCAGGCTGAATCCCTGTGGCCCGGGGCGGTGTCGTACGGTCTGCCCATGGCAGCCAATGGCGGTGACCCGGGCGGCATCGACGCCGGCCCCGGTGAGCAGCTGTTTGATGGCCTCGGCGTAGCACTGGCCCAGTTGACGATGGGCCGGGCCGGCGCGGTCGATCTCGTTGTCGCCGGGCAGGCACAGGCTCTGTAATTGGTCACGCAGGGAATCCGGCAACGGCAGGCTGTGGTGGGCGAGCACACGGAACCGTTCGGGTTCCGCTACGGCGAGCACCGCGTCCACGCCGTCCAGGCTGGTGCCGGTCATCAGACCGGCGAACACGCCGGATTCAGAAGACATTGCTGCTGGCCAGCGTGGCGGCCTCGGCGAACATGGTGATCTGGGATTGCATGCGTTTGGCCTGCACCAGGAACTGCGGCTTTTCATTGGCGTCCACGCCGCGTGCTTTGGGCAGAGGCACGGTGAGCGGGTCGCGGTGAGTGCCGTTAACGCGGAACTCATAGTGCAAATGCGGCCCGGTGGCGAGCCCGGTCATGCCAACGTAGCCAATGGTCTGATTCTGATTGACCCGGCTGCCCACGCGAATGCCCTTGGCGAAGCCCTTCATGTGACCGTAAAGGGTGGTGTATTGCTGGCCGTGTTGAATGATAACGACGTTGCCGTAGCCGCCTTTCACCCCGGCGAAAATCACCTTGCCGTTACCGGCCGCCTTGATCGGCGTGCCACTGCGGGCCGCGTAATCAATGCCCCGGTGGGCGCGCACCCGATTCAGAATCGGATGCTTGCGGCCCAGGTTGAAGCGGGAGCTGATGCGGGTGAAGGACACCGGCGTGCGGATGAACGCCTTGCGCATGGAGTTGCCATCCGCATCCAGATATTCGGTGTCGCCGGAGCGGGTCTGGAATCGATAGGCGGTCAGGTGGCGGCCACGGTTCCAGAACTCGGCGGCCAGGATATTGCCTTCGCCCACCTTTTCGCCGTCCAGGTACAGCTCTTCGTAGAGCACGCGGAAGCGGTCGCCCTGGCGGATGTCCTGCACGAAATCCACATCCCAGCCAAAAATGTTGGCCAGTTGCATGGTCAGGTTATCGCTCATGCCCGCGGCGTGGCCGGCCAGGAACAGGGAGTTGTCGATGGTGCCATCGGCGAAGCGTGTGCGACGAAGGTATTCCCGGGTATGGGCGGCAACCTGCCAGCGCTCACCGTCGAGTTCGGCTTCCACGGTTTCGATACGGCTCGGATGATAGCGCAGGGCGTTCAGCTCGCCGCCGCTGTCCAGGGAGATCTGAAAGCTTTCGCCGGGCCGGATGTTGGTCAGCTCTTTCAGGCGCGGGTGGCCGTTGATCAGCCGGTAGACCTGGGTGGCGGTGACGCCGTGTTCCTGCAGCAGCCCGGAAAGCGTGTCACCGGGTTTCACCGTCAGGCGTTGCCACCGTTCCTGGGGCTGGCTGGCCAGGGTGGGGACGCTGGCCGTCGGAGCCGCCGGCTGGGCCTGCTGGTGCCGGGAGGATTCCAGACCGGCAAGCTGATCGCCGGCGTCGTGTTTGGGCAGGGTCAGGGTCTGTACGCGCTCGGAGCGGCTTTCACCAGACTCCGGCACCATCGCCACCAGAGAGACGGTGGCAATCAGCGCGCCGGAGAGAATCAGGTGGGCGCGGGGAAAACGGCGCGCCACTCGGCCAAGGGCGGAAAAACGATGTCTCATGCTTAAACAGTGCTCTGAGGATGGGCCGCCAGGGCGTTAGTGTAATTAATTGCTTGCAAAGATACCTGCCTTTTACAACTGCCTTCAAGTGCTACAATGTCGCGCTTTATGGCAACGAGCCAGCCTTTGCGACCGGCGAACCGGTGGTGGGGTTCCGAAAAAGCAGGCGGATTTTCGCTGATTCAGAGGTAACAATGATCGACGTGGATGAACAACTGGCGCTGCTGCGCCGGGGGGCGGACGAAATTATTCAGGAGCAGGACCTGCGCGAGCGCCTGGCCAGCGGCCGTCCGTTGCGGATCAAGGCGGGGTTCGACCCCACCGCCCCGGACCTTCATCTGGGTCACACGGTGTTGATCAACAAGCTGCGCCAGTTTCAGGAGCTGGGCCACCACGTGATGTTCCTGATTGGCGACTTTACCGGGCTGATCGGTGATCCCACCGGCAAGAGTGCCACGCGGCCGCCGCTCAGCCCGGAGGACATCAAGCGCAACGCGGAAACCTACAAAGAGCAGGTGTTCAAGATTCTTGATCCGGAAAAGACCGAGGTGATGTTCAACTCGACCTGGATGAATGAGCTGGGCGCCGCCGGCATGATCAAGCTGGCCAGCCAGTACACCGTGGCGCGAATGCTCGAGCGCGACGATTTCGACAAGCGCTACCGCGCCAACCAGCCGATTGCCGTTCACGAGTTCCTCTATCCGCTGGTGCAGGGGTACGACTCGGTGGCCATGAAGGCCGATGTGGAGCTGGGTGGCACCGATCAGAAATTCAACCTGCTGATGGGCCGTACCCTGCAGAAGGCCTACGGCCAGCCGGCTCAAATCTGCCTGACCATGCCGATTCTCGAAGGGCTGGACGGGGTGCAGAAAATGTCCAAGTCACTGAAGAACTACGTCGGTGTCAGCGACGCCCCGGGGGAGATGTACCGCAAACTGTTGTCGATCCCGGATGATATGACCTGGCGCTACTACGAACTGCTTAGCGGCTTATCCAATCAGGACCTGGCTGAACGCAAAGCGCAGGCGCAGCGGCTGGGCAGCCCCCAGGAGGCAAAAAAGGCCTTCGCGCTGGAGATGGTGACCCGCTTCCACGGGGAAGACGCGGCCCTGGCGGCGCCCTCGTCGGCGGGCAACCTGACCGCCTTGGGCGAGATTCCGGATAATGTGCCGGAGGTCGAGGTAGTGCTGGACGATGGCGACGAGGTCCACGTGGTGCCGTTGTTGCGGCTGGCCGGCCTGGCTCAGAACGGTAAGGCGGCCAAGGATGTCTTCGCCCGGGGCGCGGTCTATGTGGATGGCCGTCAGCTTGAGGAGGAGCGCTCCTTCACCCGCGGCGAAACCGTGGTGATTCAGGCCGGTAAGAAGAAGATCGCGCGGGTGACGATCCGCTAGCGGATCGCGCTGGAGGCGTTGGGATGGCTGAATTCCCAGCGCCCGGAAAGAATTTCAGGGAATCGTCGAAAAAAGGTTTGACAGGAAGTGCCCGATCCGTAGAATGCGCACTCCTCGACGGGGCAACAACGCAGACGGCCCCGCAGCTCTTTAACAATCAGGCAAGCAAACGTGTGGGACCTGTTTGGAGTAGA
>NZ_NMQZ01000002.1 GCF_002864685.1 Alloalcanivorax mobilis
CGGCCGGGATTTAATGCACCAGCCTGGCGGCCACAAAAAAGCCGCCCTATTGGGCGGCTCCCTTGAAGGTGGTAGCAAGGGGCGGACTTGAACCGCCGACCCCAGCATTATGAGTGCTGTGCTCTAACCAGCTGAGCTACCTTGCCAGAGGTCGCGAATTGTCCGCGAGCGGTTTGCCGCTGTCAAGAACGGTTGGCCAGTGAGCCTCTCGGGTGGCGATTTCTTGTGCAGGATGTTTTTACATGAGAACAATTATCAATTAGTATGCCGATAATACTTGATAGATTTACTGGGTCTTTATAGGCTACACGGTAATCACGTACCAAGGGTGTGGGTATGCGTCTGACCACCAAAGGCCGTTATGCGGTCACCGCCATGCTGGATCTGGCTCTGCACGCGGATGCCGGGCCGGTGTCGCTGGCGGACATCTCCGAGCGCCAGGGCATTTCGATTTCCTATCTGGAGCAGTTGTTCGCCAAGCTGCGCCGTTGTCAGCTGGTAGGCAGTGTGCGTGGGCCCGGTGGCGGTTACCGCCTGAGCCGAGGCGGTGGCGAGATCAGCATCGCCGAGGTGATCGCGGCAGTGGACGAATCCGTGGACGCCACCCGTTGCGGTGGCCAGGGCGATTGTCAGGAAGGCCACACCTGCCTGACCCATCATCTGTGGTGCGATTTGTCCGATCAGATTCAGGATTTCCTCTCTGGCATTACCCTGAGTGAGCTGGTGGCCCGCCATGAGGTGCGAAGCGTGGCCGAGCGGCAGGATGCCCGCCAGAATCGCCATCTGCGGATGACCGTCAACACCCTCTAACAGCTCCGGTTTTAATCATCATGTCTCAAGCGGTTTATCTCGATTACGCCGCCACCACCCCGGTGGACCCGCGGGTGGTGGCGGCGATGGTGCGTCATCTGGATGCGGAAGGCACCTTCGCCAACCCGGCCTCGCGCAGCCATATGTACGGCTGGCTGGCGGAAGAGGCGGTGGAGACGGCGCGCCGTCAGGTCGCCGAGGTGCTGAACGCCGATGCCCGTGAAATCGTCTGGACCAGCGGCGCTACCGAGGCCAATAACCTGGCCATCAAGGGCGTGATCGAGCAGCGCGGCGGTGGCCACATCATTACCTCTGAAACCGAACACAAGGCGGTGCTGGACCCCTGTGGCTGGCTGGAGCGCCAGGGGCTGGCCAGCGTCACCTGGCTGAAACCGGCGGTGGATGGTCGTATTGATCCGGCCGACGTCAGCGCCGCACTGCGCGAGGACACCGTGCTGGTGTCGATCATGCACGCCAATAACGAAACCGGGGTGATCAACGACATCGCCGCCATCGGCGCCCTGTGCCGCGAGCACGGCGTGTTGTTTCACACCGACGCGGCCCAGAGCGTGGGCAAGCTGCCGCTGGATGTGCGTGAGCTGCCGGTGGATCTGGTGTCGCTGTGCGCGCACAAGAACTATGGCCCCAAGGGCATTGGCGCGCTCTATGTGCGGCGCCATCCGGACGTGCGCGTGGCGTCGCAGATTCACGGTGGCGGTCATGAGCGCAATATGCGTTCGGGCACCCTGGCGACCCATCAGATCGTGGGCATGGGCGAGGCGCTGGCGCTGGCCGCCGGGCAGCGTGACGATGAGCAGGCGCGCATCGCCGGCCTGCGCGATCGCCTGTGGGGCGCGCTTTCCGGGCTGCCCGATGTGCAACTCAACGGCGCCGCGGCCCCGCGTTTGGCCGGGCATCTGAACGTGGGCTTCGCCGGGGTGGACGGGGAAATGCTGCTCACCGCCATGAGCGAGGTGGCGGTGTCCACCGGCTCGGCGTGCACCTCGGCGTCGCTGGAGCCTTCCTATGTGCTCAAGGCGATGGGCGTGGCCGATGCCCTGGCGCACAGTTCGGTGCGCTTCTCGGTGGGCCGCTTTACCACGGAAGCGGACATTGACCGGGCGGCGCAGAATGTGACGGATGCCGTCACCCGCTTGCGCGCGGCGTTGAAGAACCGCGCTTGAATCGTCGCTTTCAGGTTGGCCCGCGACTTGCTTTAAGATGAAAAGAATGGTGAAGAGAATGGGGGGCTGGGGTAGTCAGTGGGGCGCTCGGGAATAACACATCACGCGGGGAAATGAAGTTGGGGGCGTCTGTTTCATGCACGGTGTGCTTCTTCATCACCTGCGGCCTTTTGTCAGTGAGCGGTTCGGCGCCCGGGTTTGGGAAAGCGTGCAGGTGCGCGCCGGCCAGCCGGGCAAGATGCATACGCCGGTGCACAACTACGCCGACGAAGAGCTGGAGCAGTTGCTGTTGGCGATGACCGGCGAAATCGGGTTGTGTCGCGATGACCTGCTGCAGGCGTTCGGGCACTGGCTGATCGGGCCGTTGATCAATATGTACCGGGCGATGATTCCCCGCCAGTGGGATGCGCGCACTTTTCTGCTCCATGTGGAGGAGCACATTCACCAGAAAGTGGTTCGCCTGCGCGACCCGCGCGCCCGCCCGCCGCGCATTGATGTGACGGCGTTGTCCGCGGATACCCTGGAAATTGATTACCACTCACACCGCGACCTGAGCGCGCTGGCGCTGGGCTGTGTGTACGGGGTGGCGGATTATTTTGGCGAGCGGGTGGAGTTGCTGTCGTCGGCCAGCGGTGAAGAGGGAGGGCGTCGTTTCGTGGTGCGATTACAGAATGCCGCGCCACCGGGCGGGGAGGGCGCGGCCGCCGAGAGGCAGCCGTAAGCGTGCTCGCTCAGGCGGCCAGCGCTGAGGCTTCGTGCTTGACCCGCGCCACCATGGAGCGCAAGCCGTTACCTCGCGTGGGGCTGAGGTGGCGAATCAGATCGACCCGCTCAAAAAACGCTTCCATGTCGTAGGCGGCGACCTCGGCGGGGGTTTTGCGGTTCAGTGCGATCAACACCATCGCCGCCAGGCCACGCACGATCAGGGCATCCGATTCCACCGCCAGATAAAGCCGGTCCTCGGCCTGGTCGTACTCGGTGACCAGCCATACCTGGCTCTGGCAACCGCGCACGAAACGTTCCTCGGTGCGCAGCGCCTCGGGCATCGACGGAATCTGCTTGCCCAGATCGATGATGTAGCGATAGCGCTCTTCCCAATCGTCCAGGAATTCCAGATCTTCGATCACATCGTCGGCGGTAACGGTATCGCCGAGATGGATGTTGCGGATATCAAAATCAGACAATGTGCGGCTCCTTCGGAACCGCAAGCTTCAAGCCACAAGCTACAAGCTTCAAGTCGCGCTCGGCGTATCTCAAAGCTTGCAGCTTGTGGCTTGCAGCTTGCAGCTTCCTAAAACAATCCCAGCTCCAGTTGAGCTTCTTCGGTCATCATTTCGCGGCTCCAGGGCGGGTCGAAGATCAGCGCCACTTCCACGGCGTCCACGTTGGGCACCTTGGCAAGGCGGTCTTCCACGTCGCCGACCAGCACCGGCCCCATGCCGCAGTTGGGCGCGGTCAGGGTCATGCGCACCTGCACCACATTCTGCTTCTCACCAGAATCCGCGGTGCGCTGGATCACATCGCAGCCATACACCAGCCCCAGATCGACGATGTTCACCGGGATTTCCGGGTCGAAAATGGTGCCCAGCGCGTGCTGCAAATCCTGTTCCCTCACCTGGCCATCGGCCCGTGGCGGATCGAAATCCAGTTCCAGGGGCGTCTGCCCGATGGCGTCCGCGTCGGTGCCGTCGATGCGCGCCATGTTGCCGTTCACGGTCACCGTATAGGTGCCACCCAGCGCCTGACGCAGATTCACGAAGGTGTTTTTATGGATGGTAATGCGGGTGCCATCGGGCACCAGCCGAGCGGGCACGTCCCGGCTTACCACCACGGTGCGTTGTTCGGAGGCGGAAGATCCAGTGGCCAAGCGTTTATACCTCGTCCATCTGATCCACGGTGAAGCTTTCACCGCAGCCGCATTCGCCGGTGGCGTTGGGATTGCGGAACTTGAACAGGCTGTTGACGCCTTCGGTGACGTAATCGATCTCCAGGCCGTTGAGCACGCCGAGCCATTTTTCCGGCACATACAAGGCGATGCCGTCCACGTCGAAGCGTTGGTCGCCGGCGTTGGCGGCGTCCACGAAATCGAGCACGTACATAAAGCCGGAACAACCGGATTCATCCAGATTCAAGCGGATGCCGGCGGCGCCGGCGCGCTCGATCTCGCGGCGCGCCTGTTTGCGGGCGGTCTCGGTCATGCGGATTTCCGCCTGGCCGGGTACGAAGGTTTGTACGGTCATAATGGCACCTAGCAGAGAACCAGTTGAAAGTGACAAGTTAAAAGTTACAACGCGGTTCGGCGGCATTGCCAGCCGGGCAGGCAGGGTGCCGCGCTCTCCGGTTGGCCTTTCAACTTTTCACTTTCAACTTTCAACTCTCCTCAAGTTTCAAAGAAAAGTCCGAACCTTTTCCAACGCCCGGAAAAGGCCGTCCACTTCTTCCAGGGTATTGTAGATCGAAAACGAGGCGCGCGCGGTGCCGGGAATGCCCAGGCTGTCCATCAGCGGCATGCAGCAATGATGCCCGGTGCGCACCGCCACGCCTTGCTGGTCGAGCAGCATGCCCACATCGCCTGGGTGCGCGCCGTCCAGCAGAAACGACAGGATACCGATCTTGGTGGCGGCGTTACCGATGATTTTCAAGCCCTTGAAGGCGCGGGCGTGTTCGGTGGCGGCGGCGATCAGCGCGTCTTCGTGGCTGGCCAGGGCGGTGCGATCCTGTTGGTTCAGCCAGCGCACCGCGGCGCCAAAGCCGACCACTCCGGCGATATTGGGCGTGCCCGGTTCGAACTTGTAAGGCAGCTGATTCCAAGTGGTGCGCTCGAAGGTCACCACCTCGATCATCTCGCCGCCAGTCTGGTAGGGCGGCATTGCCTCGAGCAGGTCGCGGCGGCCGAACAGCGCGCCGATGCCGGTGGGGCCGAACATCTTGTGCGCGGAAAAAGCATAGAAATCGCAGCCGATGCGCGCCACGTCCACCGGGAAATGGCCTACCGCCTGGGCGCCGTCCACCAGGGTGATGGCGCCGGCTTCGCGGGCGGATTGCACCCATTTCGCCACCGGATTCACGGTGCCCAGGCTGTTGGACACATGGGACAGCGCCACGATGCGGGTGCGCTCGTTGAGCAATTGATAGTAGGCGTCTTCGTCGACGCTTCCGTCCTCGCGCAGCGGCACCACTTTCAGGGTGGCGCCGGTGGCCAGGCAGGCCTGCTGCCAGGGCACGATGTTGGCGTGGTGCTCAAGCGTGGTGATCAGCACTTCATCGCCGGGCTTGAGCCGCTCGCGGCCCACGCACTGCGCCACCAGATTGATGCCCTCGGTGGTGCCCTTGGTCCAGATCACCTCTTCGCGGCTGGCGTTGATGAACGCGGCCACCTCGGCGCGGGTGTCCTCGAAGGTGCGGGTGGCGATGTCGCTCAGGTGGTGGGCGGCGCGGTGCACGTTGCTGTTGAAGCGGCGGTAATAGTCGTCCACCGCCTCGATCACCGCGCGCGGCTTCTGGGTGGTGGCGGCGTTGTCCAGATACACCAGCGGCTTGCCGTTCACCTGCTGATCGAGGATCGGGAAATCCTGGCGCAAGGTGTTCACGTCGAAACTCATGCTGCCTCCTCGCCGGCCTCGGGGCGCTGGCCCAGCTCCGCCGCCAGCCATGGGCGTACCCACTCGGCTACATTCTCATCGGGCAGGGCCATCACCAGCTCATTGATAAAGCCCAGGCCGAGCATGCGTTTGGCGTCCGCCGCCGGGATGCCCCGGGAGCGCAGGTAGAACTGCTGGGCGGCGTCGAGCTGGCCGACGGTGGCGCCGTGGGCGCACTTGACGTCGTCGTTGTAGATTTCCAACTCCGGCTTGGTGTTGATCTCCGCGCCCGGGTTGAGCAGCAGGTTCTTGTTGCTCAATTCCGCCAGGGTGCCGCTGGCGCCCCGGTGGATGTGAATGCGGCCATTCAGGGTCGCTTTGCCCTTTTCGCCGGCCAGGCCCCGGTAGATCTGGTTGGAAGTGCAATCGGGCACGCGGTGTTCCACGCACAGCTGGTTGTCCACGTGGGTGCGGCCGCGGGCCACGAAAATGCCGTTCATGGCCAGCTCCGCGCCGCTTTTGTCGAGCAGCGCGATCACCTCGTTGCGGCGCAGCCGGTTACCGGCCATCAACTGGTAGCTGTCGATGCGGCTGACACCGGTCTGCTGGAACAGCAGGGTGCCGATGTGCAGGCTGTCCGCCGCCTCGCTTTGCAGGCGGTAGTGGGTCAGTTGGGCGTTATCACGGGTCTCGATGGCGGTGACCGCGTTGGTCAGCGCCGCGCCATGGCCCTCGTAGTGCTCGATCAGCGTCAGCCGGCTGCCCCGGTTCACCAGCACTTCCAGGCGGGTGTGGCAATGGGCGGGGGTGTCGCTGGCGGCGAACATCAGCACATGCAGCGGCTCGGCCACCTCGGTGTTGGGAGCCACTTCCAGCGAGATCGCGTCGTTCAGCGCCGCGCCATTGAGCAGCGCGAACGGATTACTCAAGCCGTCCAGGCGCTCCGCTTCCCGGCGCAGGCTGACACCCTCGGGCAGGCGCGTCTGGCTCTCGTCCAGGTGGCCATTGACCATCACGATGCGGTAATCGGACAGCACCGGCAGCCGCGCCGGCGCGGCGCCCTGGGCGGCGTGCTGCAAGTGGCCGTCGCTGAGCGGGTGCAGGGAGGTGTATTTCCAGCGCTCGCTTTTGCGGCCCGGGAAATCGGCGGACTGCAACGCGGCCAGGCTGTCCCGGCGCAGCGTGCTCAGCGCACCGTCCTCGGCCGGCGCCTGGCCGGCCCGGGCCAGCGCCTGGCGTTTAAGATCCTCGGGCAGGCTCTCGCTCATGCGGACTCACCCTCTTCGCCGGTCAGCCAGCCGTAGCCTTTGTCTTCCAGCTCCAGCGCCAGCTCCTTGCCGCCGGATTTGATGATGCGGCCGTTGGAGAGCACGTGCACGTGATCCGGCACGATGTAATCGAGCAGGCGCTGGTAGTGGGTCACCAGCACGATGCCGCGCTCCGGGCCGCGCAGCGAATTGACGCCGCGCGCCACCGTTTGCAGAGCGTCGATATCCAGGCCGGAGTCGGTTTCGTCGAGCAGCGCCAGCTTCGGTTCCATCAGCAGCATCTGCATGATTTCGTTGCGTTTTTTCTCGCCGCCGGAAAAACCTTCATTGACTCCGCGCTTGAGGAATTGGGCATCCAGATTCACCTGTTTGCAGGCTTCACGGGCCTTGCGCAGCAACGTCACCGAATCCCACTCTTCCTTGCCCTGGGCCTTGCGGGTGGCTTCCAGGGCCGCCTTCAGAAATTCCATGTTGGAGACACCGGGGATTTCCACCGGATACTGGAACGCCAGGAACAGACCCAACTGGGCGCGTTCTTCGGGCTCCAGATCGGCCAGGCTTTTGCCCTCGAACAGCGCTTCCCCGCCGGTGATCTCGTAGTTGTCCCGGCCCGCCAGCACGTTGGCCAAGGTCGATTTGCCAGAGCCGTTGGGCCCCATGATGGCGTGCACCTCGCCCGGTTTGACGGTCAGGTTCAGGCCTTTAAGGATGGCTTTGCCGCCAACGGCGGCGTGCAGATCGCGAATTTCCAACATGTACGAATACGCCTTTCGATTGAATGTGCCAGCCCGAGGCTGTGTCTCCGTTACGTTCTGGAGAGTCCCCTCTCCCCTCGCGGGAGAGGGCCAGGGAGAGGGGGTGACCGGGTTGGCAACGACTCCGCGGTCGTTCCCTCTCTCCCTAACCCCTCTCCCTCCAGGGGAGAGGGGCTCTAAGTTGGATCAGCCAACCGCCCCTTCCAGGCTCACTTCCAGCAGCTTGCCGGCTTCCACCGCGAACTCCATGGGCAGTTCCTTGAACACTTCCTTGCAGAAGCCGTTGACGATCATCGAGATCGCCTTTTCCGGGTCAATGCCGCGCTGGCGGCACAGGAACAGCTGGTCATCACTGACCTTGGAGGTGGTGGCCTCGTGCTCAATGGTGGCGCTGGGGTGCTTGGACTCGATGTACGGGAAAGTGTGGGCGCCGCAGGTATCGCCCAGCAGCAGCGAGTCGCACTGGGTGAAATTGCGCGCGTTCTCGGCGCGCGGGCCCATGCGCACCAGACCGCGGTAACTGTTGTTGCTGCGGCCGGCGGAAATGCCCTTGGAAACGATGGTGCTTTTGGTGTTCTTGCCCAGGTGGATCATCTTGGTGCCGGTGTCCGCCTGTTGGGCGTGGCGGGTCAGCGCCACCGAGTAGAACTCGCCCACGGAATTGTCGCCGCGCAGCACCACCGAGGGGTACTTCCAGGTGATCGCCGAACCGGTTTCCACCTGGGTCCAGCTGATCTTGGCGTTGTCGTGGGCGACGCCGCGCTTGGTGACGAAGTTGAAGATGCCACCCTTGCCATTCTCATCGCCGGGATACCAGTTTTGCACCGTGGAATACTTGATCTCGGCGCCGGGCAGGGCGACCAGCTCCACCACCGCCGCGTGCAACTGGTTCTCATCGCGCTGGGGGGCGGTGCAGCCTTCCAGGTAGCTGACGTAGCTGCCCTCGTCGGCGATGATCAGGGTGCGCTCGAACTGGCCGGTGTTGGCCTCGTTGATGCGGAAGTAGGTGGACAGCTCCATCGGGCAGCGCACACCCTTTGGGATGTACACAAAAGAGCCATCGGTGAATACCGCGGAGTTCAGTCCGGCGAAGAAGTTGTCGCCTTTCGGCACCACCGTGCCCAGATACTTGCGCACCAGCTCGGGATGTTCGCGGATCGCCTCGGAGATCGAGCAGAAGATCACCCCGGCCTCGGCCAGCTTGGCCTTGAAGGTGGTGGCCACCGACACCGAGTCGAACACCATGTCCACCGCCACGCCGGCGAGCATTTCCTGCTCGTGCAGCGGGATGCCCAGCTTCTTATAGGTTTCGAGAAGCTCCGGGTCCACCTCGTCCAGGCTCTGGGGCCGGTCTTCCATGCTCTTGGGCGCGGAATAGTAGGAGATGGAATTGTAGTCCACCGGTGGGTAGTTGAGGTGCGCCCAGCCCGGTTCGGGCATCTCCTGCCAATGGCGGTAGGCCTCCAGGCGCCACTCGAGCATCCACTCGGGCTCCTCCTTTTTGGCGGAAATGACGCGAATGATGTCTTCGTTCAGGCCCGGCGGCAGGGTGTCGGATTCCACCAGAGTGGTGAACCCGGCCTCGTACTCGGAGCGAATGACTTTGTCGAGTTCGGCTTGGCTGCTCATAATTCAGAATACCAGAGTAATTTACTCGGGTATTATACGCGATAACCGGCCGGGGTGGAATCCGCGTGCCGGGGCTCCGGCGGGGAGCCGGCAACGGTATCATATTCGAGGGCGGATGCGTATAATCCGCCGGTTTCAGGGCTCGGGAAGGCCAACGGGCCCTTCCGGGCCGTCAGGGGGCCGGCAGGCGCCCGCCGTGCACACATTCACGCTATACATTCACGTAAACCGGAGTAAACAGACAGATGGCTGTTGAGCGTACCCTCTCTATCATCAAGCCTGATGCCGTGGCCAAGAACGCAATCGGCGAGATCGTTGGCCGCTTCGAGAAAGCGGACCTGCAAGTCGTGGCAATGAAAATGCTGCACCTGAGCCGCGAGCAAGCCGAAGGCTTCTATGCCGAACATAAAGAGCGCCCCTTCTTCGGCGATCTGGTGGCCTTTATGACCAGCGGCCCGGTGATCGTGCAGGCGCTGGAAGGCGAGGGCGCGGTTCTGAAAAACCGTGACCTGATGGGCGCCACCAACCCCAAGGACGCCGAACCCGGCACCATCCGCGCCGATTTCGCGGAAACCATCGATGAAAACGCGGTCCATGGTTCTGATTCCGTGGAATCCGCGGCCCGCGAAGTGGCCTACTTCTTCGCCGACGAGGAAATCTGCCCGCGCACCCGCTGAAACACGGTTTCAGCAAGGTGCCTGGAGGACACTATGACAGCCCCCGACAAGGTCAATCTGCTGGGCCTTACCCGCCCGCAAATGGAAGCGTTCTTCCTGGACATGGGCGAGAAGAAATTCCGCGCCCAGCAGGTACTGAAGTGGATCCACCACCATCAGGCGGATTCCTTCGAGCAGATGACCGACGTCGGCAAGGCGTTGCGCGAAAAGCTGGCCCGCGTGGCCGAAATTCGCGGTCCCAAGGTGCTCCACGAGGGCATCTCCCGGGACGGCACCCGTAAATGGGTGTTCGAGGCCGACAACGGCGGCGCCGTGGAGACCGTATTCATTCCCGACGGTCGCCGCGGCACCCTGTGTGTCTCTTCCCAGGTGGGCTGCGCGGTGGACTGCAGTTTCTGCTCCACCGGCAAGCAGGGTTTCCAGCGTGACCTGACCAGCGCCGAGATCATCGGCCAGGTGTGGCAGGCCAGCCGTGCCTTCGGGCCGCGCAAGAACCTTGGCGAGCACCCGATCACCAACGTGGTGATGATGGGCATGGGCGAGCCGATGCTGAACTATGGCCCGGTGCTGGAATCGATGCGCATCATGCGCGACGATCTCGGCTACGGCATCAGCAAGCGCCGCATCACGCTCTCCACCTCCGGGGTGGTGCCGAAAATCGATCAGCTCAGCCAGGACCTGGATGTGTCCCTGGCGGTCAGCCTGCACGCCCCCAACGACGAGCTGCGCAACGAGCTGGTGCCGCTCAACCGCAAATACCCGCTCGCGGAGTTGATTGCCGCGTGCAAGCGTTACAGCGAAAACATCACCCATCGCCACAAGACCATCACCATGGAATACGTGATGCTGCGCGATGTGAACGACCAACCTGAGCACGCCCGCCAGCTGGTCAAGCTGCTCAAGGATGTGCCGGTGAAAGTGAACCTGATTCCTTTCAACGCCTTTCCTCATTCTGGCTACGAACGCTCGCGTCAGGCCGACATCCTGGCATTCCATAAATTCCTGAACGACAATGGCGTGCTCACCATGGTGCGCACCACCCGCGGCGACGACATCGACGCGGCGTGCGGTCAATTGGTGGGTGAGGTGAAAGACCGTACCCGCCGCAGCGAGCGCTGGAAGCAATCCATTTTTCATCGCTCGGAACAGCCCGACAACAACACAGCGTCTGTGTAATGAGTGTCCTGTTGAGATTGGTTCCGATCCTGCTCGCCGCCGGCCTGCTGGCCGCCTGCGCCACGGACCCCAACGCCCCCCGGGTGAACATCGACGATGCGGTGACCACCCGCGTCGCCGCCGGGCTGCAATACCTCCAGCAACGCAATCCTTCCGAAGCGCGCCGGCACTTCTCGCGCGCCCTGGCGCTCAATCCGGACAGCCCCGAGGCGCACAACGCCATGGCGCTGCTGTACAGCTATGAGCGTGATCCGGAGAGGGAAGAAGAGCACTACAAAAAGGCGTTGCGCGCCGACAGTGATTTTTCGCCGGCGCTCAACAATTACGGCACTTTGTTGTACTCGCAGGGTCGTTACAAAGAGGCACTGGAAAAATTCAAACGCGCCGCCAATGATGCCAGCTACGAGGCCCGGGGCAGCGCGTTCAGCAACATGGGACAGTGCTACCAGGCTCTCAACGAGCCCGAGCAAGCCAAACAGGCTTTCATTAAGGCGCTGCGCCTGAATCCCCAATCCACCAGCGCTTCGCTGGAACTGGCGCGGCTCTATTTTGGCGAGCAGCGTTACCGCCTGGGATGGGATTATTACCAACAGTATCAGAGCCGTACCGGCCGGCCGAGCGCCGACGGGCTGTGGTTGGGAATCCGTCTGGCCGCGGCGCTGGGGCGCAAGAATGAGCAATCCAGCTACGAACTCGCTCTGCAGAATCTCTACCAGAATTCCCGGGAATACCGGGCCTGGAGAGCGTGGCAGAGCGGGCAGGAGGCACGGTAAATGAACGAACAGGAAGCCGCACTGCCCGGCGCGCGTCTGCGCCAGGCGCGCGAAGAAAAAGGGTTAAGTCGCCAGGATGTGGCCCGCGAGCTGCATTTGTCGACGGCGTTTCTGACCTTTCTGGAAGAAGACGACTACGACCGCCTCCCCGAACCGCCGTTCGTGAAGGGGTACCTGCGCAATTACGCCCGCCTGCTGGGGCTCTCTGGCGAAGAGCTGGCGACCCTGTACCAGCGGCGTCTGGATGAGGATCGCCGCCACACCCGCGAGCAGGAAGCGGTGGCCGAGCCGCGTCCACGCGGCCGTGAGTGGCGTTTGCCGGCGCTGGTGGTGCTGCTGGCGGTGCTGGTGATCGCGGTGGGTTGGTGGCTGTGGCCGCGCGAGCAGCCGCAACAGGACAGTGGCACGGCACCGGCGGACGCCAACCCGGAACTGCGCATGGAGCAGGACCCGGCTGGTGAGCCGCCGGAGCGTGCCCCGGAACCGGCTCTGCCGGACACGGTTGAGCCCGCCGCGCCCGACACCGGGAGTGAGGACGCCGATGCCGCCCAGGGCGAGGACCCGCAAGCCCCGGGTGACGCCACCGCCGCCGCGGGCCCGGTGGCCAGCAATGGCGCCAGCGCTGCCGCACCGGCCGCCGCCGCCGCCGACACCGGCGCCGACGCGGCTCCCGCTGCCCCGGAGGTGGACCGGCTCAGCATGACCTTTTCCCGGGTTTGCTGGATCAGGATCATTGATGCCAGCGGCGCCACGCTCAGCCAGGGCCGGCGAAACGCCGGCGACAGCGTCAGCGTCGAAGGCAAGGCGCCGTTTCGCATGACCATCGGCGACGCGGCGGCGGTCTCGTCGCTGACCATCAATGATGAGCCCACCGAACTGCCCAGCAGCCGCTCCGGCGATGTGGTGCGCGTCACCTTGCCTTGACCCTTCGTGCCCCCCATCTTTGCAGGTAACCCGCTCGAATTTCAGGAGTCATCATGGAACCGGAAGTTTCCATAAAGCGCCGCAAATCCCGTCAGATCCACGTCGGCTCCGTGCCGGTGGGTGGCGATGCGCCGATCTCCGTGCAGAGCATGACCAACACCGACACCTGCGACGTCGCCGCCACGGTGGCGCAGATTCGCAGCCTGGAAGGCGTCGGCGCGGACATCGTGCGGGTCTCGGTGCCTACCATGGACGCCGCCGAGGCGTTCGGGAAAATCCGCAAGCAGGTCAATGTGCCGCTGGTGGCGGACATTCACTACGATTACAAGATCGCCCTGAAAGTGGCCGACGAAGGCGCCGACTGCCTGCGCATCAACCCCGGCAACATCGGCCGTGAAGACCGGGTGCGCGCGGTGATCCAGTCCGCCCGTGACCATGGCGTGCCGATCCGCATCGGCGTCAACGCCGGGTCCCTGGAGAAAGAACTGCAGCGCAAGTACCACGAGCCCTGCAGCGACGCGCTGGTGGAATCCGCCCTGCGCCACGTGGACATTCTGGATCGCTACGACTTCCAGGAATTCAAGATCAGCGTCAAGGCCTCCAACGTGTTTATGACCCTGCAGGCATACCGCAAGCTGGCCACCCAGGTGGAGCAGCCGCTGCATCTGGGCGTCACCGAGGCGGGCACGTTCCGCTCCGGCACGGTGAAATCGGCGGTGGCCCTGGGCGGGCTGCTGATGGAAGGCATCGGCGACACCATCCGCATCTCCCTGGCCGCCGATCCGGTGGAAGAAATCCGCGTCGGTTTCGATATTCTCAAGAGCCTGAACCTGCGCAAGAAAGGCGTGAACATCATCGCCTGCCCGAGCTGCTCGCGGCAGAACTTCGACGTCATCAAGACCGTCAACGAACTGGAAGCGCGCCTGGAAGACATCAACGAATCGGTGGATCTGGCGGTGATCGGCTGCTTGGTGAACGGCCCCGGCGAAGCCCGCGAAGTGGATGTCGGCCTGACCGGCGGCACCCCCAACAATCTGTCCTACGCGGACGGCCAGAAGAGCCACCACATCAAATCCGAAAATCTGGTCGATGAGCTGGAGAGCATGGTCCGCGCCAAGGTCCAGAAAATACGCGACGACGAA
Organism: Alloalcanivorax mobilis; assembly: GCF_002864685.1. Taxonomy (GTDB): domain Bacteria; phylum Pseudomonadota; class Gammaproteobacteria; order Pseudomonadales; family Alcanivoracaceae; genus Alloalcanivorax; species Alloalcanivorax mobilis. The sequence continues at coordinate 13,920 of NZ_NMQZ01000002.1, forward strand.
GCCAAAGGCATTATTGCCAGAAGTGAATAAGAACGCCGGACGCTGGACGCCGGACGCTTGACGCTTAACTGCGGCAAGCCTCCGGCGTTTATCGTCTGGCGAAGGAACCAAAGCGTCCGGCGTCCAGCGTCTGGCGTCGAGCGGCTTAATTAAGGAGTTCCGGTGAGCAAGAAGATCGCGTCGATTCGCGGTATGAACGACATTCTGCCCGAGCAGACCCCGCTGTGGCAGTGGCTGGAAGCGCGCGTGCGCGCGGTGCTGGGCGCCTACGGTTACCAGGAGATCCGCACGCCGATCCTGGAACAGACCGACCTGTTCAAACGCAGCATCGGCGAGGTCACCGACATCGTCGAAAAAGAGATGTACACCTTCGAGGACCGCAACGGTGACAGCCTCACCCTGCGCCCGGAAGGCACCGCCAGTTGCGTGCGCGCCGCTGAAGAGCACGGCCTGCTCTATAACCAGAGCCGCCGGCTCTGGTATCAGGGCCCGATGTTTCGTCATGAGCGCCCGCAGGCGGGTCGCTACCGCCAGTTCCACCAGATCGGCGTGGAGACCTTCGGCATGCAAGGCCCGGACATCGACGCCGAGGTGATCCTGCTCACCGCGCGCCTGTGGAAAGAGCTGGGGCTCGCCGACCAGGTCACCCTGGAGCTCAATTCCCTGGGCGACAGCGACGACCGCGCCCGCTACCGAGAGGCGCTGGTGGCCTACCTGAAAGAGCACCAGGCCGGTCTCGACGAAGACTCCCGCAAGCGCCTGGAGCGCAGCCCGCTGCGAGTGCTCGACAGCAAGGACGCCGGCACCCGCGAAGTGCTGGAAAACGCGCCGCGACTGGCCGATTACCTTAACGACGAGGCCCGCGCCCACTTCCAAAGTCTGCGCGAGCTGCTTGACCGCGCCGGCATCGAGTATGTGATCAATCCCTACTTGGTGCGCGGGCTGGATTATTACGGCAAAACCGTGTTTGAGTGGACCACCCGCGCGCTCGGCGCCCAGGGCACGGTGTGCGCGGGCGGCCGTTATGATGGTCTGGTCGAGCAACTGGGCGGCAAACCGACGCCGGCGGTGGGCTTCGCCATGGGCATCGAGCGGCTGATTCTGCTGATTGAGCAACGCAACCCGGAACTGCCCGCGCCTCTGGCACTCTATATCACCGCCATGGGTGATGTTCAGGCGCACGCTCTGGCGCTGGCCGAACGTTTGCGCGATGCTCTGCCCGGCGTTGGCATTCAGTGCCACTGTGGCGGCGGCAGTTTCAAAAGCCAGATGAAAAAAGCGGACCGCAGCGGCGCCCGCTTCGCGCTGATTCTCGGCGAAGACGAAGTCGCCGCCGGCACCGTGACCGTCAAACCGCTGCGCGAACAGAGCGAACAAGTGCAACTGGCCAATGACGAGGCAGGCCCCTGGCTCGCCTCGCGGTTGGCTGGATAACCATTAAAAGCTGAACAGACGAACAGTGGAATAGGGAGAAACCGGGGTGGTTGATTACATCCGTAGCGAAGAAGAACAGGCCGAAGTGCTCAAGGAGTGGTGGAGCAAAAACGGCGTCGCCGTGGTGGTGGTCGTGGTGCTGGCGGTCGGGGGGCTGATCGGCTGGCGCGAGTGGAAGGCCCACAACAGCGATCTGGCGGCCGAGGCATCGCGCTCTTACGAAACGCTGATGACCGAGCTGCAAAGCGGCAACACGGATAAGGCGCGCGGCACCGCCGAGACCCTGGTGAAAGACTATGAAAGCACCAGTTACGCGGATTATTCACACCTGGTGCTGGCCAAGCTGGCGGTGGACGGTGGCGATTTCAACAGCGCCGCCGAGCAACTTAAAGCCGTGGTCAGCGACCCGGCCACCGCCGAGCTGGAATACACCGCTCGCCTGCGGCTGGCGCGTGTACAGATTCAACAGGGCGACCTGGACGCCGCCGAGAAGCAGATCTCGCGCAGCTTTCCTAACGCCTGGCAGGGCCAGGCCCTGGAATTGAAAGGCGACATCGCCGGCGCCCGTGAAAAATGGGACGCGGCAACAGACGCGTACAGTGGTGCCCTGGAAACGCTGGATTCCGGCGCTGAACGGGACCGCGTGCAAATGAAACTCGACGACCTGAAAAGAGCATCGTGAGACATTACCTAGCCCCCTTGATGATCGGCCTGCTGGTGCTGGCCGGTTGCAGCAGTAACCCCAACGCCATCGAGCCCAATGAACTGCCGGACTTCGATGCCACCTACAACGTGGACCGCCTGTGGCGCTCCGGCGCCGGCGACGGCATCGACGAAACCGACATGGCGCTGCGCCCGGCGGTGACCAGCCAGCAGGTGTTCGCCGCCGACGTGCACGGCCAGGTGTTCGGCTTCGAACGCGAAAACGGCAAACGCCAGTGGCGGCAAAAAACCGAGGACCGCATCTCCGGCGGCCTCTACGCCGGCTATGGCCAGGTGCTGTACGGCACCCGCGAAGGCCAGGCGGTGGCGCTGTCCGCCGACGACGGCAGCGAGCTGTGGCGCACCCAGGTGAGCAGCGAGATCCTGGCGCCACCCACCAGCGACGGCGCCATCGTGGTGGTGCAAACCCTGGACGGCCACCTGCTCGGCCTCAACGCCGAGGACGGCAAACAGGTCTGGAACTACGAAACCCCGGTGCCCAACCTCACCCTGCTGGGCATGGCCCAGCCGGTGATCGTCGGCGGGCGCGTGTACGCCGGTTTCGCCAGCGGCAAGGTCGCCTGCGTGGACCTGGCCAGCGGCGCGCCGGTCTGGGAGCGCCGCATCGCCGAGCCGGTCGGCCGCTCTGAACTGGATCGTTTGGTGGACGTGGATTCCAGCCTGATTGTCGAGAACGGCGGCGTGTTCACCGCCACGTTCCAGGGCAAGATCGGCGTGCTCGACTGGGAGAACGGCCGGCCCTATTGGAGCAAGGACATTTCCACCCACCAGGTGCTGAGCAGCGATATGGACAAGCTGTTCGTCGCCGACGCCGATGGCTTGGTGCGTGGTGTCGAACAGCGCAGCGGCACCTTCCTGTGGCAGCAAGACAAGCTCTACGGCCGCCGCCTCACCGGCACCGCCGTGCAGAACGGCCTGGTGGTGGTCGGTGACTTCGAAGGCTGGCTGCACTGGCTCGACCCGGAAACCGGCAAACTGGTGGCCCGCTACCACCACGACCGCGACGGCTTCGCCGCCGGCCCGGTGGTCTACGACGACGTGCTCTATGCGTTGAGCGCCGATGGCAAGCTGGCGGCGTATCGGATCGAAGCGGACGACTAAGGCGCTGGACGCTGGACGCTGGACGCTGGACGCCGGACGCTAGACGCCAAACCCCAAGCCTGAGCGGGTTGGGGTGTTTTCTGCTACCGCGTTTGAGGAAACACCCCGTTCCGTCCCGGTTACGGGTTTGGCGTCCGGCGTCCGGCGTCTAGCGTCCAGCGCTTAACCAAACCCCTTCGCTAATCCTCCCGACGCCTGTATCCTGCCCCGATATATCGCCACCTCCAATCCGATTGAGCACCCAATGAAACCCGTTCTCGCCCTGGTGGGCCGCCCCAATGTGGGCAAATCCACCCTGTTTAATCGCCTTACCCGCACCCGCGATGCCATCGTGGCGGATTTCCCCGGTCTCACCCGGGACCGCCAGTATGGCGACGGCAAGCTCGGTGAGCGCCCCTACACGGTGGTGGACACCGGTGGCATCGGTGAGAGCGAGGAGGGCATTGATCGGCCGATGACCGATCAGGCGCGGCTGGCGGTGGGCGAAGCGGACGCGGTACTGTTTCTGGTGGATGGCCGCGCCGGGCTGACCGCCGCCGACCAGCAGGTCGCCAACGAGCTGCGCCGGTTGCCCAAGCCGGTCTATCTGGTGGTCAACAAGACCGACGGCCTGGACCCGGACACCGCGATGGCGGATTTCTACGCCCTCGGCCTCACCGAGGTGCTGCCGATCGCCGCCGCCCATGGCCGTGGCGTGCGCACCCTGATGGGCGTGGTGCTGGGCGACTTTCCGGAGCCCGAACAGCCCGCTGAGCCGGTGGATTACGACCCCAACACCGTGCGCGTGGCGGTGCTGGGCCGTCCCAACGTGGGCAAATCCACCCTGATCAACCGTATTCTCGGCGAAGAGCGGGTGATCGTGTTCGACCACGCCGGCACCACCCGGGATTCCATCGAAGTGCCCTTCGAGCGCCAGGACCGCCCCTATGTGCTGATCGACACCGCCGGCATCCGCCGCCGTGGCAAGGTCCACGAGACCATCGAAAAGTTCTCGGTGATCAAAGCGCTGCAAGCGGTGGAAGCCGCCCAGGTGGTGCTGCTGGTGGTGGACGCCCGCGATGGCATCACTGATCAGGATCTGCACTTGATCGGTTACACCATCGAGGCGGGCCGCTCCCTGGTGGTGGCGGTGAACAAATGGGACAACCTGGAAAGTGATCACAAAGACTGGGTGAAGCGGGAAGTGGAGCGGCGTCTGCACTTCGCCCCTTGGGTGAAGGTGCACTATATTTCCGCGCTGCATGGCACCGGCGTGGGCGATTTGTTTGCCTTTGTCGAGCGGGCCTGGGATTCCGCCTTCATCAAGCTCAACAGCAACACCCTCACGCGCATGCTTGAAGACATCACCCGCTCGCACCCGCCGCCGCGCAGCGGCCGCTTCCGCGCCAAATTGCGCTACGCCCACCTGGGTGGCTCCAACCCGCCCACCGTGGTGATCCACGGCAACCGTACCGAGTCGTTACCGAACAGCTACCAGCGCTACCTGGAAAACCGCTTCCGCGAGCTGCTAAAAATTGAAGGCTCGCCGATTCGTCTCGAACTGAAATCCGGCGACAATCCGTTCGAAGGGCGCAAGAATAAGCTCACGGATCGACAGATCAAACGTAAGCGTCGCATGATGAGGCACGTAAAGAAGTAGAAAGTTGAAAGTGAAAAGTTAAAAGCGCGGGCAGGGCGGTGCCGTGGGCGCGCGCCAGCCCGCGTTTCAACTTTCAACCTGTAACCTTCAACTTACTGGGGTACGGGGTGAAACGCCATTGGGGATGGCTGGCGGCGGGGCTGCCAGTAGTGTTGTGTTCGCCGGTCAACGGCGCGGATCGCTTTTTTAACCAGAGCGATGTGCCGCGCGTGCTGACTCCGGCCCGTCTCGATCAGCCGATCTCCGACGTGCCCGCCAGTGTCACCGTGATCGACCGCGACCTGATTCTCGCCAGCGGCGCCCGTGAACTGTATGAAGTGATGCGCCTGGTGCCGGGCATGAGCGTGGCCAAGGCCGATGGCAACGTGCCCTCGGTGGCCTATCACGGCACCCAGGCGCGCGATCAGCGCCGCATGCTGGTGCTGCTGGATGGCCGCAGCGTCTACCAGCCCGGTTTCGCGCGGGTCAACTGGAACGACATTCCGGTGGCCCTGGAAGACGTGGAACGCATCGAAGTGACCCGGGGCCCGGCGGCCGCCGCCTACGGCGCCAACGCCTTCACCGGCGTGATCAACATCATTACCCGCGACCCGCGCGATTACACCGGCCAGCAGGCCCAAGTACGGCTTGGCAACAACGGCATCCGCGACACCCGCATCAGCGCCAGCCATCAGTTCGACAACGGCGCCTGGCGCCTGAGTCTGGGCTCCCAGCGTGATGACGGCTACGACGCCGGGCTGGCGCCCATCGAAGACGGCGACAGCAAGCGCGTGGACCGCATCAACGGCCGCGCGGTCTGGGAGCTGAGCAATGGCGACACCCTGACCCTGCACGGCGGCGGCAGCCAGTCGCGGCTGGACCGCCCGCCGGAATCCAGTCTGGAATCCATCGGTTATTACACCGAGCCCTCCGAGCAGCGTGGCCAGCGGGCCTTCGCCGGCGTTGAATGGCAGCACCCGTTCTCCGCCCGTCATCAGCTCAAGGTGACCAGCTACGCCCAATACAGCAACGAAAGCACCAATCTGGATCTGTGCTTTTATGATCCGATCACCGGCGCCCCCGGCCCCGGGGGCGGGCTGTTCTTCAGCCAGGAGCTGCGCGATCACTACCTGGCCAGCGGCGGCGACATCAACCAGACCCTGGCCACCGCCGCCGCCGACCCGGGCATTCAGAACCGCTACGCCACCCTGCAGGCCAGTGGCGCCAGCGAATTTTGCGGCCAGGCGCGGCTGGATGCCCGCGAGATCCGCTACGATCTGGAAATTCAGGACACCCTGCAATTCACCGACTGGGCGCGGTTGGTGTCCGGCGTCAACGTGCGCCATGACCGGGGTGAATCCCAGGCTTATATGTCCGGCAGCGCCGAGAGCATCAGCCAGCGCCTGTTCGCCAATCTGGCGCTCAAACCGCTGCAGCCGGTGACCATCAATCTCGGCGGCTTCTGGGAACACGATCAGATCACCGGCGACTATTTCAGCCCGCGCGCCGGCGCTAACTGGCAGGTGCTGCCCGGCCACACTCTGCGCCTGGCCTACGCCCGCGCGGTGCGCACTCCGGATTTGTATGAAGACCAGGCCGACATCAATCTGGCGGTCCACGATCTCAACGCGCCGTTCGCCAGTAACCGCCAGGGCCTGCTCGGCTGGGCGCCGGCCTATTTCTTTATTACCCAGCAAAGCCCGGGCACCCTGGAGGCGGAATACGTGCGCTCCCGCGAACTGGGCTATTACGGCCGCTTCGCCGGCGTCGAGCTGGATGTGCGCCTGTTCCGGGAAGACCTCTGGCATCTGGTCAGCGATCCGCTGAATCCGTTCGATTTTCGGCCGAACAATGAAGGAGAAGTGCGCCACCAGGGCGGCGAGGCGCAGCTCACCTGGCGGCCCGGGGCGCGCCACCTGCTGCGTCTGGCCGGCGCCCATATTCACACCCGGGTCAACGACGATTCAGAGAGCCGCTTCGCCGCCGAAGACAGCGCCAGCGCCCTGTGGTTGTGGCGCGTGTCGCCGCGCTGGTGGTTTTCCAGTGCCTACTATCTGGCCAGGGATTACAACGACCACCCGTTCGAACGCCTCGACAGCCAGATTGGCTTTCGCCAGCGTCTGGCCGGCCTGGAGCTGCAATGGCGGCTGCTGGTGCAGCACCCGCTCAACAGCGAGCCGGAGGTGTTCGAAGAGAATCGCTACGAGGATGATGAACGTTACTGGCTCACCATGACGGTGAACTTCTGACCGACCCCGCCGGGGGAACACGGCGGAACCGGGGACACAGGGATGACGAACACGGGGAGACGCACACACAGCAACGCCAGGAGACGCGCGCGATGAGCGCGGCGCGGCGCTGGCTGTGCGCGCTCCCCTTGCTGGCCATGATTGGCCTGGCAGCGGCGGACGTGGCGGCGCCGGAGACCGCGGCCGCGCCGGAAACAGCCGCCGCGCCGCGGATCGAGGTGCGTGAAACCGGTGGTGATCGCCCGGGCCGCTTCGGCGCTGCCCTGCAGGCCCGCCTGGCCCGTGTGCCCTGGCCGGCGGCCGGGCCGGGCGAGCCGCCAACGGTGATCGTGGCGGTGGGGACGGCGGCGTTTCGCGCCAGCCTGGCCGAGCCGGGCCACGGCCCGGTGCTGGGCCTGGATATCCCCCGCGCCGAGGCCGACGCCCTGGTGACGGCGAGTTGCGATTGCAGCGCCCTTTGGCGGGGCGTGTCGTTGCACAGCCAGCTTCGCTTGTTGCGCGAGCTGATGCCCGACGCGCACCGCATCGGTGTGCTCGGCGGCGCCGGCAGCGCCTGGTCGCCGCGCCCCGGCGAGCCAGCGCCGGCCGGGGTGGAATGGGTCACCGTGAACGGCGCCGAGCGGCTTGGCCCGGTGCTGCGCCGCCACCTGCCGGATTGGGACGCCCTGCTGCTGCCGGTGGACGACACTCTGTTTAACGCCGGCACCGCCAAACTGGTGCTGCTCACCAGCTACCGTCAGCGGGTGCCGGTGATCGGGCCGGACGCCGCCTTCGTGCGCGCCGGCAGTGCCGCCAGTGGCGAAGTGTCGCTGGATAACATGCTCGACACGGTCGCTCACTGGCTGCTGCGGCGCCAGCAGCAACAGCGCTGGCCGGCGCCCGATTTCGCCGGGCGCTATTCGCCGGCAATTAACGATTACGTCGCCGACGCCTACGACCTGCGCATCGAAGACCGCGCCGCGCTCCGACGGGCCCTGGTGGAGGACGCTCGATGAAAAAGTCCGGCGGCATTCGCCGACAACTGCAATGGCTGGGCGTGATCCCGGCGCTGATCATGCTGATTCTGGTGCTGGTGGCCCTGATCTGGCAGCGCTTCGAGGACGCCGACAACGAAGTGCGCGAGCTGGGCGGGTTTCTTGCCCAGCAAATGGCGGCCTCCGCCGAATACGGCGTGCTCGCCGGCAGCGTGCCGGACCTGCGCCGCCAGGCGCGCATGCTGCTGCAGCGGCCGGACGTCAAATACGTGCTGTTTCTCGACCAGCATGGCCAATTGCTGCTGCGCGCCGGCGACACCGCCGATCAGAAAACCAGCGAAGTGCTGGAATTCCACGCCGGCGTGTACCGCCAGCCGCCGAGCGTGAAAGAAGGCCCGGAACTGCTGCCCGACCGGGTCGGCGAGGTAGTGCTGGGGTTGTCACGGGCGCGCATTCTGGCGCGCCAGAAGGAGATTCTCGCCGCCAGCCTGCTGCCCGCCCTGCTGGCGATGGTGGTGGGGTTGATCAGCGCCCGCTATCTGGCCCGGCGCATCGCCGAGCCGCTGTCGTATTTGTCCGGCCTGGTGCGGGTGATCCGGCGCGGCGATTATCACGCCCGTGGCACCCACCGCCTGGAAGGTGAGCTGGGCAACCTGCAAACCGACATCAACGAACTGGCCGCTGGCCTGGAACAGGCGCGCCGCGACCAGCACAAAGCCATGGACGACCTGCGCGAAGCCCACCAGCGCGCCGAGACCGCCAGCCAGGCAAAAAGCGACTTTCTCGCCATGATGAGCCACGAGCTGCGCACCCCCATGAACGGCGTGCTCGGCATGCTGCAACTGCTGGAAACCACCCGCCAGAACGACGAGCAGCACGAATACACCGAGGCGGCGCTGGAATCCACCAGCCATTTGTTGGAAGTGATCAACGACATTCTCGATTTCTCGCGCATCGAAGCCGGCCGCATGGACATCGAGCAGACTTACTTCGCGCCCATTCCGCTGTTGCACAACGGCGTGGGCACGTTCCGCTATCTGGCCCGCGAGAAGGGCCTGTATCTGAACCTGGAAGGCACCGGCGACCTGGTCGATCTGGAGTTGCGCTCCGATCCCACCCGCCTGCGGCAGATTCTCAGCAACCTGATCTCCAACGCGGTGAAATTCACCGAACAGGGCGGCATCACCGTGCGCGTGGCGGCCAGCATGGACAGCCACGACATGGTCGATCTGAGCGTGGAAGTGCGCGACACCGGCATCGGCATCGCCGAGCACAAGCGTGACCGGCTGTTCCAGGCGTTCTCGCAGATCGACACCTCCACCTCGCGGCGTTTCGGCGGCACCGGCCTGGGCCTGGTGATCGCCCGGCGCCTGGCGCAGATGCTCGGCGGCGACCTCACCCTGACCAGCGAAGCCGGGCAGGGCAGCAGCTTTACCCTGCGCCTGCGGCTACGCGGCCGGCCCGCCCACCACCCGGCCCCGGCGCTGGATTCCCCCCCCGCCGAGCACCTGCAAGGCACCGTGCTGCTGGTGGAAGACAACGACGTCAACCGCATGGTCGCCCAGCGCATGCTGGAGTACCTGGGGTTACAGGTGGTCACCGCCGGCGACGGCCAGCACGCCCTTGAGCTGGTTCGTCAGCGTTCGTTTGACTGCGTATTGATGGACGTGCAAATGCCGGTGATGGACGGCCTCACCGCCACCCGGGCGCTGCGCCAATGGGAGCGCGAACAGAGCCGCCCGCCGCTGCCGGTGATCGCTCTCACTGCCAACGCCATGGGCGACGAGCGCCAGCGCTGCCTGGATGCCGGCATGGACGCCCACCTCGCCAAGCCGTTCCGGCGCCACGCCCTGGCGCGGCTGCTCAGCCGTTTTTTGTGATTCTCTTCCGGGCGGACATGCTTCCCTCTTGTTGTGTCGCTCATCTGTTGTTTAAGAAAGATGGGAAACTGAGAGATCAGGTGGCCAGAGCCGGGTAGGGCGAGGCTGGCGCGCCGCCCGGCTGCGCCGGTTCGCGGTCGAGGACCGCTCCCACAGCGGCTTCGTTGCTCAGTGGTGCGAATCTGACAAAAACCAGCCGCTCGCGGCTGGAGCGCCGAAGACGGCCCGAAGGCGGCCAACGCCACGAATCAAGTAGAACGCCCAAAAGGGCGTCAACAGCGGCGGGAGGAGCCCGATGACAATCAGATTTCCTCCAATCCGCGACAAAGCTATTTTTTCGGCGGTATAACGGCGGTGACCCGCGACTCAAACTCGCCCCCGGCCAGCCGGGTGGTAACGGTGTCACCCTCGTTCAACGTTGCCGTGGAGCGCAGCGGCTGGCCGCCCACCAGGGTCAGCGAATAACCGCGATCCAGCGTCGCCAGCGGGCTGGCGGTGTTCAGCCGCCGGCCCAGCGAGGTCAAATGCTGCTGCAGCCGTTCCTGGCGGTGCAACAAGGGCACCGGCAGGCGCCGTTGCAACCCTTGAAGCCGCAGCGCCTGCTGTTGCACGCGCTGGGCCGGCGATTGCTGGCGCAGGCGCACATCGAGCGGCTGCCAGCGCCCGCGCAGCAGCGCCAGCCGCTGTTGCAGCGCCCGGCTCAGGCGGCTTTGCAGCTCGTCCACCTGCTGGCGGGTCTGTTCGAGTTGCCGGTACGGATGGCGCGCCCGCTGGCGCCGGGCCAGGCCGTCCAGGCGCTGGCGCTGGCGGCTCAGGTCGTGGCCCATCAACTGCCGCAGCCGGCGTGCCATCACCCCCAGCCGCGCCCGCAGGGCGTCGCCGTCCGGGCTGATCAGCTCCGCCGCCGCCGAGGGCGTGGGCGCGCGCAGAGCAGCGGCAAAGTCGGTGAGCGCGAAATCTACCTCGTGGCCCACCGCGCTGACCACCGGAATCGGGCTGTCCGCCACCGCGCGCACCAGGGCCTCATCGTTGAACGCCCACAAATCCTCCAGGCTGCCGCCGCCCCGGCCGATCACCAGCACGTCGCACTCGTTGCGCCGGATCGCCAGTTGCAACGCCTGGCACAGCGCCGCCGGCGCCTCGGCGCCCTGCACCGGCACCGGGTAAATCACCACCGGTGTCCACGGGCTGCGGCGCTTGAGCACATGCAGAATATCGCGGATCGCCGCGCCGCTGGGGCTGGTGATTACGCCAATTTGCCGGGGCCAGGGTGGTAGTGGGCGCTTACGTTCCTGGGCGAACAGGCCTTCAGCTTCGAGCTGTGCCTTCAAGGCCTCGAAGCGCGCCCGCAGCGCCCCTTCGCCGGCCTCTTCCATGTGCTCCACCACCAGCTGGAAGCTGCCGCGTGGCACATACAGGGTCACCCGCGCCCTGACCAGCACCTGCTGACCATCGCGCGGCTGAAACCGCAGCAGGCTGTTGCGCCCCCGGAACATCGCCGCGTTCACCTGGGCGCGCTCATCCTTAAGGCTGAAATACCAATGCCCCGAGCGCGGCCGCGACAGATTCGACAACTCCCCCTGCAACCAGATCAACGGAAAGCTGCCCTCCAGCAGGCCCTGGGCCTCCAGATTAAGACGGCTGATGGAAAACGGTTGGCTACGCGATGAAGGTTCCATGGGGCGCAATGTAAGGCGCCACGGCGGCTGCGGCAAGCTTCAACGCCTATCGTTCTGGCGCCAGTTACAAGTTGAAAGTTAAAGGTTAAAAGGTCGCAGCAGCATCACATGCCCGCGGTCTTTGGCCGGGAGCGCGCCTCGCCTGAGCGCGGACATGGCGGGGCGGAGCACTGCCGGCCGGCCCGCGTTTCAACTTTTAACTTTCAACTTGTAACTCCTGCCCAATGGCCGCCGGACATTGCCGCTAAGGCCGGGAATGCTTTATAATGATCGGCTTAATTAACGGAGCCCTGGTTAGTCCAGCGCCGGTTCCCACCTGCCTAAACCGGCTTCCCGGCCGGCCCCAAGCCCGGTGCCCGAGGCGACCGAACTCCGCCAGTTTCTCTTAGCTTTAGGGTGCCCTATGCTCAGAATCGCCCAAGAAGCACTGACGTTCGACGACGTTCTGCTCCTGCCCGCCCACTCCGACGTGCTGCCCAAGGATGTGTCCCTGAAGACGCGCCTGACCCGTGGCATCGAGTTGAACGTGCCGCTGATCTCCGCGGCCATGGACACCGTGACCGAGCACCGCCTGGCCATCACCATGGCCCAGGAAGGCGGCATCGGCATTCTGCACAAGAGCATGCCGCTGGAAGATCAGGCCCGCCAGGTGCGCGCGGTCAAGAAATACGAATCCGGCGTCGTCAAGGATCCGATCACCATCAGCCCCAACGCCACCGTGCGCGAGCTGATCCACCTCACCGACGCGCACAATATTTCCGGCGTGCCGGTGGTGGAAGGCGAGCAGGTGGTGGGCATCGTCACCAGCCGTGACACCCGTTTCATCACCGATTACGACCAGTCCGTGGCCGACATCATGACCAGCCAGGACCGCCTGGTGACGGTGGGCGAGGGCGCCAGCGCCGACGAAGTGCAAACCCTGCTGCACCGTCACCGCATCGAGAAGATCCTGGTGGTCAACGAAACCGGCGCGCTGCGCGGCATGATCACTGTCAAGGACATCGAGAAAGCCACCCGCTACCCGAACGCTTGCAAGGACAGCCAGGGCCGCCTGCGCGTCGGCGCCGCCGTCGGCACCGGTGACGGCACCGAAGAGCGCGTCGCCGCGCTGGTGGAAGCCGGTGTCGACGTGATCGTGGTGGACACCGCCCACGGCCACAGCCAGGGCGTGCTCAACCGGGTCGCCTGGGTGAAGAAAAACTTCCCGGACGTGCAGGTAATCGGCGGCAACATCGCCACCGCCGCCGCCGCCAAAGCGCTGGTTGACGCCGGCGCCGACGGCGTCAAAGTGGGCATCGGGCCCGGCTCCATCTGCACCACCCGCATCGTCGCCGGCATCGGCGTGCCGCAGATCACCGCCGTCTCCGACGTCGCCGAAGCGCTCAAGGGCACCGATGTGCCGCTGATCTCCGATGGCGGCATCCGCTTCTCCGGCGACATCGCCAAGGCCATCGCCGCCGGCGCCCACGCCATCATGATCGGCTCCCTGCTCGCCGGCACCGAGGAAGCCCCCGGCGAAGTGGAGCTGTTCCAGGGCGGCTACTACAAAGCCTACCGCGGCATGGGCTCGCTCGGCGCCATGTCCGGCAAAACCGGCTCCTCCGACCGCTATTTCCAGGACGCCGCCGCTGGCATCGAAAAGCTGGTGCCCGAAGGCATCGAAGGCCGCGTACCCTACAAAGGCCCGATGAGCGCCATCGTCCACCAACTGATGGGCGGCCTGCGCGCCTCCATGGGCTACACCGGCTGCGCCAGCATCGAAGAAATGCGCACCAAACCGGAATTCGTCAAAGTCACCAACGCCGGCATGAAAGAAAGCCACGTGCATGACGTGACGATTACCAAGGAAGCTCCGAATTATCCAGTGGGCTGAGCCCACTGGAGCTGGACGCCTGACGCCGGACGCCAGACGCTAAAAATCGGACGAGCCGCGGCTCGCCCGATTTTTGTTTTTAAAGCGTCCAGTATCCGGCGTCAGGCGTCCAGCGTCACAACAACCCGGCGTCCGGCGTCCAGCGTCCGGCGTCCAGCGGAATTTAAGCCATGCAAGACATCCACGCCCAGCGCCTTCTGATCCTCGACTTCGGCTCCCAATACACCCAGCTGATCGCCCGCCGCGTGCGTGAAATCGGCGTGTACTGCGAGATCCGCGCCTTCGACATCAGCGCCGAAGAGATCGCCGAGTTCGACCCCAAAGGCATCATCCTCTCCGGCGGCCCGGAATCCGTCACCGCCGCCGAGACCCCGCGTGCCCCGCAAGCGGTGTTTGAACAGGGCGTGCCGGTGCTGGGCATCTGCTACGGCATGCAAACCATGGCCGAGCAACTGGGCGGCACCGTGGTGGCCGGTGAAAAACACGAATTCGGCTACGCCCGCGTCACCAAGGCCGAAGGCAACGGCCTGCTCGACGGCATCGTCGACCACGAAGAGGGCGGCCAGGAATTCCTGGACGTCTGGATGAGCCACGGCGACCGCGTCGGCAGCGTCCCCGAAGGCTTTGTTGTCACCGCCACCACCGACAGCTGCCCCATCGCCGGCATGGCCAACGACGAAAAGCGCTTCTACGGCATCCAGTTCCACCCGGAAGTCACCCACACCCTGCAAGGCGGCCGCCTGCTGGAACGCTTTATCCGCGAACTGTGCACCTGCGACGCCCTCTGGACCCCCGCCAAGATCATCGACGACGCCATCGCCACCATCAAAGAACAGGTCGGCACCGACGAAGTCATTCTGGGCCTCTCCGGTGGCGTCGACTCCTCCGTGGTCGCCGCGCTCCTCCATAAGGCGATCGGCGACCAGCTCACCTGCGTGTTCGTCGACAACGGCCTCCTGCGCCACGGCGAAGGCGACCAGGTAATGGAAATGTTCGCCGAACACATGGGCGTGCGCGTCATCCGCGTCGACGCCGAAGACCACTTCCTCTCCCGCCTCGCCGGCGAAGCCGACCCCGAGAAGAAGCGCAAAATCATCGGCAACACCTTCATCGACATCTTCGACGCCGAAGCCTCCAAACTCAAAAACGCCCACTGGCTCGCCCAAGGCACCATCTACCCGGACGTGATCGAATCCGCCGCCTCCAAAACCGGCGGCGCCCACGTGATCAAATCCCACCACAACGTTGGCGGCCTGCCCGAGCACATGAAACTCAAGCTCGTCGAACCCCTGCGCGAGCTGTTCAAAGACGAAGTGCGCAAAATCGGCCTCGAGCTCGGCTTGCCCTACGACATGGTCTACCGCCACCCCTTCCCCGGCCCCGGCCTGGGCGTGCGCATCCTCGGTGAAGTAAAGAAAGAATACGCCGACACCCTGCGCCTGGCGGACCACATCTTCATCCAGGAACTGCACGCCGCCGGCCTCTACCACAAAACCAGCCAGGCCTTCGCCGTCTTCCTCCCGGTCAAATCCGTCGGCGTCGTCGGCGACGCCCGCCGCTACGAATACGTCGTCGCCCTGCGCGCTGTCGAAACCATCGACTTCATGACCGCCCGCTGGGCGCATTTGCCGTACGAGTTTCTGGAGAAGGTGTCTAGCCGGATCATCAATGAGATTCCGGGCATCAGCCGCGTGACGTACGATATTTCGTCCAAGCCGCCGGCTACGATTGAGTGGGAGTGAAAATACGTCTTTCAGGGGCTATCGGTAGCGATCGGAAAAGCGACGTAACTTTATGATTCTTAGGAATTTACGTCGCATTACCTATCGGTGGCTATCGGCGGCAAGCAGAAACACCTGTCGGTAAAAGCGACGGTATCGCAAATCCCTCGAAGAACGACTCTCCCAATTACCGTCATGGCAATTTTCGGCATGACGGTAAAACTACGCCCTAACTTCTTTTGGTAACAAGGAGTTAGGGACATCATCAGGGCTCCTGACCCTTGACGGTAACTAACCGCAAACACAGGAGAGTCCCTGACATGCTGACCGATACAGCGCTACGCAAACTCAAGCCCAAAGCTGCCACCTACAAGGTCGCTGACCGCGATGGTATGTACGTGACGGTGTCGAAAAACGGTACCGTCACCTTCCGCTATGACTACCGCCTCAACGGCCGCCGCGAAACCCTCACCCTGGGCCGCTACGGGCCGGGCGGTATTTCCTTGGCCTTGGCGCGTGAGCGCCTGTTGGATGCCCGCAAGGTGGTGGCGGAGGGCCGCTCTCCTGCCCAGGAGAAGCAGCGGGAAAAGCGCCGCCTGTCCCGTGCGAAGACCTTCGCCGAATTCACTGATGTGTGGATGGAAGCCTCCGGCATGGCTGACAGCACCAGAGCCATGCGCAAGCACATCGTCGATCGCGATATCCTGCCGGTCTTCAAGAGCCGCTTGTTGGTGGAAATTACACCCGACGATCTTCGAGCCCTTTGTCTGAAGGTCAAGAAGCGCGGGGCGCCGGCAACCGCCATCCATGTTCGCGATATCGTCAAGCAGGTATACGCGCACGCCATCATGCATGGCGAGAAGGTGGCCAACCCGGCCGATGAGGTGAGCCCTTCCTCCATCGCAACCTTCGCACCGAAGGACCGTGCGCTGTCACCCGCTGAAATCCGTCTGATGGTCCATGAGATGGAAACCATCCCCACATCGCCGACCATTCGCCTGGCGCTGCGCATGGTCCTGCTGACCTTGGTGAGGAAAGGAGAACTGCTCAAGGCGACTTGGGATGAAGTGGATTTTGAAGCGGGTGTGTGGAGTATCCCCAAGGAACGGATGAAGCGCCGTTTTCCTCATAACGTCTACCTATCCCGGCAGGCATTGGACATCCTCGTGGCGCTGAAGACCTGCGCTGGTGGCTCCAAGTACTTACTCCCGGCCCGTTATGACGGTGACCAGTGCATATCCATGGGCACGCTGAACCGGGTGACTCTGAAGATTTCGGAGCAAGCGCGGAAAAAGGGACTGCCGCTGGAACCCTTCACCGTTCACGATTTGCGCCGTACCGGCTCTACGCTACTCAATGAAGTTGGCTTCAATCGAGACTGGATTGAGAAGGCCTTGGCCCACGAGGATGGCCGCTCCTCACGGGCGGTGTATAACAAGGCGGAGTACGCCGAGCAGCGTCGGCACATGCTCCAGGAGTGGGCCAATATGATCGATGCCTGGGCGGAAGGGGGCAGCTACGTTCCGTCCCTGATGCCGGAAAGTATGTCGGTGCCGGCATTGAAGGCATCGGTATGAGCATTGGGAAGCCTTTTCATGGCCCAAGGTTGTCACTTGACAACCTTGGGCGTCATTCCCATACTGGAGACAAGGAATGACTCGTCCATCACATCCGAAGAAAGAGGTTGAAGCCGCGATCAAGCATGCGGAAGAGGAAGGCTGGCGAGTCGAGGTGGGCGGTGGTCATGCCTGGGGCAAGATCTACTGTCCCTACAATGACGATGAATGCCGCTGCGGTGAGTTCTGTATCGCGAGTGTGTGGAGTACGCCGAAAAATCCCGGCAGCCACGCTCGGGCGCTTCGCAGGGTGGTGGACAAATGCTCCACCCACAAGCGCTGGAGTGAGACGGAACCGGAGGATTGAGCCATGGAATACATTTTTACGCTGAAATACCAGTTGGCTGACCACAACAGTGATCTGGATGCACTGGTGGAGCGCCTGGGCGCTGCCGGTTGTGATGACGCCCTGGTGGGCGTGGGGCAGCCTGGTCGTCTGGCGCTGGAATTCTCCCGCGAGGCAGACAGCGCTGAGGAGGCAGTCCGGTCCGCCCTGGCTGATGTCAAAAGCGTGGTTCCTTCCGCGCGCCTGATCGAGGCCTCGCCGGACCTTGTTGGTTTGACCGATGTGGCGGACATTGTGGGCGTTTCCCGACAGGCAATGCGTAAATTGATGCTTGCCCACCGAGCGACGTTTCCCGTGCCGGTTCACGAAGGTAGCGCCTCGATTTGGCATCTCGCAGAAGTGCTTGACTGGCTCAAGGCACGAGGGGGCCACCAAATTGATGTTGGCGTACTGGAAGCAGCGAAAGTGGCATTGGAAGTGAATATCGCCAAGGAATCGATTCGTCATCCGGTGCGTGACCACGGGGATATGGAACTGTTGACCGCCTAGCCAGCCGCTCAGTCATTGCGGCAGAGGACCGGACGGGCGATACGCTGTCTCACGTCCGGTCCTGGAGCGGGGGCTGCTTTTCCTGATCGGGATTGTCGTTTGCGCTCTTCGATCCAGGCCTCCACTTCCTCCAGGTCCCACACCACGCAGCGGGGTGTCAGGTTGAAGCGACGCGGGAATTCGCCACGGCGTTCCATGTCGTAGATCGTTGTTTCAGCCAAGGGCACGATCTGATGCAACTCTTGCCGGCGGATCGTTCTGCGAAAGGGGAGTGGTGGATTCTCCACGTATTGTGGCAACTCCTCGTATCCTGGTGTTCCCGGTAGTGGTAGAGGCTGGCGTGGTTGGGATTCCATGTACGACTCCAATGCCGTGCTCAAGGCGAGTTTGGGCGATGGAGCTATGGTGGCTATTGAAGTCAATTGAGCCAACTTGCTGGGGCGAGTCACAGAAGAGGACGGCGGTAATGGCCGGATGGCTATGGCCAATCTTCCGGAATTAGCGCCGGAGGTTTGCTCCAAGGCTGTTCCACGAGCGTGTCCTGCTGCCATGGTCCAGGGAGGTTTGCATGTTCAGTCTCGCTCAATTAGCGGGCGGCGGTTAGGGGTGCTGATCGCCGCAATGGTGTGCGGCGGCTCGACTGATAACCCAACGCTACAAGCTAAACTCTGGCCCATCGTGGGAACGGGGAGAACGTCGATGCTTGTCCATAGCCTTCTGGTATTTCTTTTCCGGCGTATCACGGTAGTGTTCGCGCAGCCTTTTTCTCAGCTCAAGGACGTAGGGTTCGTCTTCGATGGCGACTAGGAATAAATGCTGAGGGAGATGCCCCGTCGATCCACTGCCGAGAATGCGAAATGCATCCTCAATCGTATCAAACGGTTCGCCCAGGTCGGATGTGGGATTACACAAGCCGAAGCTAACGAAGCTGGCCCAGTCCCAACCAGATGTTCGCACATCTAGTCGCAGGTGGCGGGATCCAGGATCCTTCTGCTCATCGAGCGCGCACTGCTGCAGGGCCTCAGCCGAACTGACGGTTGGCACTGGAGGATAAGGAGTTGAGGGAGATTCATGATAGAACAGGTAGTAGCCCGCCCTAGGCAAGCTGGAAAGTTTTGGGAGCTGGCCTTTGCCGCTCCCTAGGTTAGCAATACCCTGTTCGGCTCGTTTGGCCTGTAAAAGCACGGCTTTCCGGCACCTTAATCCACCCACGTTCAGTGAAATGATCACGCCGAGGTCGGCTCCCACACGGGCTTCTTCAGCCTTGCTCGCGAGTTGAAGGGTGCCCAGATAAGATGAGGACTTGGGATAGCCGAATTGCGGAATCCGTTTGGCGGCCCATCCTGACAGCCAAGATTCTACATAGGCACTGAACCGGCCGTTGAGCGGATCCTCATGCGCCTTGGTGCCGGAAAGGAAGTCTGCTGTCTGCTGTGCGCACTGGAACATGGACCAGTAGACAGTCCAGAGCACGTCGATAGTCAAGTGCTGTGGTGATGTTGCCAGCAGTGGGAGCAACTGCCACTGGTCCGCCGGGTGGGAGTAGAGCGCTAGTTTCTGCGCTGGTGCGTCCCGCATACTGGCAATTGCAAGTTTGGCTGAAGCCTTGGCGATTTCGGTAAAGGCGCCTGTGGCGGGAATGCCAGCATGGTCGCGATAGGCCCTATCCCGAATTTTCTGGGCTTCCTGTTGCCAACGTGCGTAATCAGCTTCGGAAGGGCGAATCTGGAAAACGAGCCTCTCCAGAAGTTTGGTGGCCTCTGCTACGCGATCTGCTTGCACCAAAGCGGCAATGTTCTCGAAATTCTTGGCAAAGTCGGCGGCCAACCAACCTTCGCCGCATGCAGCGTCCATTGGCGCAGCTGCAGCCTTCTTGAATTTGGTAAACGCTGTATGTCTTGCCTGATAGGATGCCAAGGCCCTTTTCAAGGCTGGCTGTTTGCTTCGTTCCTTTTCTACATCGCAGTTGTGTACGGCGATATCCCTGGTTCGCCGCGCTTTAATGTCTGGTTCGTCGAAGTGGCGTTCGGCTTGCGCATACTGGTTTTGGGTATGTCGCCAGTCGTGCCATGCCCGGAATGTTTTAACGGGAGAGAGCAGCCAGCCTAACCTACTTTTCTGCCTCACCTGGAGGAAGCGTTTTCTGCGTGCTTCGGCCTGGGTCCGTATTGGTGAGAGGGCTGCCTCGTGTTCTTGCTCCTCGCTTCGCAAGGCTAAACCCTTGATGCGAAGGATTTCCTGCTCTTTTGCCCGAATATGCTGGTCCAGCGTATCGAGGGTGCGTGATAGAAATGAGGCCAGTGTGCGGCTGGTGGCAGCAAGAGCGTGCCTGCCAGAAAGATGGTTCGGTGTCATCATTGGCTTCCTGGCCATATAGTTCACTTTCCGTAGTAGGACAATGGCGCATAGGTTATCTGAGAAGTAACGCCAATCATTTCAAGCAGTGTACCTGACCATTCCGCTGCGTGTGATGCTGCTGGGCCGATTGCAGCAGGCGATACAGCGGGCGTAGTTCGCAGGGTGGGCAACACCTCGTTTTAACTACCGTATCTACGCGCCCCGGCGTTCCGCCGTCGGGCTCGCGGGCTGCGCCCCGCGCTTCGTGCCGAATCGCGGCCATTCGGCTTTGATCCCTGACACCTCCGGCCCGTGAGGGCCTGCGCGCTCCACTTGCCAGAGGCGGGTGTGTGCAGTGGGCGGGGTGTGGGCGGTCTTGCTGTTCCCTTTACCGTATCACGGCGTTCTCGCCGTCAAGGGCTGCACGTGCTCTGCACGCTTGCGGCCATGGCCGTCCATGACCCTGTGACAGCTTGCGCTGCGCCGTGCTGGTACCGGTTCCGGGCATTTCCGCCCGAATAACCGGAGCACGATCATGACGCAACTGTCCTTTTCCTCGTTCGATTCCTCTCTTCTGGTACGTGACGCGCAGGGGCGCTATATGCCGGCGTCGGTGGACCAGATTCTTGACGCCGCGCGCCAGGTTATCGACCAGAAAATACAGCGGGGGATGTCCTTTACCTCACCGGCTCTCGTCAAAGAGTACCTATGTGCCAAGCTGGCTGGTTTCGAGCATGAAGTCTTTGCGGTACTGTTTCTCGATTCGCAGCATCGCCTGATTGAATACAGCGAGATGTTCCGGGGCACCATCGACAGTGCGTCGGTATATCCGCGAGAAGTGGTCAAGGAAGCTCTGCGGCTCAATGCGGCGGCGGTGATCTTCTCTCATAATCATCCCAGTGGGAATCCTGAACCGAGTCGTGCCGATGAGGCCATCACCAAGCGCCTCAAAGAGTCACTCGCGCTGGTAGACGTGCGTACATTGGATCACGTCATCATCGCTGGTAGCGATACGACGTCCTTTGCTGAGCGTGGCCTGATCTGATCCTGGGGGCTTCGGCCCCTTTTTTCTTAACGGCTATTCGGAGGGTGGTCTAGGCTGCTCATCTTCTAATAGATCAGCACTCTCAGTCTCTTTGTCATTTTCAGACTTGGTTGTCTGCGTTGAGTTGTCTGTGGCCTCAGTGGGCGCTCCGGATTGTTGTGTAACCTCTTTAATAGCGAGCGTTGATTGAGTGCCTGTTGCACTGGGTGGAGGAGTCTGAGAGCTTTTTATGTTTGTTTCGAGCGGCTTTTCTACAGAGTGAAAAAGCGGGATAAGAACAAAGGAAGCCAAAAATATAATTGAAGCATAAATCATGCCTTTATTAGTGAATTTGGCGGTCTTCTTGTATAGCCGGACGGCATCCAATACAGGGCGCAATGCCAACTCCCTGTAATCGGATCGGGTTAATGCAGTATGAACATTTTTGTGCCAACGCCTCATGTTTCGCAGCTCATTCACTAATGACTTCGAGCTGACATGGCGTTGAAGAGTTATGCTGGCCCAAGTAATTGCGAGAACAACGAGGCAAAAAATGATTCCCACGGCTGGCCACGTACTTTTTTGTGATGTTAATAATGTCAGCCGAACACCTAATCCGGTTGCTAATGCCGCAAGACCAACGACAAAGCCAGTGGATAGCCGATGAACTCGCTCGACGATACGTGAAACATCTTCTCCGACGGCTTTCCGAAGATCAGCCATTGCCTTCACCGTCTCTGCTGACTTGGATCTTACATATGCACGATGATCAAGCCGCGCTCCATCAAGCGCTTCTTGCAGTGCTTCAGGTAATACGGTTAGCCAGTCGGTATTGGTGTCTGAATCCCTCACAATTGCGGAAAGACGTCGTACAAGAACTTCATGGCGTGCTTCGGTATCTTGCTTTACAAGTAGCCACTCAGATGCTTGGCAGACTTTCTCATAAGCATTGTTATCCTGGCATTCATTCCCAAGTACAAAGGTACGCTTCCTTGCCCCATTAAGAGATATTTTTGTCTTATCTTCTTCCCATACATCTGAAACAAAAAGTGTGGCTAGCTTCCGAGTTGCCTTGTTTTTCCAGACCTCCCACGGTTCGCCACTCCCTTGGTCGCCCAATAGTATCCAGCGATATGGGTCAGCAGGAACAGTGGTACCAGTTAGATCTCGTACGATGCCTTTTCTCGGGTCAATCGCATCTGGGCTCGGGTCTAAATAAGTCAAACCAGACAAAGGGATACCGTCCCAAGGCAAAACGGAAAAACCTCGGGTTTTGAATTCAGTAAATGAGCCCAGTACCAACAGCTCTCTGGATAGAGTTAACGACTGATCATCAAGAGCTGATGAAAACCCTGCCAACGTAGCAAAGAAAACCCTGCCGCCTACCGGCTTCTTTACGACAAGGGTAACATCCTCGTTCGTGATAAAATCTATAGAAATCTCTGAAAACTCACCATCGCGAATTGAAACCGACCACTCGTCAGACATCTCTTTCAAGAAGTCGTCATACGCCAGCTTAAACGAATCCGATTGTTCTGGAGAAACTCGGCCGGAAATATCGAGTTGCCCAATGGTTTCTCGAATATTTGCATGATTTCCTAACCCGTCAATCAGGGATTCTAGGCATTTTTTCGAGTTCATCGTTCCGTTCCAGACCGGTGGACCGTATCGTTATTTCAACGCCGCCATTGTCTTCATCTTTTATTTTTACGTTTTTGTTCTCTTCATGTCCTGCACTGAATAAAAGGGTAATTCCTTCGTTCGTGACTACACGACGGTATTCGGCTGCAGGGGGGGTGGCTCCCTCGAACTTGAATGCTTCTGTACTTATATTTTTGTTGGCGAGTTTGCTCTTAAAAGTTTTAAGGATTTTTGCTTCAGGGGAAACTCCCTGCAATACAGTGCTCAAAAACTCTTCAGGCTTTTCAAAGTCAAAACCATCAAGTCTTGAGATCGCTGTCCGAACAAAGCGTTTAGGGGCTTTAGCAACTTCGGCAGGAACTTCATGTTTGTTTGCTTTTATAGATTCGACAGCGGCATCTTCAAGACGTTTAGTCAGTTCGATAGGCTCAAACGTACGTTTAATATCCAAGAAGTTGGCAAAATGTTGGGTTGCATCTCGGTAGCGGCCGGATGAATGGTCAATGACAACGACTGATGATTGAGGCGTCTTATGCTTGGTGGATTTTCTATAATCTTGGAATCGAATGACCGCAGATTTCTGCATAGCTTTGCGATCTTTGGTAAATGTTTCCACAAGCGTCTGGAGATCAGGGACAGGGTTTCCATCGGCGTCTAAAACTGGTGTACCGCTCTCGTCTTTAATGTAGGAGTAAGAGACTACTTGCTGGTGCTCATACTTAATAACTGCGACCAGTTGAACGTTTCCTGTCGTTTTAAGTGCAAAGAGCATTAATACGCCTGGAGCAAGACGCTTGTCCTGTTTGACTTTGTCTTTGAACCGGTCTGCGAGATCATGCGAGACCTGAATAAAATCATCGTCCCCGTCAGAGGTTGGTAGAGCTCGATAGAGAAGTTCGGGAACACCTGCACCTGGAAGAAATTCGTACGCGGCCCCACGAAGGGTTTCTTTGACGCGTTCAACAAAAAAATCGACGCATTGCGGCGGCTTCACTTCTGCTAGAAAGGTGGGTGATTCCGACGCGGGATCGACAACGTGGAAAATCATTCGTTCAATGGTTAGATTTTCAACCTCGGTCTCGCTAAGAAAGCTCATCGACGCTCCATTTTTAACCGGTCTAAGAGCAAGCTATACGTAAACTTGGTTTTCAGACCGCTGTTATCGCTTTTGAGGATGGTCACTAGAAAGTATAGGAATTGATACTTCACAAACTCTTGGATTTTCAACTCCCCCTTTGTTCAACCCCCTAATTTACCAGAAATTCATAACATTTGGACACACTTTCACGTCTTCGCTTCGCGAACCGCGCTGCTCCAGGTTCGCTATCCGCTCATCCCTGACGGGACTGGCTGGTGCCAGCCACGCCTACGGCCCAGCTTCCAGCTTCGGGCCTGCGCGCTTCGCTTGCGTGCAGTCTGCACATTGAAGAGGTCGTTGCCTGTCCAGCCATCTCTCCTGATTCCATCACCTTGTCCGCGACTGTAGCCCGCATCCGTGTGCCATCAAGGCGCGCCGGGCTTTCAGGCTGCGCCTCGTGCCGACTTCGCTGTCACGGCCATTCGGCTTCAATCCCTCACGCCTTCGCGCCTGCGGCGCTGCGCGCTCCGCTTGCCAATCTTGCTCCGCGGTTCGTTACCGCAATGGCAATGCTCCGGCTTGCTGCCGCAGGTTGTGCGAAAGCGTGCCGTCCATGACGCTAGCGGTTCAGCGCAATCACGTCACGAAAGACAGTTCGCCCGGCCTCGCTTCTATGGAGCTTCCACACCACTCCTCAAGCATGTGCCCGCGAGCTGCAGTAGGGACGCTCTGACCTTGTCGTCGGGGCTTTGACCTGGTTCGCGTCAGGGCGCAAGCCGGTGCAGGCGTCACGCGGAAATGTCGAGTTGTCCAGGTCTCCTTTCGGAGCGGTTCGGCCCAAGGCGTCCTTGTGTCGTTGTGAATCCTGGCGGTGGCCCGTCTGCGTCTCGGGCTTTATGGCTGCAACCGTGAGGCGCAAACAATTTCCCCTGCGCTGGGCGCATTCCTCGCGCGGCAAATTGTTTGCGCCTTCCGGTTCTTCACTACGTTGCGACCGCAAGCGGTGCAGCCAGCCCGTCCCCCGCCGCTCGGATCACAACAAGGACGCGATGGGCGCGAACCTTGGTTAACCCGAAAGGAGAAACACCATGGCCAACATCGGCACTTTTACCTCAGAGACAGACGGCTACACCGGCACACTCCGCACCCTGACGCTCAACTTCAAGGTAAAGCTGGTTCCCAACGACAAGGGCGACAGCGAGAACGCTCCCAACTTTCGCCTCCAGGCCGCTGGGCACGACATCGGTGCGGCGTGGAAGAAAACCAGTGAGGCCGGGAGAGACTACCTGTCCGTCACCGCCGACGCCCCTTCCTTCCCGGCTCCGGTTTACGCTCGTCTGATCGAGGGCGAGGACGGCACGTATGACCTGATCTGGTCACGCAGCACGCCCCAGGCGGCGTAACCGCCGCTCACCGTGCCCCGCTCATTACGGCGGGGCGTCTTGCCACTGATGTGCAGGTCACGCGCTCACCTATGGCGCGTGTAATTCGGCTGCATTGTCACCGTTGCTTTCTTTCAAGGCTTGATCAGCTAAAGCCGCTTACGAAATATCAATTTCCAGAACGCGAACCAATATTCGTTTATCCGGGAACCCATACTTTCCAGCCGAATAGTTGGTATTAACCGGAACGGCTGATCTCAGCGACAACTCTGCGCCAGCGGAAAATATAACTTCGTTTTCATGGCCTAGATTCGTACCTTTCCGCCTGTAGGCGAAAACCTTGGTCTTCGGATTGGTCGCTCTCAGTACGAACAAGTCAATTCGGTCGGCGTCATATCCCTTGCCTTTATGGTCTGCGTTACGTAAGGCAACCTGAGGGCAGAATGAGGTGGAAAGCGGACGATCTGTTAGCAAACGATTGTCATTGGTGGGCCATAGCCCTGCGTGGAAAAGACATTGCCCTTCACTGAGCACATGGCCGACCGCTTCTATCTCTGCGGAAACCTGCTCGAAATTGCAATGTGGATAGCGCTTCTGATACCGCGAAAGTCCGTCTGGTGTCTTGGATGGCATCGCTTGCCGCCAAGACCTGTACGCGACACTGTTGTCCAAGGCATCGTCAATGAAGTTGCCAAGCCTACTATCGGCGCCGACTTTTGCCATGTGAGTGGCAGCATCGTAGGCGTTAGAGATAGATGCTTTCAATCTGATTGGGATACGAAGATGGGGATTTCCTGCTGCCAGCATCTCATCAAACGTAGGATCTCTTGTTTCCCAAATCTCATAGGTGGGAGAGAACGTATCTACAAGAGGAAGTTTCACCAATAAAAGCCCTTTTCAACGGTTCTTCTGAGGGGATTACACGCCACATTCAACGAGGCGCTTCAGTTGTTGATCGGCTTTGCGTTCGCTCTTGTCGGCATACGCCCGTGTCAGCCGCGTACTCTGCAGTATTGTGAGACTACCGATCAGGGTTGAGAAAAGGCATGGCATAGCCTAAAAACTCCGAGTGCGGCGTTCTGTTTTCCTTCCACCTGCGAGGATTGGATGATGGGGTGTCTCGGCGATCACTAACGGTCAGCATCAGCCGTTGCTTAGCCCGGGAAATGCCGACAAAAAAAGCACAACGTTCCGCATCCTCTTCCCCCCAGAAAGACTGATCTTCAACAGCGAGAATGACAACCGTATCGAATTCGAGTCCCTTGCTCTTGTGGATAGTCAAAATGCGCACAGCTTGATCATCGGAAAAACGCTCCAGTGCTTTCGGTAAATTGGGTTCCGACTTTAATAGTTCATCTACGCGGGTCTTGGTGTCGTTGACGACTTGCACTAGTCTCGCTTTTGACTCGTAATCATGGGAAAGTGCAGACAGAGTATCGATACCCACTTTTCTTAGAAAGGCGCGAACAAAATCCCACCAGTCCGCGAATGGTTCACCTAATAGTGCGCTCTGTACGGCACTTTTCCTCTGACCAACAATAAAGTTCTGGAAATCTCTTCGCACGCTGGACTGTACATCGTCGTCGGCGAAAGGGATGAGTTGTGTCATCAATCGAATCCAGGCTTTGGGTTCTCGCTGCCCATAGAGAGTGGACAGATAATCGACGATAAGCCTCGCGGCTGGTTCGACAGAGATGTCTTGGAGTTGTTGCTCATTGCGAAAGGGGATGCGCCGCTGCTCCAACGCTTGGATTAGGTGGTCGCCATAGAGGTCAGGTTGCCGGACAACTAGGATCGCGATTTCTGAAGGTGGAAGTTGCTCATGGTTGATCCATGTGTCGATTGAGTCCGCCAGATGTTCGGCTTCCTCTTGACTATTTGGAAATTGCCGCGCGAATATCTGGCCCTCCTCACCGGCGAGTTGTTCATCAGGCATAACGGAGGTGGAGTCCATCACCTTAATGATCTCGTTCTGCATACGCAGCAGACGAGGCTTAGAGCGGAAGTTGCGGTACATATTAAGTGGTTCAGCAACAAAGTCCTCTGCGAAGGTTTGGAATATGCCATCAAGCGCACCTGCCCATCCCATGATCTTTTGCTTGGTGTCGCCGACTGCCGTCAGACGGATAGCAGTGTTCTGGAACGCAAGCTTCACCAGTGCGTATTGCTGGTCGGTGCAATCCTGGAATTCGTCCAGAAAGACATCGCTGTAGGTCTGACGAACAGCGTTGCGGGCCGCAACGGATGTGCTGAGGATCTGTATGGCCAGGGGCACAAGGTCACTGAATTCGATCTGTCGTCGTGTCACTCTCCGGTCGCCGATTTGGTAGTCGACATCGAGGGCGTCCCGTCCGGTCAGCACTGGCCGGAAACGATCAATAATCCTCTTGGCGAAAGCATGGAAGGTGTAACTGTCGAAACGTGCTGCCAAGTCGAAACCACAACGGCGTTGCACGCGCTCCTTCAGGTTTTTGCAGGCATCAACCTTGAATGAGATGGCCAGTATTCGTTTCGGGTAACGGCAGGTTCCTGTGCGCAACAGAAAATCGGCGCGCTGTGCAAGCATTTCCGTTTTGCCTGCCCCCGGCCCGGCTGTCAGTGCAAGACAGCACTCTGTCTCCCGTGCGGCACGCAAGGCATTGGGTTCAAGCATCAGCCCGTCCGCCGGTTGCCAATCGCCTGCGGCGATCATTCGGGTAGTTCCTCCAGCTTGGCGATCACCGCGTCCGCCAGTCTCGCCAGTGATTCAGGCATGTCGTCGAGAAGTTCTGCGTCACTCAACTGGGCCAGTGCATCGATATGGGCCGCTGGCTTGCTGCCTAGCTTAAAACGCTTGTGATAGGTCTTGAAAAGTGCGCGCTCATCGTCATCGTACTGTGCCGCGTCGAAATGGCTATCGCCGAGAACGGCTTTGACCGTGGCTTCACTCGGTGGATTAGATTCGACACCGTACTCATCGGGAAACGAGAGTAACATCGCGAAGTCGAGGTCCAGTGGATAGGAGAAAAAAACGTCTCGATTCTCCAGTTTTTCAAGGTAGTTGAGATAGCTACGAACCTTTTCTTTCGCATCGTTCCAAGCGGGAATTCCATGGTCCGACGGGAGCTTTTTGGCAGGAGCATATTCGCCTAACTGATCGTTGACGTACTTGATCCGACCCCAGCCCCCTTGATGCCGGGCGACATCCAAATCGAGCAGAGTGAGATAGGGGATTTCAAGAGCCGAGAGCAGGCGCCAGAAGTGATTGACATGGCGACCGCCCAGAGGCGCCACGGTTACAGCAGACTCGTCGACTGGAATACCTTTGGCACGCAGAATGCGGGGCAGAACGATTTCCTCGCTATCACCTTCTCCAAGAATAACCAGCCGGGAGAAATAAATTTCGGGATATGCCTGCACGGCTTCGCGGACAAACTTGTGGGCTTCATTGGTTCTTTTCGGTAAGCGAATGCGCGTGGTCTTGGTAGTTCGCTCGCCGGTGAGCCGCAAGTAGCGTATGTGCCTAGGATTGACTCGCCGAAGCATGGAAGGTGCATGGGTGGCAATTAGGGCTTGGGCATCTTCGTTACTCGTCATAGTGACCAGAGCATTCACGATTCTTCCCAAATAGTGAGGTGAGAGACTGTTCTCAGGCTCTTCAAGGGCGACGATCGTAAACACCGGGGGACGCAACTTATCCGGGTCGAAGGTATCATCGTCACCGGCAAGGACCGCACGCCCGATTGATTGTGCCGAAAGCACCAGTGACAGATAGAGCATGGACTTCTGGCCATCACTTAGCCTGGAGAAATCGACCAATTCTTCGTCATGCCCAGGAGAAAAGGAAACGGACAGGTGCCGTAATAAGGCTTCGATCTCGGATGCGGCGAAGGTGATTTGGGGGTCGGCGAAGAAGCTACCTTTGTGCAAGGTGCTCCAGGTTGTCTGCAGACTCTCGCTCAGAGTTGCGATTGATGGATTGCCCGCGAGGCTTTCACTGATTTTGTCTGTGAAGCCTTTGATTTCTTCTCGCTCATTCTCCCAGTTTACGGCTCTTAGCATACGGCCAAGCAGAGCATTGGCGCTGTAGGCGATGTGATCAGCGGGATCTCGTCGTGCAGGTAGGTAATGAACCTGCACATGGTTGCGTTCCGCTCGCGTAACCTGTGCTGTGGTGAGGGGAGAGCCATCGGCATCGAGATCCAATACATGAACCAGGGTTTCTTCGATGTCACCATTCACGCCCATCGTGGCGTCCAGGCGATATCGGACACGGGGTGGACCATCGGCGGAGTCCAGCCGCATATGGCCGAAATGAGGAGCTATCGTTGCGACATCATCGTCATCTTCAAGTTCGGGAAAGATAAAGTCGGCTTCGATCCAAAGCTGCCGTTCTTCAGGAACTTCCTCTTCATCATAGGGAACGTGGAAGTCTGACCGCCGGATGCGCCGTAGCGAGGGATCGAAGGCAAACAAGCGGCACAACGCCTGAAGTGCTGCGGTCTTGCCTGAACCGTTCGGGCCGATCAGATAGGTGATGTCGTTGAGGGGCAGTTCAGTGGGCTCCGGCCCAAACGACTGAAAGCTGAATAGCCGGATGCTCTGTAGTTTCATGTGACGCGTTATTCCTCTGTTTTATATGGCATTTTACGACAGCGATCACTAAGTTACAGACAACAACCAAGCTATGGCTCATCATTAGGCTGTTTGAAGCTAACTTTTTGCATCGTTAATGATTTCACGCAGTTCGAGCTGTATCTGCTGGAGAAGTTGATCAACCTTATGCGGATTGTCACCACTGTAGGCCAGCGTCAGCAATGTGAGCGGATGCACCTCCATCACCTCACACAACTCGGCCAGCTTGCTGAGGGTCGGGCTTTTCAGATCACGCTCCAGAGTGCTCATGTAGGTACGGCTGGACACGTCAGAGAAGGCTTCCTGGCTCAAGCCACGCGCCTTTCTGACTGCCTTCAATGCTTTCGCCAATGAGTACTGTTCTGCCACCAATGGTTTTCCCTCAAAAACCAAGATGACAGCCTTTTGCGCCCTATAGGGCTACAACCTATAGTGTTCATTTGGTGCTAGTCAGTGCTTTTGTGCCTATACGGAAATCCGCTTCTGCGGAAAGCGTGAAATCCGAAGAACCGTATCCGTGCCTTTCCTGACATACGCCAATGCGCTTTCACGCACCTACGTTTCCGTGGATTCGTGGACTTGCGCTTTGCTGCTTTCGCGTACAAGCGGGGATACGGTTCGGCGGTTCTATTCCTTTGAGAAAGGCGTGCGACCATGATGCTACTCATCACCGCTCAAGAGCGCGGGCAACTGCTCGCCAACGGCCAGGCTCGTACCACCGGCACCGACCCGGTGCCGGTGGTACGCCTATTCACCCCGGATGCACACGCTACCTGGCTGCTGGCCTCCCTCGATCCCGCCGGCGGCGACATCGCCCACGGCCTGATCGATCTGGGGATCGGAATGCCCGAGCTGGGAACGGTAAAACTCTCCGATCTGGCGTCGATCGTTGGGCCGCATGGACAACCCGTGATGCGCGATCGCTACTTCCAGCCGGTACGACGGCTATCGGAATATCTGCGGTTGGCCGAGGAAAATGGTTCGATCACCGACTGAACCACCACCATCAGTGGCGGCCCACCGTGTCTTTTTCGGTCTGAATCCAGACCATGCCGGTCTGGATGGGTAACCTTGCACCGACGCAGTGCATTGCTGATCCAAACAGTCATGATGCACAGCGCGGCTTTTGGCAGGTTGGCCTATACGGCACGCCATTTTGGGGCGAGCCCTCGTCGCATTCGGACGAAACCCGCAACGCACCGGAGCCAATCGGTCTTGACGCCGACAGTGTATCGCTTCACCCATGACGATTTGATGATCGCTCCATAGCGGGCCTGTTGGCCGTGGCGACGTACCTCGAGCCGAGGGAGGTTGCGCCATGGCTGATCCCTGCGCCCCGTCCTGGTATCCGACGGCGGCCTATCTTTACGTCCTGCACCTGGATGGTCCGGCGCTGGCTTGGGAATACCTGCGCCGCCACCCTGACTACCGCCAGGATTGGCGTCGTCGCCGACCGGATGCGGGGCATCGCTGGGGACTGCGCCTGCTGGAAAACCCGACTCTGGACGCGCGTGACGCGCACCCCGCCTGGTTTCCCGACCATGATGCCGTGCTTCAACTCTACCCGGATGTCGATCCACCGTCCGACGCGGCAGCCTTCACGCTTTGGCACCTTCCGGGTCACAAGTATCTGATCCACGATGGCCAGCGTTTGTTGTTGGTAAGCCACTGGGCGGGTGGTTGCCTGCGATTCGCGTTGGCGCCGGACTTGGCTGACGGCATGGCTTACGTCTACGCCGTCCGTGCCAGCGACGCCTCCCAGGCACGTTGTCGGGCAATGATGGTCTCCCTGAATCAGTTGGCTGCCGCCACCAGCATGCTCCCCGTGGCGCTGACACGACCGCGGCCCTCCCTTTCGAACTTGCTGGAACTGCACACCTTGCAGGCGCTCGACGCCACCCTGGCCGGTGCGTCCTTGCGCAAGGTGGCCGAAGGGTTGTTCGGTGCTGATGTCGTCGCGGACGACTGGCACGCCGACAGCGCCTTGCGTGCCCGCGTGCGTCGCTTGGTACGCCGGGGTAATAGGCTGATGCACGGCGGCTATCGCTGCCTGGCACAGCTTCCACCCGTTGAACAGGGACGTGCGGCGGTGCCCGCAAAACGTCCCTGAGCAAGCATCTCATGTTGTTTGAGACTGCCTCCATCCGGTCGCGCTGTGTGGTCGGACGTTTTCAACCGATGGAGGTGCATCCCATGCGACCCGCTCCCCTGCGGCCTGCTGCCGCCGCTACTGATACGCCCGCGCGGCCCCAACGCTACCTGACCAACGACGAAGCCGCCGAATATCTGCGCCTGTCACCGCGCACGCTGGAAAAACAGCGCGTGATTGGCGGTGGCCCCAAGTTTCGCAAGTTCGGCCGCCGCGTCATGTACGCCGTAGCCGATCTCGACGCCTGGGCCGATGCCCGCAGCTACGAGGCCACGTCCGATCCCGAATACGCCGAACACCACGCGGGTGACTACCGTGACGGCCGCTGATCGACAGCGCGCCGGTGGGCATCGTCATGCCCAGCCCATCGCTGCCGTCCCGGCAGCAGCCAGCAGGGGAGCAGCTCGATCTATTCCGCGCGCTACCGGGCGAGGACATGGCGCCGCGCGATGCTCAGGACCTGATGGCCTATCCGTTCTTCTCGCTGGCCAAGTCAAGGCGCACCACGCCGATCGACTTCCGCAGTCGCAAGATTACCCTGCGTGTGGAAGGCACCCAGGAACACGGCATCGCCACCATCTGGGACGCCGACATCCTGATCTGGGCCGCCAGTCAGATCGTGGAAGCCCGAGATGCAGGCATCCAGCCGTCGCGGCGGATGCAGGCCACGCCCTACGAAATCCTGCGCTTTATCCGGCGCGGCACCTCGCTACGCGACTACCAGCGTCTCAAAGCCGCACTCGACCGGCTGCAATCGACCACGGTGGCCACCTCCATCCGCGAGACCACCGGGCGGCGGTTGCACCGGTTTTCCTGGATCAACGAGTGGAAAGAGCTGGCCGATGCCAGCGGCAAACCGCTGGGCATAGAGCTGATCCTGCCGGACTGGTTCTATGCGGGCGTGCTAGATTCCGCTCTGGTACTGACCATCGATCCGACGTATTTCCGGCTCACAGGCGGCATCGAGCGCTGGCTATACCGACTGGTGCGCAAGCATGGCGGTCGCCAGGCTTGCGGCTGGCAGTTCGATTTCCCTTACCTGTATCGCAAGTCCGGCAGCCTGGCGCAGCCGCGCGATTTTGCCCGCGATCTGCGCATTCTGGTGGCGAAGCAGTCGTTACCCGGTTACGAGCTGTTCATCGAACGCTGGCCCGGAGAACCGGAGATTCTTGCCTTCCGGCCCGTGCCGCAAACGGCACGGGGATAAGTCCGGGGATCGCAGCAGAACAAGCTGTGAATGGGCTCGTGCTATCGGGCGCGCCAGGACTCGTGCTATCAGGCGCACCGGTATCGTGCTATCCGGCGCGCAAACTGAACCTAACTCCAAGAGTGGTAAGGATTTTTCCGGCTCTTAACTTAATATCTAACTTAAAACCTTATCTAACCAATAATAATAAGCACCTATTACGGCGGTGGATAACCGCCAACAACCCAAGGCAAGAGCGTTTTTCTGGCCGTTCATGGTGTTGCTTTCCGTTAAGGAGGGCCATGCCATGATCGTCGCTTTGCTCAACCAGAAAGGCGGCGTGGGCAAGACCACGCTGGCCACTCACATTGCCGGCGAACTCGCGTTACGTGGTCAGAACGTCATCCTGCTGGATGCCGACCCGCAGGGTTCATCGCTGGACTGGGCGCAGCGCCGAAGCCAGCAAGGCTTGCCCAGGCTGTTCAGTGCCGTCGGTCTCGACCGTGAAACGTTGCACCAGGAGGTGCCAGAACTTGCCAGACGGGCCGATCACGTCGTCATAGATGGGCCACCCAGGATCGCCGCTCTGGCGCGCTCCGCGCTGTTGGCGGCTGAGCGTGTACTGATCCCAGTACAGCCCAGCCCCTACGATCTGTGGGCCAGTGCCGAGATGGTGGCACTGGTTCGGGAGGCTCAAGTGTTCCGTCCGCAGCTCATGGCGGCTTTCGCCATCAACCGACGCGTCAGTACCACGGTGATCGGGCGTGAAGCCCGGCAGGCATTGGCGGAACAACCGCTGCCGGCACTGCGCGCCGAGGTACGCCAGCGCATCGTCTTCGCCGACAGCGTGGCCGCTGGCCGCCTGGCACGCGAAACGGCGCCGGACAGCATTGCTGCCCGTGAAATTACGGCACTGGTGGATGAATTGTTGCGGTGGCCGTTATGAGCAAGGCACGCAGCAAGCGCGTCGGCATTGGTGCGCGTCCACCCCCCAATCCACAGGCGGAGGCTTGGATTCGCCAGGGCGACGCCGACACGCTCAACAAGGGCGATCTCTACACCGCGCGCCTGACCCTCGACATCACCCCCGCGATGCGAGCGCGCATCAAGGTCTCGGCCTTCACTCAAGGCGTGACCGTGGCCGAGTTGCTGCGTGCCTTGCTGGAACGCGAGTTCCCGGAGAACCCATCATGAATACACAGCCTTGGACGACGCCGGTTGCATCGCCACCGCCGCTCCTCGCCACGCTCCCCGGTCAGGCTGACAACGCACCGCTGACGCGCGTCTCGCTGGCCTATCTCGAATCACGCTTCAAACTTTACCTGCGCTTCGGCGAATCCGTGCGCATCATCCGGTTCGATCGCTGGCGGCGTGTGGCGATGTTCCTGCCTGGCGCCATATTCTGCCGCATTCGCTGGCAGGCCAACGACTACGGCACAGTGCGTTGGCAGCTCATGGTGATGCAGGCTGGCCCGCCACTGGATGCCATGCAGCGCATCCCTGGCGTGCAGCCCGGTGCACGCCTGCTGCTGCACACTGAAGGGGACCACGCCGTGCGCACCGTGCTGGAACGCATTGATGCCATCGAGGCGTTGGGCATTGCGCCGGCCACCGTATCGCCCGCGTACTGGCGCACGCTTGCCAATCGGCTTGCTGCGCGCTTGCCGTTGCCCGAATACACCGCCGAGCGGCACGCCGCCTGGCTGGCAGGGAGGGCGCTGCCATGACGATCCATTGCACCGCCGCACGCCCCCCTGAAGCCGCACCACATCCTCGCTCGCGCCTGTGTGCTCGCATTGTGTTGGTAGGTTTGTCCCTCTGCGGCCTTGCTGTGCTGGCCTGGGCGTCTTTCGTGCAGCCGCTGCCGCGCCTGCTCTACAATCCATCCGATAGTGTGGCAGTGGGCTGGTATCGCCTTGATCCGCTGCAACGCCGATCCGGCTCGCTGCCACCTTTACTGAAAGTTGGTGACGTTGTTCTAACCGCCTTGCCGCCAGAAGCCGCTGCTCTGGCGGCGCAACGCGGATACCTGCCAGACCACATTCCTTTACTGAAACGTGTGGGCGCCGTCGCACCGCAACACGTTTGCATCGTCGCCGGACAGGTACGTATCGACGGTGTGCCGATAGCGACCACATTGCCTGCTGATCGTATGGGTCGTCCGCTGTCATCCTGGCGGCAATGCCGGCAGCTTCGGCCTGACGAACTCTTCCTCTTGAGCACAGCCAACCCGGCGTCGTTCGACAGCCGCTATTTTGGGCCGATCAACGTATCTGCCGTGATCGGCATCGCACATCCGGTCTGGCTGGAGGCCCATCCATGATGGCCGTCGATTCGCTGCACGTTGCCGTGCATCTTATGGAGCACTCGGACGTACCGAGCCGGTGGCTTTGCACATGTCGTCGCGCATGCAGTGCGAGCGCATCCGCGTTGCACTTTGCGCTGCCTTCCCATGTGCAGGCGTCTTGCCTCGAAGGCGCCCGGCCTGCGGCCATTGGCGTGTTCGCCGGCGGGCTGGTTGCCAGCAGCGTAGCGTCGCCGGGCCGCCGACGCCCTGAGCGTTGGGGAAGGGCAAAGGCGGAAGGCAAGACAAAAGGGGGCGGCACCTAGCCGCCCGTAAAGCCAGTCTGCACGTGGGGGTGGTGCGGCACGATGTGGCTTCGCCACCGTGCCGCGTGGAGCGCGAAACCCGCACCAACGTTGATCTGCCCGCGTGCTTCACACGACGGAGCACGCCACAGTTTACTAGGGACTTGGCCATGAGCGACCACCGCGATGATGATTTCCGTATCCGCCCCAGCGCCCCCAAGCATCGGGGGCAGGGCTTCGTTTCCAAGGTGCTCAAGCAGACAGTGAAAGCCAGTGGCGGCAAATCCTCGTCACGTCGGCAGACATCGGCGGGCAGCACCGGTCAACGTCCCGGCTCACGTCTGGGGCGCGGCCATACCGCGGCGCGCTTCACGGGCACATCACTGACGCCATTCTCGCGTCGCGTCACCATCAAAACCCTGCTGGTTAATCAGCGCCGTGCCAGCCCGCAGTCGCTGGCGAAACACCTGCGCTACATCGAACGCGACGGTGCGGGGCGTTATGGTGAGCAAGGTCGGGCCTACGGGCCGCAAATCGACGAGGACGATCTGGATGCCTTCAAGGAGCGCTGTCAGGACGATCGGCATCATTTCCGCTTCATCCTCTCGCCCGAGGACGGGGCCGAGTTGGACGATCTGCGCACCTACACACGTCATCTGATGAACCGTATGGAAGCCGATCTGGGCACGCAGTTGGATTGGGTGGCGGTGGATCACTGGAACACAGACAACCCGCACACGCACTTGGTGGTGCGTGGACGTGACGACACTGGCAAAGACCTCATCATCGCCGGTGACTACATCGCCCATGGCGTCCGCCATCGCGCTGCCGAACTGGTGACGGAATGGCTGGGACGGCGCACGGAACTGGAGATTCAACAGACCTTGCGGCGTGAGGTGGAACAGGAGCGGTGGACGAGTTTGGATCGCACGCTGCAACGTGAAGCTGGCGAGGACGGCCAGTTGCAGATCAAGCGCTTCAACGAACCTCGGCTGCAACGTCAGCGCCTGCTGCTGATCGGCCGCCTGCAACGCTTGCAGCACTTGGGCCTGGCCGACGAGACGCAGCCCGGCACCTGGGCCGTCCATGCGGACGCGGAGAAGACCTTGCGCGCCCTGGGCGAGCGTGGAGACATCATCCGCACCATGCAGCGCGCCATGAGCGGCCAGCCACGCGAGCTGGCGGTGTTCGAGCCGAGCGACGACGGCCGTGCCGTCATCGGCCGAGTGGCTGCAAAGGGACTGGCCGACGAACTGCGCGACCGGGGCTATCTGGTCATCGACGGGGTGGACGGCAAGGCCCACTACGTCGCCTTGAATGCCCGTGACGAGTTGACGAACTATCCCACCGGCGCGGTGGTGGAGGTGCGCAGTTCAGCCGAGGTGCGGGCGGCCGACCGCAACATTATCGCGCTGGCGAGCGATGGCCTGTATCGCACCGACCATCACCTGGCGATTGAGCAAGGTCGGGCCATGCCTGACCGCGACCCGCAGGAAGTCGTTGCGGGCCATGTTCGCCGGCTGGAAGCCCTGCGCCGGGCTGGCATCGTGGAGCGCGTGGCCGATGGCTTATGGAAGGTGCCGGACGATCTGGTCGAGCGTGGCCGCCAGTACGACGCACAGCGGCTGGGTGGCGTGGCGGTAAAACTGAAATCTCACCTGCCGATTGAACGTCAGGCGCGAGTGATTGGTGCGACCTGGCTGGATCAGCAGTTGATCGGCGGGGGGCGTGGGCTGAGCGACCTGGGCTTTGGCGGCGACACCAAACGAGCCTTACAGCAGCGCGCCGACTTCCTCGAAGAACAGGGGCTGGCCCAGCGGCGCAGGCAGCGGGTAACCCTCGCCCGGAACCTGCTGGGGACGCTGCGCGACCGGGAACTGACGCAGGCCGCCAAGGATATTGCCGCCGAAACCGGATTGGCGCACAGACCTGTCACGGACGGGCAGCGTGTGGCCGGTATATACCGGCGCTCCGTCATGCTCGCTAGCGGACGCTACGCCATGCTCGATGACGGTATGGGGTTCAGCCTAGTGCCGTGGCGGCCGATGATCGAACAGCGACTAGGTCAGCAACTTACAGCGGTGGTGCGTGGTGATTTTGTATCATGGGACTTGGGCCGAGCACGAGGACCGGCAATCAGCTGATGCCGATAGAACGTTAATGCTCAAGGTTAAGGGGGCTGTTCCCGGACTTCCTCTGAAGGCGCGGAGAAACGTAGCAACGGCATCTTTGGCCCAGTGATCGTGCTGCGCGGCAAACGCTGGAATATGGGGATGCATCAAACACTGAATTCACCCCAGCACTTACCATATCACTTCAAAGGCGCGGCGATGGAGTCAAATCCAAGGCCTGCAAGGTCCAGTTCACCTTCATATACAGCTCTTTCTAGTCTTTCCGCCACGATACGTTTGATCTTGGCAGAGCCGGCAAGGTGAAAGCGCGCAGCCTGAGCTCGGGAAACCT
Source organism: Alloalcanivorax mobilis (assembly GCF_002864685.1). Lineage (GTDB taxonomy): Bacteria > Pseudomonadota > Gammaproteobacteria > Pseudomonadales > Alcanivoracaceae > Alloalcanivorax > Alloalcanivorax mobilis. Next base: position 52,086 of record NZ_NMQZ01000002.1, read on the forward strand.
TGGGCTTCGGCCGCAATCATGCGATATAGCGCCAACCCGTCAGGCGGATGGCATTGGAGGACGTTCCGATGCTAGAGCTGGCGGACATGTCGGTTACGTCTCTTTCTTCCTCTACTGTTGTTACGGATACGGAGCATGCCAGGTCTTGTGTTTTCGTACCGGCCAGATCGGTTTTTTACCGATATTGACCACACGAGGAATTCGCCACATAATGCCATTTTTAGTAACGAACCGATCGGTTCGGTTTGGTTCTGTCTGGGGTGTCGATCCCTTAAGCATTGACTAGGCGGTGCCAGCTAATTCTCTGTGGTGCACATCACATTAGCGGGAGCGTGGAGGCCTCTGGTGGTGAACGGTCGCCGCAATACCCTTGCCATATGGTGGCTTAGACCCGCATGCGCTGGTCCTGAATACCGGACTGACAACCTGCAGCTGTCAGCCTTGGAAAGCGGGATGGAAAGCATGGCAAGCATAACGAAGCACAGGAGCTTCAATACCCATGAAGACGCAGGTGACGGAGTAACGTCATGTTCGGAAAGCTCAGTTTAGATTCAATTCCCTGGCACGAGCCGATCATTATGGTCACGGCGGGGGTGGCAGCCATTCTTGGGCTCCTGCTAATGGGCTGGATTACAAAAAAAAGGTTATGGGGCTATCTCTGGAGCGAGTGGATCACTTCCATCGATCATAAGAAAATCGGCGTCATGTACTTCTTGGTGGCGTTGGTCATGCTGGTTCGTGGTTTCGCCGATGCCATCATGATGCGCACGCAGCAAGCCATCGCGGCTGGCGGTGCCGAAGGCTATCTACCACCCCCTCACTACGATCAGCTCTTCACCGCCCACGGTGTCATCATGATCTTCTTCGTGGCGATGCCCATGGTCATCGGTCTGATGAACCTGGTTGTGCCGCTGCAGATTGGGGCTCGCGACGTCGCCTTCCCCTTCATGAACAACCTGAGCTTCTGGTTCTTCGCGGTTGGTATGATCCTAGTCAACCTCTCTTTCGTGATTGGCGAGTTCGCCAAGACCGGGTGGCTGGCCTACGCACCACTGTCGGAGCTGCAATACAGTCCGGACGTGGGGGTCGACTATTGGATATGGGCACTACAGATATCGGGGATCGGGACCACGCTGACCGGTATCAACTTCTTCGTGACGATCATGAAGATGCGCACCAAGGGCATGGCGCTTTTCCGCATGCCGATCTTCACCTGGACGGCGCTGTGCACCAACGTTCTGATCATTCTGTCGTTCCCGATTCTGACCGTGACGATCGCCCTGCTAACGCTGGATCGTTATCTGGGCATGCATTTCTTCACGAATGACATGGGCGGCAGCCAGATGATGTACGTCAACCTCATCTGGGCCTGGGGCCATCCCGAAGTCTACATCCTGATCCTGCCGGCGTTCGGCGTCTTCTCCGAAGTGATCGCGACCTTCACCAAGAAGCGTCTGTTCGGCTACAAGACGATGGTCTGGGCAACGGCGGCAATCACCGTGCTGTCCTTCATCGTCTGGTTGCACCACTTTTTCACCATGGGCGCCGGTGCCAACGTCAATGCCTTCTTCGGCATCATGACGATGATCATCGCCATACCGACCGGGGTGAAGATCTTTAACTGGCTGTTCACCATGTATCGCGGTCGTATTCAGTTCACCACGCCCGTCCTCTGGACCATTGGCTTCATCATCACCTTCACCCTGGGCGGTATGACCGGTGTCATGCTGGCCGTGCCGGGTGCCAACTTCGTGTTGCACAACAGTCTGTTCGTCATCGCCCACTTCCATAACGTCATCATCGGCGGCGTGGTGTTTGGCATGATGGCGGGTCTCACCTACTGGTTCCCGAAGGCCTTCGGCTTCACTCTCAGCGAAAAATGGGGCAAGCGCTCCTTTTGGTGCTGGCTCGTCGGCTTCTATCTTGCCTTCATGCCGCTCTACGCCTTGAGCTTCTTCGGTGCCATGCGTCGCATGCAGTCCTATGAGCAGACCGAGTGGCAGCCACTGATGATCGTCGCCTGGTGCGGCGCGGTGATCATTGCACTAGGTATCGCCTGCATCATCATCCAGTTCATTGTCAGTATTCGCGATCGCGAGAAGAACCGTGACGTCACCGGCGACCCTTGGGACGCTCGTACCCTGGAATGGGCGACTTCCTCTCCGCCCCCGAACTACAACTTCGCTTACCTGCCGTCCGTCGATTCCATCGATGCCTACTGGGAGATGAAACAGCAGCCGGGCGGCTTCAAGCGTGAACTGGCCACCGAGTTCAAGGACATTCACATGCCCAGGAACACGGCGGAAGGCCCGATCATGGGGCTGTTCAGTCTGTTCCTCGGCTTCGCCTTGATCTGGCACATCTGGTGGCTGGTGGGTCTGGGCGCCATCGGTATGTTCGTGACGTTCATGTTCCGTATCTTCAATGATGACACGGACTATCACATCCCCGCTGCCGAGGTCGAAAAGACCGAGCGTGAATACCACAAACGGTTGGAGTTGCAGGCGTAGTCATGGCAACTGACACGATCAGCAATCACGACACGAGTGGCTACTGCGCCGTCGCTGAGTGGTTCGACCACGGCACAGGTCTTTGTGTGGGGCTGATGCGCAAATCGACACCGACGTAGCCGTACTGTATCGCTCATTGGGCGGTGGCTGGGAAGAGCAGCAAACGGCTCCCAAGCTTGGCGAGGGAAGGCCCGCCAACGGATAAACCGCATGGCGATCCAGTCGGCGCAGTCGCCCTATAAGGAGGAATGACATGGCGGCAAGAATTGAAGACTACGCCATGATCGGCGATTGCAGAACGGCTGCTCTTGTATCCATAGCAGGTTCGATCGACTGGTTGTGCCTGCCTCGTTTCGATTCGATGGCCTGCTTTGCAAGTCTGCTTGGCACTCAAGAGCATGGTGGTTGGCATATCGCGCCGACTACTCGGACATACACGAGCAGTCGCGCATATCTTGATGGCAGTCTCGTACTCAAGACTCGATTCGAAACCAAAAATGGAATAGTCGACTTGATCGACTTCATGCCGACCGGTCTGGAAAGTAGTCACGTGGTGCGTATGGTTTCGGGTGTTAAAGGGAGCGTGTCCATGGAGTCAAGCCTGGTGGTGCGCTTTGACTACGGCATGACTGCGCCATGGACTAGCGAGGCGGATAGCAAGACCACGGTGATGATTGCTGGTCCTGACATGCTTGTTCTTCGCACGGAGCTCGGCAGTGACATGGAAAACGGGCGAATCTTGTCGAAGTTGAATGTGAAGGAAGGCGATGAGTTTACCTTCGTTTTGAGCCATGGCCCGTCGCACCTGCAGCCGCCATCGACCATCGAGCCCGAAAGGCTATTACAGCAAACGAAGGCGTACTGGAAAGGGTGGTCTGGGCGTTGCGAGAGTGCAGGGCGGTGGACGGAGGTCGTGCGGCGCTCGTTGATCACTCTAAAGGGGCTAACCTATGCTCCGACTGGGGGCATCATCGCCGCAGCTACAAGCTCGCTGCCCGAATGCATTGGTGGGGAGCGCAATTGGGACTACCGGTATTGTTGGCTGCGAGATGCCACCTTTACACTGCTTGCATTGTTGACTGCGGGATACGAGGAAGAGGCTGAGGCGTGGCGTGCGTGGTTGCTGCGTGCAGCGGCGGGTGACCCTGCACAAATCCAAATTATGTATGGCGTGGCAGGCGAAAAGTGGTTGGAAGAGTGGACGCTGCCATGGCTTCCCGGCTATGAAGGCTCAAGTCCGGTGCGGGTCGGTAACAAGGCCGCTCAGCAGCTGCAGCTTGACATCTACGGCGAGCTTTTCAATGTCATGTCGGTTGCCTCCAGGGCCGGAGTTCTTCCACTGGCGCGGGGCCTCGAATTGCGAACCGCGCTGCTGGACCACCTTGAGGAGACATGGTCAAAGCCAGACGCCGGGATATGGGAAATTCGCGGCGAGCCGCAGCATTTTACTCACTCTAAGATCATGGCGTGGGTCGCATTCGACAGGGCGGCGAGCAACGAGTCATACCAAATTGACCAGGCTGAGCGTCGGAAATACCGGCACATCGCCGATGAGATACATCGCAGCGTTTGCGAAAATGCGATCGACCACGACCGGGGCTGCTTCGTGCAAGCCTATGGCAAGAATCACCTTGATGCCAGCCTGCTTCTGATTCCGATAGTCGGCTTTCTACCAGCCGACGATGAATGTGTACGCAACACCGTATCGGAAATCGAACAACACCTGATGGTCGATGGTTTTGTATTGCGCTACGAAACGAGTACGGGTGTTGACGGTCTGTCTGCGGGAGAAGGCGCTTTTCTCGCCTGTAGCTTCTGGTTAGTCGATAACTACATTCTGCAAGGTAGGCTAGACGAGGCTGAATCGCTGTTCGAGCGCCTCGTCTCACTGGGTAATGACGTTGGCTTGTTTGCTGAGGAATACAATCCTTCCGAAAAGCGTCAACTCGGCAATTTTCCACAGGCATTCAGCCATGTCGCGCTGATAAATTCTGCGTTTTCACTCGCCAGGGCGACCGAGGCTAAGTCATCTCGAGTGCAACCAGTAGGTCAACATTGAACGACCTGGAGATAGGTTGGATCGGCAGAGCACTCACGAGATCAATGGAGACCAACATGACCAAAGTACTGGTTCTCTACTATTCAGCGGGCGGCCACACGGCGACACTTGCCAAAGCCGTTGCCGAGGGCGCTACCGCCACAGGAGCGGAGGTCAAGCTCAAGCGTGTCCCCGATCTGGATGAAGGCACCGTGCCCAAACGTAGAAGCCCGGATATCGAAGTGGCCGTCCCCGAAGAGTTAGTCGACTATGACGCGATCATTATTGGTAGCCCCACGCGTTTCGGGCGTTTATGCGCTCAGGTCGCCAATTTTCTGGATCAGACCGTTCAGACGTGGAAAGAGGGCAAACTTATCGGCAAGGTCGGTGGCGCATTCACTAGTACGGCGAGCCAGCACGGAGGGTCCGAGTCCACCATATTTTCGATTCTTACTTCGATGATGCACCATGGCATTATCACTGTGGGGCTTCCGTATTCCTTCAAGGGATTGCTCGAGATGGACGAACCGGCGGGAGGATCTCCATACGGTGCAACAACGATGACTGGCTCTGACGGTTCTCGATGGCCGTCAGAAGTTGAACTCGCCGGTGCTCGCTACCAGGGGGCTCATATTGCAGATGTGGCGCACGCCTTGTCCGCAGGAAGGGCTTTCATCAGCGACAGGTCATAGAGGTCTTCCATCTTCCGACGATACGTTCTGGTATTGAGGCGCCGGCCCAAGACACTGCCAGAATCTGACCACTCCACATGGTGGCTTGAGATTCGGGGGCGCGCGAGGGCCAGCTACTGGCTGATGGAACGCCGGCGCTCAGGGGTGAGTACTTCCCGCGCAGAAGGAATAGTCAGCGTTCTTCGGCCTCGGCCCTTTTCTGAAAAGCGCGGAGAAACGCGGTAACAGCATCTTTGGCCCACTGGTCTCGTTGGGCTGCGGATGCTGGAGCGTCGGGATGCATTAGGCACTGCATCTGTGCTTCACCACGTACCATGTTCACGAAGAGCGCGGCTGCCGAGTCCACTCCAATGCCGCCGAGGTCCAGTTCGCCCCTCGCCGCAGCGGTTTGCAACCTTTCCGCCACGATGCCGTTGATCGTGGCGGGGCCGGCGAGATAGAAACGTCTTCCCAGTTCGGGAAATCTCGGTGCTTCGGCCACGATCATACGGTAGAGCGCCAATCCATCCTGCGACAGCACGATCTCTAGATAGGCTTGGGCCATCGAGTTCAAGATGTCTGATAGGCGCTCCCCTGTCAGCTTGGGCTTGCGAACCGTCTTCAGAAACTGCTCACATTCTGCTTCTACGACGGCCGCGAACAAAGCCTCCTTGTTCGGATAATGGGCATACATGGTCGATTTCGACACGCCGGCCGCCTGCTGGATCATATCGGTGGTCGCGCCAGCGAAGCCATTGGCCAGGAAAATATCCCGGGCCGCGTCGAGAACCGCACGCGCCTTCTTGGACAGAAGAGGTTTCCTGGGTGACGCCTCGATCTTTGAGTCGGTTGATGAAATGGCCATGGTTGTTTTCCCTTCCATCGCTACTGGAATAAGCCCGGATCATATCACATGAGCGGTTCGAAGATACCGGTCAGTGCGGTATAAGCTTCGTCGACAAGATCTATCTTGGTGCCGTGGAACATTGTTTATGGATTCTTGACTGTACCGAACCGACCGGTATATTTTATGTGAATCGTTGATGATCGAAGGCAACAACAATGTGGTGTCAGCTAGCGTCCTGTGGTGCAAGTCATGCCGAGGGGGAACATAGACCCCAGAGGTGGTTGACCGTTGCCGCGATATCTTTGCTCTGTGTCGCGTTGAGCTCTTGCGCGCTAGTGCCGGACGTCGGGCCTGCGCCACAACCAATTCAGGCATCCGAATTGGCATCCAAGCGCAGTCTTGCCGCGCCAGAGGCTAACTGGCCGGCCCAGGACTGGTGGACCCGATTCCATGATCGTCAGTTGAACGAACTGATGACCGAGGCGTTGGCTCATTCACCTTCGATGGCCCAGGCCGAGGCGCGGGTACGGGAAGCGATCTCCCGCACTCAGATGGCCCGCTCCACGTTGTACCCGGCACTCGACGCTAACGCATCGGTCACTAAACAGAAGCTCAGCTACAACTATATCTTTCCCAAAACTGCCGTTCCTCGTGGCTGGAACGACATGGGCGAGGTTACGCTCGATTTCAGTTGGGAGCTGGATTTCTGGGGGAAAAATCGCGACGCCCTGCGTGCCGCCACATCAGACGCAAAGGCCGCGGAAGCGGACGCCGCGGCGGCGCGACTACTGCTGACCACGACCCTTGCGGATGCCTATGTGCAGTTGCAGTACCTCTACCACTATCGGGACATTACGACCGAGACGCTTCGCAACCGGCAAGCGTCTGCCCACCTTATACAGCGGCGTGCATCACAGGGACTGAACGCCCGGGCGGACATCGAGGAATCCGCGGCCAGAGTTGATGCCGCCAAGGCCGCTCTGGCCGAGGCCAACGAGCGGATACAGCTCGCCAAAAATGGCATTGCCGCCCTGTTGGGCAGGGGCCCGGACAGAGGGCTCGATATTGCACGGCCATCGCTGTCGAGCCGCCGGCCGATCGGAGTTCCTGCCGCATTGGACGCCAACCTGTTGGGACGAATTCCCGAGGTGGTCGCCGCACGTTGGCGCGTCGAAGCCGCTGCCAAGCGCGTTGGCGTGGCACGGGCCGCGTTTTATCCGAACGTGAATCTCATGGCGTTCATCGGGTTCCAGTCCCTGGGGCTCGACAACCTGACCCGCTCCGGCTCGGATGTCGGCAGCGTCGGGCCGGCAATCAGTTTGCCGATCTTCGAGGGAGGGAGGCTACGTGCCAACTATCGTGGCGAGCGGGCTGAATATGATTTCGCCGTCTCTTCATATGACCAGGCATTGACCCAAGCTCTGCACGAGACCGCGGATGCGCTTCGCAGTCTGACGGCCCTCGCCGACAGGTCGGCGGCAACCGACTCCGCCTTGGCCCACAGCAAAGAATCATATCGCCTGGCAAAAGCCCGCTATCAGGGAGGTCTCGTCGATTACCTGACGGTGCTCACCGCCGAAGATACGTTGCTTCAGGCGCGGCTGGCTGATGCCGCTATTCATGCCCGCGGATATTCCCTCGATGTGGCATTGGTGAAAGCCCTGGGGGGCGGATTCGAGTCACATTCAACCTTTGAGGCGCGAGTAAAGCCGTGAGTACCGAACACGACGAAACCAAGGGTAATGAACAGCCGGAACCCGCTGACGAGACAGTCATGAAAAATACGGCGATGAAAGGGAAACGCAAGAAAATGCTCCTGGCATTCTGCGTCCTTCTGGTTCTGGTTGGTGTGTGTTATGCGATCTGGCTGATCTTCTTCGCGGGAAAGAGCGTCTCCACGGATAACGCCTACACCGACGTTGAGGTGGCAGAGGTCACGCCATTAGTCAATGGCCCGGTCAAGGAGGTCAAGGTGGTAGATACCCAGACCGTCCACGCCGGTGATGTTCTGGTGGTGCTTGATGATACCGATGCCAGGATTGCCGTCAGGCGGGCCGAGGCGGATCTGGGGAGTGCTCGTCGGAGGGTCCAGCAGATCATGGCCAGTGACAAGACGCTCACCGGGCAGTCTGATCAGCGCGAGGCCCAGATCCACGCTGCTGAGCAAGCGGTCGCCAGGGCTCGCGCTAGATACGATAAAGCCGTGCTTGACGAGAAGCGTCGCCGGAACCTCGTGGAAGGCGGGGCCGTGTCCAGGCAGGAGTTTACTGATTCTCAGGCAGAACTGCGCGAGGCAACAGCGGCTCTGGAGCAGGCGGAGGCCAATCTCACGGCATCGCGTGCCGCTAGTGTATCAGCGCAAGGAGAGCGGCAAGCCAATCAGGCTCTGTTCATGGATAGCACGATAGAGACCAACCCCATCGTTTTGACCGCCAAGGCACGCCTGGAGAAAGCCCGCATCGATCTCGGTCGAACCGTCATACGAGCGCCGGTTGATGGCATTGTGACTCAGAGATCAGTGGATATTGGCCAGCATGTTCAGTCAGGCATGCGTCTGATGAAGGTCGTACCCATTCAAAGTATCTATGTGAACGCCAACTTCAAGGAAACCCAATTAGGTCATGTCAAACCAGGGCAGAAGGTTCACTTGACCTCTGACCTCTATGGCGATGATGTGGTCTACGACGGGAGGGTAGAAGGGTTTGCCGGGGGGAGTGGGGCCGCCTTGTCGGTGATACCGGCTCAAAACGCCACTGGCAACTGGATCAAAGTGGTGCGGCGTCTGCCGGTGCGCATTCGTCTCGAGCCCGAACAGCTCATAAAGCACCCCTTACGTATCGGCTTGTCGATGGAAGCAACCGTCGACCTGACATCCTCGGGGAATCCCCGAGGTCACGTGCAGGAATAGATCCATGTCCTCTTCGGAATTTCCACCGCTATCCGGTTTTAAACTCGCCTTCGCGGCGATCGTGCTTGCGCTGGGAAATTTCATGGTGGTGTTGGATACCACTATCGCTAATGTTGCAATGCCGACGATATCGGGTTACCTCGGCGTATCGACGAATGAAGGAATCTGGATAATTACTTCCTATGCTGTCGCGGAAGCAATTACCGTTCCACTCTCCGGTTGGCTCGCGCTGCAATTTGGCCAGGTTCGTGTTTTCATCGTATCGGTTGCTGGATTCGTCATATTCTCCGTATGCTGCGGCCTCTCATGGTCTCTGCCGAGCCTGGTGGTTTTCCGGATATTACAGGGGCTTACCGGCGGACCTTTGATACCCCTTTCCGCAACACTGCTGCTAGCCGTCTTCCCAAAAGAAAGATCCAATATTGCAATGGCTCTTTGGGGAATGATGACTGTGGTGGCGCCGATTTTTGGCCCGATACTTGGCGGCCTGATTACCGATAACTGGCGCTGGCAGTGGGTATTTTACATCAATATTGGTTTCGGCCTGTTGGTGGGGATAGGAGGCTGGTGGGTATTGAAGGGACGTGAAACGATTATTCGGCGCTCGCGTATCGATGGAATTGGCTTGGCGCTTCTCGTTATTTTCGTGGCAGCATTTCAAGTGATGCTCGATAAAGGGCGAGACTTGGACTGGTTTTCGTCCAATTTCATTGTGGGTTGCGCCATTGTGGCAGCGATATCGCTGGTCGTACTTATCATATGGGAGTTGACTGATAAAGCGCCCGTTATCGATTTGTCTGTCTTCAAATCCCGTAATTGGTTGGTCTCTACGATTGCCCTTTGTCTGATGTTCGGAATTTTCTTCGGCAATATCGTCTTGACGCCACTGTGGTTACAAAAGTTCATGGGGTATACCGCAACTTGGGCGGGCTATGCGACGGCGCCCATGGGCATCCTTGCTGTCGCGACTGCACCTATCATCGGCCGACTGTTGCCAAAAGTCGATCCACGCTGGCTGGTCAGCTATGGCATGGGCGTTCTGGCGGTTTCGTTCGGTATGAGAGCACTGCTGACAACGCAGATAGATTTCATGTCCGTGGCGATCCCGATGTTTGTACTGGGCGCGGGTGTACCTGCCTGCCTCATCACGCTCACATCCCTGGGGGTCTCCGATCTTCCAGAAGAGAAAGTCGCAGGTGGCGCGGGGCTACAGAACTTCCTTCGTGTCTTGTGCATGGCGGTTGGTTCGTCGCTCACCCAGACCTATTGGGAACACATGACCAAGTTCAATCGTGAGGAACTTGTTACGGCGATCGATCCCCAGGCATCCATGCAAGTAAGCTCACAGCTAGAACATTTAGGCGTTCCTTCTCAGAGTGCTGTAGCGATGTTTTCCCAAATTGTGGACAGTCAGGCGGTCATGTTGGCAACCAACGACTTCTACCAATCCGCGACGATTATGATGCTTGCGTCCATTGGCGTTATCTGGTTCATCAAACGGCCGAAAGGGCCCCTTAAGCAAGTCACGGGGCACTAGAGCTGCATAGCTAACGAACGGCGGTGCATACAGTTGCCGATATGACTGTCGTCTGACAGGAAAGTATGTATGGAATTACGCCACTTACGCTGCTTCCTTGCCGTCGCCGAAGAACTTCATTTTGCCCGAGCGGCGGAACGCCTGCACATTGAGCAATCGCCGTTGTCACGCACCATCAAAGAACTGGAAGAGGACTTGGGTGAACAGTTGTTTGTACGCACTAGTCGAAGGACGCGGCTGACCCGTGCAGGCAAACTGTTTTTGGAGCATGTGCCGCGCGTTTTTACCACTCTGGAGCAGGCACGGGACAGCGTGAAAGCTGCGGCCAATGGTTTTCACGGTCAGTTGCGTATCGCGCTATCAGATGGAGTGACGCCTTCACGGCTGCCAGCCCTGCTGGCCCAGTGTCGCCAGGAGGAGCCTGAGGTGGAAATACGCCTGTTCGAGGTGTCGCTGTCCCAGCAACTCAAAGGGTTGCAGGATGACCTGTACGATGTGGGGTTTGCTCAATCCGATGAAGTGGGTGAAGGCATTGTGGTTGAGGCGGTCTGGAGCGACCCGATCATGGTCGCCGTGCCGGCGCGGCATCCCTTATTAACTCACAAGTGCATCCCTCTGGAAGACGTGCTGCGTTACCCCCTGGTGCTGTGTGATCCGCAGGTCTGTGAAGGCCCTGCACGCCAAATCGAGCGGGTGTTGCGACGTGTGGAGCAAGAACCCTTGATCGCCGAGCGCGTGTCTTCCTGCGACCTGATGATGGCGTTGGTATCAGCAGGCTTTGCTCTTGGCTTGGCAGGCGCGCCGCACATCGCTTCCAGTCGTGAATCTGGTGTGGTCGCTCGTCCACTGGCCGGTCGTTCGCCGCTGTTGACGACCTATTTGCTGCACCGGGAAGCGGAGACGTCCGAGGTTCTATCCCGCTTCGTCGAGCGGGTGCATGCCATCGCATCTCCCGACACCATGAGACCCGTTCGTCCACCTGACCCCGATCCCGAAGCAGAGGTTGAGCTATGAAACGAGCTGTCCCTGTATTGCTGATGGCAATGCTGACTGCCTGCAATCCCCCGGAGCCACCTAATCAGGAGGCAGTTGACGTCGCTAATGTACCCAGCGTAGACAAGTTGGCTGACGAGCCTGATCGCCTGAAGGCGCTGCGTCAGCAGTGCAAGGCCGACCGGCCAACGATGAGCGACGTGTTGTGCAACCGGGTAGCCGAGGCCACGCGCAGACGATTCTACGGTGATGGCGATACCCCCTATACGCCGCCGGAAGACTCGCCGACATTCTGATTGTTCGCCATTCAAAAAGAAATTCCTCCATTCTTTTCTGACACGCCGCAGCACGCCCATGCTTGCCGCGTTTTCACGACACATTCTCCTGCATGAAACGATGCTTTTTGCATCACTTATCTTTCGATAATGGTCTTTGATCGGCACCGGTTTGGCACAGATCCTCGCGTTATGCGGCACGTTCTTATGTCGCGATTGAGCGAGGAATTAGTGCGAACATATTGGAGGCCGGTGAATGCAAACTCAGGGCATATTGTTCGGACAGATCACGGTCGTTTTCGGCATCGTGATCGCCGGCGTGTGGGGTGCCACACAATGGACCGCTGCCGCCCTGGGCTATCAGCTACGTCTCGGCTCGCCCTGGTTCGATTTTTTCGGCACCCCGGTCTATCACCCTTGGCGACTTTTTGACTGGTGGTTCTTCTTCGGTGTCTATGCACCGGATATCTTCGATATCGGAGGCGCCATCGCGGGTAGCAGTGGCCTGGTCGCCGTCATCGTCGCTATCGCCATGTCGGTATGGCGTTCTCGACAAGCCAAGCGAGTTACCACCTACGGTTCAGCACGCTGGGCTAACGACACCGACATCCGCAAGGCCAAACTATCCGATCCAACGGGCGTCTTCCTGGGCCTGCACGACGACCAGTATCTGCGCCATGAAGGTCCGGAACACGTGCTGGCCTTTGCGCCCACGCGCTCAGGCAAGGGCGTCGGCTTAGTGGTGCCGACGCTTCTGTCTTGGCCTGACTCTGTGATTATTCACGACATCAAGGGCGAGAACTGGCAGCTTACCGCCGGCTGGCGTTCGCGCTTTTCGCACTGCCTGCTGTTCAACCCCACCGATGCCAACTCGGCTGGCTACAACCCGCTGCTGGAAGTACGGCGTGGCGCGCATGAGGTGCGCGACGTGCAGAACATTGCCGACATCCTGGTCGATCCCGAGGGCGCGCTGGAGCGGCGCAATCACTGGGAAAAGACCAGCCATGCACTGCTGGTCGGCGCGATTCTGCATGTGCTCTACGCAGGCGAGGACAAGACCCTGTGTGGTGTCGCCAACTTCCTCTCCGATCCCGACTGCCCATTCGAACTGACGCTGCACCGGATGATGACGACGAAGCATCTGGGTGACAAACCGCATCCCGTGGTCGCGTCAGCAGCTCGGGAAGTGCTCAACAAAGCCGTCAACGAACGATCAGGTGTGCTCTCCACAGCTATGTCATTCCTGGGGCTGTACCGCGACCCTACGGTGGCGGCAGTGACCTCGCGCTGTGACTGGCGTATCGCCGACCTGATTGCCGCCGAGCATCCCGTCTCGTTGTACCTGGTGGTGCCACCGTCGGACATCAGTCGTACCAAACCGCTGATCCGGTTAATCCTCAATCAGATTGGACGGCGGCTCACGGAGTCGCTCGACGGCTCCGACGGCATCGAGCGACGCCACAAGCTGCTACTGATGCTCGATGAGTTCCCGGCATTGGGACGGCTCGATTTCTTCGAGACTGCCTTGGCCTTCATGGCGGGGTATGGCATCCGCAGCTTTCTCATCGCGCAGTCGCTCAACCAGATCGACAAAGCTTACGGGCAGAACCACTCGATACTCGACAACTGCCATGTGCGGGTGACCTTTGCCACCAACGATGAACGCACGGCCAAGCGGATATCCGAGACGCTGGGCACCGCCACTGAGTTACGCGCACAGCGCAACTACGCCGGCCACCGGCTGGCGCCGTGGCTGGGCCACCTGATGGTGTCGCGTCAGGAAACCGCACGGCCGCTGCTGACGCCCGGAGAAGTGATGCAACTTCCACCCGATGAAGCCGTGGTGATGGTCTCAAGTGTGGCACCGATCAAGGCTAAAAAGCTGCGCTACTACCTGGATGCCAATTTCAAGCAACGCGTGCTGCCGGTGCCTGTACTCGCGGCGGGGCGTTACGCGGATACGCCCCCGGCCCGACCCGACGACTGGCGCGAGTTGGTAGTCCCGACCGTACCCGCGGCATCGACTACGGCTTCTGCTGATGGCCTGGACGACACGGACGACGGTGGCCCGCGCCGCCTGCCCGAGCTATCCGAGACCGTCGCTTTCAGCCCTGAGTCGGAACACCCGGCCAGTGACCTGGCACTGCTCGATGACGACGACGCGCCACTGACTCTTCCGAGCCAGTTGGACCCGGCCATGCAACGCGTGGCGCGGCAGGCGTCCCTCGATCCTGATGATGGAATCCCGCTATGAGCCGATACCGCTTGAACCTCTTTATCCAGCCCGAGCACGCCAAGCGCCTGGATGAGTTGGCCGCAAAGAAAGGCGTCTCGAAATCCAGCATCGTCGCGGCGGCCCTGGCGTCCTGGTTGTCACCGGACGCCGCCGACCGACGCGAGGCTGCCATCGCTAAACGGCTGGATCGCCTGTCGCGCCAGTTCGAGCGCCTGGAGCGTGATCAGAACATCGAGATCGAGACGCTGGCGCTGTTCGTGCGCTACTTCCTGACGGTGAGCACGCCGGTGCCCGAGGCCCATCAGGACGCCGCCCGCGCCCAGGGTAAGGCGCGTTTCGAGCAGTTCGTCGAACAACTTGGGCGCCATTTGCTGCGTGGGCGCAGTCTGGTGCGTGACGTGGTGGAGGAGTTGCATCCCGACCCGGTGCACATGGACGACGCGGCAGCGCAAGGTGAGGGGCGGGAACGTGCTGGGGAACCGATGTCATGAGCGCCATTCCTCAGTCTTCCCCCACCACGTCGCTGGATCGACGTATCCAGATGCTGCGTACAGCAATGGGGCCGGTGATTGCCGCTGCACTGGAAGACCCGGACGTGGTGGAGATCATGCTCAACCCCGACCGCACGCTGTGGGTCGACCGCCTGTCCTCCGGCCGCGCGCCGCTGGACGTGTCACTGCCCGAGGCCGACGGTGAGCGCATTATCCGTTTGGTCGCCGCCCATGTCGGCGCGGAGGTGCATCGCGGTCAACCGCTGTTGACGGCTGAGCTGCCGGAAACGGGCGAGCGCTTCGAGGGCATCCTGCCGCCGGCCGCGCCCGGGCCGGCCTTCGCGCTGCGCAAGCGCGCTGTGGGTGTTATCCCACTGGAGCGCTACGTCGCCGATGGGATGATGACGGTGCAGCAAGCCGAGTTCCTGTGCCGTGCGGTACGCCACCGGCAAAACATCCTGATTGCCGGTGGCACCAGCTCCGGCAAGACCACACTGGCCAATGCCTTGCTCGCGGAGATCGCCACCACCGGCGACCGCGTACTGGTGCTCGAGGACACCATCGAACTGCAATGCGCCGCCCATGACCATGTACCGCTGCGCACGCGTTCGGGTGTTGTGACCATGAGCGAGCTGGTGCGCGCCACCATGCGGCTGCGGCCCGATCGTGTGGTAGTTGGCGAGGTCCGTGGTGGTGAGGCGCTGGATCTTATCAAGGTCTGGGGCACGGGGCATCCCGGCGGCATTGCCACCATCCATGCGGGTTCCACCCTGGGCGCCCTGTTGCGTTTGGAGCAGTTGATTCTCGAAGTCGCAGTGAATCCGCCGCGCCCGCTGATCGCCGAAGCGGTCAATGTCGTCATCTACATCGCGGGGCGTGGCCGCAAGCGCCGTATCGCCGGTATCGCCCATGTGACGGGCTTCGACGCTACCGGCTACCACCTGACGGACGTGTTGGACACGTCGTTGCCCGAATTGCCATCACCACCTGGTTCCACCCCAACTCCCAGTTCCCTTGGAGAACAGCCATGACCCATACCCTTGCTTGGCGTTTTACTGACCAGCCGCTTTCCCGCTCAATGTGGCTGCACCCTCTGCCCGGACTCGCAGGGCAGGGGCTGTTACTGGCCGCACTGATGCTGTTGTTGGCCAGCACGGCGCAGGCCGCCGGTTCCTCAATGCCCTGGGAAGGCCCGCTGGAATCCATTCTCGAGTCCATCCAGGGGCCAGTCGCGCGCATCGTAGCCGTCATCATCATTATTAGTACGGGCCTGGCACTGGCCTTTGGCGATACCAGTGGGGGCTTTCGCAAGCTGATTCAGATCGTGTTCGGGCTCTCCATTGCCTTCGCCGCGTCCTCGTTCTTTCTGTCGTTCTTCAACTTTTCGGGCGGGGCGGTCGTATGAGTACGGCCAATGAGGGAGCTTCGGGCTTCGCACCGGGCTTCGAGATTCCGCTGCATCGCTCGCTGACCGAGCCGATCTTGCTGGGTGGTGCGCCGCGTACGGTCGCCATTGCCAACGGGACTTTGGCTGCCGCCGTCGGGTTGGGCCTGCAACTGTGGATTCCGGGGGTGGTGCTGTGGATCGTCGGCCATTCACTGGCGGTCTGGGGCGCGCGAGTCGATGCGCAGTTCATGCAAGTCTTCGCCCGACACATCAAGCACAAGCCGCTGCTGGACGTGTAGGGAGGTGTCGCGATGCTGAATCTCGCCGAATACCGCAAGCGCCCCGCGTTACTGGCAGATTGGTTGCCCTGGGCCGGGTTGGTCGCGCCAGGTGTGGTGCTCAACAAGGATGGTTCGTTCCAGAGGACGGCGCGTTTCCGGGGACCGGATCTGGACAGTGCCACGCAGGGCGAGATGATCGCCGTCACGGCGCGGCTCAACAATGCGCTGCGCCGACTGGGGACAGGGTGGGCGCTGTTTATCGAGGCGGAACGTCAGTTGGCGGGGGACTATCCGCATTCTGATTTTCCGGAGGCTCTGTCCTGGCTGGTGGATGAGGAACGCCGCGCTGCGTTTGAGGAATCCAATCAGCACTTCGAGAGCCGCTATCACCTGACGCTGGCCTTCCTGCCATCGGAAGAATCCCACGCCCGCGCGGCCAAGGTGCTGTACGAGAACGCCCCCGGCGAAGGTGTGGATTGGCAGGGCCGGCTGGATGCCTTCGTGGCGGAGACCAATCGCATATTCGATCTGCTCGACGGCGTGATGCCGGAAATCGCCTGGTTGGATGACAGCCAGACGCTGACCTACCTGCACACGACCGTCTCGACGCGCCGCTACGAGATCGGCGTTCCCGAGGTGCCGTTTCATCTGGATGCGCTATTGGCCGACCGCCCACTGGTCGGCGGACTGGCGCCGACGCTCGGCGATCACCACCTGCGAGTGGTATCGGTGCGCGGTTTCCCGACCTCGACCTGGCCGGGGATTCTGGATGACCTCAATCGCTTGGGATTTGGCTATCGCTGGAGTACGCGCTTTCTGTGCCTCGACAAAACCGAGGCGGAAAAGGAGCTGGGCCGCCTGCGCCGTCAGTGGTTCGCCAAGCGCAAGAACGTGGTGGCGCTGCTGCGCGAGACGATCTTCCAGCAGGAAAGCCCGCTGGTGGATACCGACGCCAACAACAAGGCGGCGGACGCCGATGTGGCCCTGCAGGAGCTGGGTAGCGATCAGGTCGCCGTTGGTTATCTGACGGCCACGGTCACCGTGATGGACACGGATGCCGATCTGGCCGACGAGAAGCGGCGGATGGTGGAGCGCGCCATCCAGGGACGTGGGTTCGTGACCATTCCCGAGACACTGAATGCGGTCGATGCCTGGCTGTCCTCGATCCCCGGTAATGCCTATGCGAATGTGCGTCAGCCTATCGTATCGACACTGAACCTGGCGCACCTGATGCCGATGTCGGCGGTGTGGGCCGGGCCCGAAAAGAACGATCATCTTGATGGCCCACCGTTGGTTGTCACCCGTACCGATGGTGCCACGCCGTTCCGGTTGGTGACGCACATTGGTGACGTGGGCCACACCCTCGTCGTGGGGCCGACCGGCATGGGTAAGTCGGTGTTGCTGGCCACGCTGGCGATGCAGTTCCGCCGCTATCCTGGTTCGCGCATTTTCGCCTTCGATATGGGCCGCTCGATGCGCGCTACGATCCTCGGCCTGGGCGGCGAACACTACGACCTGGGTGCTGATGGCGGCATTGCCTTCCAGCCGCTCGCGCAAATCGGCCAGGAGGGTTATCGCATCTGGGCGGCCGAGTGGGTGGAAGGTCGCTTGCTGCACGAAGGCGTGGCGGTCGGCCCGGACGAGAAGGCGGCCATCTGGTCGGCGCTGAACAGCCTCTCCGGGGCGCCGCTGGAACAGCGCACCATGACCGGACTGTCCGTCCTGCTGCAATCCAACGCACTGCGACAGGCGCTCGCACCCTATGTGCTCGGGGGCGCTCACGGCAAGCTGCTGGATGCCGATCATGACCGACTCGGTAGCGCCGACGTGCAGGGCTTCGAAATGGAAGAGCTGATGCACAGCAAGGCGGCGGTGCTGGCTGTGCTGGGCTATCTGTTCGCGCGCTTTGATGAACGGTTCGACGGTGCCCCTTCGCTGTTGATCCTTGATGAGTCCTGGCTGTTCCTCGACGACCCGGTATTTGCCGCGCGTATCCGCCAGTGGCTCAAGACGCTGCGCAAGAAGAACGTCAGCGTCATCTTCGCCACGCAGTCGCTGGCTGACATCAAGGATTCCAGCATTGCGCCGGCCATCATCGAAAGCTGCGCCAGCCGCATCTTCCTGCCGAACCCACAGGCTACTGAGCCACAGATCCGCACCATCTACGAGGGCTTTGGCCTCAACAGTCGGCAAATCGAGATCATTGCCACCGCCGAACCCAAGCGCGACTACTACTACCAGTCACGCCTGGGCAATCGCCTGTTTGACCTCGACCTGGGGACCGTCGCGCTGGCGTTTGCGGGTGCCTCAACGCCGCAGGATCAACGTGACATCGACCGTGTGCTTGCTGACGCTGGTGTGCCGGGCTTTGCCGGTGCCTGGCTGCGTCATCGCAGCCTCGATTGGGCGACCGACCTGTTGCCCGAGTTTTCTCCCATCTCGTCATTCAGCGCGTCCACCAACCGGGTTCCTCAGCCATAGGAGGTCTCACCATGAAGATCCGTGTGCGCTCCCTTCCGCTTATTGTCGTGCTGGTCGGCTCGCTGATGACGGCCCAGTCGGCTGTAGCGTTCACGGTTATCGATCCGACCAACCTCGTGCAGAACACACTGACCGCAATCCGCACGCTGGAAATGATCGAAAACCAGATCAATCAGCTCCAGAACGAAGCGCAAATGCTCGTAAATCAGGGGCGCAATCTGGAGAGCCTGCCGTTCAATACGGTCAGTCGATTGCGTACAACGCTTGCCAACACCCAGCAGTTGATCGATCGAGCACAGGGGCTGGCCTACGACATTCAGAGCTTGGATCAGCAGTTTGCGCGTTTATACCCGGAGCAGTACGACGCTGCTATCAGCAGCGACCAGATGGTGCAGGGTGCGCATCGGCGTTGGCAGAACACGCTCCATGGCTTGCAGACCGCGATGCAGATACAGGCCCAGGTGTCGCGCAACCTGGACGAAGACGAAAGTGTACTGATCGATCTGGTCGGTCAAAGCCAGTCGGCCACGGGTGCTTTGCAGGCGCAGCAGGCGACCAACCAACTGCTGGCGTTGCAAGCCAAGCAGTCGATCCAGGCACAACAGCTTCAACTGACGCAGGGCCGTGCGATGGCACTGGAGTTGGCACGTCAGGCCACTGCTGTCGAACGTGGCCGTGAGGTGACACGGCGCTTCCTCGGTACCGGCACGGCGTACACGTCTCAGCCCGTGAACTTCTACAACCACTGACGGGCACGGCGATGAAATGCATACCCGTCCTGTTCGCCTTCGCATTGCTGCTGGCCGCCTGCGGTCGGCAGCAGGCGATGTCGGTCAATGCGCTGGCAACTGATCCGGCGCAGCTTCATGTTCTCCGTGTGCAGTGCCGCCAGGGGAAACATGACCACGTCTTCTGCTCACGTGTCGAACAGGCCAATTGGTACCGTTTTTTCTCCGGCAAGGCCGGGCCGGACGAATACCAGACACTAGCTGACTTGCCGCCAATTCCGGCCAGCTTCGATGGTCCCTCGGTACCGATGGAGGCTTCGCGATGAACGACATCGGCGTGATCGACCATTTCCTCAATGTCTTTTCCACCTACATCGATTCAGGGTTCGGGTTGCTGCAGGGGGAGGTGGCCTTTCTGACCGCCACACTGGTGGTGATCGATATGACGCTCGCCGGCCTCTATTGGGCGCTGGGGCATGCCACTGGCCAGGGTGACGACGTGCTGGCGAAGCTCATCCGCAAGGTGCTCTACGTCGGTGCCTTTGCCTACATCATCGGCAACTTCAATTGGCTGGCGAGCATCGTATTCCGTTCATTCGCGGTCTTGGGGCTAACCGCAACCGGTTCGGCCTTAAGCATGGAGACGTTCCTGCAGCCGGGGCATCTGGCCAAGACCGGTATCGATGCGGCAGCACCGATCCTTGATCAGATTAGTGAGATGGCCGGGTTCCCCGAGGTGTTCGCCAACCTCACCCCGATCATCGTGCTGTTTCTCGCCTGGTTCATAGTCATCATTTGCTTCTTCGTACTGGCGGTGCAGCTATTCATCACGCTGATCGAGTTCAAGCTGACCACGCTCGCCGGCTTCGTGCTGGTGCCGTTCGCCCTGTGGAACAAGACCTCGTTTCTTGCCGAAAAGGTGCTGGGCAACGTGGTGTCTTCCGGCGTCAAGGTGCTGGTGCTGGCCGTGATCGTTGGTATTGGCACGGGCCTGTTCGCGGAGTTCCAGGTGCATCCGGACGAACCGTCCATCGACCATGCACTGGTTATCATGCTGGCATCGCTCGCCTTGCTGGCGCTGGGCATCTTCGGGCCAGGCATTGCGACCGGGCTGATTTCCGGCGGGCCGCAATTGGGTGCCGGGGCGATGGCCGGTGCCACCATCGGCGCTGCCGGCACCGCCGTGGCCGTTGGTGCGGCCGCCACGGGTGTGGGCGGCGCGGTGCTGGCCGGGGCGCGCATGGCCCCAGTCGCCGCCAGACTGGCCGGCACGGGCGCGCGTACTGCCACTTCGACCGCCAGCAGTGCCCGGTCAGCGTTTCAGTCCGGTTCGTCCGCAGCCGGTGGAGGCCTCAAGGGGACGGCGGCGGGCTTCGGCAACGTCGCCAGGTCCGGCGCTCAAGGCGCCGGGCGAAGTACGGTCGCTCGTGCCTCCGCTGCTGGGCAGCGTATGACGGCTCCCTTCCGTGCGGGCTGGAATAGCTCGGCTACCGATGATGGGGCAGGGGGCGACGCTGCCGGAGGAAGCCAGAGCGGAACCTCGTCATCCCAACAGCAACCCGCCTGGGCCAAGCGCTTGAACCGCCGTCAACAGATCTCCCATGCCGCCACAACAACGGCCCATACGTTGCGCGGTGGCGACAGTGGTGGGGCGGGTTCTGGCCCAAGTCTGCGTGATTCGGATATCTGACCCTCAAGGAGGTCCCTCATGCGATTCAAACGACCGAGGGTGCGCTATGCGGAATCGCCGCAACCGGCCACCCCGTACCAATCCGCCGCGCAAGTGTGGGATGAGCGCATCGGCTCGTCCCGTGTGCAGGCCAAGAATTGGCGTTTCATGGCCTTTGGCTGCCTGGTCCTGGCGCTGCTGATGGCGGGTGGCCTGGTATGGCGCTCGGCGCAGTCCATCGTCACGCCCTATGTGGTCGAGGTGGATCAAGCCGGACAAGTACGTGCTGTGGGCGAAGCTGCCACACCGTACCGGCCCAATGACGCGCAGATCGCGCACCACTTGGCGCGTTTCGTGACGTTGGTGCGTGCGCTGTCCATTGATCCGGTCGTGGTACGGCAGAACTGGCTCGCTGCCTACGACTACACCACCGACAAGGGAGCGGCGGTGCTCAATGACTATGCCAGCACTCACGATCCCTTCGCACGTATCGGCAAGGAGTCGGTGACGGTGCAGATCACCAGTGTGGTGCGTGCCAGTGATTCGTCGTTCAACGTGCGCTGGACCGAACGCCGCTACGTCAATGGCGCTGACGAGGGCCTGGAGCGTTGGACCGCCGTGGTGTCCATCGTGCTGCAAACTCCGCGTACCGAAGATCGCCTGCGCAAGAACCCCCTGGGCATATACATCAATGGTCTGTCGTGGAGTCGCGAACTGGATACGTCCGAAGGAGCCCAGCCATGAAACCGTCTTCTCGCTTTTACGCTTTGCTGCTGACCCTGCTGGCTCTGTCGGGCTGCGCCACGCAGGGCACGCCACCGCCGGCCATTTCACTCGACGACGCCGTACAGGCCCAGCCACTTCCCGAACCGCCGAAGCCTGTGGAAGTGGTGCCCGTGCCGGAGGTACTGCCGATGCCGGCGCAGTTGAAACCGTTGCCGGAGACCGGGGAGGCTGAGACGACGCCGGAGCCCGCCGATGAAACCGTGCGTGTATCCACGGCCAATGAAGAAGCGCGCATGGCACCGACTCGCGAGGGTTACGTCAATGCCATCCAGGTGTGGCCCTTTACCGATGGGGCGCTGTATCAGGTCTATGCAGCGGTCGGGCGCGTGACGGTGATTGCGCTTCAGCCGGGGGAAGAGCTGGTCACGGTAGCGGCTGGTGATACCGTGCGCTGGGTCGTGGGCGACACGTCCAGCGGTGCCGGTGACGAATTGCGCGTCAACGTGCTGGTCAAGCCCATTCGTTCGGACCTGAAAACCAACCTGGTCATCACCACCAGCCGGCGCACCTACCTGATCGAACTGACCTCGACGGACAAGGCCTGGATGGCGTCGGTGTCCTGGGATTACCCACGTGACCAGATGCTGGCCTTGCAGCGCCGGAATCAGGCCGCCGAGGCGGCCGCACCCGTGGTTAGCGGCTTGGCACTAGAGAATCTGCGTTTTCGCTACGCGATCAGCGGTAGCCTGCCGCCCTGGAGGCCGCTGCGCGCCTTTGATGATGGACGGAAGGTCTATATCCAGTTCCCGGTGGGTATCGCCCAAGGTGAGCTACCGCCCCTGTTCGTGATTGGTGCCGAGGGGGATGGGCAGCTGGTGAACTACCGGTTCCGTTCTCCGTACTACATCGTCGATCGACTGTTCGGGGCGGCCGAATTACGCCTGGGCGGTGATAAGGGCGATGTGGTGCGCATCGAACGTACCGACGGCGTGGCCCGGAGGGACTGAACATGAATCAGGACGAGACGGCAGACCGGACCACGCCGCAAGCGGAGAAGGTTGCCCCCGATACCATGACGCTGCGTGCCCAACCGCGCCCGGTGACGCGGCTGAATCGTCGCACTTTGGCAATCCTGACCGGTGGCCTGGCGATCACTGTGCTCGGGGCCACGATATGGTCATTGCAGCCGCCGCAGCGTGGGCGCGATGAGCAGACCGAATTGTATAACGTGGAACGTGTGTCGCGCTCCGAAGAGTTGGCGCAGCTACCCACCGACTATTCCGAACTGCCGCCTGAGGTGCCGGAGTTGGGGCCGCCGTTGCCGGGTGACCTGGGGCCAGCCATCGTGAACGCACAGCAGCCAGCCGTGGCCAGCTACTCGGCGCCCGGTCATGATCCTGCCGGTGCGCTACGCGAGGAGGAAGAGGCCGCGGCGGCTTCGCCGCTGTTCTTCCAGACGAGCAACCAGGGCCAAGCCACCACGACAACCGCAGCATCGCCTTCGCCTCCTATGCCAGATATGGGCAATGCCTTGGTGGCCTTTGATCCGCTGGCCGCCGGGCCAGCCTCGACGTCGGCCCAGTCCACGGATCCCACAGCCGTGCAGAACCGGCAGGACCAGAAAGAAGCGTTTCTGCAATCTGGAACCACGGAAACCCGTAATAGCGGAGATCTGCAATTGCCCGATTCGCCGTATCAGGTCATGGCCGGGACGGTCATCGCAGGTGCCTTGGTCACGGGGATCAAGTCGGATCTGCCGGGCGATGTGATCGCTACCGTGACGGAGCCGGTCTATGACACGGCTACCGGCCAACACCTGTTGATCCCACAGGGCTCACGTATCCTGGGGCGCTACAACAGTCAGGTGAGCTACGGGCAGAGTCGGGTTCAGGTCGTCTGGAACCGCATCATACTGCCGGATACCTCCTCGCTGACGCTCGACAACCTGGCTGGCACCGACCCGGCGGGCTATGCCGGTCTGGAGGATGGTGTCGATTGGCACTGGGATCGTATTTTTGCCGGTGCCGTGCTGACAACGCTACTGGGTGTCGGCGCTGAACTGGCCGCACCGGAAAACCGGCAGGACGGCGATCGCGTCATCATCGCCGGTCGCGACAGCGCGCAAGACAGCATCAATCAGGTTGGCCAGGAAATGACCCGGCGCAACCTGAACATTCAACCTACCTTGACGGAGCGGCCTGGCTTGTCGGTACGCATTATCGTCAACCGCGACTTGGTACTTCGTCCTTACCAGCCACTGTTCCTCAACCAGGAAGTGCCACAATGACTACGACCCGAAAGCTACGCCTCGGCCCACTGCCCAGCACTCAGACAACCAAGCTGACCTTCGCTTGCCCGGCCTACCTGAAGGCCGACCTTGACCGTTACGCTGCATTGCATGCCCAGGCCTACGGCGAGCCGGTGGATGCGGTGACGCTGATCCCTCACATGCTGGAGGCGTTTATGGCGAGGGATCGGGGGTTCAAGAAGACGCCTCTGAAAGGTAACAATATACTTGAATAACATTTAGAATGGTTGATGCTGGCTAGGATTCAGGACATTGCCTCTGGTTAGCGCAGTAGCCAAGGTAAGGCGGCATTATAAACAACAGTTGCATTACAATGTGACAACAAAATTGGGGACTCATAAGGGGGCAGTCTTTGCGTATTAACCACGCTATCCTGATCCGCGCACTTCCGCCAGATCGTTTGGAGGACTTCGTTAATGATTGGCTGGCCCAGCGTTGCAAAGACTACCACAGCCATGAACTTTGGCGTGGCACAGGTGATATGGGACGCGATGTCACGGGCTATGTGACAGATAAGCGTATGGAAGGTCCGTGGGATAACTTCCAATGTAAGCAGCTCAGCAAGTCACTTTCCGAAAGCTCGGCCTTCATTGAGCTTGGCAAGATATTTATGCACTCATCTGTCGGTGAGTACTCATTGCCACGCTCCTACATTTTTGTCGCACCGCGAGGTGTGGCTAGGGCTGTGCAGCAGTTTATAGCTCATCCTGAACGCTTTAGAACCGCCTTTCTCGAACGCTGGGATTCTGATATTTCTGGAAAGCTAGTGGAAAAGCAAAGTATACCACTTAGCCCCGAGATTGTTGCCGCGATTAAAGCATTTGATTTCACCAACATCCATTGGCTCGATGCAGCGCGGCTCGTCGAAGATCCCGCGTGCAAGCCCGCTCTGGTTAAATGGTTTGACGAAGATCCTGGCCCCTCGCCACGAGGAGTTGTTCCAGATCAGATCGAGGCCAGTGAGTCTTCATACATCGGCCAGCTGCTTAAACTATACGAAGAAAAAGGTCCGGGAACTTTCCCAGATGCAACAACAGCATTGGCCAGCCCGGAGTTTGGTAAGCATCTGCGTGACCAACGTACTCGCTTCTTTGATTCGGTCGCATTTGATAGGTTTTATAGAGATTCTACCCCTGAAGATTACTTGTTTAATTTTAAGGATGAAGTTTATCACGGTGTAGTTGAAATTCATGATGATGAACATGCAAATGGGCTGACGAGGCTACGCCAAGTGATGCAGCAAGCTGCGATCTTGCAACCATCCGGCATTCTGGGCAAGCATGCAGGTCCTCAAGTGAAACAAGGGACCTGCCATCAGTTCGCAAATGACGGACGTTTGCCGTGGCATCGTTAGAGGACAGAATATTGGACAAACATCCGTTCAATAGCACCCTTGAAACTGGTATTCGGGCCTTGGTAGTGCTTGAGGCTTTTTATCCGCGCCATTGCGATCTGATGGAAATGACGTGGTTTGATCATTTGATCGTACATACAGGCGATATCGATGGGCAGGATGTACCAGAAAGTCTCCATCCCGATCTGCCTAATCGTACCGGTGAACTCCTAGTTCGTCGTCAGCTGGTAGAGAGAAGCCTGCGTATGATGCAGCAAATGCACCTTGTTGACGTTTTTGAGACGGAAGCTGGAATAGAATTTCGCGCCAGTGAGGAGGCTCCAAGTTACGTGGAACTTCTGCAGGCGCCTTATTCTCTCGCGCTTAAGGACCGAGCTAGATGGATGGCGGATCGCTTTGCTCAACAGGAGAACGTTGAAATTCGGGAACTCATTGAAGGCCAGATTGGTCGCTGGACTACGGAATTCACGACCGATGACACATCTTCGGGGCGATCAGTATGAATGGTATCCGGCTGCGTCATCTCGTCTTCACTGGCTCCGGCATTGAGCCTGCCGAACTTGAGTTTGATGAGGGGCTCAATATTATCTATGGTGCCTCGAATACTGGTAAGTCCTTCGCTTCGAAGGCCATTCTGTTCATGCTCGGTGTTTCCAAGAGTCTACCCGCAATTGAAGAAATTGCTGCTTATGAATCGATTTGGCTAGGCCTGACTCTACCTGATAATCGCGATGTCACGCTTTACCGTGCAACACAGGGTGGCCAGTTCAAGCTCTATCAGGGGCTACTCAAGAAGGCCGATGTCAAAGATGGTTTAGTGCTGCGTCAGCAGCACGATTCAAAGCGTACTGATACTGTTTCACACCTATTGCTCGATGCTATGGGGGTCGCCGGAAAAACGGTCGTTCGAGATGGTAACTGCAAGAAGGACACGCTGTCCATTTACTTGTTATCGCCTTACGTTGTAGTGTCCGAGCAGGATATTATTGCCGAGAAAAGTCCTGTCTTTACCTCGGGGTCGCCTTCCCAGCGTACCTTCGAGCAGAACTTGTTCAAGTTTTTGCTTACCGGTGTTGACGACGCTGCGGCCGTTACAGTTCCGAAACCCTCCGAACGCAAAGTGGCCAAGGCTGCGAAAATTGAACTAGTTGATGAGTTGATTGCTCAGATCAATGTAGAGCTCGGCGAGAATCCGCCAGATGAAAGGGACATCGAAGAACAGCTAGAGCGACTGGAGCAAAGTGCAAGTAACCTTGCGTTTAGGCTAAAGGATGCCCAAGCAAAACTTGATGCCCTTGCAGGTGAAAGACGAAAATCCATAGAGCGCCGCCGCGAGTTATTAGAAAGGTCGGGAGAGCTTGATCTAACGATTGAGCGTTTCTCTAAATTACAGGCTGTCTACAGCTCGGACCTTCAGCGCCTGCAGTCAATTGAAGAAGGAGGGTTCGTGCTCGTGGCGATGACCGACATGGATTGTCCGGTCTGTGGTGCTCCGTCTGATGCCCAAAAACATAATCATGCTGCGGAAGAAATTGCGATGGCGCATAAAGCTGCTGCCGCTGAAGCTCGCAAGATCGAGCGTGAACAACGTGAGCTGACTCAAACTATAGCTTCTCTGGAGGCAGAAGCTGTAGGGCTGCGCCGGACCGTTGATTTGGAGAAAACCGAGATTGATAGGCTCGATGGCGAGATTGAGAAGGCGCGCCCACATGAAACTTCTTTGCGAGAAAGTTACGAAGTATATGTTTCGAAGCGATCCGAGATAGAAAATGTACTCGACCTTTATAAGCGCCGCTCCAATCTGTCGATACGGAGAGCTGAAATCGACGCTGAACCAACCAGACGAAGTAAAGGCGATGCACCATCAGTAGGCCCAGATTCGACTACATTGTTCCGGTTTGGCGAGACAGTGAAGTCTGTACTAACTGAATGGCGCTTTCCCGATGCAGACAAAGTGCAGTTTGACACAGAAGCTATGGATATTATCGTTGCCGGAAAACTCCGTGCCGCCAACGGCAAAGGTGTTAGGGCAATTCTTCATGCAGCTTTTAATGTGGCCATTGTTGTTTTTTGTATCGAAAATGAACTTCCATACCCTGGCTTCCTCGTTCTTGACACTCCATTGCTCACTTATCGTGAGCCGATGACATCGCGCTATGGTGAGTTGTCGGAAGATGAAAAGGTCCTCAAGAAGACAGGTCTGGCTGAACATTTCTATAAACATCTCTCTAGCCTCAAGGACAAAGTGCAGTTCATCGTAATCGAAAACTCTGATCCACCGACTGCTATCCGAAATGTTGCTCGTATTGAGACCTTCAGTGGCCTTGAAGGCAATGGTCGATTTGGTCTATTGGCAAGAAGTACGTGATCGCGCCCGAAGTTTGAATATCACTTTCGTCTTGGCTGTGAGGTTACGCGATTACCACTGTGTCGGGCAGGGGGCTTGGGCATATGGATGATGCGCTGTGCTTCTGGTACTATGGCCTTTGGTTGATGATGGTATGGAAAACACTGCCGCTGGAAAAATCGCTGCATCACCCGCGGAAACAAAGAGCCCGTGATTCTGACGGTAAAAGCGACGGTAAAGCCCCAAATCAACCTTTTGTGAAATCTTTACTTTCAATAGGTTAGAGCTCTCGTTGATGATTGAGTGGGAATGATCTGATTTAGGCTGGTAGTAAGGGCTTACTAAAAGGCCGTCGGCGCGGGAGTGCCGGCGGCCTTTTTGCGTTTTGGGGGAAGCGTTGGTCAAGATATCAGTAGGAGGACAACTTGCTGAATTTGTAAGCGTCTGACTTTTCTGGTTTTATTTTGCTTTAGGGGAACCTAAGGAAAGTGATATGACGCCGGCGCGTTCATTGGATGTTCGAGATGGCGTCCTAATTCCTGTTAGTACACACTTCAAAATTTATGCTTTATAAATATCTATCTACGAAATCTAAGTCCTATACAAGTATTCTCAATGATCTTGAGGTTTACTTTGCATCATGTGCTAGGTTTAATGATCCCTTTGAGGGAGTGCCCTACTATTCGTTGCCAAGCAGAGCTGAAATCAAGCAATATCTTTTGAAAAGGGGAGTGAAAAGAGAAAAGTTAAAGGATAACTTGGATCGAGCAAGGAACCATTTTTTTGAATCTCAAGAAATGCTCTCTAAAGACGATGAATGGCGAGAAGGCGCAGGCATTTTGTGTCTTACGCCTTACAACGACAATTTGTTAATGTGGTCGCATTATGGAGATCAGCATAAGGGCGTATGTCTAGGGTTTGATGTTGCTCTTCCCTTTGACGAAATATTTGGTGCGGGATACGACGTGGAATACTCTGAAACGTACCCACAAATTCCTGTGCTCAGAATGGAAGAGCTCCTGGTAGACAGTTTGAATGGTTATAAAAATATAGATGGCTATGATGATGTCGTAACAAAACAATTTTATACAAAGGCCGAGTGCTGGAGTTATGAGCAAGAAATTCGTTTTCTAAGGCCGGCCCTTGCTCATGGTGTAGGTTCTATGCCGTTCCCTGCTATAAAACTAAGAGAAGTAATTCTTGGCTGCAATATTGAAGAAAGTGACAGGATAAAGACTATGAATCTTGTTAAGAAGAACTTCCCGCATGCCAAAATACTACAGTCAAAAATGGAAGAAAAATATTATAAAGTTAAATATGAAGAAATTGCTGAAGTCGAGAAGTGCTAACAAGGCGCTGCAACCGACTGTGTAGTTCCCCCGCTTTAGTGGATCCCTTCTCCTAACGAGAGGGGGTGGACAATGCCCAGACGCAAGCATCCGAGGGGGACCTGGATAATTGAATATCCATAATGGATCGAGATGCCAGCAATGGGGTCAGGTCTTGCCTTTTGCCTATACCGCTGACGCGAGAAGCCCCGGCGGAAATCCGGGGCAATCCCCTCACCGACAACGATCCCGAACAATCGACAGCCGCCCATCTTCCACGGTAACCGACACAGGCGTATCAATGGTAAACCCCGCCCGCACCAGCCAGATGCCTTTTAGAAGAAGAGAGGGTGTGATCGGATTGCCGCTGCAAGGCTTGCTTTTCAGAGTGTAGTTCTGATGGCCTTTGCGGACTTTGAGGTTGCGTTGTTTTCATGGTCCTGCTCCTGTTGTGCAATTTCTAGGTTGCGTAAGTAGGGCGGTCGGGAGGCTAGAAACAGCAACAGGTACTGCTCCGACTATTTCCTGCAAGCAGGTGTTGTATTCGCCGGACCTCCCGACCATTGCGTCCCGGATTTCGGGCACAAAAAATTTCCGGAAGAATTTTTTGACTTCGCCCCATGGAGCGACTGTCCATAGGGTGCCAGCCAGGGATGGCGTAGGCACAAAAAAGCCGCAGTGCTTCCGGTATGCGGCTTTGCCCGCCTGTTGGAGTTTCTAGGCTCCTCAAGCAGGTGTACCTTCGTGTAATGTACTGTCAATATGGCCAGTGCGGATGATTACGATAAGGAGGTTGTGTGAGTGACATTGTTATTTTTGAGGAGGACGCCGGATCGGTGGAGGTTCGCCTGGAGGGCGAGACCCTATGGGCGACTCAAGGCCAGATGGCCGAGCTTTTTGATACCTCCACGGACAATATCGGCCTGCACCTTAAGAACGTCTACGCCGAGGCCGAGTTGGACGAGGCGGCAACCACCGAGGATTTCTCGGTAGTTCGTCAGGAGGGCAAGCGCCAAGTCCGTCGGCGGCTCAAGCACTACAACCTGGATGCGGTGATATCCGTCGGCTACCGGGTCAGTTCCCGGCGGGCCACGCGCTTCCGCCAGTGGGCCACCCGCGTCCTCCGTGAGCACCTCACCCGGGGCTACAGCTTCAACGAGCACCGCCTGGCCCGGCAGGGCCTCGCCGAGCTGGAGCAAGCTGTGGAATTGCTCGGCCAGACCCTGACCCGACAGGAACTGGTCTCCGACATCGGTCAGGAAGTGGTCGGTCTGATCCTCGGCTATGCGCGCACCTGGCGCTTGCTCCAGGACTACGACGAAGGCGTGCTGGGCGTGCCTCCCGGGGCCCGCCCTGCCTGCGGTGTGCTGGGCGTGGATGAAGCCCGCCGCGCCCTGGATGCCCTGGCCGGCGAGCTGCGAGAGCGCGGCGAAGCCAGCGACCTCTTCGCCCGGGATAGGAATGACGGCCTGGCCTCGATTCTGGGCAACCTGGAACAGAGCATGTTCGGCGAGCCCCTCTACGGCACCCGTGAGGAACGCGCCGCGCACCTGTTGTATTTCGTGATCAAGAACCACCCCTTCTCGGATGGCAACAAGCGCTCCGGCGCCTTCTTGTTCCTGATCTACCTGCGCCAGGAAGGCATGCGCCTGACCCTGAACGAGCAGGGTCTGACCGCCCTCACACTGCTGATCGCCGAAAGTGACCCCAAGGCCAAGGATCTGATGGCACGGCTGGTCATGAATCTGGTTGCGGATGACATCAGTGTGGCCAACAAGAATGAGGCGAGTACCGAATAAACGCCGTCCCCTCGCTGCATCTGCCCTGTGAGTTTCTGGAAATCGAATCTCGATGATTGGTAGGGGCATTTACGACAACTCGTCCAAGCCATCGGCGGCGATTGAGCGTGGATGATCTGAACGGGACAGATAGTAAGGGCTTACTTATAGGGTTGCCGGCGGGAGAGCGTCGGCGGCCTTTTGATTTTTGAAAGAAAGAATTGGTCAAGGTATCAGGAAGGGACTGCTCGCTGAGTTTGTAAGTGGCTGACTTTTCTGGTTTTATTTTGCGTTAGGGGGAATTCAGTAAAAATGATATGACGCTGGCGCGTTCATTGGATATTCGAGCCGGCGTCCTAATGCCTGTTAGATTGAAATCCAGGTGAGAGTTGTGCATGTGAATCCGGACTTAGAATGGTACGCCTCAGAAGGAGAGAAGCGGTCTTTGCCGATTCGTTGCCCATTCGCTGCGTCTGCGCGGTGCCCGCGATACTTTCAAAGCTTGGCATTGCTCGGCGAATCTGGAATTACAACGAGAATTCCTGAAATCGAAGATACTCGGCTTGTTGAGTTTTGGTCGAGTTCTGATTTATGGCCGACTACCGCTGAGCAGTCAACATCTGTCTCGGGTGGCGAAGGTTCGCCACGCCAGTTCTCCAACTTCTGCCCGGAGGTTTCCTGCGATACTTTCAATTTCTTTGGATCTTATTTGTCTCAGTTCTCTGATGAAACTGATCGCGACTCTACTCATGAGGCACTGATGCGCTCTGGAGTTGTTGGAGCTGGAGATTGGCGCTGGAGCTGGCAGTATGTTGAGCCGCTTCATTATTCCTCTTGCTCTTTGTATTCCCTTCTTCAGGTAAGCAGTTCTGGGACCGAAACAAAAAGTAAAGATCACGACGTATTCCAGCTTCGGCCAACCTTATGGGGTATTAGCGTCGATCTTAAAAAGCTATTTTCTGTAATTAAAGACTGGTGGAGGCGGTAGCATGCAATCTAACCATGCCAGGCACGGCGACGGCTTCTTCGTTTCGGCTGCGCCTACACTACAAAGCCGCGCGTGCTGGCGGCGTTAAATTCCAATCAGAGAGGAGTCTGCATTGTCTAACAGGATGCTGTTTAGATTGTTTGACTTTCCAATTCTTTTGCTTGTTTTGGCGATTGTCGGGCTTCATTTTCTCGGCGACCTCGTGCCCAACTGGTTTTCTGGCAGCGCAGTTCTTGAGGGATTGGCCAATGGTTCTCGTGCTGCGGCACCCTGGGTCGCCTCAGCTCTTATGCTGGCCTCATTCTTTTTTTTCACCGTGAATTGCCATCGATTGTGGCGTTGGAATCAGGGTAACTCAGATTGCTGTTTTGTCTGTGGTGGTATTGTTGACCACAAGCATGGTCGTTATGGGCCTTACAAGCACTGCTTGGCATGCGGGAAAAATCAAAAAAATTAACAAGGCGCAGTAGTTCGCGGCCGGTGGCCGCCGGACACCCTTTACGCGGCTCCTTCGTCGCCACTCCAAGGTCGCCGCTGTGCTTCGGCGTTAAATCGAAAGGAGTGGCCGCATTACATTCAGGGGAAGCAATGGGTCAGGTCTTGCCTTTTGCCTGAGGAGGGCGCGTTAGGCAAAAGGCAGGTCCTGACCCAGACGTGCTAGCTGAGTAAAGCCATCAAGTTGTTCGGTAGAGGCAACAGACTGACGGAAGGATGATCACCGAGGCTGCGGTAAGATCGATGACAGATGCACTGATGTAGTCGGGCGGGAAGCTGCTCAGCGCATCGATCAGCATTGTCGTACGCCTTAGGCATAGGCCCGATCTTGTGCTTGACTAATTAAGCAGTGTGCTGAATTTGGAGAAGGGTGTGGATGACAAGAAGAGCGATAAAAAGATATCTGACAATCCGAGTACCGAAGACATGAAAGCTCTACTCCCGGGCCTTCAGGTTCTTGAAAAAGGCGCACGTTTTCTCGGAAGGCTGGGTTTCAAGCGAGGGAAAATGTTGCGCTTCGCTGACCAAATAGATGAACTGGCCGAGCATTCAAAAATTATCGACTTACCTGATCGCTTCAATGAGGCTTTCGGGCCGCTTGGCTGGATAGCCGTCGGGTCGGCGCTGTCCGTTGAAGTCATGGATGAGGCGTTGTCGCTCCACGCCGAAGGGAGCATTGACGAGGCCGAGATGGTACTCGTCGAATGGTTCACCAAGGAAAACATCGAGCTTTTCGCAATCCTTCGAGCGCGTCGTTTTCATCAAGCAAGCCTTCGGGATGATCAACTGAAGGAAGCACTCCAGCTCTATCTGGAAGAGCGATACATAGCGGCGGTCCCGCTCATCCTGATCGCTTGCGATGGACTTGCTTCCGATGTAGCGCCGGTCAGCCCATTCGAGAAGGGTGCTGATCTCAGCTGTTTTGACTCGATCACAGGCCACAGCACCGCTTTGCCGGAGTTGATGAAGCTAATTACCAAAGGTGTTAGAAAATCCCGCGACGATGCGCTCGACCTGCCGCTGAGGCATGGCATTCTACACGGTCGCTCTTTGGGGTATGCAAACAAGAAAGTGTGTGCGAAGGCTTGGCTTTTGATGATGGCACTGGTTGATTGGGCGACTGACAAGTCATCGGAAGAAGAACGGCGCGCACAGCATGAAAAGAAGCAGCAAGAAACACTCTCGGACATTCTTGAAAAACATCGTCAGACGCAGGCCGACCGCAAGGCTATGGACGCGTTCGAACCTTACCATGTCGACTTGCCGTTGACCAAGCCGCTTACCCCCGGTTCGCCTGAGAATGCGGTCTCCGAGTTTCTTTCCGGATGGAAAGCTAAGAACTTTGGGAAGATGGCGCAACACGCGGTTAATGTCACGCAGAAGCCGGCAAAAAAAATGGCCGGCGAAATAAGATCAACGGCCGATCATGTAGAGCTTATCAATTATGAAATCCTGTCGATCCATCGCACCACTGTCGTGCGTTGTGACGTCCGGCTTTGGGCGAAGGCAAAAACCCTCATGAATGAGGTAGACGGCGAGTTCAGCTTGGTAGTCTTTCGCTTCACTGCCGACGGCAATGTCGCCATGCCGAGTGAAGACGGTAAGTGGTGCATCCAGCAAAATTTCATGTACAAAATAATGCAAGAGAAGTTTGCCGACACGGCCAACAATCCGAGCACCAAAGGATAGTTGGCAGTGCAGGCGGTTTGATCGCTTTGCATTGACAGCAATCAGATAGAGTCAGGTCTTGCCTTTTGCCTTTCAGGACGCAAGAAGCCCCGGCCATGGGCGGGGTCATCCCTCCACTATCGCTTGCCGTGGCTCGGTCGACACCACGCTTCTGAACTCAGCAACGCCGACCGCTAGCCCTTGCACCATCGGGGTAGGGCATGATGATGGGATCGTGGCGGGCGGTTCACGGCTGATCGTAGTGCCCGCCAAGCGCGAAGATATAAATGGAGGAGGCATCAAACTGATACACAATCCGATCTTTCTGGGACAAGCGCCTGGACCAGAAACCAGACAGATTGTGCTTCAGCGGCTCGGGTTTGCCGATACCCACGCTGGGGTCGTCGCAACGAATCAACTCCTTGATCACCTTGCGCGTGGCATCGTGCAGCTTTCTGTCCTTCTGGCGCATGGCCTCATACGCCTCCCAGGTTTTACCCTCAAAGACCAGTGATCTCATCCATTTGCTCATCGGTTGGCGTATAGCCAGCGCGCTCGCTGTGCGTTTTCGCCGAGTCCGCCAGTTGGCGCATCAGGCTGCTGTTCTGCAGCACATACAGCGTCTCCTGTTCGCGCTCCCAATCCTCGGCACTGAGCACCACGAAGTCTTCCCCGGAGCGCCGGGTCACTCTGAGGGGTTCATGTTTGCTAAGGCTCTCTTCCACAAGCTTTTTCAGGTTGTCCCTGAACTTGTTGACGCTCACGGTATCCATTTCAGGCACCAAATTATGTACTAAATTGCCGTACGATTGTACGTTCGGCGGACTGGGGATGGCAAGGAATAAGGGTATTGGGCCGGCGCAAGCGAGTAGGGTGATATCGTCATACTCTGCCGATCTCGGGAGCACCCGCGATCAGGACCAGCAAGCCCAGGAGCGGCTTGTCAGGCTGAGGCAGGCCCTGGTTGACGGTGAAGCAAGCGGCGAGCCCAAGCCAGTCGATATGACGGCGATCAAGGCGGCTGGCCGCAAGCGGATGAAGGCGCCGGAGTAGGGCCCACGCTGGGCCTTACACCCAAGGCGGAATCCGACCTCATCGACATCTGGGCGTATACCTGCGAAGAGTGGAGCGCGGATCAGGCGGATGGCTACCTTGATCAGTTGGAAGCAGGGATGATGCCTCTGGTTCAACATCAGTACCTGGGGGCACCGGAAAGGCTTGTGGGTGACTAATGGCAGAGGCCTGACGAATCATATAGGCCGGCTTCGCTTTGCGGCGCGGCTTACCGCAGACGTGAAAGGGCCCATCACTGGAGGTTGAGGCATGGAAATTGACGAAGAGAAAATTGACGAGGCCGTACTGGCTTTGTTGTACCTGACTTTGCATGATGGCGATCGGGCGTGGAAGTCCTTCGATTGGGATGCCATGAACAGGCTTCACGAAAAGGGGCAGATTGAAAATCCGGTCGGTAAGGCCAAGTCTATCCTGTTCACTGAGGAGGGCCTCAAAGAGTCAGAGCGTTTGTTCCAGAAATTTTTCGCCAAGGACTCGTGAGCATGGCACGGACCTTTTGGTCAGGCGGTCAACCGGAAGTCAAAAGAAGGGTTTTGGGTTAAGCGGGTACGTGTTTCCCGGTGCCGTTCCGGATTGCCCCAGGCCCCGATCCGTGCGCGCTTTCCGCGAGCCATGCCCGCACAACTTCTGGACGCGGCCCGTGCATCTACGCTCGCGCCAGCGACACCCTGGCCGACGAAGCCGGCGTCTCCAGCGGCACCCTCTACAACGACTTCCGCTCCCGCGAAGCAGTGCTCGAAGCCGTTGGCCTGGAACTCGCCGTCCAACTCTCCGAGCAGATCCTCACCGTCAGCGAAGCCGTCGAAAGCGGCGCCGAACGCCTCAGCATCGCCGTACGCACCTTCATGAACAAAGCCCGCACCGACCCCGACTGGACCCGCGCCCTGATCACCGTGGTCCGCTACGCCGAAGGCATGCGCTCCACCCTCGCCACCTACCTCCGCGTCGACCTGCAAGCCGGAAGCCGCCAAGGCGACTTCCACTACGCCCACGAAGAAATGGCCATGAGCATGGTCATCTCCGCCACCCTGGGCGCCATGAACCTGCTCGTGGAAGACGGTGAAGTGGAACACGCCGACCGGAGCGCTGCGGAAATGGTGCTGCAGGCGCTGGGGGGAGGCCGCCGGAGAAAGCTAAGCGGATTGCTGGGTTGCCGTTGCCGGGGGAGGCCTGCTAGACGGTCTCCTCCCCAGCGTGGGTGGCTGGCCTGCGATTTATCTGACTTGGGGAATTAGTAAGGGCTTACTTAAAAAGTTGCTGGCGCTCGGGCGTTGGCGGCCTTTTTGTTTTTGGGGGGCAGAGAATTGGCCGAGATGCCAGGAAGAGAATAGTGTGAAGCGTTTGTCAGTGGAGGGCTTTTCTGGTTTTATTTTGTTTCATGAGAGATAAATGAAAAGACATCACGCCGGCGCTTTCATTAGGTGCCCATGCTAACGGTCTAATGCTGGTTATACTTAGAAAAATTGGAGTAAAAAAATGGATGAAGTGCCAGGCGGGCTAATGACGATCCCAGCAGGGACGCTTTTGGATAAATTTGGTTCCGGTACTCATGCTCCTGGGTCAGGGAGTGCGGCGGCACTGATGGGTATCTTGTCGGCGAAGCTTATTATTACTGTTGGTAAATTGTCTCTGAAGAAGGATGGGTATAAAGCTGACCACAGCAAAATTAAATATATAAATGACAGAATTGAGAAAGATATAGAGCCAGAGCTAAAAAGGCTTTTTGATGAAGATGCTAGAATTTTTGATGAGGTTATTAGTTTCCGTGTTGCGCGAGATAAAGCTACCGACAAGAACGAAAAGAGGCGTCTGGGGGAACAAGCCAACAATAAGCTGCGTGTCGCCACAGATATCCCGATTCGAATTTGTGAGCTTTCGTTACGGTTAATAGATCATGGGACGGCCATGTTTGACATGGGCTTTAAGGCTGCTCGAGGAGACAGTGGTGCTGCAGTAAGTTCTGCTGTAGCCGGCGCGATGTCCGCAATCTTTGTAGTCAGCCTGAACTTGCGCTCCTTTAAACAGAGTGATTGGGCTCAATCTAAAAGAAAGCGCGTAGCTGAGTTGGAGAGAGAGCTGGAGATAAAACAGTTGGATGCATTCGGTCGAGTCAGCCAGCTTAAAGAAGAGGATGTCGAGGCTATGTCCTTGGACTTGGATTGAGTATAAGCATCGGCTGCAAAGCAGCCTATTTTTCACAGCATTACAGTTCTAAATCGGTACGTGACCCAGAGTTTAACTTGACATGTAAATCAATTGGCCTGGTGAAAATTTAGTCTGTAAAAAAGGGGAATTATGGAATACTCGGTCACCTATGAGGATGGGTTTCTAACCAGAGAGATTGGTGCCATTGCCACAAAGGCGGATGTAGCCATCACAGAACTCATTGCGAATGGCCATGATGCGGGCGCGTCAGAAGTCAGGATTATTTTTCCCGAAGAAAGAGGAAGCCTAATTACGGTCGAGGACAATGGAGTTGGACTTACCGAATCACAATTCGAGAAAAGATGGTTGAAGCTTCGCTATGACCGAAAAAAGCATCAAGGCCCATTGGTGGAGATACCAGAAGATAATAATCTGAGAAAGACAAGGCTTGCCTTCGGGAGAAACGGCGTCGGACGTCATGCAGGTCTCTGTTTTGATGATGAGTACACCGTCGAGACTTGGCGAAACGAAGAGTGCAATATATACGAGCTAAAGCTTTCATCCGGCCGGCAGCCGATTGAGGTTGGAAGGCACCGAAAGGAGCTTAAGTCAGGTCATGGAACAAAGATAAAGGTCGTTGCTAATAAAAACTTGATTCCAGTTGAAGAACTGACCGAAACGATATCTGCAAGATTTCTGTTCAATCCAGAATTTAAAGTATATGTAAACGGGAAACTTATAACGCTATCCGAGCACCCCGGTATTGTCAAAAGAACAGAGATCAATCCCGTCGGCAGCATAAATATAAAATTGACTCTGGTTGATTCATCAACCGCGTCCCGAACCGCTAGGCAGCACGGGGTGGCTTTTTGGTTGGGAGGTCGTTTATTGGGCGATCCTTCTTGGTCCATAAATGGACAGCAAGTATTCGACGGTCGCAGGTCTTTTGCCAAGCGATACACCGTGATTGCGGAGTCTGAGGATCTTTTTGACTTCATTGAGGCTGACTGGTCTGGCTTTAAATCCGATTTTTCTGCTCTAAATCTAATAGCAGAAGAGATTTCTGATTTTGTGAAATCTTGCTACTTAGAACTTTCTAAAAGCGAAATAGAAACAACTAAACGTCAGGTTCTTGATTCGCACAAAAGTGAGCTAAAAGAATTGCCAAGACTGGCTCGAAGAGAGTTGCTAAGTTTTGTTGACGATATGTTATCCGGAAGTCCTGACATAAAGATTGAGCTTCTTGAGCTTGCATTTAAGGCGGCACTCAATCTTGAGAAATCTAGAGCTGGAATATCGCTATTATATAAGCTGACGAATATATCACCAAACGACTCCGAGTCGCTGAACTCGTTCTTGGAAGAATGGAGCGTGTCTGACGCAATGTGCGTTCTCGCCGAGATAGATTCTAGAATCAAAGTAATAGAGGCTATAGATAGACTGAGCGGTGATCACAGTGTGGACGAGCTTCATACCTTACACCCCTTGATCGAAAAGGCTCGATGGGTATTCGGTCCTGAATTCGATACGCCAGAGTATGCAAGCAACAGAGGTCTAATCAAGACAATGGTTGCTGTTTTTGGAGGAAGATATAAGAAACAGGATTTTAAAAATTCTGCAAAAAGACCAGATATTGTGGTTGGTGAGAACTCATCTATTAGCTCATTAGGTTTAGAAGAGTTTTCGGGTGAGATAAGAAAAACAAAAAGAGTTTTGTTGATTGAGCTTAAGAAAGGTGGTTTCGAGATTGGCCGTGGAGAAATGGATCAGGCTAAATACTATGTTGAGGACATTTGGCATGCCGGTGTTGGCTCCTCTCAACCATACATAAAAGCCTTTGTGGTCGGCGAAAGTATTGATCATCTTACAGGAAAATACCAAACAGTAGGAAAGTCAAGGGATGAGCAGTTTGGAGAAGTTCATGCTGTAACATATTCGGAATTGGTTCGAAGCGCCGAGGCTCGATTGTTTTCGCTAAAAGAGAGAATCGAGAGTCGATATGATGGTTTGGAGGATGGTCCGCTCCTGGATGAGCTATTGGGGAATCCCGTGCAAACAGATTTAGATTATGCAGCCGGCCACGATTAAGGTGATTTTTAACAAATGAAAGCACTCGGGCGCAGAAAGCCGC
Source organism: Alloalcanivorax mobilis (assembly GCF_002864685.1). Classification (GTDB taxonomy): domain Bacteria; phylum Pseudomonadota; class Gammaproteobacteria; order Pseudomonadales; family Alcanivoracaceae; genus Alloalcanivorax; species Alloalcanivorax mobilis. Next base: position 91,480 of record NZ_NMQZ01000002.1, read on the forward strand.
GCTGATGTTTGAGGCGATAGGTTGCAAGGAGATCGAAGATTGTCAGCCAAAGCGCTTTATATAATAGGTAATGGATTTGACCTGCACCATTGCCTGTCGACCAGCTTCTCTAACTTCAAGGATTTTTTGGCTCGTCGTAACCCCGACCTTCAATCTACGATTGAAGAGTATCTTTGCGCTCTCAGCGGAAACTGGGCAAATCTTGAGGAAGCCTTGGCTTACTTCGACATTGATCGAGTCCTAGATTATGCTTCGAATTTCTTAGTATCTTATGGCGCGGATGATTGGAGCGATTCATACCATCATGACTATCAATGTGAAATAAATGAGATCGTGCAAGCTGTATCTAGCCGGCTGAAGGAAGAGTTTTGTTCTTGGGTGGAGACAGTTCAAATTCCCGATGAAGCAGCAAAAAGAATTCTCAAGGTAGAGCCGAACGCATTGTTTCTTAATTTCAACTACACAAATACCATTCAAGAGCTTTATTCGAGGGCGCAGCCTCAAGTGCTCCACATTCACGGCTCAGTCGAAGATGGGGACGAGGGGATTATTCTTGGTCATGGTTGGAGCGCTGCTGAGCGACCGAAATTAAACGAATGGAATGAGTTCGATGATATAGACACACGAGTCATGGAAGGCTACGAGCTTATAGAGAGCTATTCTGAGGATACATTCAAACCAACCGAAGAAATCATAAAGAGAAATCAAGATTTCTTCGCTAGTCTCCTGAGTGTATCTGACGTTTATGTTTGGGGGCATTCGTTATCAAGCGTTGACCTTCCATATCTCGCTGAGGTTGCAGCTATCACTAACGCAAACCGCCCAGTTTGGCATATTAGTCACTATAACTCCTCCTCCAGTGCCGAAGATAACGCAGCCGCGATGCCACCCATTGGGGTAGAGGATTTTCGAGTGCGTCACCACCAGCTCGCGGAGTATGTCCTTATCTAAGCAACCTAACAAGTAGTTGCAGTATGTTACGGTCCTGTGGGCCTCTACCAGACAAGTTTTGCGGCGCGTTGCCTTTCCAAACAGTTACTGAACACCGGGGTTAAGCAAAAATCGCTGCAGAAGATGGAATGCCTAAAGATAACAGGTACCGTCATTTTTGTTGTCGCTGATTGGTCAACCGTTTCTAGGCGCGGTGGACTGTCACGTTAATACCATCACTACACACCGTGCTCCTTGTTGGTGCGGCGGGTTCTGCAACGGTTTCCTTATCCTTGGACTGGCCAAGCACGAACACGACATAGAGCGTTCTGCTCTCCAATTGCGCCCCGGTGGCGGGTCACTGATTGTTCATATCTTGGTCATTCATCTGGCCTCCCAAACCACAGATGGGGTGGTATGGGTAACCGGTGGTGCCTACATGCGGTTAAGAACAACGGAAAAAATCCAAATTGGAAAGCTTCAAATTTCAATATTTCCGAATGTTCTTTAGCAATACTCTCGACCTCGACTGATAACGAGGCCCTCTCTCCGCTCATGCTTAGTGCTGGCACTGGTACCGCGATACCTATGCTTTCTCCTTGGCGCCAAATCACGCTGTCCGTCTCTTCATGGGGTACCCATACCTGCTGAGTCATGTGATCTAACTCTTGGTCGACGGTTTCCTGGAAATTTTTTAAGTCAGCAGTTGCTTTAAGGCGTTCGAGTCCGACAAGGATAAGCGGAACTAGAATGCTCCCCGTTGTCGAGCGTTGGAAGTACGCATCACTTTGGTCTGCGGGATGACACGCCAAACGCCGATAGTCCTGCATGCAGGTGACCCAATTCGATCGACGAGCATACCGGTAGGCCATCCTAAAGGCGATCTCTCTGAAATAGCCTTCAAGGCCGCTCATTCGGCCAGAGACTTCAGCCAAAAGCATGATCATCCCAATCTCGATCTGATGATCGTCCCGGATGGGGGCGACCAGGGTGGGATTGTTGTTAATCATCAAGATGGCTAGGTCGAGAGCTTCGTCCCGCTTCATTAGATGGGCCTGCATTTGTTCATTGTCCGAGCGGCATGCTATAGCATGATGCCAGAGACCGAGTAGAGCCATGCGGCCTAGAGTTTCAAATAGCGAAAGGTTGATATCCAGAGCAGAGCGAGAACGCACAGAGGCAGAAAGGGCGTGTTGACGGGATGCATGACGGCCGATTTTCTCAATGAGTAGACTTTGCCCCATGCTCAGGTATAGAGACAGTACGTGATCGAGTATTTCAATACGCTCGTCGCGCCTTGTCTTCGATTTTTCCGGACACCTGCGATAGGCATCCCAAGCGTGTAATAGTGCCAGTTCACAAGCTCGGTATGGCGCATCTAGGTTTTTGGCATCGACGCCGTTACCTACGAGGATCCATAGGCAGATTAGCATCTGTCGCAGACGTGTTGTACCAGGCTTTCCAGGGGCTAGATCATTCGTAAGAGCATTAAGGAGAGCACGAAAGTTGATGTAGGCTTCGTCAGGCTCGCTGACGAGGGCAATTGCCTTTTGAAAATATGATCGATGGTCCGGGTCAAGCAATTCTTGTTTAAGAATGCCTGAGAGAATCAGGTTTGCGAGCCTGTCTCCATTCCACTCCCGAAAACTTAATGCGTCTTTAGTATTGGTCTGGACAAAGCCGCTCCAGGTCGAGCGAATGCCTTCCTGGATCTCTCCGCCCATGCAGAGGCAGACTGCAACCGGGAGATCTTGATATTGTGCTGGCACTCTATTTGGAAGGTAGTCATCTATGACTTCGATTAGTGAAGGACGAACTCCTTGCAAGGTCCCATCCCAGTCCTGACGGCCAATATCACCGGATTTAATGACGAATAGCATGAGTGATCTCTCCCTGCCGTTGTCTGGATCCGGCCCTACAGCCGCGACATCAACGCCGGCTTGGCGCCCTCCTATTCGGGGATGGTGGATTAATTCATAACCAAGCTCGCTAAGAAGTTGCGGTAGCAAGACGTCAAGTCCTCCGCGTTCCTTCATGTCCTGAAGGTGCTGTCTTACCAATAGCTTCATTAGTTATCTCTTTGCTCGAACCGAAATATTTCTAACATATAGTCAGTGCCGGTAGGGTCAAAAAAAATTCCTTTGGGAAGTTCGCTTTCCACGGACATTGCCCCCATTTTTAAAGTCTGGGGGCGGCGGATTCCTTCGTGATCCATGATGCTGTAGCTGGATCGGTCTCCATAGAGTAGCGTTTGCGTAGTTAAGAGACTGGCAAATAGTGACTTTTCCCTCGCTGATTCGTGTATTTTTTCGGACTCCTCCGCCTCTTGGAAGCGGACAAGTGCGCGTTGTGAAGATGATGGCTCAAGCTCGACTACGTCCCTCGCCTCCTCAAAGCCCTCCCATATAACTTCAGCCCGCTCTAGCGCTTCACGAATAAACTTGTTCCCACGCCCTCTCTTCTGAATTAATGACTCTAGCCATTTCCTCAAAGCTCCTCCGTAGTTTAGTAAAAGCGGGTCGAAGAGTAGATCCGCGGCTGCCGGCGAGGCCGCGCCGCCTTTACGTAGCAACGCAATAATCCATGATGCTGCCGTCATCGGGGCTATAAACAAGTAACCAATGGCCTTTCGGCAAACGAAAATCTGATCTTTGGCACTGTCTGGAAGCACGTCAGGCGGGACATTAAGGTTTGGTTCGGTGCTGTTAACCTCGGAGAAGCAGTGGGCGAGAGCTGTACACATTTGGTGGTCGCCTTCCAGCAGCCACTTAGTTGCCAAGCGTGCGCGCTCGCCAGCCAATTCACTAGTGTCGTCGGAAAAAAATTGGCGCAGAGACTTGCTGCCGACTTGACCCTGTGTTTTCGAAATGAGAGTGGCAACTGTTTGCCCGATCTCGGCTGGATATTCCGGCCACAGTTCGCTTAATGCTGTTTCGGCTTGCTGAACCGTGGCGGCCTTTTCTGGATTAATTGATAGGAGTCCCCTCAAGCAGCTTGCCACCTCCCTGTCGCTCATTTTTTTTCCGTGCCAGTATAGAGCCGTAGCCATCATATGGACTGCGGTGGGATCGGTTGATCCTGAGAGTTGGTCTAGCGCGGCCGCAATCTCTGATCGGTCGATTGTGGGGTGTTTTTCCGCGATGTCGAGTGCGGCCTTGATCAAGCTGGCGGCTTCCTCATGCGGAAATGACTCTATGGCTTCGAGGATCGTGCTAAGTGAGCTTAATGCTTCGCTTTCATCTAAGGTCATGCGGGATAGAGCGAGTACTCCCGCTGCCCGCTCATCTCCTTCGTTTTTGGCCGATCGCTGCGCCTCCTCGGGATCCCCGGTAGCCTGTAGAGCAAAAACGAGGTGACGAAGTGCAAGTGGATCTCCGGCGCGTGCCGACACGATCACTTCGCTTGCGCGGCGGTCATCTTTTGCACACCACTTGAGAAACGCTGCATTCGGCTGGTTCGCAGCGAGATCCTCTCCTCCCTGTTCCACCAGTGTCGAGACCAAAGCCATGATTTCCGGTGGGGCTCTCACTAAATGCGGGCTAACTTGGCAAAGTACAATTTGGATATTGAAGAAATTGGACCCGTGTAGTTTACCTAATGCGTCAATATCTGCGTCTGAAAGCAAATCGTTTCGGGAGGAGGCTCCGCGTGCTATAGCTTCTATTAAATTTTCATTATTGCGATCTGATGGAGCTAGTACTTGTGCCCCCGCTATGAGGCCTTGGTCTCGTACAATTTTCTCAATCTCATCGTCTGTTATCATGCCCGGGTCCCTAACGCTATCGAGCTTAGCTCTTCAGCTAACACTCCTTCCAGCCAATGCCGTCCCTTCGCCTGTTAAGCATTGAGTAACGCTAATTTAATTGCTTCCGCCCCCTTTCGGTAGCACACCACAGCCAAAAGCTCAGAATCAACCCAAACACCCCAGTAACGGCTCCCACGATAGTGACCGATCTCAATGTTCGGCTTGCGCTTTTTCATGATACATCCCTGTTTGTTTGGTTAGCCATTGCCTTCATCGAGAAAGGCACAGGCCCACTGTTCTGCGTGACTCCGGCCCAATAAGGCAAGTCTTTTGGCATCCCTGATTATTCGGTCCTCGGCGCCGAAGGCGCCCAGTTGCTCGGCCATCACGGAGAAAAGCGCCTCCAAATAGTTAAACTGCTCAACAGCCAAACTTGCCATATCGCATACTTCGGTCCGCTCCACATCGTACGGCTTGGTCATCTCCGCCTCCTTCAATTACTCTCCTTAAATCGACCCATCCAGTAGAGCGCAGACCACTAATTACGGTCTACAGACGATAAGTAGCACTTTCCCGCTTTGTTGAGACAACCATGATCATCTCCTCCACCCACGATTACCGCCTCGCCGCCAAACGCCGCCTGCCGCCCTTCCTGTTCCACTACATCGACGGGGGCGCGTACGACGAGCACACCCTGGCGCGCAATGTGGCGGATCTGCGCGATCTGGCGTTGCGGCAGCGGGTGTTGAAGGAGGTGGGGGAGGTGGATCTGTCGGCGCGGTTGTTCGGGGAGGCGGTGAGCCTGCCGGTGGCGTTGGCGCCGGTGGGGCTCACCGGGATGTACGCGCGGCGGGGCGAGGTGCAGGCGTCGCGGGCGGCGGCGTCGCGGGGCGTGCCGTTTACGTTGTCGTCGGTGTCGGTGTGCCCCATCGAGGAGGTGCAGCCGGCGACGACGCGGCCGATGTGGTTTCAGCTGTATGTGCTGCGCGACCGCGGTTTCATGAAGAACGCGCTGGAGCGGGCCTGGGCGGCGGGGGTGCGGACGCTGGTGTTCACGGCGGATATGCCGGTGCCGGGGGCGCGCTATCGCGATCGGCATTCGGGGATGTCCGGGCGCTTCGCGGCCTGGCGGCGAGTGCTGCAGGCGGTGACGCACCCGCGCTGGGCGTGGGACGTGGGCCTGCGCGGGCGGCCGCACGATCTGGGCAATGTGTCGGCCTATCTGGGCCATCGCATCCACCTGGAGGATTATATCGGCTGGCTGGGCGAGAACTTCGATCCGTCCATCGGCTGGCGGGATCTGGAATGGATTCGTGAGTATTGGAAAGGCTCGATGGTGCTCAAGGGCATTCTCGACCCGGAGGACGCCCGCGAGGCGGTGCGGTTCGGCGCGGACGGCATCGTGGTCTCCAACCACGGCGGGCGCCAGCTCGACGGCGTGCTCTCCTCGGCCCGGGCGCTGCCGGCCATCGCCGACGTGGTGCAGGGCGACCTGACCCTGCTGGCCGATTCCGGCGTCCGCTCCGGCCTGGATGTGGTGCGCCTGCTGGCCCTGGGCGCGGACGGCGTGCTGCTGGGCCGCGCCTTCGTCTACGCCCTCGCCGCCGCCGGCGAGCAGGGCGTGGCCCATATGCTGGACCTGATCGCCAGCGAGATGAAGGTGGCGATGACGTTGACCGGGGCGCGGGCGGTTGGGGAGATTTCGCGGGAGAGTCTGGTGCGGGCGGGGGATTGAGCGATCTCGCCTTGTTAAAGGCTGGCTTTAGTACGCGCTACCTGTTCCCCGGGGCTTGGCGCTTTGCACCAACCAGAGCATAATCATTTTTGTGTAAATCCTTGTTAGTGTAATCGTTTTTGTGCACAGCTAACCCGTTTTGTGCAGCGGCCAGCTGGTATCGCCGCTTTCGGTTGTCCATAAGCCGTTTCACTCGGAGGTCCCCATGATGGAATTGCCCACCGATCCGATTGGTGCCGCCTGGCTGGCACGGGCTTATGACGTCATGCCGCTGGGGACCCTGGCGGTGGTGAGCCAGATGAGGGGGCGCCGCACGACGGAAGTGAACGATGGCTTCCGGCTGGAAACCTATCCCGAGGCCATGCGGCCGCCGGCCAACCCGGCCGCGCATTTGCAGTTTCACTTGCGCCATGAGGTGCCGCATCTGGAGTTTCTTGCCCGTTTGTTCGGGCGCACCGGGCCCGGGTTTGTGCAGGCGTGGGTGGCGGCGGAGCCCACCGGCCAGTACGCCCGCCGCGCCGCCTTCCTGTATGAATGGCCGCGCCGCCTTCCTGTATGAATGGTTGACGGACGAGGCGCTGGCGGTGCCCGAACGGCTGGGGGGCAACTACGTGGATGCTCTCGATGACAGCAAGTTGGTGGCGGCCTCCGCTGATCAGGTGGTCAAGAGCAAACGCTGGCGGGTCAACGACAACATGCCGGGTACGCGCTGTTTCTGCCCGATGGTGGTCAAGACCGAGTCGCAGACCCAGGCGGCGGAGTTGGATGTGGGCGCGCTGTTTGGCGAGCTCACTGAAGAGTTCGGTGAGGACCTCCTGGTGCGCGCGGCGGTATGGATGACCCTGCGCGAAAGCAAGGCCAGCTTCGCGATTGAGGGGGAGGCCGATCAGGTAGGGCGGGTGCAGCGTTTCGCCGACGTCATGGCGCGGCGTACCGGGCAGGGGAGGCCGCCGCTTGACGATGTGAGCCTGGCCGATCTGCAAAGGGAAATTCTGGGCGAGAGAACCACCCTCGAGCACTTTGGCATTCGTCAGTCTCCGGTGTTTGTTGGCGAGATGGTGCGCTACCAGGAAGTGGTGCATTACGTGGCGCCGCCGGACGACGCCGCTGCCGCGATGCTGGAAGGCCTGCGGGTGTTTCTTGAGCGGACCCGTGGCCAGTCTTCCACAATGCGCAGCGCGGTGGCGGCCTTCGGGTTTGTGTACATCCACCCGCTGGCCGATGGCAACGGCCGCGTGCATCGCTTCCTGATCAACGATGTCCTGCGCCGTGACGGCGTGATCCCGGATCCGGTGATCCTGCCGGTGTCCGCCGTGATCATGGATGACGCGGGCGAGCGGCGCGGCTACGACCGGGTGCTGGACGAGGTCTCCAAACCCCTGATCCAGGCCGTGCGCCAGCACGTCGAGTTCACACCGACACAAACCACCTACCCGGATGGCGTGGTGTCCAACCTGGTGTTCCATGGTGCGAAGCAGGCGATGCCGCTTTGGCGCTATCCCGACCTGACGCCCCATGTGATTTTCCTGGCGGCGATTCTCCGTCGGACCTTGACCGAGCAGATGCGCGTGGAGTCCCGATACCTGCGCACTCACGCGCGGGCCCGTGCGGCGCTCAAGGAGGTGGTGGAGATGCCGGACCCTCAGGCGGATCGCCTATTGCGTTCCATCGAACAGAATAGCGGGCAACTCAGCAACGTCCTGGCCAAGGAAATGCCGGTGCTTCGGAGAGCCGGGGTGTGGGAAGAACTCGTTGAGGCTGTTGCGCGAGTCTTTCAGGAAGAGGAGGAGACGGACGCCAAGGTGCTGGATCGGTATCGCCCGGAGAAGCCGGTTGGGAAGTAGTATCCAGCCTTGTGGAGGTTGAGTTATCAAAGCGTCCCTGCCGGGCGACGCCGCCGGCGAGATGTAAGGTGGCGATGACGCTCACCGGGGCGAGGGCGGTTGGGGAGATTTCGCAGGAGAGTCTGGTGCGCGCGGGTGAGTGAGTCCTGTCTAAGGATACAATTGGACGCAGCCTCACTATACAAATGGACGCGCCACGGCCTATTTCTCAGCCATGGCCCGCAAACCAGCGATCACCCGCTCAAACAGCCCCGCATCGCGCCGCGCCCGGGCCAGGGTGATGGCGCCCTGTATCCCCGCTACCACCTGCTCGGCAATGGCGTTGGCGCGCTCCGCGTCGTGGCCCAGGCGGCGCAGGGCGTGGGCGAGCGCTTCGGTCCAGTGGGCGAAGTAGGCGTTCACGGCGCTGGCGAATCGGTCCCGCGTGTCCGAGAGCGCGAAGGCACCCACCAGGCACACCCGCTGCCCGGAGCGAAAATAGGCGGAGACCGCCTCCCACATGGCGTCGATGGCCGCTTGCGCGTCCGCTTTTGAACGGAGGGGGGCGAAGATTTCGCGCTCGAACCAGGCGTCGATGTCTTCCAGCACTGCGGCTGCCATTTCCGCCTTCCCGCCGGGGAAGAAGTGATACAGGCTGCCACGGCCCAGCCCGGTCTGTTTAGTGATGACCGACAGGCTGGCGCCCTCGTAGCCGTGCTCGCGGAAGGCTTCCCCCAGTAGGGGAAGCACGTCCGCGCGTTCCATCACCATGCGCGCCATGCTCAGAGCCCCAGATCGCTGAGCCCGGGGTGGTCCTCCGGGCGGCGGCCCAGCGGCCAGTGAAACTTCCGCTCGGATTCCGCGATGGGCACATCGTTGATCGACGCGATCCGCCGCCGCATCAGGCCCTGGTCGTCGAACTCCCAGTTCTCATTGCCGTAGGCCCGGAACCACTGGCCGCTGTCGTCGTGGCATTCATAGGCGAAGCGCACCGCGATGCGGTCGCCACCCCAGGCCCAGACTTCCTTGATCAGGCGGTAGTCGAGCTCGCGGGCCCACTTGCGGCGCAGGAAGGCGACGATCTCTTCGCGGCCGCGCAGAAATTCCGCCCGGTTCCGCCACAGGCTGTCTTCGGTGTAGGCCAGCGACACCTTCTCGGGGTCGCGGCTGTTCCAGGCGTCTTCCGCCATGCGCGCTTTCCGCGCGGCGGTGTCCTGGTCGAACGGGGGGAGGGGTGGTCGGGCCATTGTGAATCTCCTTTTGTGTACCAATCGAAGCATACTTGAACGATTGGTACAGAGCAAGACGCCGGGCTGCCTCGGAAGCCCTCTTTGTGCCGGCGCACGAGGAGATGGCTTACAGCTGTCTTCTTTCTTCGCTGACATCAGCTTCCGCTTTCGCTGATGTTCCGTGGTTGGTTTCAGAGCGACCATGCTCGTCCAGGCGTGGCGGGCGGCTTAAGCGTGAGAAGGGCCAGAAAGGTTTATATGAGCGCTAAAAAGCTCACTAATAGTAAGTTATTTTATGATTTTATAAACCTTGGAGTAATTGGCTTTGGTTTCCTTTGAGTGTATTTTGCTCACTATGAGTGAGCAAAAAGAAAGTTTCATAAACCTTCTCCTGGCCAGCCTGGACGATACCGCCTTGGTTTCCAGCCGTTGGCTGCGGGCCCACGGTTACTCCACCAGTCTGGTCGCGCGCTATGTGGCCAGCGGTTGGCTGGTGTCGCCCGCGCGGGGTGTCTACCTGCGCAAAGGTGGACGGCTGCGCTGGCAGGGGGTAGTGCGCAGTCTGCAGCTCCGGGAAGGGTTGTCGCTGTATGTGGGGGGGCGCTTTGCTTTGGCCTGGCAGGGGCACGAACACTATTTGCGTCTGGGTGAGGCGGCCTCGGTGACGTTGTATGGCACGGATCGCTTGCCGGGGTGGGTGACGAAGCTGCCGATGGCGGAACGCTTCGAGTTTTGCGGCAGGGCGCCCTTCGATTTGGAATCGCCGCGCTTCACTACAGAGACGCCGGAGCGCCAGTTGTTGGATCAAGGGCTGGCGCGCCGCGAGACGGATTCTGGTTTGGAAGGCATCGTCTGTTCCACGCCGGAGCGGGCCATGCTGGAGCTGTGTGACGGCCCGCCGGGCGCGGCACTGGTCTACGAAGCCGATGCGCTGATGCAAGGGATGACGAGCTTGCGGCCGCAGCGGGTGGGCATGCTGCTTCGTCACTGCCGCAGCATCAAGGCCAAGCGGCTGTTTCTTGCATTGGCGGAACGGCACGGCCATGCCTGGTTGGCTCATGTTCCGATGGAGGGGGTCGATCTGGGCACTGGTAAGCGGTCGCTGGTACTCGGGGGGCGGCTTGATCCTACCTACCAGATAACATTGCCAGGAGACTTGGATGAGCACCTGGGATAGCCGCTACAGGGATCGTGTGCAGCTGCTGGTCGACATCCTGCCGATGCTGGCGCATGAGCCGCGCTTCGCTTTGAAGGGCGGCACGGCGATTAACTTGTTTGAGCAGGATTTGCCCCGGTTGTCGGTGGATATCGACCTGACCTGGTTGCCGGTGAACAGCTTTACCGAGGATTGCGCCTTGATCACGGATGCGTTGGAGGCGTTGGCAGAGACATTGCGGGCACGGCCATTGCAGTTGCAGGTGCAAGTGTCGGCCAAGGAGAACGCGCGGGGTGTGACGCGGCTGGTGGTCAGCCGGGGCCGGGCGCGGGTGCAGATCGAAACCACGCCGGTGATGCGCGGCACGGTGCATCCGGTGAGGCAGATGGTGGTCAGGCCGGCGGTGGAAGAGGCGTTTGGGTTTGCTTCCGCCCAGGTGCTCGATTTCGCCGATCTGTACGCCGGTAAGTTGGCGGCCGCGCTATCGCGGCAACATCCTCGTGATTTGTTCGACGTCGGTTTGCTGCTGAACGATGCGCGGGCGGACATAACGCTTTGGCGCACTTTCCTGGTCTACCTGACCTGCAGTCCCAAGCCCGCCTGGGAGATATTGCAGCCCAGTGAACCCAAGGATTTCCACACCGTATTCGAAACCCGTTTCCAGGGCATGCCCGCCGAGCCGGTCAGCGCGGATCAATTGCTGGACAGCCGGGCACGGCTGCTCACACGGGTCGCCGGTTGGCTGGATGAGTCTTCGCGGGCCTTCCTATGGTCGGTGGAGAACGAGCAGCCTGATTTCGGGTTGATTGGTCTGCCCCAGGCTCAGGCGCTGCCAGGTGTGCGCCATAAGCTGCACAATCTGGCTCGGCGCTCGGAGGAAAAGCGGGCGGCCGACAAAGAGCAGTTGGAACAATCCCTGGCCCGGATCGCCAGGCCGATTGACGAATAACAACTGAGTTTGCCGATATCGTAGTGTGACTACGATAAGCATGAAAAAGCTAAACATTCCTTTCGAATAGAAATGGGGGGAAAGAGGATGGAAGAGTTCACCAGGGTTCTGGCGGAAGGCCTGCAAAAGGGCAATGTACTGCTTGTCATCGCCTTGCTTGTGGTGATTGTCGTGCTGAATGCTCATAAGCTGCATCCAATCCTTGTCGAACGAAAAAGGCATCGTTTAAAAGCGGTGGAAGCCGCTCTGAACTCGGAATGGGTACAAGCCCAAGAAAGGACCTGCCTCCAGCAACAGGCCGCCACGGAGCATTTCCACGCCGCCACCGGGATCATGTTGGAAAAGGCCCCGCGAGACGCGTTGCTGAAAATCTACGAGCGCAGTGAGGGGCGGTTGCCGTTCGTACATTTCAAGCGCGCCGTCTCTTATGTTCGCTATGAGAAGGGCGAGTTTGAGATAAGGCTGGGCCGATTCGAGCGATGGATGATGCTGGCCGGCATGTGGACCGGGTTGCTATTAGTTCCGGTATCGTTGGCTCTCTTTGTTTTGACCCTTTATGCGTTACTGGTATGGGGCAACGAACCGCTCGGTTCTTGGAAGGTCTGGCTGTTCTTCAATGTGGCCGGCTGGGCATCGGTGGTGTCGTCCCGCCCAGCCTATTCGGCGAACCGCATCCGCAAGGAGATGGAGCGCCAAGCCGGCGCGCAAGCCGAGCCGGATAACGCGCCAGCGATTCAATAAAACGCGCACCCGGCCCTCTCACACCGGATCCATCTTCTCTTCTTTACTCTTAGCCAGCAGAAGCAGCACCACGGCAACCACCGCGCCGATGGCATCGCTCCACAGCCCCGGATAAATCAGCGCCAGCGCGCCGATCAGGGCCAGCAGGCGCCAGCCCGGGCCGAGGTGCCGGCGCAGGTAGCCTTCCACGGCCACCGCCAGCAGCAGTACGCCGATGATGCCGGTGACGACGACCCAGAGAATATTGCCGGGGGTGGCGTCGATCATCAGCATGCTGTGGGCGAACACGAACATGTAGGGCACCACGAAGCCGGCGATGGCCAGTTTCATGGCCTGGAAGCCGGTGGCGTTGGGCGAGCCGCCGCTGATGCCGGCGGCGGCGTAGGCGGCGAGCGCCACCGGGGGCGTGAGGTTGGCGAAGATGCCGAAGTAGAACACGAACATGTGGGCGACGAAGATGGCGGTGTCGTTGCTGCCGGCCAGTTCTCGGAACAGGGGCAGGTTGAGCAGAATCGGCGCGGCCATGGTGCTGGTGATGATGTAGGTGGGGATGCTGGGCAGGCCCATGCCGAGCACGATGGAGGCGAGCATGGTGAGCATCAGGGTGACCAGCAGTTGCAGGGTCGGGTAGGGGATGGCGTGGCCCAGTTGCACCACGGCGTCGGCGGCGTCCAGGGCGATGCCGGTGAGGGTGGCGATGCCGACGATGATGCCCACGGCGCCGCAGGCCAGGGCCACGGGGATGGCGTTGCGCACGCCGTCGGTCATGGCGTCGCGGCAGTCGGCGAGGTCGACTTTCTCGGCCACCAGGCCCAGGCGCGCGCGGATCGCGTTGATCACCACGGGCAGGGCGATCACGGCGAACAGGCTCCAGCGGCTCGGTGACATGTTGGGCACGGAGTGCGACAGCGCCAGGGCGCGCAGTTGCGGCTCAAAAATCAGCAGCGCCAGCAGCACGCTCAGGCCGATGGTGACCCGGCGGGTGCCGCAGATCAGCACGGTGGCGGCGATCGACCAGAAGGCGGCGAAAAAGGGCGCGCGCCCTTCGAACAGCAGCCACAGCAGCACGGCCATGGGGATCAGCAGGTGGCCGCGTTTGAGCAGCACTTCGCGGATCGGCGTGAGCTGGGAGCGGGGGATGCCTTCCAGGCCGTTGCGCATGGCGCGCAGGTGCACCTGGAACAGCACGCCCAGGTAAAACAACAGCGCCGGAATGATGCCCGCCAGAATCACCTGGGTATACGGCACGGACAAGACTTCGGCCATGATGAAGGCGGCGGCGCCCATGATCGGCGGCAGGATCTGCCCGCCGACGCTGGCGGAGGCTTCCACGGCGCCGGCGAAGTTGGGTTTGTAGCCGGTGCGCTTCATCAAGGGAATGGTGAAGGCGCCGGTGGTGACCACGTTGGCGATGGCCGAGCCGTTGATGGAGCCGAGCAGGCCGCTGGCCAGCACCGCCACCTTGGCGGGGCCGCCCCGGGTGTGGCCGGCCACGGCCAGGGCCAGGTCGTTGAACAACTGGCCGAGGCCGGATTTGACCAGAAAGGCGCCGAACAGAATAAACAGAATGATGTAGCTGGCGGACACGGCGATGGCGGTGCCCAGCAGCCCTTCGGTGATGAACACCAGGTGCGACATGATCTGCCGGCCGGTGGCCAGCACGATGTTCTCGTTGAGCTCGGGGTAGAACGACAGCTTGGCGTAGAAGCCGTAGATCAGAAAAATCGTGGCCAGCAGGGTCAGGCCCCAGCCGGTGACGCGGCGGGTGGCGTCCAGCACCATCAGAATGGCCATGGCGCCGACGATCATATCGGTGGTGTTGACGCGCCCGCCGGAGGCGATCACCCGGTCCGCCACCACCAGCATATAAATGCCGATGCCGAAGGCGGCGGCGGCCAGCAGCAGGTCGAGCCAGGGCACCCGGTCACGGACGCCTTTTTTGGTCATCGGATAAAGAATAAAAGTGAGAGCCAGCAGCGTGTAAAGGTGGATGCTGCGCTGCGCCACGTCCACCAGTGGGCCGGAGAATGAAGTGTACAGGTGGAAGGCCGCCAGCAGGACGCAAACGGTGGTCACGAAGAGCACCGCCCAACGGGGCAGGGCGTCGCGCACCACGCTTTCGCGGTCGTATTTTTCCAGGGCTTCCTTGATCGCTGGGTCGGTGTCCGGCGATGCCGGGGGCGGCGGCGTTAACTGGCTCATGGGCCTCTCCACACTGCAAAGAAACATCGCGCCACGGGGCGCAATGCCTTCAACGAATTGACAAAATGCCCGCGCCGCGCAGCAGGCCGGGCAAAACCGTTAACAAGGGGGCATCACGGGTGGTGAACGTCAGAATCGGCGGCGCGCCCGGGCCGGTTAGCGCCAGTGTCCACCCCCGGTAACGCAGGCGGTAGTGCTCCGCGGCGGCGGCCTGAACATTGAGCGGGTCGACGGGCCGTTGAATGCCGCTCATCACCACCCAGCCGTTTTCCAGGCGTGTTTCCGTTCCCACCTGGGCGGGCACGCCAGCGCCGAAGGTCTTGAAGCGGGTTTCCACCAGCATCAGGCCGCCGTCCGGTTGAACCTGGAAGCGCTCTTGCCAGTCTTCCTTCTCCACCGAATGGGTCCACCGCAACACGAAGGTGGTGCCGGCGGCGCCGGGCAAGGCATAGCGAAGATGATCGCCTTGCAGCACCACCAGCCACGGCAGCGGCAATAGCGTGCCGGTGGCCGCCACGGTCACGATCAGCACCGGCCACCACCACCCGCCGCGAAGCTTACGCATTGGTGCGTGAGTCGCTCAGACCTCAGTCGTTGCTGGCGTCATCCGTGCCTGCGCGGCCATCGTAGTACGCCTTCGCGCCGGGATGCAGGGGCACCACCAGGTGTTGGTCCATGCTGGCGGGATCGATGTCCTTGAGCGCGCCCACCGAGACCTTGTCGGACTGCAAGTAGTCGTCGAAGCGTTGCGTCAGTTCTTCCGCCACGCCGTCATCCATGGAGGCCGGCACGATCAGGATATTGCGGATCGCCACGGTGGTCACCGCGTTGTCCAGGCCGTAGCGCTCGGGTTTGTCCGCGGGGATCGTGTAGCTTTCGTAATACGGGTAGGCCTCGAGCAGTTTGTCGGCCACATCCCCATCGACGGGCACGAAGGTGACGTCGTTGGTCTGCATCAGGCCGGTGATGCTGGAGTTGGGCACGCCGGAGGTGAAGAAGGCCGCGTCCAGGTTGCCGTTGCTCATTTCGGTGACACTGTCGGCGTAGCCGGTGTGGCTGACCCGCGCCATATCCTCGTAGCTGAGCCCGGCGGACTCCAGCACTTTGCTGGCGCTCTGTTCCACGCCGGAACCCACCTTGCCCACGCCGATACGCTTGCCCGCCAGCTCCGCGACGCCTTTGATGCCGCTTTCCTGGGTGGCGACGATCTGCACTACCTTCGGGTACAGGCCCGCCAGGGTGGCGATGTCCGCCTTGTTGCCTTCGAACTGGTTCTTGCCGTTGATGGCGTCATAGGCCACATCGCTCATGACGATGGCAATGTGGTTCAGGCCATCCTGAATATTCTGGATGTTCTGCACTGACGCGCCGGTGGAGACCACCTGAACCCGGCCCACCTTGTCGCTGGCTTCGAAGATCGGTTTCAGGGCGCCGCCAATCGGGTAATAGGAGCCCGAGGTGCCGCCGGTGCCGAAGATCAGATCCACCTCCGATTGGCTGGCGTCGGCCTGGGACGATTCGGTGGCGGCGTTGTCGATCGCGCTGCCGGTGCCGGCCTCGTTCTTGGCGGCGTCGTTGCCATTGTCACTGCAGCCGGAGAACAATACTCCGGACAACCCCAGCGCGGCGGCCAGTATCAGAGTGCGAGATATCATGGGTCTCTCCTGGTGAGGTATCGCTGTTGTTTGTTGCTGTTATTGAGATCCTGACGACAGCTTACGAGTGGTGATACCTCGATACTACGCCAGGAACGGGCTTTAAGACTAAAGTAGAACAGCGATAACGGTTTCACCGAGAACGGGTCTGATTTTTTAGACACGCTTAAAGAAAGCACGGCGGGTGCTTGGCGGACAGGGATGCGCCTAGGCGCCGCCCTTTTTTTGCGGAGCCCGTTCTGCTCGGGCATGCAAAACGAGACGCAGCAACCAACCCGCCGGGGATTCGACCAGCGTGGTGGGCCGGCGTGCCGTTTGCGGTGAAGTCAGTTTGATCAACAGTGCCTGCTGGTTTAACCAGGCTTCCACGCCTTCGAGGGCTTCATCATCGTTTAGCATCGTTTCCAGAGCGGACGGCGAACTGCCGCGCTTATTTTTCCAGGTGTTTTCGTGGTGGGGGCTCATCGCGTTTTCCTGAAGTGCGCATTGATTAAGTGGTTCGCGGTTTCATCATTCACCGGACGATTAGGGGCTGGGTTGGTCAGGCAGTGTTTCTTCTGCTGCGAGCGCATCCACCAGAACTGCAAGACGGAGCCCAGCACAAAGAGGCCCAGCCAGGCCGCGAGTGCGGCGCGCACGAGGGGGGATTCCGGCCCGTCCGCAAGCGGGTGGGCAACGGGCAGCCGTGTCAGCGTTTCATTGATCCCGGGCACCAACAGCAGGAAGAAACTGAAGGCGAACGCGAACTGGGCCAGATAGGGCCGTGCGCGCCCGAGCAGGGATAGTCGTGAAACAAGCACCGCGCCGGCTATCGCAAGCAATGCCACGATGCCCAGGGCATGGCCGACATTGAAGCCGCCGGTGCTGGATAATCCGAACGAGGTGAACACGGAAACGACCATTCCGGTCAGATAAAACTTACCGGACGGAATGGCGCTGTCGATTTTGTGATGGCGGGCGTAGCTATACAGCCCCGCGGCGAACGTTATCACGCTGATCAGGGTATGGCCGGCGCCGAGGGCGGAAATGGGATGGGGCATAACGATGACTCCTGGTGTCAGTCGGGCTTGGCGGTTGAGGTACCGAGGGTTAAAATACAAACCAACTAGTTGGTCGGTTAAATGATCAAAAATAAGAGCCCTATAGTGCGGCGGCTCGTCGTAAAGACGATCAGGTAGGGACAGACAGTTGGCGAATGGCCGTGCGTGAAATCGCCTGGAACGACTCCGCGTCGTTCAGGGCCCGGGCGGTGAGCATGGCGCCGTGCACCATGGACATAAAGGTCTGCGCCTCGACCGAGGCCGTACCACTGAACCGGAACTGCCCGGTGGCCTGACCACGTTCCAGAACGGTGACGAGCCAGGCCGTCAGATCCTGGAAATAGGCACGAACCTGATCCGCGATGTCGGCTGGAACCATCGGCGATTCGGCGGCCAGCATGGCGCAAATGCACATGGGCGATGTGCCCTCGCGGATGCATTCCGCCCAATAGTCGGTGTAGGCGGTCAGACGCGCCAGCGGGTCCTCGAAGTGTTGATCAAGAGCGGCCAGGCCATCCCGGGTCTGCTCGCGGTGCCGTGCAACCACGGCCAGAACCAGATCCGCCTTGCTGGGAAAATGATGATGGATGCTGGGCTTGCCGATATGGACTCGTTTGGACACATCAGCGTAGCTGAAACCGTGGTAGCCACCGGCGGCAAGCAGTTGCTTGGTATGGTCCGCGATTTCGGTTGCCCGAGGGGAAAGCTCCGTGCTCATAAGTCCGTGCTCATAAAAGAGTGACGCGATGTGTGCTCAGTTCACGCAAAGCAACGTCACGAGCGCCGCTGCTTGCTGTATCCAAGGTGTCAATCTACTAGTTGGTCGGCTGGGTGTCAAAGGGAGAGATCAAAGGGGCATCCTCATATTTCTCACGCCCCCGATTCCGAGCGGTTGGCGCCTAATCGAAAATGGAAGGGGACAGCAGGGTCGCTTTGGCCAAGTATTCGATATCGCCGGCGGCCATGCCCGCCGTCGAGAACCTCTCTTTCCAGTGGGTTTCCACGGTCCGGCGGATGGCATCGACGCATTCGCTGGCCCCGTTGGCGGCCAGGCCAAACCGCTGGGCCTGGCTGAGCGCGTTGTTGAGGCTGGCCGCGCGGCCCTGATCGCCGACGATCATGGCCAGGTCCGCGGAATAGCCCAGCCGTGGCAGGGGGCAGAGGTCGTAGGCTGGCGTTAGCTCAAGGGCGCGGCCGTCCCAGAAGCAGGCGTGGTTGCGGGCGTGGTCATCGGTGTTGCCAATCAGGATATTGAAGACCATGCGCCGGAACAGCTCACGGCCATCCCGTTCGAAATCCCGGGCGTACTTGCGCAGCAGGTCGGCCAGTTCCAGATAGCTGGCGTCGCCGGCGCGCACCGCGTACTCGTCCAGGTCCAGCAGCGTCATGGCGCTGAGCATATGGCGGCGGGTCAGGTTGCCCGCTGCGTCGGTTTCCCGGTCAAAGCGGCGCACCAGCAGAACATCCTTGCCCGAGACGTCGAGCACCCGGGTCTGCGCGACGTGCAGGCCGGCCTTGGCGGCGAGCCGCATGGCGCCGCATTCGGCGGCGATCATGTTGATGGTGTCCCTGCTGGAGCTGAACTTGGCGACCCAGTATTGCTTTCCCTGCCGGAACAGCACCTTGGGGCGGGCGCCGCCAATGCTGGTGCCGTGATTCAGCGCCGCATCCAGCTCTTCGCTCAGTTCCTCACCGCGTTCCATCTGTTCCGCCGCTTCCAGGGCGTCGGCAAGCGGGCTGACGCGCCTGGCGCGAGGGTCATAGGCGTCCGGGGTCTCGGTGGTGTCCAGCGCGCCAATACGATCAGAGCCGGCGCCGAGAAGATAATCGATTTCGCCGAGCTCGCCTTCGAGGCGGCTATCGGCCTGGCCGGTCGAATCGATTGTCTTGGCAATTTCTCTTTGGATGAGGCGCCGCCCCCAGGCGTCCGGCGCCGCGTCCCGTAAGGCCCCGCTCAGTTCGTTGTCGAGCACGAAAGGCTCGCCGGTCAGTTCGCCCAGAGGGCGGCCAGGGATGGAGAGGGGGATGGCGTCCCGGCGGGCGAGATAGCTTCTGCCGTAACGAAATACGTATTCGGTGCCATCCCAGGCCACCACGCCACACACCACGGGCTTGGTCTGCCCGGGTGGAAAGATCCAGATATAGGCCCTGTCAGAAATCATTGTCGATCTCGGTGGGCCGGATTCGTTTCCGGGTGTGGGCCGGTCGCGCTCGGGCAAGACGCGGGTCGGCGAGGAAGAGGCCGCCGGTTGGCGAACGGTTCGGCCCGGGCAGGGTGGCCAGCAGAGGCAGGTCAAGCAGCCAGAGAGCGGCCACCACAAGGCCGACGCCCACATTCGGGTCGCCTTTTTCCAAGGCGCTGACGTGGCGCCGGTCGACATCACCCAGCCTCTGCCCGAGGTCGGACTGGGACCAGCCCCTTTGCTTGCGCGCCTCGGTGATCAGCCGGCCGGTGTCGCGCAGGGCGTCACGGATCTGGGCTTTGCGCTGGATGGAGAAATCGACTTTCTTTGGCATTGGGCATTAAACCGTACAAAAATTCGGTTTATGTACGCTAATGGGTACATTTCGTTGCGTCAAGAATTGATTTCTTCAAAATGTACACATAAATGTACATTTTGGTTCATTATGTGCGGTTTAGAGTACAAATAAGAAGTGGCCACATCGAATCGCGCGCTGGCCTTTAACCCGATACAGTCTCATGTCGACCGGGTCGATTCCGGGTGACGGCCCGACAACAAAAAGCCCGGCACCATGCCGGAGGCTAAGGAGAGAGAAAACGTGTTCAACCACATCATGATCGGTTCCAACGACATCGAGCGCTCCAAGCGCTTCTACGACGCGGTGCTGAGCGTGCTCGGCGCCGGCGAGCCGGTGCGTCACCAGACGGCGGCCGGCCATACCCGGCTGTTCTACCGGCACGAAGGCAACACCCTGGCGGTCACCCAGCCGATCAATGGCGAGGCGGCCTGCGGCGCCAACGGCGGCACCATTGGTTTCAAGTGCGGCTCGCCGGAGCAGGTGAAGGAGTTTCATGACGTGGCGGTGGCCCACGGTGGCAAGTCGGTTGAGGACCCGCCGGGCCTGCGCGAGAGCGACATGGGCGCCATGCACCTGAGCTACGTGCTGGACCCGGACGGCAACAAGCTGTGCGGGCTGTACCGCGTCAAATAGACGGCAACTGATTCCCGATGCCGTGGGGCGAGGCGCCCGCCTCGCCCACCCCGGGCACCTTGTCCGGCCTGCAAAGCGCTGCTCAAAACCGATCCGCCCGATAGGGCGCCATATCCACTTCCGCCGGCTCCCCGTCCATCATCTGCCCGAGCAATTTGCCGGTGATCGGCCCCATGGTGAAGCCCTGGTGCCCGTGCCCGAAGGCCAGCCACAGGCCGGGCAGGCCGGGGGCTGGGCCGATCACCGGTTTCATGTCAGGGGTGCAGGGGCGGGCGCCCATCCAGGGTTGCGGGTCGAGGCGCTCGCCAAGGGGAAACAGCGTTCGCGCCACGGCTTCGGCGGCGGCCAGTTGCTGGTAGCGGGGCGAAGCGTCGTGGCGCGCCAGTTCGGCGCCGGTGGTGAGGCGGATGCCGGCGCGCATCGGGGCGAGCAAATAGCCGGTTTCGGAGTCCATCAGCCAGTGGCGCAGGCGGGCGTTGTCGTGGGCGCCGTAATGCATGTGGTAGCCGCGTTTCACGAACAGCGGCACATGCAAGCCTTGCTGGTCGAGCCATTGTGCGGACCAGGGGCCCAGCGCCAGCACCACTTGCTGGGCACGGATCGTCTCGCCGCCGGCCATTACCTGCCAGCCGCTGCCGTCGCGGGAAAGCGTTTCCAGGGGCGCCTGGATAAAGCGCCCGCCTCGTTGCTGGAAGTCCTCGGCGTAGGCGGCCACCAGGGCGCCGGGGTCGGTGGCGGTCCAGGGCTGGGTCCAGTGGAGGGCGCCGGCGAGGCCGGAGGCCAGGTCCGGTTCTTCTTCAGCGAGCGCAGCGTGGTCCAGCACGCGATGGGTGACGTCGTATTCGTCGGCGTCCTGCCGGGCCTGGCGGCATTCCGCGTCGAAGGCGGCAGCGGTGCGGAACACTTCCAGGTAGCCGTCCTGGCGGATCAGGTCCCCGGCGCCGGCGGCGTCGATCATCTCCGCGTGGGCGTCCCGCGCCCGGGTGATCAGAGCCGCGTACTCGGGAACGATGCGCGCATAGCGCTCCGGCGCCGAATTGCGCCAGTACTGGAACAGGGGCAGGGCGGCCCGGGCCATGCCGGAAGGCTGGTAGCGGATGTCGACGGCCCGGTTGGGCAGCACCCGGGTCAGCGTGGCCAGATCCCGGGGGAAGCGGTAAGGCCGCACCGCTTCACGCTGGATGATGCCGGCGTTGCCGAAGGAGGTCTCGCGGCCCGGTGCATTGCGATCCACCAGGGTGACGCGGTGGCCGCGCCGCAGCAGGTGCCAGGCGGCGCACACGCCGACCATGCCGGCGCCGAGTACCACTGTGTGTTTTGCCATGGAGCTCCTCTGCAGGCGCTTTCCGGAAAGGCGAACGCATCGGCGGCGATGCCGCGCCGCCCACGTTACCGTATCCTCGCACTTCGTCGTCGCGGGAGGAAACGGATTGAGTACAAGCTGCACCCACATCGTGCCGGTTCACACCGGCGATTACCCGGAAGACGAGGCCAAAGCGATGGAAGTTCTTGCCTGGTTTCAGGCGCGCGGCCTGGTGGAAACCGACCTGTCCGATTGCACCCTGGGTAAGCCCGGCTACCGGTTCACGCCGGAGATCGGACCCCTGTTTATCGAGGCGCCGGACCCGCGCAGCCAGGATCTGCTGACCCGCGGGCTGGAGCTGCACCACGGAGAACGGGTGGTTTTTCATCCCGCTGAAGGCGCGCAATTGAGCTTTATCTGCCCATCGTGCGGCCACGACCAGGGTTGGGATGCGCTAGAGTCCATCGGCGATTGGTACTCGCGCGTTGAGGACTGCCCGCGCTGCCCCGCCTGCGGCGCGCGCCATCATATCAATGAGTACGGTACCGATTGCGGCGGAACGGACACGCCCTGGGCGTTCAGCAATCTGGCCATCACCTTCTGGAACGACCAAGGCGGCGCCTTCCAGCCCGGGTTTCTGGAGGCCATGCGCGGGTTGTTCGGCACCGACATTCGCGTGGTGGAAGTGCACATCTGACTGCGCCGGGCAAGGCGCTTCGGCGGGCGTTGTTGACAGCGCGCGGTGCTTTGGCCAGCTTTGGATCAACCGTTAAACCTGACTGACGGCAGTGAAACATGGCCTCTGCGAAACAAGATCACTTCAGCGCGCGATTGCTTCGTCCTGAAAAGCCTGGCGATGGCGGGCTCTGGGCGTTTGTGGTTCTGCCCAAAGCGGTCAGCGCGGCACTGCCCAGGCGCGGGCGCACCTCCGTGGAAGGCACCCTCAATGGCACGGGCTTCCGGGCCCTGCTTGAGCCGGATGGCCAGAAGAGCCATTGGCTCAGAATCGACCCGGCACTGCTGGATGCCGCCAACGCCACCGTTGGCGACGTCGCCGAATTCGAGATCCGACCGCTGGCGCGGGAGCCGGAACCGGAGGTGCCCGCGGACCTGCGCGCGGCGTTGCAGGCGTCGCCACCGGCCCTGGCCACCTGGCAGGCCACCACCACCCTGGCTCGGGTGGACTGGATTCACTGGGTGGTCTCCGCCAAGCAAGCGAAGACCCGCGCCAAGCGCATCAGGGACGCCTGCGACAAGCTGGCCAGCGGCGAGAAGCGAGTGTGCTGTTTCGACCCGTCGGGGTTTTACAGCAAGGCACTCAGCGCACCCCGGGCGGCGGAATAAGACGAACCGCCGGCCCGGCGGCGCGTCAGCGTGGTTGACGGGCCGCTTCCCCGGCGATCAATCGTGCGAACAACACTGCCCGCTCCCGCCGCCGGCGTTTCGGTTCCAGGCTCGCTTCCAGGCACAAGGTGGCGTAGCCGTGCACCTGGCACCAGGCGGCCAGGCTCAGCGCGTCGACCCGTTCTTTTGCGGTGAGAGTGGCGACCACCTCCGCCAGAGCCTGGAAAGCGGCGTTGCCGGCGGCGCCCGCGTCCGGGTAGTGGGAGATATCCACCAGTTCCCGGGAAAACATCAAGCGAAACTGCGCCGGCGCGTTCTGGGCAAAGGCGATGTACGCTTCGCCCGCCGCGGCCAGGGCCATCTCGCCGGCATGCCTTGCCGCAGCCCGCCGCACCTTCTTTTCCAGCTTTTCAAAGCCGGCCCGGGCCAGCTCGGCGAGCAACGCCTGTTTGTCGGCGAAGTGGTTGTAGGCGGCCTGGCGCGACAGGCCGGCGTGTTCGGAAAGTTGCCGCAACGACAATCCGGCGGCGCCGGTGCTTTCCAGCAGAGCTTCGGCGGCGGCGACCAGCGCCTGGCGCGCGTTGCCGTGGCGATGGCCCGGGCGTCGGGTGGGCGCGGCCATGGTGATTCCTTGGTGGGTAAGGCAATATTGACACTGTCAATATTAGTGATCATATTGGTGGTGTCAATGTGACAACGTCAATATAACGCCAGGCCGAGGCTGTGCCGCCACCGTGAGCGGCGCGGCTGCGATCCAAGCGGGGAGATCGACCATGACGATTCTGATTTTCGGTTTGCTGATTTTTCTGGGTATTCATAGTGTGGGCCTGTTCGCCCCGACATGGCGGCAACGCCGCGTGGCCAGGCTTGGTGTGGGCGCCTGGAAGGGGCTGTTCAGCCTGATCGCCGTGGCCGGGTTCGTGCTGATCATCTGGGGATTCCAACGGGCGCGTCTTGATCCGGTGTTGCTGTACGCGTCGCCGGCCTGGCTGGGCCACCTCAATGCGCTGTTCACCTTGGTTGGCTTTATTCTGTTGGCCGCAGCCTATGTGCCCGGCAATCGCATCAAAGCAAAAATCGGCCACCCGATGGTTGCCGGGGTCAAGATCTGGGCGCTCGGCCATTTGCTGGCCATCGGCTTCCTGCGCGACGTGCTGCTGTTCGGTGCGTTCCTGGCATGGGCTATTGCCGCCTTCGCCATTCTGCGCCGCCGTGACCGCGCCAGCGGCGTAACGTATCCGCCGGGCACGCTGAAGGGCGATGTAATCACGCTGGTGGTCGGCGTAGTGGCGTGGGGTCTGTTCGCGTTCTGGCTGCACGGGCCGTTGATTGGCGTTCGGCCGTTCGGCTAACCGGCCTCGCGCTGACACCCTTCGCGGGCGCCTTACTTTGGGTCTTTGCCGCCGCAGTGGGCTTGGCCATCGGGCCGCTGTTCCGATAATCGGGCTTCAAAGTCCGCCGCCAAGTCCGCCACCGTGAGCGTTTGAAAGCGTGCGATCAGCAACGCTTCGGCTTCGTCCAGGGTTTCCGCCAGGCGCGCGTCCACGGCCTGTTCGACCAGGCACTCCGGGTGTTCGGCGTGCGGACCAATGCTGAACAACGGCGGTTTGCCGATGGCGTGATACACATCCAGCAGGGTGATGGCCTCCAGGCCGCAGGTCAGTTGCCAGCCGCCACCGTGGCCTTTCTCCGAGCGCACATAACCCTGATCCCGCAGCCCGGCCATCATCCGGCGCACCACCACCGCATTGGTACCGAGCATTTTCGAGAGGGTCTCCGAAGTGGCCCGTTCCACGTGCCGGTCCAGATGTATCAACACGTGGAGCATGCGGGAAAGGCGGCTGTCACGGGGCATGAAGTAGTCCTTGCGGGCAGAAAGGTGCTGGCGGAGAGAGTGGCTAATCTAGCAGCTTGCCGATTACGTAACAAATCAGGTTCCATGAGTTGACGGCGGTTGCCGTTACTCGTAACTTGTAATGATGCGTGAGTGCGAAACGCACATTGCGAGCGACGAGGCGAGGAGAGTCATGGTGTTCGATGTGATCATTGTCGGCGGCAGTTTCGCCGGGCAGGCGGCGGCGTTGCAGCTGGCCCGGGCGCGGCGGCGGGTGTTGCTGGTGGATGCGGAGCGTCCGCGCAACCGCTTTGCACGATCTTCCCACGGGTTTCTCGGTCAGGACGGCCAGCCGCCGGCGGCGATCATCGCCACCGCCGTTCGCCAGCTGGCGGCCTATCCGACAGTGACGCGCCTGGCCGGCGAAGCCGTGGCCGCGTTCGCGGACGAGCAGGGTTTCCGTGTCTCGTTTGCCGACGGCCGGCAAGAGAGTGGCCGCCGTTTGATTCTGGCCACCGGCGTGCGCGATAAGCTGCCCGAGTTGCCCGGCCTGGCGCCGCGCTGGGGCATCAGCGTTTTGCATTGCCCCTACTGCCATGGCTATGAGCTGGATCAGAGGCCGCTGGGCGTCCTGGCCAGCGGCGAATCGGCCATGCATCAAGCCCTGCTGGTGCCCGACTGGGGCCCCACCACGCTGTTCACCCAGGGCACTTTTACGCCCACGCCGGAACAGCGCGCGGCGTTGCAATCGCGGGACGTGGCGGTGGAGCACACGCCAGTGGTGGAATTGCTGGGCGCCGGGCCGGCGTTGGACGCGGTGCGTCTGAGCGATGGACGAAGCATTCCTATCAGCGGGTTGTTCCTGGCCCCGAGAACCGTTGCGGCCAGCGATCTGGCCGAACAACTGGGCTGTGCGTTCAAGGATGGCCCCACCGGGCCACTCATCGAGGTGGACGCCATGCAGGCCACCTCGGTGGCCGGCGTGTTCGCGGCGGGGGACGCGGCCAGCCCGATGGCCAATGCCAGCCTGGCAGCGGCGGCGGGGGTCATGGCGGCGGTGGGCAGCCACCGTTCGCTGATCCACGGCGATGATGGCTAACGGCGGGCTATCGCTTCAACGAGGCGCTCAGCAGTTGGAGCACCGCCGGTGGCGCGTGCTCCGGGGAGAAACGGCCGACGCCGGGCAACAGATTGAGCTCGGCGCCGGGGATGCGGGCGGCCAGATCGCGGGCGATCGCCACGTTGCAGTAAGGGCCGGCGTCGCCCCAGATAATCGCGGTGGGGCAGCGCACCCGGGTAAGTCCGCGTCCAGATCGGCGCGTGGGCGTACATCGTGGAGCAATGGCTCACCCTTGTCTTCCTGGTGATAACACAGACGCAAACCGTCGATTTCATGAACACGGCGTTTGAGCATGATGTCGGGCTCCAGACCCGCAGTCACCGAAGCATCCCGCTGCCACCGGGCAGCGGCAATTAACCGGCAGGTAAGCGCCCGGCGATTATCGATGGGCTAATTTGAAGACATTTCGGCAGCGATAAAGAACGATGACGGAGCGCCTGATGATAGAGAGCCCAATGATAGAGGGCGCGGCGATTGAGAACACAACGATGGCGGACGCGGCGGCTTTTGTGGCCCGGTTCGAGGCGTTTTGGGCGGCGCCCTCGGTGGAAAAAATGGCGACGATATTGACGTCGGATGTGATTCTGATTCAACCCCTGGCGCAGCCGATGCACGGCCTGGAATCCGCCTGTGCGGAGTTTCAGCGGCTGTTCCGGTGGTTGCCGGATTTGCGCGCCACGGTGGCATAAACAGGAGAACGGGCAATGAACAGCGACGAAATCAACGCGGTGTTCGATCAAATGGCAGCGGGCTACGACAAACAATGGGCAAGAACGGCGCCCATCACCAAGGCGCTGTATTTTCTGCTTGAGTCCGTGTTCGCCGGGTTGCCCGATGACGCCCGGATTCTGTGCGTGGGTGTGGGCACCGGCAATGAACTGATTCATCTGGCCAAACGATTTCCCGGCTGGCGCTTCACGGCGGTGGAGCCATCAAGCGCCATGCTCGCTGTGTGTCGCCGCCGATGCGAAGAGGCGGACATTGCCGATCGCTGCGATTTTCACCAGGGCTATCTTGATTCCCTGGCGGGTGAGACGCTGCACGACGGGGCCACCTGTTTCCTGGTGTCTCAATTTATTCTCGACAAAGACGACCGCTCGGCGTTGTTTCGCGGCATCGCCGCCCGGCTTAAGCCAGGCGGCGTGCTGGCCAGCGCCGACCTGTCGGCGCAACGGGATTCGCAACAAAACTACGAATCGCTGCTGCGTGTCTGGCAGCGGGTGACGGCACCGGCGCAAGCCGGCGAAGAAGGGCTGCAACGGATGAAGGCGGCCTACGCTAAAGACGTGGCGGTGCTGCCGGCCGCCGAGATTGTGGCGATCCTTCAGGCCGGCGGCTTTGAGGCACCGGTGCCGTTTTTTCAGGCCGGCCTGATTCGTGCCTGGTTTTCCAAGCGCGCTGCCGGCGACGCAACGTGAACGGGCAAAGGCAATGTTAACGCCGGGCCACGGCCCGTACTTTTCCGCTGGGGCCGCCGCCACAGTAAAAAACGCCGTTGCCATCGTTGGTAAGCCCGGATACGCCGGCGCCTTCCGGCATGCCGATGCTTTCCAGCACCTCCCCGGTGTCCGGGTCGATATGCCGTAAGTCGCTTGTTTCACCTTCCCAGGTGCCGTGCCAGAGTTGGTCGTTAAGCCAGGTGACGCCGGTGACGAAGCGGTCGGAGTGCAGAGTGCGCAAGATGGCGCCGGTGTCGGCATCGACCTGATGGATTTTTTTGTTGCGGTACTGGCCGATCCACAGTGAACCCTCCGCCCAGGCCATGCCGGAATCCTCGCCGTTGCCGGGAGCGGGGAGGGTGGCCAGTATCTCGCCGGTTTTTGGATCGATCTTCTGGATCTGCTTTTCCGCTATCTGATAGAGGTGGGTGCCATCGAAGGCGGTGCCGGCATCGGCGGCGACCTTCAGGGTGTGCGCGATCTCGCCATCGGCCAGGTCGAGTGCCTGGAGCGCGTCGCCGGTGGCGAGCCACAGGTGGCGGCCATCGTAGTCAACACCGTGGATGATGGGGGCGCCGTGAAAGGGGCCGTACTCCTGGATGATGTGGGCTTTGGTTTGTTTCATGGTGATCTCCTCCGTGTGGTTTGAGGCCATGCTAGCCACCCGGCAGCGGAGCAGTGAGTAACAAGGTTGTCGTGAATCCGATCATCGGCGGGGCCATCCAGCGGCGCGCGCGGCCCTGGCCCAGCATCTGCACCTTGCCGGTGTCCGCCAGGGCGTCCAGCGCCCGTTGCACGGTGCGCTGGCTGGTGCCCAGCGCCAGGGCCAGAGCCGAGCTGGACCAGGCCTGACCGTCGGAGAGGAAAGCAAGCACCGCCGCGTGCTTCTCTTCCACCGGTCGCGCCAGCACCGCCACGTTGCCGCAGGTCAGAGGTTCCAGAACAAAGCCGAGGCGGGTGGCATGAATACGCGCCAGTGGCTTGAGTGCTTTGCGCAGCCGGCCAATTTCCACTCGCAGGCGGGCGCGGTGAGATTCGTCCGCATGGCGGATGCGGAACGCCCGCTCAATCAAGGCGTGCCGGTGGGCGGCGCCGGGGAAGGCTTCGGCGAGCGCCTGTGCCAGGGCGAACAAAATCGGTCGTGTCGCCAGCTCTATGAGCGTGTCCGCCCGACGCACACGGTAACGGCAGGCATCCACCACCAGCGTCGGCGAGGCGAACAAGCGTTCCACTTCGTCGAGCCGCACAGGCCGTTCTTCATTTGCTGTGACCAGCCGCGCCGCCGGCGTGCGTAACGCCTCGGCTGCGTTGCCGACCTCATTGATCAGGGCTGCGATACCGGAATGGCGAGCGGCTTGCCTGGCCCGCGCCAGGGCGGCGCGGGCCGAGCGGGTGTCGAGCCGGCGCAACGCAATACCGGCGACGCCCAATTGATGGCTGGCTTGCAATGCGGACGGCAGAGCCTTGAAGTCCAGTGCCGCCAGTTTAAGTTCGGCGGCGTCGAGCTGGCCGATCAGCAGCAGACGATGGATCTCCAGATAGCGGGCGTGCGCGGCATTACGGGTGTCACCGTGACGTTCCAGCGTGTCACGGGCGGCCTCCAGTGCCTTGGGCGACCAATGCAGGTCGCGGGTGGCAAGAGCCACTTCGGCTTCGGCGGCGACACAGCGGGCGCGGGCCAGCGTCTCCCGGGGGCTGAACGCCCGCGCGGCCCGTTTCAGTAGCGTTTTTGCGTTAGCCAGATCACCGAGCTGCGCCATGGCGATGCCGCGCAGCGCCAGTGCCGGCGCATCCTCGCGCAGCGATAACTGATTCAGCGCGCGCAACGGATCACCGCCGTCGAGCGCCCGTGCCGCCGCTGTGATTAAAGAATCCATGGACATCCTGCCACGTCCGTTCCCCGATGCGGAGACGCCGCGACCCTGGTCACGGCGCTGATGCTCGGGTACAAGATACAAGACCGCCGCGATACAGAATACGGAGCTGCTATGTTTTCCGGTTTGAGTGCTTTCCCATTAACGCCCATGGATGAACAGACCATCGATGAAGTTGCTTTTGCCGGGCTGATCGACCGCCTGACGGCGGCAAAGGTGGATTCCATTGGCGTGCTGGGCTCTACCGGCAACTATGCCTATCTGTCAGTGCCGGAGCGCCAGCGTATCGCGCGGCTCGCCGTGGACCGTGCCGACGGCACGCCAGTGATGGTGGGCATTGGCGCCTTACGCACCCGAGATGTGCTGGCGTTGGCCGAGCAGGCGCAAGAGGTTGGGGCCAGCGCGGTATTATTGCCGCCTGTCTCCTACCAGAAGCTGTCGCCCGAAGAAGTGTTCGGCCTGTTCGAGACGATCACCGGAGCGCTGTCCGTGCCTTTGTGCGTGTACGACAACCCCGGGACGGCCCATTTCGAATTCAGCGATGAACTCCATGGTGATATCGCCCGTCTCCCCGGAGTAGCGTCCATTAAGATCCCCGGTGTGCCTGCGGATCCCCAAGCCGCCCGGGCCCGTGTGGCGAGCCTGCGGACGCGCCTCCCCGGGTCCGTGACGATCGGTGTCAGCGGCGATGCGTTCGCCGCCACCGGCCTTAATGCCGGGTGCGAGGTTTGGTATTCCGTGATGGGCGGCCTGTTTCCCACCACCGCATTGTCGATCACCCGCGCCGCTCAGGCCGGTGATGCCGACCAGGCACGGCGGCTGTCGGAGAAGCTGCAACCGATGTGGGACCTTTTTAGCCACCATGGTGGCAGCCTGCGCGTGGTCGCGGCGGCGGCGGAGTTGCGCGGTTTGGTCCGGCGCCCTTGTTTGCCGAAGCCGCTACGGGTGCTGGAAGGCGAAGGCCGGGAAAGGCTCGCCGCGCTTATCGACGAGTTGGAATTGGAATGATCCCAAGCTCCTTGGCGCGAAGGGCTGCGCGCGGCTGGAAGAAAGCGCTGTGCAGTGATGGCATTTTCAAGTGAAAGATAAGAGAGGCAAGAAATAGAGGCGCCCGGTGAAGGCGAAGCGCATCGGCCGACGCGGTAACGCCGGACCCGCACGAAGCCGCCCACTTTTATGGTGAGATGGCGGGTCGGAACTGCTGATTGGATCACGGCCATTGCTTGCGCGCCGCGCCTTGCTACTGCGTGCTGTCGCACTCGCAGAACCATCGGTGAGCCATCGTCGGCTGCATATTGCCTGCCGTTGAGCGAAAAGAACGTTGATTTTATCGCTCGCGCCCTCTACACCTGTAAAAGCGGGGCCTGGGGCTGGACACTGAGGGCGGCAATGATGAGTACCATTGAAAAGCGCGGCGATGGCACCAGGGTTTCGTGGTTTCAATTATACCTGCACGGTCTGGGCGTGTCGGTGCACGATAACGCTCAGGCGTTCGGTTTTTCGATACTGATCACGGTGACCTATGGCATTGTCTCGGGCGTGTCCGGCAAGCCGTCTTCCCTGGAACTGACCGGCTTTGCCCTGTCGGCGGTGGGCGCCCTGTCATTATTGAACGTATTGGTCGCCTTCTTGAAAAAAGACGAACCGGATGAGGTTGAGCGTTCGTACGTTTTGCTGGTGGCCACAGCCACGGATTTTCTCTCGGTCGGTGCCGGCCTTGGCGCCGCGTTCGCCACCGCCAACATTTCCCACGGTGCTTTTCACGGTGCTCTTCACAGTACTCTCCACGGCACTCTCCACGGCGCCTTCCACAACTGGTTGCCCTGGGTGCTGACGCCGTTTCTGGCCGGGCTTAGCTATGCTCTGGTGCAGGGCCTGCAGATCGCGGTGGCACGGCGTGGTGCCGATGTGCGGGGCTGAGCAGTGCCGGTCGAGTATCAGAGGGCACCAGATTTTCGCCCAATAAAACACGGAGAGTCGGCATGAACATCAAACGCATCATGGCCAACACGGCAACGCCGGACCCGCACCAGGCCGAACGCTTCTACGGCGACATTCTGGGCCTGGATACGCTGATGGACCACGGCTGGTTCCGCACCTATGGCAGTGATGAAAAAATGACGGTGCAGATCAGTTTCGGCAGCGAGGGGGGCTCCGGCACGGCGGTGCCGGATCTGTCCATTGAGGTGGACGACCTGGACGCGGCCCTGGCCCGTTTTCAGGCGGCGAAGGTGCCGATTGAGTACGGGCCGGTCAGCGAGCCCTGGGGTGTGCGGCGGTTCTATGTGCGCGATCCGTTCGGAAAACTGCTTAATATTCTGCAGCATCAGTGAGCAACCACCGATAGCCCGCCGATAATCGAGGCCGTTGGCTTAGCGCCTTGTTTCTTCCCGCCACCACGCGGTACCGGCGTGGGGGGCATTCAGGTCCACCCTCTCGCCCATCACCGGCGTGCTTAAGCTCACCCGCCGCTCGCTGGCCAGGGCGGTGATCCGTTCGAACGGCTGCTCCCAGGGGTGCATGGCGAGGTCGAAGGTGCCGTTGTGGATCGGCAGCAGCCAGCGCCCGCGCAGGTCCAGGTGGGCTTGCAGGGTTTGCTCGGGCTGCATGTGCACGAACGCCCAGCGTGGGTCGTAGGCGCCGGTCTCCATCAGGGTCAGGTCGAACGGGCCGTAGGCGTCCCCAATCGCTTTGAAACCGTCGAAGTAACCGCTGTCGCCGCTGAAGAACACGCGCAGGTCGCCGGCCTGAATCACCCAGGACGCCCACAGGCTGCGGTCACCGTCGGCCAGGCCACGACCGGAAAAGTGCTGCGCTGGGGTGGCGGTCAGGCGCAGGCCCTCGACTTCGGTGGACTGCCACCAGTCCAACTGCTCGACCTTGGCCGGGTCCACGCCCCATCTCACTAACTGGTCGCCGACGCCCAGCGGCGCGATAAAGCGGCGGGCTTTGTCCGCCAGGCGGCGGACCGCGTCCCGGTCCAGGTGGTCGTAGTGGTTGTGCGAGAGGATCACGCCGGCGATTGGCGGCAGGGCGTCCAGGTCAATGGGCGGCTTATGGAAACGCGCCGGGCCGGCCCATTGCACCGGCGAGGCGCGCTCGCTGAACACCGGGTCGGTGAGCCAGTAGCGGCCGTTCAGTTTGAGCAACACGGTGGAGTGACCAAGCCGGTAGAGGCTGCCGTTCGGGGCCGCTTCCAATTCAACGCGAGTCAGTGAGCGTACCGGAATAGGGCGATCTGGCACGGTCCCCGCCGGTTTCGCGAACAGGAAGGTCCGGGCCAGCTTCAACCCCTGCCACCAGCCCATTGCGGGGCGTGGCGCTGGATTATGAAAGCGGCCGTCATGATGCTGCGGTGATTGCGGATAGGTGGGCGGGGTGCCGCATCGGGTGTAGGCGGTATGAACGGTCACGGCGAGGGCTCCAAGCAGTAAAACGATGAGAAGGCGCTTCATGGCGACGTCCTGGACAATACACTACACAGTGTAGTTTTCACTTTTGAACAAGTAAACCACGCAGTGTAGAGTTGCCTCGCGCCTTCCACTGCCCAGGTCTCCGCCATGCCTCGTGCCCCGCAACGTCTCACCGACCGCAAACGCGAGGCAATCCTGCGCGCGGCGGTGGAGGAGTTCCGCGCGGCCGGCTATGAGGCCACCAGCATGGATCGCATCGCCGCCGCCGCCGCCGTGTCCAAGCGCACGGTCGGCAATCACTTTCCCAGTAAAGAGGCGTTGTTCGGCGAGATCCTCGAACAACTGTGGCGCAGCAGCGCGGCCAGCGTAGATCTGGCCTACCGGGCCGACCGGCCCCTGGAGGCGCAACTTCGGACTCTGCTTATGCAAAAACTGCTGCTGCTTGGCGACCCCAATTTTATCGATCTGGCCAGGGTGGCGCTGGCCGAGATCATCCACGCCCCGGCCCGCGCCCAGGCCATTGTTGGCCGCATGGACGAGAAGGAAAGCGGCGTGACCCGTTGGGTGCGCGCCGCCGTGGCGGACGGCAGCCTGGCCCAGGTGGACCCGGACTTCGCCGGCCATCAGTTGCAGGGGCTGGTGAAGAGCTTCGCGTTCTGGCCCCAGGTCACGCTGGGGCAGCCGCCGCTCACCGAGGCTGAGCGCGAGCGCGTGGTTGATTCGGCGGTGGCCCTGTTTCTGGGGTGCTACGCGCGCCGCGTGTGAGGGCCTGGTCGGCCCGATTGCCATTCAAGGCGTTCCTCCGGCGAACTGCTCCTTGCCCATTAATACGTCCAGGCGGTGTACATGGGCCGGGCACGCCAGGATTGCGTTCATTCGTTCCACGTCCCGAAAGATGTCACCGCCGCCACCCTCCACATGGGCCTGGCGCCCGGCCAGATTGGGAAACACCTCGAAGATACCGAACACGGTTTGCGAATAGCGCACTGCGTACCAGGGGCCGGTGGCCGGCTCGTCCCGCACGCAGCCGAGAATGTCCTCGAGCATGCGGATCACCGCGTGTTCCTGGCCCGGCAGGGCCTCGATGTGGATGTAGAAGGCTTTCTTGCCGTCTTCGCCGTGGTCGCCGGACACCTGCACGCCACGGTGCGGGCGGGTCGGCTCGGCGGGGCCAGATGGCGGGGCGGGGCCCGGAATGCGGGGAATGGTGTCGGTCATCGTTGATCTCCTTTGCAAAGAGACCACGATAGCCGGGCAGGCGGAGCGGGCGGTGCGTGAAGCTCGCCACTTTTTGCCTGATTGTCCGTATCTCTGTACCCGACCCCGGGTGTCGGATCACAATGGGGCATGTCCGATTCCTTGCGCCAGGCGGTTCACTGCTACACACAACGGCACGCCAACGCCAACGCCAGCGGCGTGGCCGGCACGCCGGTGTCCGGTCTGTTGCTGATTCGCGGCACCGCCCCCAGTGCGCTCGAGCATGCCATCGCCAACCCTCTGATCTGTCTGGTGCTGCAGGGGAGCAAACAGGTCAGCATCGGCAATCGCAATTTCACCTTCGTCGGCGGCGACTCGATGATCGTGACCGCCAATCAACCCACGGTCACCCGCATCAGCCAGGCCAGTGTCGCCGCCCCCTACCTGGCGC
Source organism: Alloalcanivorax mobilis (assembly GCF_002864685.1). Lineage (GTDB taxonomy): Bacteria > Pseudomonadota > Gammaproteobacteria > Pseudomonadales > Alcanivoracaceae > Alloalcanivorax > Alloalcanivorax mobilis. The sequence continues at coordinate 125,834 of NZ_NMQZ01000002.1, forward strand.
TCGCCCTGGATCTGGACCCGGCGGTGATCGCCGAGTTGGGGGTCGCCATCAACCTGGCCGAATCAGCGGCAGCGGAGGCCAGCGCCGATGTGGAGGCCGGGCTGCGTGACGCCATGCTCCGCTTGCTGCGGCTGCTGGAACGGCCCCGCTCGCTGGCGGTGCTGCAAAAACAACTGCTGCGCGAGATTCATTATTGGTTGTTGCTAGGAGAAAAGGGCGCGGCGATTCGTCATCTGGGCCTGCCAGACAGCCGGGTCCGGCGTGTGGCGCGGGCGGTGGCGCTGCTGCGCCGGGACTATGCCCGGCCGCTGACCATCGCTGAACTGGCGGCGGCCGCGGGCGTGAGCCGTTCCTCGTTTCACCAGCATTTTCGAGCGGTGACGTCGGTGTCGCCGCTGCAATTCCAGAAGCAATTGCGATTGATCGAAGCACGGCGGTTGATGCTCGTGGAAGGCAAGACCGCCAGCCGCGCGGCCTTCGACGTTGGCTACGTCAGCGTGCCCCAATTCACCCGCGAATACGCGCGCCTGTATGGCCAGCCCCCGGTGCGCGATCGCAAACTCAACGACCCGGGGCGGCCGGCCACGGAACCGGTGCGTTGAGCTCTTTGCTCCGGCCTCGGTTCGGCCAGACCTGGTAGGAGAGGTTTATGGACACTGCATTGCAGACCCGCCTGGAGGCGGCACTGAAAAAACGCGCGCCGGGTGCGTTCCATTTTTCCGAACTCTACGGCGAGGGCTGGCAACGGCTTTACATCGGCGACCGGGTCAAGCTGGGTAACGCGTTTCTGCGGCTGGTGCGGCAGGGGCGTTTCCCGGGCGTTGAGGACACCGGCACCAAAAAAGGCGGCGGGCGGCTGTACCGGAAGACCGGCTGAAGGCCGGGCCTCTGTTGATGGCGTGCTCCGATTGCCGTTCTCTGGTCAGCGCTAAAACCATCAGTCGGTGCGGGTGTCCACGTCCACCACCACCGACATTCCCACCTTAAGTCGCTGCAGGCCGGGCTGGTCCGGGTCCACCGCGATGCGCACCGGAAGACGCTGAACGATCTTGGTGAAGTTGCCGCTGGCGTTGTGCGGTGGAATCGGCGAGAAGCTCACCGAGCTGGCGGGGCCCAGGCTGGCTACCTTGCCGGAGAACGGGACGTCGGGGAGGGCATCCACGGTGAAGCGCACGGGTTGGCCCGCGCGCATGTGCGCGATCTGGGTCTCGCGGAAATGGGCGGTGATGTAGAGGTGCGCCAGCGGCACCAGCGTCAGCAGGGTTTCGCCGATGTTCACGTAGGCGCCGGGGCGCACCACTTTCTGTGCCACGGTGCCGCTCACCGGTGCGGCAATGCGCGTGTAGGACAGCGCCAGCTCGGCGGCGTCCAGCCTGGCCTGGGCGGTGTCGTGCGCGGCGCGGGCTTGTTCGATGTCCGCGCGCAGCACTTCCAGTTCCTGTTTGGCGGCCGCGTAGGCGGCCTGGTCGCCGGCTTGGCTGGCCCGTTTGGCGGCCAGTTCGGCGTGTGCGCGCTGCAGCGCCTGCACGGTGCCGGCGCCGCGTTGCGCCAAGTCCTGATAGCGGCTGCGTTCCTGCTCGGCCAGGGTAACGGCGGCCCGGTTCGCGCTCAGCCGGGCATGCGCCTGATCAATGGTGCTTTGCTGGCGCTGCAACCGTGCTTGCAGGCCGGTTACCTCGGCGGCGGCCTGGGCGAGCGCGGCACGCGCCTCGTCCACCTTGATGCTGGCATCGCGGTGGTCGATTTCCAGCAGCGGTTCGCCGGCGTGCACCGGTTGATTTTCCTTCACCAGAACGCGTTCCACGCGGCCGGCGATTTGCGGTGAGACGCGGGTCAGATCGGCCTGCACATAGGCGTCGTTGGTGTTCTGCCACGTGGCGCTACTCTCCGGGCGGTTGAGCGTATAAAAGCCGGCGCCGGCCAGAATCAGCAGCACCAGCACGGCAATGACACGAAAGGATCGGCGGGATAAAACCATGGCGTTATTCCGGTGAGCGGGTGGAAAGGGATGGTGGGCGCACGGCATTGAGGCAAAGCGCCAGGGGAATCAGCATCAGGGCGAGCATGCCGAGCACCCGGTAGGCATCGGCGGTGGCCAGGGTGGTGACCTCGCTGGCGACGGTGTCTGACAGGGCCAGCAACCGGCTGTCATTCAGCCCCAGGCTGGCAGCGGCGCTGGCCAGGCCGTCCAGCAGCATGTCGTTGTGAAAGCGGCCACGCACCAGCATCAACTGGGTCACCAGGGCGCTGCCCAGAGTGGTGCCAAAGGCGCGCAGCATATTGACCATGCCCGAGACGAACGGGCCTTCCACTGGTTGAACCACGCTGGTGGACAAAAACAGCAGCGACACCACCGCCATCGGCTGGCCGATCGCCTGCAGCACCTGCACCACAATAAACTGACGCCACATCCATTCACTGGTGATGCGCGCGCCGAGCCAGCAGGACAGCGCCAGAATCGCCAGCCCGGTGGCGAGCACCTTGCGCGCGTCCACCCAGGGGCGATACAGCAACAGCGCCACCAGTGAGCCCAGCACCAGTTGCGGAAGCCCAATGATCAGGCTGACAACGCCGGACTGCAGTGGCCGATAGCCCTGTACCTCGGCGAGAAAATGCAGCGGCAGCAGGGCGCCGGAAAGAAACAGAATCAGCAGCCCGACGAACAGGGTAAACCCCAGCCCCAGGTTGCGGCGCGCCAGCAGTTGCAGGCGGATAAACGGGCTCGGGTGGCGCCATTCGCTGATCAGCCCGGCGGCGCTGGCCATCAGTCCGCCGGCCAGGGTGAGACGAATCAGTGGCGATTCAAACCAATTCAATCGCACGCCCTGGCTGACGGCCACCGCCAGCAGAGCGAGACCGATCACCAGCAGCACATGGCCGGGCCAGTTGCCCTGGCCGAAGCGCTCGTGGCGAGGCGGGTCCCGGGGTAGCCCCCAGGCGCACAATGCCAGGCTGAGCACGCCGAGCGGCACCACCTGCCAGTAAATCCAGCGCCAGTCGAACAGGCGGTCGGTCCAGGCGCCGGCCAGCCACACCGCCAGGTTCGGCGCCATCGTGGCGGTCATCGCGTACAGAGCCAGCCCATGCAGGCGGATCCGCAACGGCAGAAAGCGCAACGCCGCCATCATCAGGGTGGGAATCAGGCCGCCTGCGACCACGCCCTGCAGGCTGCGCAACAGCAACATCATCGGCAACGATTGAGCCAACGGCAGCAGCAGTGCCAGCACGGTGGCGGCGGTGATCAACGCCAACTGGTAGCGGCGCAGCGATAGCGTCACGGCGAACCAGGCGGCGAACGGCTGCACCGCGATCTCGCCGACCAGATACACGGTATCCAGCCAGGAGGCCGGGTCGGCCCCGAACCCGTGGGCGCCACGAATGTCCACCAGCGCCAGGGCCGCCACCCGGCTGTTCAGACCGGCCATGATGGCGGCGATAAACACGCCGGTCAGCCCGCAGGCAAGCCGCGGGCCGAAAGCGGGCTGAGCCGGCGCGGTGGCGCTGGTCATGGTGGGCGGCTCCGATGTAGGGGGGAAAGAGTGGCAAGACAGGTAGGGCGCAAATCGAACTGTACCTATCGGTTCGATATGGTAATAAGACAGCCGGGTAGACGCAAGAGCGGCTTTTGGAGAGCGCAGATATAAAGGGTCGAAAGCAGGGAAATCGGGCAATGACGGTGGCCGAGACATCCGGTACACTTTTTTCTCCGTCATGCTGGAGACCGCCATGAGCCCCGCCGCGCCGACCAATCAAAAAGCCCACACTATTTTGCGGGCGGCGCGGGATGTGTTTCTGGAGCACGGCTTCAGTGCCGCCACCACCGATATGATTCAGCAGCAGGCGGGGGTCTCCAAATCCACGGTTTACGCCCATTTTCCCACCAAGGAAGCGTTGTTCACCGCCGTGGTGGAGGCGGAGTGCGAGTCGTTTCTGGAGGGCGTGCAAAGCATCCAGTTCCAACCCAAGGGGGTGGAGGCGCTCTTGCACACGCTGGCGTGCACCTATCTGGACATCGTGCTGTCGCCGGTGGCCTTGGCCCAGTACCGGGTGCTGGTCGGCGAGGCGCCGAAGTTTCCGGAGCTGGCCCACCGCTTTTACCAGGCCGGGCCGCGCGCGATGATCCGGCGTGCTTCTGAGTTAATGGCGAGCGCCGCCGATGCCGGTGAGCTGGATTTTGGCGGTTTATCGGCGGAAACGGCGGCCACCGCGTTCGCCAACCTGGTGCGATCAGAGCTGCAGCAGCACTATTTGTTGCATCCCGAGGCCCGCCCCAGCCGCGCCCAGGTGGAACAGTGGGCGGAGGTCTGTGTCACCCTCTTTCTGCGTGCTTTCGCGCCGCGCTGACGGCGCAAACACCGCCCGTGTCGCGCTGGCGACTGCCTGCGTTGTGTTCGCCGTGTGCTCATATTGGCCTAAGCCGGCCCTCCCGTTGGTGGGGAAAACGGGTACCTTCGTGCCAGTCTGAATAGCCTTTCGACCTTCGACGACGCGAGATCCGATGACCTCTCACCGACTGCACGCCTTTACCGATGACGCCTTGGGCAACGACGACGCCACCGCGCTGGCCGAACGGCTGCGCCGGGGGGAACTGAGCGCCGAACAAGCGACCCAGGCGGCGATAGCCCGTCTTGAGCGTGTCAATCCGGTGCTCGCCGGCTTGGCGCTGGACACCTTCAGGGACGCCCGGGCGCGCGCCAGAAACCAGGATTTCAAGGGCTTTTTTGCCGGCGTGCCGAGCCTGATCAAAGACAACATCGATCTGCGCGGCCTGCCCACCGGCCACGGCAGCCAGGCGGTGAACCCCGCCCCGGCGCGTAAAACCAGTGTGCTCGCGGAACAGTTTCTGGCCCAGGGCTTCAACATGTTGGGCAAGACCACGCTGCCCGCGTTCGGGTTTACCGCCAGCACCGAACGGCAGGGCGCGCCCGCCACCCGCAACCCCTGGCACACCGGCTATTCCGCCGGCGGTTCTTCCGGTGGCAGCGCGGCCCTGGTGGCCGCCGGCGCGGTGCCGATTGCCCACGGCAATGACGGCGGTGGCTCGATTCGGATTCCCGCCGCCTGTTGCGGGCTGGTGGGGCTGAAGAGCACGCGCGGGCGGCTGGTTACTCAGGAAGCGGCCAAAGCGTTGCCGATCAATATCATCTGCGATGGCGTGCTGACCCGCACGGTCAGAGACACCGCCCATTTTTTTACCGAAGCGGAAAAGTACTATCGCAACCGGAAACTGCCGCTCATCGGGCAAGTCGGTGGGCCAGGCCAGACGCGTCTTCGTATTGGTGTGATGCTGGATTCGATCACCGGCGATGCGACCTGCCCGCAAACCCGCGCGGCGGTCACCGAGACCGCCGAGTGGCTCAGTGACCTCGGGCACCATGTGGAGCCGGCGCGGATCGATCTGCCCCAGCGTCTCGCCGACGATTTTCTGCTCTACTGGGCGATGCTGGCGTTTCTGGTCAGCCGCTTTGGCAAGCGAGTGCTCAGCCCGGCCTTCGACGCGAGCCAGTTGGACCCGCTGACCCGGGGCCTGGCCATCTATTACAAACAACATTTTCTGCAAACTCCCGGCATGCTGTTTCAGTTGCGTCAAAGCCGGCAACGCTACGCGCGGGTGTTCGGTGACTACGATGTAATGTTGACGCCGGTGCTGGCGCACACCACGCCGGAGCTCGGGTATCTGGGCGCCGACCTGCCGTTTGAAACGCAACTGGAGAGGTTGCTGCGCTACACCACCTTTACACCCGCCAACAACGCCTCCGGCAGCCCGGCGATGTCGCTGCCACTGGGCCAGACCAGCGATGGTCTGCCCATCGGCGTGCAGATTGCCGGCCGCCACGGCGACGAGCGCACCTTGTTGGAACTGGCCTTCGAACTGGAAGCCGCCCGGCCGTTCCGGTGTCTGGCCGACCTCGCCTGCTGAAGGTGGGATGGGCGTTGTTCGCGATGCCATCCAGAGGGCGCAAGACAGTCGCTGAACCGCCAGATCCGTAAGCCTTTACTGACATTACACTGGGTCCGTTGCGCACAGGCATTCGAGTGTCTCGCCGACGGCGGTGCCGTGCTCGCCTGCGTACAGTGATTCCCAGGGTGCCCCCTTTCAGGGTGGGCTTTTCAGCGTGGGGTTTATTTGTACGCAGGTAACGTATATCATGCAGGCGATTTTCGTGGAACTGGCCTCCTTTCGCCGGTACCGGGCGGCGTATCTGGACGACGACACCTACTGGTTATTGCAGCAGATACTGATGCTGCACCCGGAGGCCGGGGCGCGTATTCCCGGCACCGGCGGGCTGCGCAAGGTGCGCTTCGTGGACGAGCGGCGCGGCAAGGGCAAGCGCGGTGGGCTGCGGGTGATTTATTACTGGTGGAGCGGTGGCCGGCAATTCTGGCTGTTTACGCTTTACGACAAGGACGAAGCCAGCGATCTGACCCTCGGTCAGCGCAAGACGTTGAAGACGCTATTGAAGGCTGAATTGAAGGCAAGGAGCGACACATGAAACGCGATCTGTTTGCCGAATTGAAAGAAGGCTTCGGGGAACTGCAAGCGCAGCGCGACGGCAAACTGACCTTGCGCGAGCAGGCCGTGCGGCTGGTCCCGGTGGAAGCCATCAACGCGGATGATCTGCTGGCGCTGCGCGAGCGGTTGAACCTGTCCCGTGCGGTGTTCGCCATGTACCTGCGCACCAACCCGCGCACCCTGGAAAATTGGGAACAGGGCCGCGCCCGGCCCAACGCCCAGGCGGCCACGCTGATCCGCCTGATCGAACGGTACCCGGATACGCTGGAGCGTCTCGCCGGGCTCTAGCCGCTGGCCAGCGCGTGCCTCCGGGCGCCGCGGCCGCGATGTGACACGGCCCCGGCGTTTTAACAAAAAAAGCGGTCTTGCCTGCGTGTTGATACTGTTATTGAGTCGCGGCTTGCAGGCCGGTTTGCACGGTGAGCTCAGTGTTCTGGCCAACCTCGACGAAGGTGTCGTTGGCCTCGGTATAGGCCGGCCAGTGCAAACTTGAAGGGCTGGGGTCGCCGGTTTTGGCGAAGTTGGTCCACATGGTCATCATCAGATCGCTCACCACCTTATCGTCCTGGCCATATTGCAGGGACGCATAGATGTCCGCCGCGTCGCCCTGGGTACCGGTCACACCGTTGCCGTTCAGGTCGTCAATCTGTGGGCGGCCGCCTTCCGGTGTGAGCACCAGACCCAGCAGATAGTTCTGGACCAGCCCGGCGGGATGGTCGAACAGATAGGGCAATTCGCAGCCGTGGCAACTTCTCAGACCCATGGCATCCCAGCCGGCGGGCACCCGGGTGAATTTATAAATGTATTGCTCCGATTGGTAGTCCGCCGAGCGTTGTTGCAGCCACACCGGTAACGCCGCGCGCAAGTGCGGGTAGTCGCCGGCGGTGACGCCCGCCATCAGCGGGACATCGCTGGGCATGCCCTGCAAGGCGTTCTGATAATAGGTGCTGGTCTGGTAGTAGTGGTCCACATTGGGCCGGTAGGTCTGGCGAGGGATGTCGTTGTCCTGATCCGCTTTGACGAAGGCGGTCCAGGGCAGTGCGCGCGCCTGATCCAGAGAATCCACGCCGGCCCGCTCGAACAGGGCCTCGCCGATCGCCTCGGACTCCGCCAGGGAATCGTTGCCGACGCTGTCCTCTTCCAGTTCCGCGAAACCACTCATGACAATGGCCTTGTGGAACAGGCCGGTGGCTTGCGGTGAATTCATCAGCGAATAGGTCTTGCCGCCGCCGCCGGATTGACCGAACAGCGTGACGTTGCCGGCATCGCCACCAAAGGCGGCGATGTTGTCGCGCACCCATTCCAGTGCCATCACCAGGTCCATCTGCCCATAATTGCCGGAGCCGTCATAGCCGCTTTCCGCGCTCAGCGCCGGGTGGGCGATGTAGCCGAAGGGCCCAAGGCGATGGTTGACGGTGACCAGCACCACGCCGTGTTCGGTAAGCCCTTGCGGGTTGTTGTACTGGTCCGAGTTCGCCGAAAGGATGGCGAACGCGCCGCCGTGGAACCACACCATGACCGGCAAATCGCGGGCATTCTTCGGAGCGGTCACGTTCAGGTACAGGGAGTCCTCGCTCATGCCGCCTTGATTAATACTTTCCAGTTGTGTGTCCTGAGCGGACTGGTCAGCCCAGGCGACCGCGTCGCGCACGCCACTCCAGGGCTCCGGTTTCACCGGCGGCCGCCAGCGCAATTCACCCAGGGGTGGCTTGGCGTAGGGAACACCAAGGAATTGCCAGGTATCGGCGGTGGCTTCGAAACCTCGCAGCTCGCCGGCGGTGGTGGTCACCACCACGCGCGCGGCGGTCGAGCGGCTGAAATGCGCCAGCGCGTCGTCGGCGTCGCGCACCTTACGGGCCCGCGGATCGGTGTCCGAGAACGCGCCCTGGTCGTCCAGTTCCGCGATCAGCCCTTGCACGCTGTCGCCGAAGGGGGCCGTGTCCAGATTGAAATCGATGGCCGCCGCGTGCTCGGAAATGTACGAACGAATGGCGTCGGAGATTTGGATGCCATTGTTCAGATCGCCGTCCTGATCCAGCGTTTGTAGCAGAATCAGTTTGTTGCGCACCGCGGGTTCGTCCGCGCTGCTGGCTCCGGCGGTGATCGACAGCGGCGTAAGCTGTTCGGCGCCTTCGGCCTCGCCGAGCGCCAGTTCACCGATCGAGAACGTCAGCGTTTCTCCGGCCCGATACTGGAACCCGCCGGATGCGTCGGTGACGCCGCCCGTGGTGCGGGTGCCGGTGTAGTTCAGGCCCGCCACCGCGCTGTCCACGAAGGTGCCGCTGAGACTGGCGGGCGTGGAAGAGTCGCTGTCGCCACCGCAGCCGGCAAGCGCCAGCGCGGTGCCGGCGAAGGCGGCGAGGGCGAGACGCGGCTTGATGTATTGCTGTTCTTTCATGCTGCTTTCCTCAATTTTTTTCTGTTATTCGTCACTCAGAACAGCAGACAAACCGGCTTTCGCCTGGGCATCGCTGGCTATTTCCACATACTGTTCGCTGGCGGCATCGTAGAGCGGGTAATCGATCTCCCCGGCAATGCTCGGGTCGCCGGTCTTGGCGAAGTGGGTCCAGATGGTCATCATCCGATCCGTCACTTCTTCATCGGTGTCATCAAAGCCGGCGGAGGCGAAGATGTCGGCGCTGTCGCCTTGGGAACCGGTAATGCCGTTGCCATTCAGATCACCGATGACCAGTGATTCCCCGGTCGCCGGGTCGATCACCAGGCCCAGCAGATAATGGGTAATCACGCTTTCGGGCATATTGAACACGTAGGCCAGCTCGGCGGCGTGGTAGGCCTGCACGCCCAGGGCTTTCCAGCCGGCGGGCTGGTGAGTGAAGTAGGTAGCGTAGTGGTTGGCTGAACACAGCGGCGCCATCCAGGGAAACACCTCGATGGCGGTCCGGGTGGGGTCCGGGGTGTCGTTGGCGTTGACGCTGAACATGAAGGGCACGTCGTTCTGATTGCCGGATTCAAAAGCAACCCGTTCCGTATAGGGCAGGTAATGGTTGTCCACGTTGGTGTAGGGCACCAGCGTCGCCGCGGCGGCCACTACTTGCTGCCAGTCCCGTTCACGCATTTCCGCCAACGAACCGGCGCCAAGTCGGGTTTGCAATTCGCTGCCGATGGCTTCGGCGTCCGCCAGGCTGCGGGTATCCGGAATCAGCGTGCCGCTCTGGCTGATGGCGCGGTGGAACAGGCCCGCTGCCTGGGGGGACGCCATCAGAGACAGGACTTTCCGGCCGCCGCCAGACTCACCGAAAATGGTGACGTTTTCCGGGTCGCCGCCGAACGCTTCGATGTTCTCTTGCACCCATTCAAGCGCGGCGATCAAATCCATTTGCCCGTAGTTGCCGGAGCCGTTGTAGCCGCTTTCGGCGCTAAGCTGCGGATGGGCGATGTAACCGAACGGGCCCAGCCGGTGGTTCACCGAGACCTGCACCACGCCTTTGCTGGCCATCGCCTCGGGGTTATTGAACGGTTTGGTGTTGCTGGTCAGGGCGGTAAAGCCGCCGCCATGGAACCACACCATCACCGGCAGCTCTTTGGCCTCCTTGGGAGCGGTGACATTCAGATACAGCGAATCCTCGCTCATGCCGCCTTCGCCGAAGCGTTCCAAGGCGCTGTTCTGCGCCGCCTGATCGCTCCAGGCCACCGCCTCGCGCACCGTATTCCACGGTTCCATTGGCTGGGGCGGGCGCCATCTTAGTGCACCCAAGGGTGGTTTGGCGTAGGGAATGCCGAGGAATTGCCAGGTGTTGGGGTCGGCTTGAAAGCCGCGCAGTTGGCCATCGGCGGTGTTCACCACCCGGCGCGGGCTGCTGGCCCGGCCGAACTGCTCAATGGCGTCGCTGGCGCTGACGATGGATCGCGCTCTCGAATCGGTATCGGAGAACGCGCCGGCGCTCTCCAGACGGTCGATGACCGTTTGCAGCGCGGCATTAAAATCCGAGGTGGGTTGGTCGATCGCGAGAGCGGTGGCATTGGCGGAGACTTCGTTGCTTATTGCATCGGTAATTTGAATGCCGTCGTTGAGATCGCCGTCCGCGTCCAGGCTTTGCAACAGGATCAGGGTGTTGGTGAAGCGCTGGTCGTCCGCCGAGGCGGTGCCGCCACTAAGGTTGAGAGCGGTCACCGTGTCCGCGCCTTCGGCCTCGCCCAGCGCCAGATCGCCGAGGGAAAACGCGACGCGCTGGCCTTCCGCGTAGCTGAAACGGCCCTGCTCGTCGGTGATCCGAGGCGATGATTCTCCGGCGCGATACTGCACGCCGGAAACACTGAGACTGCCAAGAACGCCGCTGCGTTGTGCATCGGACGGATGGTCCGACGATGATGAGCCGCCACACCCGGACAACGCGGACAACGCCAGAGGCACACCCGCGACGAGCAGGGCGCAACGCCGCCAACCGTGTCGCAGTTCACTTTTTCTCATAGTAATTCTCCCGAACTATTTTTTATTCTGAGATGGTCTTTTTCAGAGTGTTATAAGGGAGGTGCGCTGTATTGAATGTTTTTGCCGCGCCACCGCAAAATCGTACAAGTGTGCCGCCACGCCTCGGCAGGAGATATCCCATGGCTTTAAAATACCGAGAACAACAAAGAGCGGGGTTTGGCTGTTTATCCCACGTCGCCAAAGACAACGTATACATCATCGGCTGTTCCGGCTTTGTGTATACCGCGCCCTCCATTGTCAGCCGGGACACCCGGCCGCCTTCGGCGGCGATCATTCTGGCGGCCGGGGAAGAACCTTTCACGCTGGTCGAAAAAGAACGGGAGCTGCGTGTCCACGCCGCCGTTATTCCGCCGTTCGTCGAGCGCAGCCTGTACGCCCGGGACGTGCCCCTGATTTGCTTCCATGTCACGCCCAGCTCGCCCCGATACGATGCGTTCAGGGGGCTGGCGCAGGGCCGTGTGTCACCGCTCGATCGCGCCTTGTTCAGCGAGCTCGACACGCCGTTGCAGCAGCTCTATCTGGGTCGCTTGCCGCCCGGTCAGGCTCCTGACGTTTATGATCAGGTGGTACGGATACCGTTCCAGCATCGGGTGTCACCTCCGGCGGACCCGAGAGTGGCGCGCATCCGTGAGCTTTTGGAAGCCGGCCCGAACCTGACGCTTACGCAATTGGCCAGAGAACTGGGCATGTCGTATTTCTGGGCGTCACGAATCATGACCGAGGTGTTCGGCATGTCGCTGCGCGACTACAAATCCTGGCGCAAGCTGCGGCGGGTCTTTCACCTTTTGCATTCCAATCGCAGCATTACCGAAATTGCGCACACGGCCGGTTTTACCGACTCCGCGCATTTGTCGCGCACCTACCAGCGCTGGTTTGGCCAGCCGCCGTCCTACAGCCGCAACCGCAACCATGTGCGCGTGCTTCGCTGCTGGCCCGAGGGCGGCTGAGCTTCGTTACCGTTTCAAACGCCGTGAACGCTTTGCATGCGGGCTCTGAACTTGAGAAAGTGGAGGCCATGGACGAGCCCCCAATGCAAGACAGCAGCCCCGAAACCGCCTCTCTCTTTTCCGACCCGGTCGAGCCCGGCTCGGAGGTTCGTGCGGCCCGGCCGGCGCCGACGCTGGCCGGCCTGGCGGCGGCCCTGCCCGAGCGATTGTGGTTGGGTACCTCGTCCTGGCATTACCCGGGCTGGGCCGGGCTGGTGTGGGACAAACTCTATTCCGAAGAGCAGCTTTCCCGGCGCGGGTTGGATGCCTACGCCCGGCATCCGCTGTTCCGGGCGGTGGGATTGGATCGCGGCTTTTATCGACCGCTCAGCGTGCAACAGTACGCCGAGTACGCGGCACAGGTGCCGCAGCATTTTCGTTTCGTGGTCAAAGCGCCGGCGCGGGTCACCGACGCCCAGGTGCGCGGTGCCGGCGGGCAGGGGCTGACGGTGAACCCGGACTTTCTCAATGCGGACATCGCGTGGCGGGATTTCGCCCAGCCGGCCAGCATCGGCCTGGCCAATAAACTGGGCGCTCTGGTGTTTCAGATCAGTCCGCTTCCCGGCCACTGGCTGGGCGAGACGGCGCGGCTCATCGAGCATTTGCACGCGCTGTTGCGCGGCATCGCCGACCGCACGACCGGTGCGGCGACGCTGGCGGTGGAGGTGCGCGATCCGCAATGGCTGACCCCGGCGTTCGTGGCGGCGTTGAAAGACACCGGCGCCACCTATTGCCTCGGGCTGCACGCCAAGATGCCGCCGATCAGTGAGCAACTGCCGGTGTTGCGCGCGCTTTGGCCGGGCCCGCTGGTGTGCCGCTGGAATCTCAACCTTAAACACGGCGCGTTTGGCTATGAACGGGCGCGGGACCAGTATTCGCCGTTCAATAGAATGGTCGACCCGGACCCGGACACCCGGGCCGGACTGGCCCGGGTGATCGCCGGCACGGTGGGCGCGGGGCAGCCCGCTTACGTGACCCTGAGCAACAAGGCGGAAGGCAGCTCGCCGTTGTCGGCGGTGGCACTCGCCGAAGCGGTCACCACTTTATTGCGCCAGCGATGACGCCCGCTCGATAGGAAGCGCCGCCGGCTGGCCTCGGCTTCCGTAAAGAGCCCGGTTTAATGATCCACTTCATAGTGCCGCGCCGATGTGGCGGGTAAGCTCAGTGGCTTGTTTTGTGTCTTCCCCATCGCGTGGATAAACCTGATGATTCGTAATCCGCTTGTGCCTTTTCTGCTGTTGCTTGGCCTCGTGTTCGCCGGTTGCCAGAGCCACCCTGCCGGCCATGCCCCGGCGGGCGATCCGGGCCTGCGGGTTGAACCGCTGGCGCCGGGGGTATGGATGCACACGTCCTACAACACCTTCGACGGCGTGCTGTATCCTTCCAATGGCCTGATTGTGCGCGAAGGCGACCATCTGGTGCTGTTGGATTCGGCCTGGGGCGCGCCCGCCACCGGGGAACTGCTGGCCTGGATCGATGAGCACATCGGTCTGCCCGTGCAGCGCGCGCTTTCCACCCATTTCCATGATGACCGCACCGGCGGCGCGGACGTGCTGAAGGCGGCGGGCGTGACCGTCTGGGCCCATCCGATGACCCGCCGGCTGAGTGCGCGGGAAGGCAATCCGGTACCGGAAAAGGCGCTGCCGGGCCTTGAGACCGTCGGCAGCGCGGTGGGCTGGGGCTCGCTGGAAATTCTCTACCCGGGCGGCGGCCATGCGCCAGACAATCTGATGGTGTGGCTGCCGGCACAGCGGATTCTCTATGGCGGCTGCGCGGTGCGTGAAATGACCACGGACAACCTGGGCAATACCGGCGACGCGGACCTGCAATCCTGGCCCCGTGCCATCGCCCTCGCGCAACAGCGCTACCCTGGCGTGGAACGGGTGATCCCCGGACACGGGGAGCCCGGTGGGCCCGAATTGTTAACCCATATGCATGAACTGTTCAAAGCGAACGGCGTGGAATAACCGCCGCTTTTCAGGAGAGGCAATGCTGACACCCCATTACGCCCAGGGGCGCGGGCAACCGCCGGTGTATCTGGCGGCGATCGAGCGTGCCGGGGACGACCGCGGCGCGCTGGTATTCGCCGTTGGCGAGGCCCGGGAGAGGGTGGCCTTCGGCAGCGATGCGGAACTGACCGGGCTGCTGCGCCAGGTGCTGGCGGCGCCGGTGGCCTTGTCGGCGGGCGGGCATGTGCCCGGCCCCGTCGATGAAGTGGCGATGCGCATCGACGCGGGCGAGCTGAGCGGCCCCTATGTGGAGATCGCCTGGTCCGCCCCGGGCCGCTGGATTCTGCGTCAACAAGTGAGCGGCGCCAGCCAGTGGCAGCAGAGCGCCGACCCGGCACAACTGGTGGCCCTGGATTTCCGGCCCGCGACGCTGAAGAGCCATTGACCAACGCCTGAGTGCCGGCGGCAACATGATCGCCAGCGGCCATGCGCCGGGCTCAGGGACACGCGCCCGTGTTAGCATGGGCGCTCCCCGAAGCCGGATTTTCTGCCCGCTATGCCCGCTGCCCACCGCGAAACTCTCGATCTGACCGGCCCTGCCGGAACCCTGAGCCTGACCCTGGATCACCCCGCCTCGACGCCCCGGGGCGTGGTGTTGGTGGGCCACCCGCAGCCAGTGCTTGGCGGCTCGCCGCGCCACCCGGTGCCGCACGCTCTGGCCCGGGCCCTGCGCGACGCCGGCTGGCTGGCGGTGCGGCCGGCGTTTCGTGGCGTGGACGGCTCGCAAGGCGAACACGACGAAGGCAACGGCGAAACCGAGGATGTGCTGGTGATGATTGAGGCGTTGCGTCAGACGCACCCCGATCTGCCGTTGGCGCTGGTGGGCTTTTCCTTTGGCGCCTATGTGTTCGCCCGCGCCGCCGCCCGGCTGCCGGCCGCCGGTCCGGCGCCCGCCCTGGTGCTGCTGGGCATGCCGGTGGGGCAGGTGCCGGACGGTCGTTTTTATCAACCGGTGGCGATCCCCGAGCAGGCGCTGCTGGTGCACGGCGAACACGACGAACGCGCGCCCCTGGCCGACCTGCTGGCGCACTTGCGCGAGGCCCGCCACCCGGTCACCGTGTTTCCGGGCACCGATCATTTCTTCAAGGGCTGCCTGGCTGCCGTGGCGGCCCGGGTGATCGCGCATTTGCACTCGGTCACGAACCGCTAAGTGGGTTCGGTGTGAACAGGCCCTAGCATGCGATCAGTCATGTCGGAAAAGGAGAACCGATGAGCGCTTTGTGGAGCCCGTGGTGCTGGTGGCGCGAGAGACAGCAACGCCGTGATCTGGCGCGTCGCCTGCGCGCCGCCCAAGAGGAGCAGGACGCCGGGTTGTTGCGCAACGGGCGGGTCGACGCCGAGCTGTTCGTGCAATTCAATGGTGCCTATGTGTACGGCAACGCCACGCCGATGAGCTGGCTGATCGGTCGGTTGCGTTGCTTGTATCAGCGCGTACGCAACGGTGGTGAGCTGGAACTGTACCGGCCGGATGATGAGCCGCTGCACTGCCGTGACGAAGCCACGTTAATGGCGTGGATCGAAGGCTATTTTCCCGAGATCACGGTGGCGCATCTCAATAGTTCGCCTTGATTCCGTGATGTTCGATCATCCTTGATGAATAAAGATTGATGCATGGACAAAGCCCGTAAAAAGTCACTCAAGCAGAAAGCGCGCAACCGGCAGCGCGCGGAACTGGAAGCGTCTTTGCCGTTGTCGGCGCAGACGCTGAAATCATTGTTCAGCGAGCTGGACGCCGACGGCGCCCCACCCTGTGACCACACTCTCACCCGTACCCGTGAATTTCTTCACCGCCACGGCCATGATGTCGCGGCCGTGGAGCCGTGGTTGAACCAGCACGGTGGTTTTTGCGACTGTGAAGTGCTGGCCAACGTCTACGACGAAGTGGGCGACCTGCTGGGCTGGCATCTGGATCGGGGAACCTGAGCGGTGGGCCATGGCCTGAGTGACCAGGAGTTCATCAACTGATGACGGAAACAGCAATGACCAGTGACCCAACCAGCAAGCGCATTGTTCAGCGTTTGCATGAAGTGGAACGAGAACACGGCGTGCGAGTGCTGTACGCAGTGGAGTCGGGCAGCCGTGCCTGGGGCTTTGCCTCGCCGGCCAGCGACTACGATGTACGCTTTATCTACAGCCACTCACGGGATTGGTACCTGAGCGTCGATGTGGAAGAACAGCGCGATGTGATTGAATACGAGCCCGCCGACGGTATTGACCTCAATGGTTGGGATCTGCGCAAGGCGCTGAAGCTGCTGGGGCACTCCAATCCGAGTGTGGTCGAATGGCTGCAATCGCCACGGGTTTACCTGGACAAGTGCCATTTCGGCGAACAGGCAAGAGCCCTGTGCGGCGAGGTTTACTCGGTGCAAAAAGGCATTCATCACTACTACAACATGGCGAAAAGCAATTACCAGGGGCATTTGAAGGCGCAGCTGGTACCGCTGAAAAAATATTTTCATGTGTTGCGTGCTCTGTTCGCGGTGCGCTGGTTACAGGCCCACGGTGAACCCGCGCCGGTCGAGTTCGAACGTCTGCGTGACCAGGTGCAAGATCAGACCGCGTTGAAACAGGCGATCGACAAACTGCTGGCCCGTCGCGGCAGTGGCCACGATAAAGAGTTCATGCCCGCTATTCCGGCGCTCAATGAGTTCATCGAGTCGGAGCTCTCCGCCCTGGCGGCGACGGCCGCCCCTTCGCCGGCCACCGATCCGGCGCAAGACGATCTGTCCGTGGTGAACAAGGTCTTTCGCCGTCTTCTGGAGAGCGAATCGTTGCCGACCCGGCCGGAGGGAGCGTGATGTCACCACGTTGGACCCTGGGCGATGCGCAAGCCCTGGCCACACAATATCCGTACACCTTTTACAAGCCTTCGCCGGTGGCGATCACCGCGCTCCGGCCAGGCAATCTTGCCAAGTTGATCTTCGAGTTCGAATCGGATGATCCCCAGGCGCCCGGTGCCGAACGCATGTGGGTGTTGATCACCGGAGTGAACGAACAGGGTTTCATCGGTACGCTTAACAATCAGCCACTTTATATCGACCATCTTCAGCCCCACGATCCGGTGTCGTTTCAGGCCCGCCATATCATGGGCGTGGACGTGCCGGACCCGGTGCCCGCCTTGCCCGATCGATACCTTGCGCGCTGTTTAGTGACCAACAAGGTGCTGCGCGAAGGCGAGCCGGTAGGCTACCTGTATCGCGAAGAGCCTGACCAGGACGACGACAGCGGCTGGAGTTTTCTGGCCGGCGATGAAACCGAGGACTACCTGGAAGACACCGCCAATGCCGCCTATGTGTCGCTGGGTGCGGTACTCACCGTGGACGACGGCTTTATCGATCTGCTCGACCGGGAGCCGGGATGTGCCTTTGTCAAAGACGAAAACGGGGGGTTCGTGGAAGTGGTGGACTAGGACCACCATCGGCCCGTCAGGCCCGCGATCCGGCCGAGTGCCGCTTCGCCATTGTGTGATGCCTATTGGTTGAACTCGACCCGGTGTCGCGTTAGAGCGGCGTGTCGTCTGTTAATGCCATGGACCGCGCCTGGCATGCTACGCTCCGCATGACCAGCCGTTTGCTCGCCAGGCCCATCGCCCATGTTTTCTTTACCCAGAACCGCCACCGCGCCGTTTTGTCCCTCGGAAGTGCAGGGCAGCATCCACATTGATGCCGGTGCGCCGTTCGCGGCGCGCTTAAAGCGCTTCGTCGGCCCAGGCTTGCTGGTGGCGATCGGTTACATGGACCCGGGCAATTGGGCTACGGACATCGAGGCCGGTGCCCATTTTGGTTACGCGCTGCTGTGGGTGGTGGCGGTGTCGAGCATCGCCGCCATGTTCCTGCAGTTGCTCACCGCCCGGCTCGGCCTGGTCACTGGCCAGGATCTGGCGCAGCTCAGTTACCAGCGCTACGGGCCGGTGGGGCGGGCGGTGCAGTGGTTCAGCGCGGAAGTGTCGATCATCGCCTGCGACGTGGCCGAGGTGCTGGGCTGCGCACTGGCGTTCAACCTGTTGCTGGGCGTGCCGCTGGTGTGGGGTATCCTGCTCACCGTGCTTGATACGCTTATTGTGCTGGGCCTGAAAGGCCGTGGTTTCCGGCAAATCGAGGCGATCGTGCTGGGCCTGATCGGCACCATCGTGTTCTGCTTCGTGGCTCAGCTGGCCATGGTGCCGCCGGATTGGGGACCGGTGCTGGCCGGTCTGGTGCCCGGTAACCCGGGCCACGACAGCCGCGACGCCATCGTGCTGGCGCTGGGCATCGTCGGTGCCACCATCATGCCGCACAACCTCTATCTGCATTCCTCCGTGGTGCAGACCCGTCGGGTAACGGGTGGCCGCGACACGGTCCGCGATACGCTGGCGATGGTGCGGGTGGACACCATCGGCTCATTGTTTCTCGCCATGTTGGTGAACGGCGCGATTCTGGTGCTGGCCGGCTCCGCGTTCCATGCCAGTGGCCTGACCGAGGTATCCAGCATCGACGACGCCTACCATCTGATTACGCCGATTGCCGGTGGGGCCGCCGCCGTGTTGTTCGGGGTCGCGTTGTTTGCCTCCGGGCAAAGCGCCACGCTCACGGGCACCATTGCCGGCCAGGTGATCATGGACGGCTTTCTCAAGCTGAAGATCCCCTGTTACCAGCGTCGCCTGATCACCCGCGGCCTGGCGCTGATTCCGGCGCTGGCCGGCGTGCTGATCCTGGGGGATGGCTCGGTGGGGACGCTACTGGTATGGAGCCAGGTGGTGCTGAGTGTGCAGTTGCCGTTCGCCATGTGGCCGCTGATCCGCTTCGCCAGCGAGCGTAGTGTCATGCAGAAGCACGTTTTGCCGGTGCCGATGCAGGCACTGGCTTGGGCGCTGTTCGCGCTGATCGGTGGTGCCAATTTGCTGCTGATCTTTGTTCTGTAAAGTCTCACCGGCTACCGTTTCCGCCCGGGCAAGCCGAATCCGTGCTATGCTGCCGTTCGATTCACCCCACCGCTTAGTGGGGACTTCTTGTTGTTCTCCGGTCGCGCCAGGCCGGCATAATCGCCATTGCCCCTCTAAGCCATGCGCCGCTTGAGGAGCATTATGACTACCGTTTCCACGCTTTCATTACGAGCCCGCCTTTATTCGGCGCAGGCACCTCCGAACACCACGCGCTCCGCTCCCGCTTTTGTCGCTTCCGCTCCACCTGACCCTCCGCTGCACACCGCCCACCTCCCCGCGCCCAGCGCCCGAAAACGCACCGCCACCGCGATTGTCTATTGCGAGGGGCAGTTCGGTGATATCGATGGCAAAACCGCCAACGGTCTGATTCGCCACTCGGAAAAATACGACGTCCTGTCGGTGATCGACAGCCGGCAGGCGGGTCTGGATACCGGCGTGGTGCTGGATGGCGTGCCCAATGGCATTCCCATTTACGCCGATCTCGCCATGGCGCTGAGCCAGGCCCCGGTGATGCCGGACTTTCTTATTTTCGGCATGGCGCCGGCCAGCGGCATGCTCTCCGATGATCAGCGAGCCGTGGTGCTGGCGGCCATGGGCGAGGGCATGAGCATCGTTAACGGGCTGCATGAATTCCTCAACGACGACGCCGAGTTCGCCACCGCCGCCATTGCTCACAACGTGGACATCGTTGATGTGCGCCGGCCCCGGCCCAAAAAGTATCTGCGCATGTTCAGTGGCCGCATTCACGAGGTGACCTGCCCGAGGATCGCGGTGCTGGGCACCGATTGCGCGATCGGTAAACGCACCACCGCCACGGTTCTGGCGGCGGCGCTGAACCGCATCGGGCTTAAGACGGTAATGGTGGGCACCGGTCAGACCGGGCTGAGTCAAGGCGCGCGTTACGGGGTGGCGCTGGATTCGGTGCCCTCTCAGTTTTGCGCCGGCGAGCTGGAAGCCACCATCGTTGACGCCTTCCATGCCGAGCAGCCGGACGTGATCATCATCGAGGGGCAGGGCGCGCTGAGCCACCCGGCGTTCTCCACCACCTCATTTATTCTGCGCGGCGCCTGCCCCCAGGCGGTGGTGCTGCAACACGCCCCGGCACGGAAGTTCCGTTGCGATTTCGAAGCCATGGCAATGCCTGACCCGGCCGACGAAATCAATTTGATCGAGACGTTTTCGGACACTCGGGTGATCGGCCTGACACTCAACCATGAGCACATGGACAACACCCAGGTGAGCGCCGCGATCACCGCTTTCGGCGAGCGTCTCGCCATTCCCGTCACCGATGCCCTGGCCCGGCCCGAGCAGGAGCTGGTGAAAATGGTGTTGGCCGCGTTTCCCGAACTTCAGGCCGGGCGGAAAGGGGGAGTGCAATGAGCGCGCCAAGGCTGGAAATCGACCTGGACAAGATCACCCATAACGCCCGTGTACTGGTGGAGGATCTCGGTGCCCGTGGCATCGTGGTGACCGGTGTCACCAAGGCCGCTCTGGGCGCGGTTGAAGTCGCCAAGGCAATGTTGCGCGCCGGCGTCAGCGGCCTGGGCGATTCGCGCATTGAAAACATCGAAGCGATGCGTCTGCAACGCATCAGCGCGCCGATCATGCTGATCCGCTCGCCGATGCTCAGCCAGGCCGAGCGGGTGGTGAAATGCGCGGACATCAGCTTCAACACTGAACTGGCGGTGGTACGCCGGCTGTCGTCGGCGGCGCAAAACGCTGAACGCACCCATGGCATCGTACTGATGGTCGAGCTGGGTGACTTGCGCGAAGGGATTTTGCCCGCTGATCTGATCAACGCCGCCCGAGAGGTGGTGCGCCTGCCGCATCTGGCTCTCACCGGGATCGGCGTCAATCTGGCCTGCCACAGTGGCGTGGCGCCGGATCAGCACAACATGATGGCGCTGTCGGCGCTCGCCGACGAAGTGGAGGCCGCTCTCGACGTCAAGCTGGAGCTGGTCTCCGGTGGCAACTCGGCGAACCTGAATTGGGCGCTGGGCAATGGCCGCGTCGGACGCATCAATCACCTGCGTCTCGGTGAAGCCATTCTTCTTGGCCGCGAGCCCTTGCACCGCGAACCCGTCGACGGCCTTCACACCGACGCCATTTCCCTGGTGGCGGAAGTGATTGAGTCCAAGACCAAGCCTTCGCTGCCGTGGGGCACCTTGGCGGAGACCGCCTTCGGCGGTGACGTCACCTCCACCGACACTGGCGCCATGGCGCGCGCGATCCTGGCGGTGGGTGAACAGGACATCGCTCCGGATGGATTGGAGCCGCCGGAAGGGCTGACCATTCTTGGCGCCAGCGGTGATCATCTGCTGATCGATTGCGGGCAGCGGCGTTTACAGGTGGGCGCGGAAGTGCGCTTCGCGGTGAACTACAGCGCTCTGGTACGCGCCATGACTTCACCGTTCGTGGAAAAAGCCATGGCGCGGGGAAGCGCCCTCCGGCGTGGCGCCGCCCGGGCGCACGCCGGCTCGGTCTGAGTCCGGTTGAAACGCGGTCGGGCCCGCTCGCCGGCCGGGGCCCTGGCGGCCCCCTTTAAATCCGGAATCGGGCCGTCATCTTTCGAATAGACGCTTTTTTTCCGGCGTTGAATTCGAACCGTGGGACCATGGCCTCGTCAGCACGTCGTCCAGAGGTTCCCCAACGCGAGGAGGCTTGCCATGGCAGCCGATATGCAGGCGAACTCGATCCCCGACACCATGTGCGCCATGTTGCTCACCGGCCACGGCGACGTGGACCAGTTGGTGTACCGGAATGATGTGCCGGTGCCTGAGCCCGGGCCCGGCGAGGTGCTGGTGCGGGTGACCGCCACTGCCAAGAACAACACCGACCGCAAGGCACGCGAGGGTTTGTATCCGACTAAGGATAATGTCGAGGTTACCTCGTTTCAGATTGGCGGCGAGGCGACCCTGACATTCCCACGCATCCAGGGCGCCGACATCGCCGGCCGGGTGGCGGCGGTGGGCGAAGGCGTCGATCCCGGACGCGTCGGTGAACGGGGCTTGCTGGACTTCAATCTCTATCCGGATCAACGCCGCGATTTGAACCTGACACCGGATTATTACGGCCACGGCGCCGATGGCGGTTTCGCGGAATACGTGGCGGTGCCGTCGGATCAGTTTTATCACGTCGACAACCCGGAGCTGGCGGACGCGGAGTTGGCGGCGATGGGCATGTGTTCCTACCAGACCGCGTTTCACATGCTCACCAGCGCTGAAGTCAAAGCCGGTGAAACCGTGCTGGTCAGCGGTGCCAGTGGCGGTGTGGGCACGGCGCTGATTCAGTTGTGCCGGATCATCGGGGCGATTCCCTACGCATTGAGTACGCCGGATAAAGCCACCGCGTTGCGGGAGCTGGGCGCGGAGGCGGTGTTGGACCGCTCGCAAATGGAGGGCTTCGCGGAGCGCGTCGCCGCGCTCACCAACGGCAAGCCGTTGGACGCGGTGATGGATCTGGTCGGTGGCGAAATGACGGACCGTTTTATCGACGCGATGACTTTTGAGATGAAGCGCCGAAGCGGTTACCCGAGACTGAGCATCGCCGGTGCCAGTGCCGGTAATCTCAGCGAAATACTGTGGACGCGCATTTATCTGTACCAAGTGCGCATTCATGGCGTTTCTCATGGCACCCGCGACGAGGCGGCTCAGTTGATCGAATGGATCCGCGCCGGCCGTCTTAAACCGGTACTGCACGGTGCCTTCAAGCTGTCGGAACTGCACCAGGCGGAGCGTTACTTCGTGAATCGCGGCGGCGGATTTCTCGGCAAAATCGTGATGGTTCCGGATCGGCAGTGGCAAACCCACGGTGCCCGTTTCGCCGTTGACGCCCGGGAGCAAACGCCATGAGTGAGACGCTGAAGATCAAGCTGATGGATACCCACGCCGGCGGCGATGTCAGCCGTATCGTGTTCGCGGGCATCGACCGGCTGCCCGGTGACACCGTGCGCCAACAAATGGAGTATCTGCGTGACGACGCGGACGGCTTACGGCGGCTGCTGTTGAATGAGCCGTATGGCATTCCGGAAATGTCCGTGGACCTGATCGTTCCCGCCTGCGACCCCGAGGCGGAAGTGGGGTACATCATCATGGAAGTGATGGGCTACCCGATTTACTCCGGCTCCAACACCCTGTGCACCGCCACCGCGGTGCTGGAAAGCGGCCTGGTGGAGAAACGGGAAGGGCTGCGGAGTTTTAAGATGGAGTCGCCGGCGGGGCTGGTGAACATTGAGGCCCGGGTGCGCGATGGCGTGGTGGAATCGGTCACCTGCGGTGGCCTGCCCAGTTACATCGACAGCTATCGTCACCGCATCCACGTGCCCAACCTCGGCGATGTGACCTACAGCGTGGCCTACAGCGGCGGCTTCTACGCACTGGTGGACGCGGCCGCGCTGGGCTTTGATCTGACTCTGGACGAAGAGCGCGATCTGGCCCGTTGCGCCGAGGCCATTGTCGCCGCCTTGCAGGCGGAGCGGGGCTTTTCCCACTACACCCTGGGCGATGTCGGGCCGTTGCCGTTCCTGCATTTCATGGGCCCGGTGGAACAGGTCAGCGATCACTTCTATCGGTCGCGCTCCGCCACCTATGTGCACCCCGGGGTGATCTGTCGCAGCACCACCGGCACAGGCACCTCGGCGCGGCTGGCGCTGATGCACCACGAAGGCATGATTTCACCCGGCGACCGCCTGGAAACCGTGTCTTTGCGCGGCTCCGGTTTTATCGGCGAGTTCATTGAGGTGAACAACGTGGACGGCCACCAGGTGGTGGACAACACCATTACCGGCAAAAGCTATGTGCTCGCCCACTCCGAAACGGTGGTCAACTGTGACGATCCGATGGTGGATTGCGCCGGGCTACACCACATTCTCACCGACAGCCATGAGTAACGCCGCCGGTTAGCCGTCGTGGCCGGCCATGCGGCGAGCGTATTCCGGCAGGGTCCCTGGTTTCGGAGGCCGCACGCCGATCAGGAACGCAATGCTGGCCACCACGTTGAGCGCCGCCATCAACATGAACGCATGGGCGTAACCGCTTTGCCCGGCGCCGGCCTGGATCAGAGAGCCGGAAACGGCCGGTGCGATCAGCCCGGCGGAGGTGGCCACCGCCAGCAGCACGCCGAGCATGGTGCCACGGTGCTCGGGCAGAATCATGTCGGAGACAATGGCGTTGCCGAGCGGATAGCCAGGGCTGCCCAGGGCGCTGGCGATGACCAGAAACACCACCGCCAGGCCGGTGCCCGGCACTGACACGAACAAGTACCAGCAGGTGGCCGAACACAGCCCCAGCAGGCCCATCATATAAACCCGCGATTTGCGACTGCTTTGTGTTTTTCGGAACAGTACGTCCGCCAGATAACAGAACAGCAAAGAGGCCAGGGCACCGGCCAGCCAGGGCAGAGCCTCGTAGGTTTGGGCTTGCGCGTGGGTCAGGTGGCGCACCTCTTCCAGGTACGGCGGCACCCACACAATCATCAGCGCCAGCCCCCAATAACTGGCGAACCCGGCCAAAGCGATCAGGATAAAATCCCGTGAAAAAATGGCGGGCATCAGATGACGCCAGGCAATGCTCTGTGTTGGCCGCTGTTCGGGGGTGCCCTCCGGCGAGGGCAGACCCAGGCTGGCCGGGCTCTCCTTGGAGAGTGCCGTCCAGGCCAGCACCCAGACAGTGCCGATAATACCGAGAAAGATGAACGCCGAGCGCCAGCCAAAATGATAGATGAAGTAGATCAGCACCGGTGCCGCCAGGGCCGGACCCAGGGCACCGCCAATCGTCACCAGGGAAAAGCCCAGGCCGCGCTGGGATTGGGGTAACCATTTCGCCACCGCGTGGATCGATAGATTGTAGGATGGCCCCTCGGCGGCGCCGAGCACCACCCGCGTGGCCACCAGCTGTGGCAGGCTGGCAATAAAGACGGTAACGAACTGGGTGGCGGCCCATACCGAGGCCATGCCAGCCAGCAGAGTCTTGGTGCGAAAGCGATCGGAAAGGCGGCCCACCACCAGACCGGAAATGGAGAAAAACCAGAAGAAAGCGCTTCCCACCAGGCCGAACTGCTCATGGTTGAGGCCCAGGTCTTTCATGATCGGTACCGCAGCAAAACCGATGATCGTCTTATCGGCGAAATTGATCACGCCGAGGAAGAACAAAAATGCGATCGCCGACCATTTGTAGAACGTCAGGCTTCTGCGTGCTGGCTGAATCGAATGCTCGCCTCGGAGTGCCATGGAATCTCCCGCCGATACAGAGGGCGCTTGGCGCCGCCTGGGGAAATATGTATTTGCACCTTTAGTGCAATATATAGGGCATGATTGTTGACCTGTCAATCATCGTCGCCAGTTCGCGGGCTGGACTTGTGATGCGCGGCTGCCTAGGCTGGTTGTCCTTGCCAATTTTTATGCTTAATAGTCCCCTTCCGGTGCGTGTGGTGATGCCGGTGCAAGAAGGTCGAAAGCGATGTCAAAGCCGGAAAAGAAGCCATCCCAGGGCGATGGCCGAGTGCTGAGAGCGGAACAAAATCGCCATAAAGTGGCGCAGGCGATGTTGGAATTATTGCGCGGCGGAGCGATTCAGCCGACCCGGGAGCAGGTCGCCAGGCAGGCTGCCTTGTCGTTGCGTACCGCTTACCATCATTTCGCCAATCTCGAAGCGCTCTATGAAGAAACATGCGAACTGCAATTTTCCACGATTCATGATCTGGTGATCTGGAGGCCCGCGCCGCAGGAACGGTTTCCGGCACGCTTGGTGGCGTTGATGGATGTCCGAGCGGAACTCTACGAACAGATTACGCCGGTACGTCGCAACGCCATGCTCTGGATTCACCGCTCGCCGGTGCTGGGCAAACGCATCGGGCAGTTGAATCAGGCATTGCGCAATCAGCTTGAGGCGGTGTTCGCGCCGCAGTGGGGAGATCTGGAAGGCATTGCCCACGAGCAAAGCCTGGATGCGGCGGAGGCAAGCGGCAGTTGGGAGGCCTGGGAATTCATGCGGGCCCGCAAGGGCTTTTCCCGAGAGCGGGCCTACCGAGCCATGTCGGCGGCCCTGGGCACCATCGCCCTCGGCGCGCTCCATTCTGAAAACTGAAAACTGAAAACTGTTACTCCTGCGAATCCCGCAGCCGTTCCAGCCGTTCCTGCTCCTCGTCGAACGCGGCTTTGATCTCCGCCAGCACATCCCCCACGTTGGCGGCGCGGGTGTCCTCTTCGACCTGGCCGGTCAGCGGGCTGTCCGGGTGCAAGTCGCCACTTTCGTAGAGCGCCCAGATCTCCCGGCCGTACTGGCTTTGCAACAGCTCCGGTGCGAACTGGCCGTAGTAGCGCCTCATGTTGTCCACATCGCGCAGGAAAAACGCCTCGGCCTGATTGTTGGCCGCCGCGTTCACCGCCTGAGGCAGGTCAATCACCACCGGGCCGTAATCGTCCACCAGTACGTTGAATTCAGAGAGGTCCCCGTGCACCAGGCCGGCGCACAGCATCAGCACCACGTAGTGCATCATCAGCGCATGATCCTCCAGGGCCTGCTCCTCGCTCATCACCACCTCGCTGAGGCGCGGCGCCACATCGCCGGCGTCGTCGGTGATCAGCTCCATCAGCAACACACCCTCAAGAAGATCGTAGGGCTTGGGCACGCGCACCCCGGCGGCGGACACCCGGCGCAGGGCATCCACTTCCGCGGTCTGCCAGATTTTCTCTTGCTGATCGCGGCCGAACTTGGAGCCTTTCTGCATCGCCCGGGTGCGCCGCCCGCTGCGCACCTTGCGGCCTTCCTGGTAATGCACGGCCTGTTTGAAGCCGCGTTTCGCGGCCTCCTTATAGACTTTCGCGCAGCGCACCGCCTCGCCGCAGCGCACCATATAGATGTCGGCTTCCTTGCCGCTCATAAGGCGGCCGATGACCTCGTCAATGAGACCATCCTCCACCAGCGGTTGTAAGCGTTTCGGGGTTTTCATGCCGCCCTTATACGCTATTTGCGCCGTCACCACATCCATGGCGCGGGGCGGGTTTATGCGTTGGGCGTTTAACGCTAGTCTGGCGGGCCCGGACCAAACCAGAGGTAGTGTGCTCCATGGCCGCATCCCTGACCTTCCTGCTAGGAATTCGTTATCCGATCATCCAGGCGCCGATGGTCGGCGTGTCCACGCCGGAGCTGGCGGCGGCGGTGTCCAATGCCGGCGGTCTCGGCTCGATCGGCATTGGCGCCTGCGACGTACCGGCTGCCCGCCGCATGATCGAGGAGACCCGGGCACTCACCGGACAGCCCTTCAATGTGAATCTGTTCTGCCACCGGCCGGCGGTGGCGGATGCGGCCCGGGAGGCGGCCTGGTTACAGCATCTGCGCCCGCTGTTCGAAGAGTTCGGTGCCACGCCGCCGGCCGCGTTGGCGGAAATTTACACCAGTTTCGTGGTCGACGAGGCGATGCTGGCCTTGCTGCTGGAGCTGCGCCCGGCGGTGGCCAGCTTCCACTTCGGGCTGCCGCCGACGCCCTGGATCGCGGCCCTGCGCGAAGCCGGGGTGGTGACCCTGGCCTGCGCCACCACGCCCGCCGAGGCGGCGCGCATCGAGGACGCCGGCGTTGACGCCATCGTCGCCCAGGGCGCCGAGGCCGGCGGCCATCGCGGGGTGTTCGAGCCCGAGCACGGCGACGCCTGCATCGGCACCCTGGCGCTGGTGCGGCTGATTGCCGGCGGCACCCGGCGGCCGGTGATCGCCGCCGGCGGCATCATGGACGGCGCCGGCATCGCCGCCGCGATGGCGTTGGGAGCGGCCGGCGCGCAGTTGGGCACGGCCTTTGTGTTGAGTCCGGAATCCGCCGCCAATCAAGCCTACCGGGACGCCCTGAGCGGCCCGCGCGCGCAGCACACCGCCATTACCTCGGCGATTTCCGGTCGCCCGGCGCGCGGCCTGATCAACCGTATGCACAGCGAAGTCGGCGTGCCTGGCGCGCCGCGGGCCCCGGATTACCCGATTGCCTACGACGCCGGCAAGGCGCTCAACGCCGCCGCCAGTGCCGCCGGCAGCGATCAGTTCGCGGCCCAGTGGGCCGGGCAGGGCGCAGCGCTGGCCCGGGCTCTGCCCGCCGCCGAATTGATCGACGTGCTGGTGCGCGAATGGCAGCAGGCCGGGGTTCCGTGACCGGCTTCACAAATGGCGAACCGCCGCCCGGTGGGTCGCATTTCTGACATACCAGACTGCCAGAGTCGGGCGTTCCAGGGCTTCGGCCCCAATACCAAAACACCTCTGGAACGGACCCTTCAAAATGCCTCTTTCCTTGTCCTTACGGCGCTGCCTGGCCGGCGCGTTGCTGATCTCCTGTGGCCAGACCCTGGCGGCGTCGGCGGAGCTGACCGCCCGTGCTTTTCGTTATCATGGCCCCGGTGCGCCGGTGTTGGTGGTGGCCCACCGCGCCGATTGGCGGGCGGCGCCGGAAAACTCCCTGGCCGCGATCCGCTCCGCCATCGATAAACGCATTCCCATGGTCGAGATTGATGTGCGCATGAGCGCCGATGGCGAGATGGTGCTGATGCACGACGGCTCGGTGGATCGCACCACCAATGGCCACGGGGCGGTGTCGGCGATGACCCTGGCGCAGATCAAGGCGCTGCGTCTGAAACAGGGCCTCGGCGGTGATCAGGCGCCATTGACCGACGAGACCGTGCCAACGCTGGCGGAGGTGATGGCCCTGAGCAAGGGCCGCATCATGCTGCAGATCGATAAAGCCTGGGCGCTTCGAGAGCCGATCTACCAACTGCTGACGGCGGCCAACATGGTCAACCAGGTGGTGTTCAAGAGCGACGCCGACCCGGCTCAGGCCCAGGCGTTCATGCGCCGCGACCCGCGCATTCTTTACATGCACATCGTCAACGATGACAACGCCGGGGATTTTTATGCCTTCGGCGATCCCATGCCACAGGCGTTCGAAATCAACTACGACCGCCTCACCGATGAGCAGATCCAGCCTGCCTACATCGATGATGTGCGACGCAATGCGCGCATTTTCGCCAATACCATGTGGGAAGGGTTGTCCGCGGGCTACACTGATGAAGCCTCGCTGCGCGACCCGGCATTGGGCTGGAAAACGGTGATCGAACGTCACCACGCCAGTGTGATTCAGACCGACAACCCGGTGGCGCTGATGGACTATCTCACACCGGCCTGGCCCCACCGCTGGCTCAATAACGCGGACGTGGTGATTCAGGCGGAGGATTACGTCACCGACGGCAAGGACGAGGGTTACCACGACCAGGACGACGAAAACCGTGGCGGCGACGTGTACCGCCCTTATGAGGGCGTTGATGTCTGCAACCAGGAAGGGGCCATCAATCTGTGCTGGATTCGGGCTGGCGAGTGGGCCGTCTACCGCTTCCAGGTGCCGCGCAGCGGCTATTATCACGTTGAGGCGCGGGTCTCATCGCCCTACAACCCCGCTGGCCGGTTCACCCTGGAATTCGATGACGACGGCGCTCCGCTGGACGTCGCGGTGGCGACCACCACGTCGCACGATGCCTTTGAGTCGCAGCCGGCGGGCGGCCGTTACTTCGGGCGCGGCGAGCACCAATTGCGCTTTCATGTGAGCGAGGGTGAGTACCAGAATTTCAACGTGGACTATTTCAAACTGACCCGACGCTAGCCCGGCCCACGCTTTCCTCCATCGCCGCTTGTGCGTACTATAGCGCCCGGCCGCTGAAGGCGGCCTCTGTTCTCAGGGCGGGGTGCAAGTCCCCACCGGCGGTGATGGCGCAAGCCTAAGCCCGCGAGCGCCCGATGCTTCCTTCCGGTTTCGCCGGGGGCGGGAAGGTCGGGGTCAGCAGATTCGGTGTGAATCCGAAGCCGACGGTAACAGTCCGGATGAAAGAGAACGGCGCCATGGAGGATTGTCAGTGGTGCGCGCCGGCGTGGGTCGGTGGGTCGCTGTGCTCTCTGGTTCCGCATGCCCTGATTCTGGTGTTAACCGATCTCCGTTGAGGACGACCATGAATCAGACCTTCCCGTTATCGCTTTCCGAATCCACCCGCGCCCAGCGCATCGCTTTTATTCAGGGCCATTGGCATGGCGACATCGTTGGCCGTGCCCGCGAGGCGTTTTTCGCCGAGCTGGCCGGGCAGGGCATCAGTGAGTATCAGGTGGACGTGTTTACCGTTTCCGGTGCCTACGAAATTCCCCTGCAGGCCCAGGTGCTGGCCGCGAGCGGCCGCTACGGCGCCATCGTGTGCGCGGGGCTGGTGGTGGACGGCGGGCTCTACCGCCATGAATTCGTCGCCCAGGCGGTGATCGAGGGCATGATGCGCGTGCAACTGGACAGCGGCGTGCCGGTGATCTCGGCGGTGCTGACGCCGCATCACTTCCATGAGCACGAAACCCACCAGGCGTTCTTCAGCGAGCACTTCGTGAGCAAGGGCCGGGAAGCCGCCCAGGCCTGCCTGCAAACCCTGGAGAACCACCACCGTTTGCGAACGTTGAGCGAGCGCTGAACAGCGCACCCCGGTGCCTCACCAGTGCTCCTGCTGCTCCTCGAAGGCCGCGCCGCCCACACGGTGCAGAAACCAGACACAAAAAGGCGAAGCCCCGCCAATCACTGAAAACTGAAAACTGAAAACTGAAAACTGAAAACCGGAAACCGGAAACCTACAACAACCGCGCTTCCTGCAGATCCACCCGACGAACCAGCTCCCGGGCCAGCTCGTCGGAGATGCGCCGCCGGCGCGCCAGCTTAAAGAACTCGTCGCGGGAGGCGGCCAGGGCGGCCAGCCGCATTTGCCGCTCGATGTGCCGCTGGCGCTGCACGCGTTCGGCGTCCACGTCCTGGGCGATGCCACCGGTGGCCAGTTGTTGCAGCCCTTCCATGACCCGGCCGGCGACGTCGGTATAAAGCTGTGGGTCGTCGTTGGGGTTCCGCCGAGTCAATTCATGCAGGCTGGCCTCCACCGCCTTCACCGCCGCCTGGCGGGCGGCTTCGTTGGCGAGATCTTCCTGACGGTGGTGTTCGGTTTCCGGTGGCAGCTCCAGGCCTTTGAGCATTCTTGGCAGCCCGACGCTGGCGGCGATCAGGGAAATGATGATCACCATGGCGGCCAGAAAAATGGCCAGGTCGCGCCCCGGCAGCGGGCTGCCGTCGTTGAGCACCAGCGGCAGGGTAAGCACGCCGGCCAGGGTGATGGCGCCGCGCACCCCGGCCAGGGAAATCGCGCCGATCATGCGCAGGCTGGTTTCCGGCACCGGCTCGCCGCGGCGTCGCGCCAGCCATTGGCTCACGCGCAGCGACAACCACACCCAGGTAAAGCGCAGCACCGCCAGGGCGACGTTGATTGCCAGGGCGTAGACCACCAGCCACCAGGGGTTGAGGTGGCCGGCCTCCTGGACCACGCGCACCGCGCCGTCGAGGATGTCCGGCAATTGTTCGCCGAGCAGTACGAAGATGATGCCGTTCAAGGTGAACTGCACGGTGTTCCACACCGCGCTGCGCTGCATGCGCGTGGAGGCCAGGGCGCGGCCGGAAAGCTCCGCGTAACTCATGGTGATGCCCGCCGCCACCGCCGCCAGAATGCCGGAGGCGCCGAGATGCTCGGCGAGCGCGTAGGCGCCAAAAGGGATCAGCAGGCTAAGCAGGATCTGCGAACCGGGTTCCTCGCCAAAGCGCTGGCTGAACAACCCCTTGGCGAAGGTGATCGACCAGGTCAGCCCGGCGCCCAGGGCAATGCCGCCCAGCGCCACCCACAGAAACGACAGCGTCGCCGAGGTCACCGAGAACACGCCGGTGACCGCCGCCGCCACCGCGAAACGGAACGCCACCAGACCGCTGGCGTCGTTGAGCAGGGATTCGCCCTCCAGGATGTGCATGATGCGTTTGGGCACCGGCACCCGTTGGGTAATCGCCGACACCGCCACCGGGTCGGTGGGCGAGACGATGGCGGCCAGGGCGAACGCCACCGGCAACGGCAGGGTCGGGATCATCCAGTGGATCATGAAACCCAGCCCCACCACCGTGACGATCACCAGGCCCAGAGCCAATTCCAGAATGGTGACGCGGTCGCGCAGCAGGCCCTCCTTGGGGATGCGCCAGCCATCCAGGAACAACAGCGGCGGCAAGAACAAGAAGAAGAAAAATTCCGGTTCCAGTTCCACGCCACGGTCGAACACCCCGGCGATCACCGCGCCCAGAGCGATCTGCACCAGCGGCAACGGTAATGGAACCGGCAGCGCCCGGCTGATCATGCCGCTGACCATTACCGCGATCAGCATTGCCAGTGAAACGGTTATCGCGTCCAATGCTTGGGCTCCTTGCTGGGCATGGAAAGGTGGCGATGACGGCGCCATTGCAACCGCCGATTCTACGGCGCCGGGAGCGTGCGACGGTAGGCATGGGCAAAAAAAGATCGGTCTCCGGAGGTCGGCGCGCACGCCGCGTGGGCATCGGTGAACGGCAAACGATGGGCGAGGGAAGCGTGCCGATGTGGAAAAAATATTATCTGGCGGGGCTGGGCCTGCTGTTACTGATCGAATTCGCGGTGCTGGCGATCCACCCCAGCGACCGGTCCGATTGGTTGCTGGAAAACACTTTGCTGGTTGTCTTCGTGATCGCGCTGGCGCTCTCGTATCGTCGCCTGCCGCTGTCGGCTTTGTCCTATACGCTGATCTTCGTGTTTCTGTTCCTGCATGAAATCGGCGCTCATTACACCTACGCCAAGGTGCCCTACGAAGCGTTTTTCCAGGATACCCTGGGGGTCAGCGTCAATGGCCTGATGGGCTGGCAGCGCAACCAGTTCGATCGGCTACTGCACTTTGGTTATGGTCTGCTGTTCGCCTGGCCGTTGCGAGAATCCCTGTGTCGCATGGCGGGCCTCTCCGGCGGCTGGGGGCACTTCTTCGCCCTGGCCCTGGTGATGGCCACCTCGATGCTGTACGAACTGATCGAGTGGCTGGCCGCCGAGATGTTCGGCGACGGTCTGGGCATGGCGTTTCTCGGAACCCAGGGTGACGTCTGGGACGCCCACAAAGACATGGCGCTGGCCACGGTCGGCGCGCTCATCGCGATTGCCCTGGCGTTGCTGCCCTTACTATGGCGGCGCGCGGCCCACCCGCCCACCGCACACTCATTACCTCAGGAGAAATGATCGTGATCGCTTTCCCGTCCAAACCCGTCCGGCTGATGCTGATCCTGCCGTTGCTGCTCAGCGCCTGCGCGATCTGGCCGGGCAATAAGGCCCCGGCCGAGCCCACGGCGATTCGCTACCAGGCCGGGGCCTGTTTTGGCACTTGCCCGCAGTTCGAGTACCGCATCGACGCCGACGGCAATGCCACCTTCAATGGCCAGCGCTTTACTAAGATCACCGGCGAACATCCGGCGCCCGGTGACCGGGCCACCTTTAAGCGCTTGCGCGGCCTCCTCGCTTCCGCCCGCCCGGCCGATGGCGACCGGGTGATCGGACCGAACGATTGCCAGCGTTTCGCCACCGACCACCCCGGCATTACGGTGGTCTGGGAAGAGCCCGCCGGCGAGCGCCGCCTGACCTACAACACCGGTTGCCATGACGCGCGCTATCAGGCGCTGCGTGACACCCTCGACGAGGCCCGCCAGGCCCTGCCGGTGGAAGCGTTGACCGGACGCCCCTGAGCGGCGCGTTTTTCCGCCGCTGCGAATCCAACAAGGAGCAGCGATGACAACCTTGAAACAGAAAACCGTGCTGGTGGTGGGTGGCGGCAGCGGCCTGGGCCTGGCGGTGGCGAGGCTGGCACGCGATCAGGGCGCCCGCGTGATCGTCGCCTCGCGGCGCGCCGCCGAGCGTCTGGACGCGGCGCCCGGCGGCGGTGATCTGCACGCCCTGGCCTTTGATATCGGCGCCGGGCAGAGCGCGGTGCAAGCGTTGTTGGACGCCGTCGGTGAGATCGACCACCTGGTGGTGGCGGTGCGCCCGGCGATCACCGCGGCGCCGCTCGCGCAGGTCGATGAGGCCGAAGCCCGGGGCGCCTTCGAGATCAAGTTCTGGGGCCAGTACCGTCTGGCCCGCGCGGCCAGCGAGCGCCTGCGCCAGGGCGGCAGCATCGTGCTCACCAGCGGCATCGCCGGCGAACGCATTTACCCGGGCATGTCCACCATGGCGCTGATCAACGGCGCCACCGAGACCCTGTGCCGGATGCTGGCGGTGGAGCTGGCGCCGCTGCGCGTGAACGCGGTGAGTCCCGGTTTCCTGGCGCCCAAGCCCGCCGAGATGGAGGCCGCCGCGCAACGTTTTCCGCTGCCCCGGCTGGGCGCCGTCGAAGACGTGGCCGAGGTCTATCTGCATCTGATGCGCAGCGGCTACGCCACCGGCACGGTGAGCGTGGTGGACGGCGGCGCGCGCCTGCTCTGAGCGCTAGTCTAGCCGCCGCCATCCTGACCATTGTTGCCGGTGACGGTGACGTGCTGGTCCGGGCGAACCGCCGGATCGCGCAGCAGCACGGCGGTGAGCAGCGCGGTCACCGCCACGATCACCGCGCCGATGGCGGCGTTGGTGTGCAGGGCCAGGGTGAACCCCTGGCGCGCGGCGGCCATCACCTGCTCACCTTGCGAGGCACTCAATTGCGCCAGCGCGCCGAGCGCCCCCCCGAGGGTGTCGCCGGCGGCCAGCAGGGCCGGCGCGGGCAGGTCCTTGGGCAGCGCCTGGAGCATATGGTGGCGATAGATCGCCGCGCCGATGCTGCCGATCACCGCGATGCCCAGGGCCATGCCCAATTCACTGGCGGTTTCCGAGGTGGCGGCGGCGGCGCCGGCTTTTTCCTGGGGCGCCGCGCTCACCACCAGATCGGTGCCCAGCGCCATCATCGGCATCACGCCCATGCCCATGACCGTCATGCCCACCACCAGCAGGGCCAGATCGCCGATGCCGTCCACCGCCATGATGGCGGCGAAACCGAACACGGCGAGCAGCAGGCCGCCACTGATCAGCACCGAGCGGCGCAGGCGCCGCGCCAGGGCGGGAATCAGCAACGAGGCCACGGTTTGCACCAGCGCCGGCGGCAGCATCGCCAGCCCGGCTTTCCAGGGTGACAGGCCCAGCACCCCTTGCAGATACTGGAAGATCATCAGCCAGGCGCCGGACAGGGCCAGGATGGTCAGCATCATGGCGCCCACCGAAGTGCTGAAGGCACGATTGGCGAACAGGCCCAGATCGAACATGGGATGCTCAAGGCGACGTTGCCGGCGCACGAACAGCGCGCCGGTGCCCAGGCCGAACAGCACCGACAACAGCGCCATGGCGTGGGGGCCGTTACGGGCGGTTTCCTTAAGGCCATAGATCACCGCCAGCACCATGACAATGGAAAGCAGGGCGCTGCTCAAATCGATGCCGCCGGCGGCGCTGTCGTCCCGCGATTCCGGCAACAGAAACGGCGCGCTGACCAGCAGCAGCACCATCACCGGCACGCCAATCAGAAACACCGACCCCCACCAGAAGAACTCCAGCAAGGCCCCGCCCACCATCGGGCCGAGGGCGCTGCCGACAATAAAACCGGTGATCCAGATGGTGATCGCTCGGGTGCGTTCATGGTCCACCTGGAACATGCTCCGCAGCAGCGACAGGGTTGAGGGCATCAGGGTGGCGCCGGCCACGCCGAGCAGGGCGCGGGCGGCGATCAACTGCGTGGCGCTGCTGGCGAAGGCGGCCAGCACCGAGGCGGCGGCAAAGGCGACCGCCCCGGCCAGCAGCAGTTTGCGGCGGCCGATACGATCACCCAGCGTGCCCATGGTGACCAGAAAGCCGGCGATCATGAAACCATAGATGTCCAGTATCCACAGCAGCTCGGAGCTGGTCGGTTTAAGGTCCGCGCTCAAATGCGGCGCCGCCAGATGCAGCACGGTCATGTCCAGCGCCAGCAACAAAGTGGGCAGCATCAGCACCGCCAGACCGAGCCATTCACGGCCGGTGGCGGGGCGGGCAGGGGCAGTCATGGTGTCTCCTGGTCCAATGCGGCCAAACGCCGCGTACAAAATCACTCAAACCCGATTCTTCGACAGGCGCTTCTGGTCGTTCCAGCCCGGCCGGCTTCGACACCGCCGGCGTGGTTGGCGTTCTCAGGTGGGCGTTTTTTTCAGGCTGATCATGGATAGAGGTCGCTGGCAGGGCGTGCTCTACAAAAAACCCACCCTCTACAACGCCGCTGCCACAAACGTCCCTGCCAATCCGGAACGCGCCCTTCTACAGCGCCGCTGTGGGAGCGATCCTTGATCGCGAACCGGCGCAGCCGGACGGCGTCGCAGTTACCGGCAGGCGTGTGTCCGGACCGTGGCTCACGGCTCGATACGAATCGATTCCACCCGCTCCGCATAAAACGCCAGATAATCGCGGATCGCCTCTACCCCGGGCAACGGTTGTTCGTAGGTCCACACCGCGTTGTTCGCCTCGCCCTCGGCGGTGGCGATGCTGTAGTAATTGGCGTCGCCTTTGAACGGGCAGTGGCTGGTGTGGGTGGTGCGGGTCAGCCGGCTCATGTCGACGTCGTCGCGGGGCAGATACTGCACCGGCGGCAGGTTGCCCTCGCGCAAGGTCAGCGCGCGCTGGGAGTCGGCAATCACCTGGCTGGCCACGGTGACGATAACGCGGCCCGGGGTGGGCGCCAGGGTGATGCGATGGGCCTCGGGCGTGGTCGGTGGCTGGGTCATGGTGGTTCTCTCTGCTCTCTGCATGCCTGCATGGCGGGCCGGGCCGCACAAAGCTTCCAGAACGACGCGGGCGATGGCGTTATGATAGGAGCCTGGCCGGCAGAATCCCATGGGTCCGATGATGAGCGCCAACAACTGGCTCCACCTGCGCAAAGACAACGACAGCGGCATCGAAACCATTCGCGCCCATTTCGAAGGCCACGCCTACGATCCGCACTGGCACGACAGCTATCTGGTCGGGCTCACCGAACAGGGCGTGCAGCGTTTTCACCGTGGCCGTATCCGTCATGACAGCACGCCGGGGCAGGTGATGCTGCTGGAACCCGGCGATATCCACGACGGCGATGCGCCGGCGCAGGGCGGCTTCACCTACCGGATGCTGTATCTCGACCCCCACTGGCTGGACCGTGAACTGCGCCAGGTGTTCGCCCACGTGCCCGAGCACTATCGAGTGGCGTTCGCCGCCACCGTGGCCAATGACGCGGGCCTGGCCGGCGCCATCGATCATGCCTTTGAAATGTTGCACACCGACGAGCTGCGCATCGTGCGCCAGAGCGCGCTGGATCAGTTGTTCGACCAGCTCACCCGGCACATCTACTGGCGCCAGCGCGAAGGCGCGGCCGATGCCATGCCGAAGGTGGCGCGATGGGCGCGGGAATACCTGCACGAGCACCTGGACCAGGACATCGGCATGGACGACCTGGCCCGCCTCGGCGGCACCGATCGCTTCCGGCTGACGCGCGCGTTCAAACACGCCTATGGATTGCCGCCGCACGCCTATCTGGTGCAGTTGCGGTTAACCCGGGCGCGCCGCCTGCTGGCGGCGGGAATGAGCCCGGCCCTGGTGGCCGCGTCACTGGGGTTCGCCGATCAGAGCCACCTGGGGCGCTGGTTCCGGCGCGCCTACGGGCTGACGCCGGCCCGCTACCGAAAACACAGCTCAAACCTTCCAGACTGACGCCGCCGAAACGCTCATCCTGATCCCTCTGACGATCAGGAGTGTGCCCGTGGACACCGTTTTACCCTTTGCCGTGTTCGCCTTTGTCGCGTCCATTACCCCCGGGCCCACCAACGTGCTGGTGCTGGCCAATGCGTCCCGGCACGGTCTGCGCGCCACCGTGCCGATGATGCTGGGGGCCTGCGCCGCCGCCGCCGGGGTGGTGCTGCTGGTGGGCAGCGGTTTCGCCGCGCCGCTGGCGGCCCATCCCTCCGTGCAAAGGGGCATTGGCCTGGTCGGCCTGGTCTGGCTCTCGGTGCTCGCCTGGCAATTGCTGCGCAGCGACCCCTCGCTGGACGCCGGGCACGACGGCGCCCGGCTGGGTTTCCTGGGAGCCGCCGGGCTGCAATTGGTGAACCCGAAAGTATGGATGATGGCGCTGGCGGTGATCGGCGTGTTCGCCAGCGGCGGCCAGGCGACGCGAGTGGCGGGCCTGTCGCTGCTGTTTTTCTTCATCGCGCTGCCCTGCATGGGCACCTGGGCCTGGTTCGGGCTGCGTGCCGCGCGTTGGATTCACTCGCCGCGCAAACTGCGCCGATTCAACCAGGCGATGGCGCTGCTGCTGCTGGTGTCCGCCTGGCTGACCGTGCTGGTGTGAGTGGCGGTCAGCCGGCCGGCGGGCGCAGGTAGACGCCCGGTTGTGCTGACAAGCTGTCTTTCACCTGGCGGGAAAGGGCGTCGGCGAGCACTTCATCCTCGCCGGCCTCCAGCGCCGCCAGAATCTGGGCCGCCACGTCCTCGGGGCGGGTTTTGGGCACATCAATGCCGTCGGTCATGTCGGTGTCCATATAGCCCACGTGCACGGCCACCACCTGGGTGTTCTGGCTTTCCAGCTCGCCGCGCAGGCCGTTGGTGAGCGCCCAGGCGGCCGCCTTGGACGCGCCATAGGTGGCCTGGCCCGGAACATTCAGCCAACTCAGTACCGACAGCACATTGACGATCGCGCCGCCGCCGCCCACCGCCAGGGCCGGCGCGAAGGCGCGACTGGTCGCCAGTGGCCCGAAAAAGTTGGTGTCCATTTCCTGGCGGGCGCGGTCTTCGGCCTGCTCGCCGAGAAACCCGCTGCCCAAGGCAATGCCCGCATTGTTCACCAACAGGGTGACGTCCGGGCATTGGCCGGCGGCGGCCCGCACGCTGGCCGCATCGGTCACGTCCAGTTGCACCGGGATCGCGCCGGGCAGATTGACGCTGGCCGGATCGCGGGCGGCGGCATAGACCTTGGCGGCACCGGCCTGCAGCAGAGCCTCGGCGATGGCCCGGCCAAGGCCACGATTGGCGCCGGTGACCAGCGCCACACAGTTTTCAATGTTCATGATCTGCTCCTGATTAATTTTAATATGACCGGTCGTCTTAAAGTTAGGCACAACAACACTCAAAGAGCCGAAGCGCCGCCCTCACACCAGAATTCGGGTTTCCATTATCCGCAGGAACGCGGTCAACGGTTTGTCACTGCGTTCCACCTTGGCGCGCATCAGAGCGCCCTGCCAGGCGTTGATCAGGAAGGCTGCGAGCTGCTCCGGGGGTTGATCGTCGCCAATCGTGCCGTCTTCTTGCGCTTCGGCGATGGTTTTGGCCAGGGCGCCGGTCCAGCTGTTCAGTGCCCCCGCCACTCGCTGGCGGATCAGATCACTCTGCACGGAAAGCTCGTTGCCAAAGTTGCCGAGCAGGCAGCCGCATTGAAAGTCGTCTTCACGGGTCAGGGCCAGCAGCGATTCAAAATAGGCCCGCAACCGCCGCAACGGCGCTTCGCCGGGGTCGCGCAGGGCAATCAGGCGCTCCCGGTTCTGGCGGCTGTACACCTGCACGATCTCCGCGCCGAGGGCCTCTTTGCTCTTGAAATGGTTATAGAACGAGCCTTTCGGCACCGCCGCGCTGTCGGTGATGTCCTGGATGCTGGTGGCATTAAAGCCCCGGTCGTGCAGGGTTCGCAGACCGGCGGCGAGCAGTTTGTGGCGTACATTGGGCTTGGGCATGGGTTTAATATGACCGGTCGTCTTAATTCTCGTCAAGGCTTTTGGAAGGCGGGGCACGATGACAGCGCCGATCTGTTCACGGAGATTTAATCGCTACTCTGGTTGTCTCGATACAGGCTGCCCGGCATAAGAGGGGCAGGGATACCGCCCACGCCGGGCGGTGATCGGTGGGCCGGGCCGACCGGGCCGACCGGGCCGGCGCGGGCAAGCGCGAGGCAAGCACAAGGAGAGAGCCATGTTTTCACGTCGCGGATTTCTAGGAACCTCATTATGGGCCGGAGCCGGGCTTGCGCTCGGTCCGATGGCGGCATCGGCGCGCGCGGCGGACGCCGCCACAGCCGCGCTGCGTACCCGCGAGGTGCCCGCCAGTGGCGAGGCGCTGCCGGTGATCGGTGCCGGCACCTCCGGCAGTTTCGAGACCCGCATCGGCTCCAGCGAGTATCAGCGCCTCAAGCAGGTGATGAAGATTTTCTTCGACGCCGGCGCCACG
This sequence comes from Alloalcanivorax mobilis, assembly GCF_002864685.1. Lineage (GTDB taxonomy): Bacteria > Pseudomonadota > Gammaproteobacteria > Pseudomonadales > Alcanivoracaceae > Alloalcanivorax > Alloalcanivorax mobilis. The sequence goes on from NZ_NMQZ01000002.1 coordinate 165,805, forward strand.
GTGTTTGACACCTCGCCCAACTACGGCGGCGCCGACGCCGTGCTGGGGGCGCTGCTGGAAGAGGGCGGCTGGCGTGAACGCTGCTTTCTGGCCACCAAGATCGCCGCCGACAGCCGCGCCGAGGGCGAAGCCCAATGGGCCCGCTCTTTGAAATCTCTGCGCACCGATCATGTCGAGCTGCTCCAGGTGCACAACCTGCGTGATTGGAAAACCCAGTTGCCACTGGCCCGCGAACTCAAGGAGCAGGGCAAGACCCGCTATGTGGGCGTCACCCATTACTTGCAAAGCGGGCTCGACGAAATGGCCGACATTCTGCGCAGCGAGCCGCTGGATTTTATTCAGATCAACTATTCGGTGAACGCCCCGGAAGCGGCGAAAACGGTGCTGCCGCTGGCCCGCGACAAAGGCGTGGCGGTGCTTATTAATCGCGCCTACGACGACGGCCGGCTGTTCCGGGCGGTGAAGGGCAAGCCACTGCCCGGCTGGGCCGGCGAGGCGGGCATTGGCTCCTGGGCGCAACTGTTTCTGAAGTTCGCTCTTAGCCATCCCGCCACCACGGCGGTGATTCCCGCCTCCAGCAAGCCCGAACATCAGATCGATAACCTCAAGGCCGGCCGGGGCCCGTTGCTCAGTGACGCTCAGCAACGGCAATTGGCGGGAATGGACTGGTAAGTGGCGCTCTCGCGCTCGGGCCGCGCGCTGGGCCTGCTGGCACGGCTGCTTAATCTGCACCAGGACGAAGCGCCGCCGGTGGCCGTCGGGCTGCTGATGTTTTTTCTGCTGTTCACTGGCTATTTCATGCTGCGCCCGGTGCGCGAGACGATGGGCGTGGCCGGTGGCGTTGATAACCTGCAGTGGCTGTTTACCGGCACTTTCGTGGCCACCCTGGCGGTGTTGCCGCTGTTCGGCTGGCTCGCCTCGCGGGTGGCGCGGAGGCGCATTCTGCCGGCGGCGTTCGGCTTTTTCGTGCTCAACCTGTTGCTGTTCGCGCTGATGTTCGCCGGCGACAACGCCAACCCCTGGCTGGCGCGCACGTTTTATATCTGGTTGTCGGTGTTCAATCTGCTGGCCATTTCCCTGGCCTGGAGCGTGCTGGCGGATCTGTTCAGCAGCGCCCAGGCCAAACGCCTGTTCGGGGTGATGGCCGGCGGTGCCAGCCTGGGCGGTTTGGCCGGCCCGGCGTTGGGCACTTTGCTGGTGGTGCCGGCCGGGCACGCCGGCCTGCTGTGCCTGGCGGCGCTGATGCTCGCCGGCAGCGCCTCCGCCGGATTGTGGTTGTACGCCTGGCGTGACCGCCACCCGCTGCCGGCCAGTGCCGCCCCGGCTCAACAGGATCAACGCCGGGCGCTGGGTGGCAATCCGTTTGATGGCGCCCTGGAAGTGGTCCGCAGCCCTTATCTGATGGGCATTGCCCTGTTCGTGGTGTTGTTGGCCAGCGTCAGCACTTTTCTCTATTTCGAACAGGCCCGTCTGGTGGCGGAAACCTTCCCCGATCGGGAGCGGCAAACCCAGGTGTTCGGCACCATCGATTTCGTGGTGCAGGCGCTGGCGATTCTTACTCAGTTGTTTTTCACCGGTCGCCTGGCCCAACGGCTGGGGATCGGCGCTTTGCTGGTGGCGGTGCCGGTGGTGATCGCCGCCGGTTTTGTGTGGCTGGCGCTGGCGCCGGTGTTTTCAGTGTTCGTGGTCATCATGGTGGCGCGCCGGGCCGGGGAATACGCGCTGGTGCGTCCGGGCCGGGAAATGCTTTACACGGTGGTGCCGCCGGCGGAGAAATTCAAAGCGAAGAACTTTATCGACACCGTCGTGTACCGGGGTGGCGATGCGCTCAGCGGCTGGCTGAAACGGGGTCTGGATCTGCTCAGCGAGATGCCCGCCACGGCGATGCTGATCGGCGCCGGCATCGCCGTGGCCTGGGCCGGTACCGGTGTCATGCTGGGGCGCGCCCAGCGACGCCGCGAGCCGCCCGCCGACGCACCGCCCTGAACGCCGCCACGGACGGCGTTGCCGGTTCCCGCAGGTGGGCCAGGGGCTCACCCTGGGCGCCGGGGTGCGCTGGCAGAGCGAGATCCACAGCGACAACCAGGGCCCCAACGGGGCGCGCTTCACCCAGGGCGGGTACGCGGTGGTGGACGCCATGGCCCGTTACGCGCTGACCCGGCAGTTGGCCGCCACCCTGAACCTCTACAACCTCACCGACAAGGAATACTACGCCACCACCGGCAACGCCTATTACGGCGAGCCACTCAGTGTACGCCTGGGCGTGGAGGCGCGCTTTTGAGCGTGTCGGTTACAGGAACATGCCGCCGGAGGCTTCGATGCGCTGGGCGTTGATCCAGCCGTTCTCCGGCGCCAGCAGCGAGGCGATCACGCCGCCGATGTCGTCCGGCAGGCCGACCCGTCCCAGCGCCGTCTGGGAGGCAATAAAAGCGTTCATGTCCTGGTTGTCACGCACCGCGCCGCCGCCGAAATCGGTTTCGATGGCGCCCGGGGCGATCACGTTCACGGCGATACCGCGCGGGCCAAGTTCCTTGGCCAGGTAGCGGGTCAACACCTCGATGCCGCCCTTCATGGTGGCGTAGGCGGCGAAGCCGGGCAGGGCGAAGCGCGCCAGCCCGGTGGATACATTGAGAATGCGGCCGCCGTCGGCGATCAGCGGCAACAGGGCCTGGGTAAGAAAGAACGGCCCTTTAAGCTGAATGTTCATCAATTCGTCGAACTGCTGCTCGCTGGTGTCGGCGAACGACGCATGAATGCCAATGCCGGCATTATTGACCAGATAATCGAAGCGGGCCCGTTGCCAGGTGTCTTGAAGCGCGCCGCGCACCTGGTCGGCGAAGGCCGGGAACGAGCCGCTATCGCTGACATCCAGTTGCAGGGCCACGGCCTTGCGGCCCTTGCTTTCGATGTCGGCCACCACCTGGCGGGCGTCGTCGCGATTGCCCCGGTAGGTAACAATCACATCGGTGCCGGCGTCGGCCAGTTTCAGCGCGGCGTTGCGGCCCAGGCCACGGCTGCCGCCGGTGATCAGGGCGATGGGGGTGTGCTCGCTCATGCGGTGTGCTCCGGACAGGTGGGAAAAACGTTCCAGATACTTTATTGAATCGTTCAGGGCCAATAAACAGCCTGCTTCCGGTTTGTCCGTTCAGAAAACACCAACAATCAATCCGCCTTACTCTGGCTCCGGTTTGGGTTTATGGTAATCGCCGGCCGCCTTCTCACGCCGTATGGCTCAGAGGTGGGCGCGCCTCCGACGCCAGAGGGAGACATCATGGAGTACACCAGACTGGGCCGCACCGGCCTGCAGGTATCTCGGCTGTGCCTGGGTTGCATGACCTACGGCCAGCCGGACCGGGGCACTCACCCCTGGACCCTGGACGAGACCGCCAGCCGACCGCTGATCCGCCAGGCGGTGGAGGCCGGCATCAATTTCTTTGACACCGCCAACGCCTATTCCGATGGCACCTCCGAGGAGATCGTCGGCCGCGCGCTCAAGGATTTCGCCCGCCGCGACGAGATCGTGCTGGCCACCAAGGTGTTTATGCCCATGCGTAAGGGCGCCAACGGTGGCGGCTTGTCGCGCAAGGCGATTCTGCAGGAAATCGACAACAGCCTGCGCCGGCTGGGCACCGATTACGTGGACCTGTATCAGATTCACCGCTGGGATTATCACACCCCCATCGAGGAAACCCTGGAAGCCCTGCACGATGTGGTGAAAGCCGGCAAGGCGCGCTATATCGGCGCCTCCTCGATGCACGCCTGGCAGTTCGCCAAGGCGATTTACACGGCGCGCAGCCACGGCTGGAGCGAATTCGTCAGCATGCAGAATCATCTTAATCTGCTGTACCGCGAGGAAGAGCGCGACATGCTGCCGTTGTGCCGCGATCAGGGCATCGCCGTGATCCCCTGGAGCCCGCTGGCGCGTGGCCGGCTGGCGCGGGAACCGGAGCAAAGCAGCGAGCGGCAGAGCAGCGATGAATTCGGCAAGACTCTGTACACCGGCATGGAAGACGCCGACCGTCAGATTCTCGACGCGGTGGGCGAGATCGCCGAGGCACGGGGTGTGCCGCGCGCCCAGGTGGCGTTGGCCTGGGTGATGCATCAATCGCCGGTGGCGGCGCCGATCGTCGGCGCCAGCAAGGCCGGCCAATTGGACGACGCGGTGGCGGCGGTGGGGCTGACGCTGTCCGCCGAGGAGATCGAAAAACTGCAAAGCCCCTACGTGCCGCACCGGGTGGTGGGGTTTAAATAGGTCGACGGCACCTTTGTTTCCGTGGCCCTTACTTCCGTGGTTTCTACGCCGCCCGTGGCCACCCACCACGCCGTATAGGAGCAGGCCCAGCCAGCGACAGACGCCTAAAGGGCGTCAACGTCGTTGAGTCATGGTCCCTCATCGGCCGATTCTTTCGAATCGACGATAAAGCTTAAGTTAAGTTCGCGCGGCCCGCCGCACGCATCAATACGCAGTTTGGAGAAAACATGTCTGGAGCCCTCTCTCATATCCGCGTGCTGGATCTCTCACGCGTGCTGGCCGGCCCCTGGGCCGGCCAGATTCTTGGCGACCTGGGCGCCGAGGTGATCAAGATCGAGCGCCCGGGAGCGGGCGATGACACGCGCTCCTGGGGCCCTCCGTTCATGACCGGCGACAACGGCGAGCCGACCTCGGAATCCGCCTATTTTCTGGGCGCCAACCGCAACAAGAAATCGGTCACCATCGACATCACCCAGGCCGAGGGCCAGCGCCTGGTCAAGGAACTGGCCGCCGCCTGCGACGTGGTGTTGGAGAATTTCAAAGTCGGCGGGCTCAAGCGCTACGGGCTGGATTACGCCAGCCTCAAGGCGGTGAACCCGCGTCTGGTGTATTGCTCGATCACCGGCTTCGGCCAGGACGGCCCCTACGCGCAACGCCCCGGCTATGATTTTCTGATCCAGGGCATGGGCGGGCTGATGAGCATCACCGGCCACGGTAACGACGAGCCCGGCGGCGGGCCGATCAAAGTGGGGGTGGCGCTCACCGACATCACCACCGGCCTGTACGCCACCATCGCGGTGCTCTCGGCGCTGGCGCACCGGGGCGAATCCGGCGTTGGCCAATACATCGACATGGCGCTGCTGGATGTCCAGGTGGCCTGCCTGGCCAATCAGGCGATGAATTTTCTCACCAGTGGCGTGGCGCCCGGGCGCATGGGCAACGCCCACCCCAACATCGTGCCGTACCAGGATTTCCCCACCGCTGACGGCGACATCATTCTGACCATCGGCAACGATGGCCAGTTCGCCCGCTTCTGTGAGATCGCCGGCCATCCGGAGTGGGCCAGCGACGAACGCTTCGCCACCAACGCCGCCCGCGTGGCCCACCGCGATGTCCTGATCCCGCTGCTGCGGCAGACCACGGTAATGCGCACCACCGACGACTGGCTGCAACGCCTGGCCGCCGGCAACGTGCCCGGCGGGCCGGTCAACGACATCGCCCGCGTGTTCCAGGACCCGCAGGTGCAAGCGCGCAACATGCGCATCGACATGGCTCACCCGCTCAAGGCAAGTCTGCCGCTGGTCGGCAGCCCGTTCCGGCTGTCCGCCACGCCGGTCAGCTATCGGCGCCCGCCACCATTGCTGGGCGAGCACACCGAGCAGGTGCTCGGACAGACTCTGGGGCTGGACCCGGCGGCGCTGCAACGCTTGAGAGAGAGCAAAATAATCTGACAGCGAAGCATCAACCGCCGGCGGTACGCCCTGACGTCCGCGGCGCTGGCCGCTACACTGAACGCTCACGGACGAGCAGCAGGAGAGTCACCATGGCTTTCACCGCCGATTTTGAAAACGTGGAACCACAACGCGCCGCCATCGATGCCCTCGACGGCCCCGCCGTGCTGGAATTCGGCACCGGCTGGTGTGGGCACTGTCGGGCCGCGCAACCGCTGATCGCCGCCGCCTTCCAGGACTACCCCCAGGTCCGCCATCTGAAAGTGGAAGACGGCAAGGGCCGGCCCCTGGGCCGTTCATTTCGCGTCAAACTCTGGCCGACGCTGATTTTCCTGCGCAATGGCGAGGAGGTGGCCCGCCTGGTGCGTCCGCGCGACGAGACCGTGATCCGTGAAGCCCTGGCGGCCCTGACCCGCTGATATTCGTGTGGCGTTCCGTTTGCGCGGTGAGCAGGGCGAAGAATGCGTACCGCTTGGTGCTCGGCACTGTCCATTGGTAAGCTACCCGGATGAACAGTGCCGCCGCCACCACCACCCTTGACGATCCTTTCTACTACCTGCGCAACTTCGAAACGGTGCTGGGGTGGGTGGTGACTCGCCACCAGGATCTGCTCACCACCGACGAGCGCGACCGCGTGCGCGCGTTCACGACCCTGCCGCAAGCGCCGCGAGCCTTGCTGGTCCGTATGATCATGCGCAAAGGCGAGCACTTCAGAGCCAATAAACTGCGTTATACGGAGATCGGCCCGGCGGAGCCGGCGCTGGCGACGTTGCTCGACAACGGATGGCTCGCCCTCGCCACCGAGCTGGATGTGGACCAACTGTTTCGCCTCTACACCCGTGCCGAACTGGCGGCGGCACTGGTGGACGAATTCAACGCCGCCGACACGAGCGCCGGCCTCACCCGCAACGGCCGCAAAAGCGATTGGCTCCGAGCGCTCAGGGAACGCCACCCGACACCCCGCGCATTGTCCGCTTGGGACCCGGCGAACCGGCTCGAACCGTTGTTCCGCGTTACCGTGATGCCGCTGTGCGAACGCCTGCGGTTGATGTTTTTCGGCAATCTGCATCAGGACTGGAGTGAATTCGTGCTCACCGAGCTCGGCACCTTCCGCTATGAACGCGTAGCGCTGGACTCGCAAAGCCGGCCGTTCCAGCGACGCGAAGAGATCGACGCCTGGCTGGCGTTGCACGCGTGGCGGCAACGTTTTGACGCCGGTGAGCCACTTGATGCAATACACGCGGAACTGCCTGACGGCGACACCGGCAATCCCTGGGTCGAACCGTTGCGGCACCGGCTGCGCTATAAACTGGCGCGGCAATGGGAGCGCCAGGGCGAGCTGGCGCGGGCCGATGCCCTCTATGCCCGGTGTCATCACCGGGAGGCGCGTGGCCGCCGTTTGCGGGTGCTGGAGCGGCGCGGCGACTGGCACGCGGCGCTGACGCTGGCGGCTCAGGCGCAGGCGGCGCCGGAGAGCGAAGCGGAGCGTCAGCAGTTGGCCCGTGTGTTGCCTCGCCTGCACCGCAAACTGGGCCTGCCGGCGCCACCGCGCGGCGAGACCCCGGCGACCGGCGAATTAACGCTGACCCTGCCCACCTGCGGTTTCGTGGAAGACGCGGTGGCCAACCACCTGGCCACGCCGGATGCGCCGGTCTTCTATGTGGAGAATACCCTGCTCACCGGCCTGTTCGGCCTGCTGTGCTGGGAGGCCCTGTTCGCGCCGCTGCCGGGTGCTTTTTTTCACCCTTTTCAAAGCGGCCCGGCGGATCTTTATGACGCGGATTTCCAGGCCCGCCGCGGGGCGCTGTTTGAGCGCGCGTTCGAGACCCTGGCCAACGGTGAGCATCGCCCATTGATTGTGCGGACCTTCAATGAGAAACACGGCATTCAGTCGCCGTTTGTACACTGGGGCACGCTCTCCGAGGCGCTGCTGACCCGCGCGCTGGATTGCATTCCCGCCGCCCATTTGCGGCTCTGCTTCGGGCGCCTGTTGCGGGATATCAAAGCCAACCGCGCCGGCCTGCCGGATCTGATCCAGCTTTTTCCCGAACGCGGTGACTACCGGATGATCGAAGTGAAAGGTCCGGGCGATCGCCTGCAAGACAACCAGCGGCGCTGGCTGGCGTTTTTCGCCGCGCATTCAATCCCCGCCCTGGTGTGCAAAGTGCAATGGGCACCATGAGTTACACGGTGGCGGTGCGCGCGCTGTGCGAGTTTACCGCCAAGGCGGGCGATCTGGATTTGCGCTTCACGCCATCGCCCACCGCCCAGGAGGGCATCGCCGGCCACGCCACCGTGGCCGGCCGACGCGGCACCGGCTATCAACGGGAGGTGGTGCTGGCCGGCGAGTACAAACACTTGAAGGTGCGTGGCCGCGCGGACGGTTACGACCCGGCCAAAAACCGCCTGGAAGAAGTGAAAACTTTTCGCGGTGACCTGGCCCGTCTGCCGGACAACCACCGCGCCTTGCACTGGGCCCAGGTGAAAATCTACGGCGCGCTGTTGTGTCGCGAACGTGAACTGGAACAGGTAGAGCTGGCGCTGGTGTATTTCGACATCGTCAAGCAGAAAGAAACGGTGTTGAAGGAAAGCCACGAAGCCGCGCAATTGTTTGAATTTTTTGCTCACCACTGCGAAATTTTTCTGCAATGGGCGGACCGTGAGCTGGCCCACCGGGATGAGCGCGACCGGACCCTCTCTGGCCTGACCTTCCCCCACCAGGACTTCCGGCCCGGCCAGCGGGTGCTGGCGGAATCAGTGTTTCAAAGCGCCAGCACCGGCCGGCCTTTGCTGGCCCAGGCGCCCACCGGCATCGGCAAGACCGTGGGCACTCTGTTCCCGTTATTGAAAGCGGCGCCGGCAAAAAAACTGGATAAAATCTTTTTTCTCAGTGCCAAAACGCCGGGCCGAAAGCTCGCCCTGGACGCGGTGCGCACTCTGATGGAAAAGCAACCGGATACGCCGCTGCGCACCCTGGAGCTGATCGCCCGCGAGAAAAGCTGCGAGCACCCGGACAAAGCCTGTCACGGCGAATCCTGCCCGCTGGCGCAAGGCTTCTACGACCGCCTGCCCGCCGCCCGCGCCGCCGCCGCCAACCACGCCATGCTGGATCGCCAACGGCTGCGCGAGCTGGCCCTTGAGCACAACGTTTGCCCGTATTACCTGAGCCAGGAAATGGCGCGCTGGAGCGATCTGGTGGTGGGCGACTACAACTATTATTTCGATCTTTCCGCCCTGTTGTATGGGTTAACCACCGAAAACCAGTGGCGGGTGGCGGTGCTGGCGGACGAAGCCCATAACCTGGTGGACCGGGCCCGGGGCATGTATTCCGCCGAGCTCGATCAGCTCACCTTCCGCGCTCTGAAGCGGCAGGCGCCGGCCCCGCTGAAGAGCGCCTTCGAGCGCCTGAATCGGCAATGGAACGCGCTCAACAAGGAAACCGACGCCGCCGCCGGGCCAGACGCCGCCTACCGCGTGCACGACCAGCCGCCCGCCGCCTTTCTGCTGGCGCTGCAAAACGCCATCGCCGCGATCACCGACCATCTGGCCGAGCAGCCGGCGGTGCTCAACAGCGATCTCAACCGGTTCTACTTCGACGCGCTGCACTTTAACCGCATCGCCGAACTGTTCGACGACGACGCCTTTATTGTCGACAGCGTGCCGCTCACTCCCGCCCGGGGGCGGCCCGGCTCACGGCTGTGTCTGCGCAATGTGGTGCCGGCGGCGCCGCTGGCGGCGCGTTTTGACAGCGCCCACAGCACCACGCTGTTTTCCGCCACGCTCAGCCCGCCCGGCTACTACGCCGACCTGCTTGGCCTGCCCGACAACACCGCCTGGGTGGACGTGCCGTCGCCGTTCCGCGCCGAGCAACTGGAGGTGCGCATTCAACAGCGTATCTCCACCCGCTATCGCGACCGCCAAGCGTCCCTGGCGCCGATCACCGCCCTGATCGCCGACCAGTTCCAGCAACGCCCGGGCAACTACCTCGCCTTCTTCAGCAGCTACGATTATTTGGAAAGAGCGCTGGCGATGCTGCGCGATCAGCACCCGCATTTGCCGGTGTGGGCGCAGCAACGGCGCATGGACGAAGCCGCCCGCCAGGACTTTCTGGATCGTTTTCAAGAAAGCGGGCAGGGCATCGGTTTCGCCGTGCTGGGCGGCGCGTTTTCGGAAGGCATCGATCTGCCCGGCCAGCGTCTGATCGGCGCTTTTGTCGCCACCCTGGGCCTGCCCCAGATCAATCCGGTCAACGAACAATTCAAACAACGCCTGGGCGCCCTGTTCGGCGACGGCTACGACTACACCTATCTCTACCCGGGCCTGCGCAAGGTGGTCCAAGCCGCCGGCCGGGTGATCCGCACCGGCGACGACCAGGGCGTGGTGCACCTGATCGACGACCGCTTCGCTCGCCCCCAGGTGCGCGCGCTGTTGCCGGCCTGGTGGCGCCTGGGCGGCGGCTGAGGTCCAGCGATCCCTGCCTCCATGTACCCCGCGGGTTGATCTGGTTCACGCTTTTGTTCATTCGCTACAAAAATGAGCGTTTTTCTTACAAGCATGTAAGAAATTGCTTGCATGGCGATCGCTGCTCCGTTGCTACCCTTCTCGCAACTAAAAATGCCGCCCGTCCACTGGGGGACCGGGTGGCGGATAGAAACTGGGGGAAGGCATGGAAACGCCGTTGGCCGGCCATGGATGCCGGGTTCGTCTTGTTGTCTGTTTTTGTTTTCTTTTTATTCTGCCTCTGAGCGCTCAGGGGGGCTTCGCGGAGGGCCGCCAATGGCTGCTAGGCCAACTCCAGCAGGATGGTTCGCTGAACAACGACGCCACGCTGAGCACCGCTTTTCAGGCCACAACGGAAAGCTTGGAAACCTTCGCAATACAGCAGGACAGTGAGCCCCAGGAACTGACCGGCGCAGCGGCTTATCTGGCTGCCAGTGCACCGGACGACAGTGCGGAGAACCTTGCCAGACGGATGATTGCGGCGCACTCCTTGGGGCTGGACGCTGGCACGGACCGCCAGGCTTTGATGGCGAGGCGGCAGCCATATTCCGGCTTCGGAGCCTTTCCCGGTTATAGCGCCGATGTCATCAGTACTGCTTTTGCCCTGGAAGCCCTTCATCAGCTGGGCATCACCCAGGAGCCGGCGGCCTACGCTCTGCAATTCCTTCGTGACGATCAGCTCGACAACGGTGGCTGGGCGCTGGATGGCGACAATGCCCAGGTGCAGACGACCGCGGTGGTGATGCACGCGCTCTGGTTGTACCGCAAACAGTATCAGGTGGACGCGGCGCTCGGCGCGGCGCAATCGTTTCTGCTGGGTCGGCGCGACGACTCCCTATGGGCCGGTACCGAGCAATCCTCGCTGGCATTGATCGCGCTCTTGTCCAGAGCCGTGGACCGTTCCCCCTACGAGGCCGCATTACAGGCCCTGGCGAACCAGCAGAAACCCGCTGGTGATTTCGATGGCGGTGTCTACGTCACCGCCCTGGCTTTGCGCGCGCTCGCAATCGGATCGCTGCCCCCGCCGGATCTCACTCGACTTACCGGCAGGCTGGTGGACGCGCAAAGCGGCCAGGCTCTGGCGGAGGGTCAGGTAAGACTCTCCGGCACCGATACTCGACAGACACAATCTGGCTCTGATGGCGTGTTCCTGTTCGAGGATCTGCCAACCGGGCAATACCGGATCGAAGCGGGCAAGGCTGGCTACGGCACCCTGGTGCTCAACACGGTGGTGCAAACCGGCGACAAGCGGAATCTCGGAAACCTGGCGCTGGATGTCCGGCAAACCGATCCCGATACCGGCGAGCCGGTGTCCACCGGGTTGTTGCGTGGCCGTGTAACCGCCAGCGAAGACGGTGCCGCTCTGGCTGGCGCGACGCTGACGTTAGGCGGTTCCGGGCGCTCCGTGACCGCCGGCCCCGATGGCCGCTACGTGCTTGGCGAGATCGCCGCCGGTCCGGTCACGGTGACCGCTTCCGCGCCGGGTTACCGAACCGCCGTGGGTCGTGCCGATATCCAGGCGGGGCAAACGCTGGTGTTCTCGCCCGCTTTGCGTGCCGCCGTGGAGCAGGGCGTGCGCGTCACGGGCCGGGTCGCTGAGCGGGGCACCGGTGACGCGGTGATCGGTGCGCTGGTCAGCGCCCGCGTCGCAAACACCACGAAATCCGTGAGTACGGACACGCAAGGCCGGTACCGGCTGGAAACCCTGCCCGCCGGCGAAGTCGCGCTCACCGTCAGCGCCGATGGCTACGCGTCCGTATCCGGCCAGGTGCAAGCCAATGACGGTGATGCCCTGACGTTCTCGCCACAGCTTGTCGCCGTGGGTGAGCCGCCGGCCTCCTTGCCAGGTGGCTTCCGGGGAACGGTGGTGGATGGCATCACCGGCCGGGGTATCGAAGGCGCTGAAATCCTGGTGGAGCATGAAGATGGCTTCGATAATCAGACAACCGACGCCGACGGCCATTTCGTGATCGATACGCTGAGCGCGGGTGAAGTCAGCCTGACCATCAGTGCTTCCGACTATGCCGCGGTCAGCGCCGAGGTGCGGGTGTACGCGGGGTTTATCAGCGATGTGGGCGAGGTCGAGCTCGCCCCCCTGGTCGAGGCGGTGAACAGCGTCGCCGGCCGGGCAGTGGACGTGCGCACCGGTGAACCGCTGGAGGGCGTGCTGGCGCAGGTCAAACAGCACGCCTCCTCATCGGCGGTAGTGGCCGAGGCCCTGAGCGGCCCGAGTGGCCGTTTCGAAGTGCCGGGATTGCGCCTGGACGACTACGTCCTGGTGTTGTCGCTCACCGATTACCAGGATCTGACGCTCCCCTTCCTGATCGCCTCTGGCGGTGTGCTTGAAATGGGGGATTTGCGCCTACGTCCGCCTGGCATCGATGCTTTGCTGCCGGACTTGGCGGTCCAGAGCGTGAGGACCGCTAGTCTCACTTCCGACCCGGACACCTTTGCCGCCGCCGGTGAGCTGGAAATAGTGGTGATTAACCGGGGCAACACGGCGCTGGATCAGAGCTTTCGCGCCGTGGCCTTCAGTGACCGGGACCGTGACGGGGTCTTTAACCCGGACACGGATCTGAAGCTCGGCGAGCAGGTGGTCAATGGCGCGCTGGATGTGGATACCACGCGTTCGATTGCCATTGCCGTGGATGGGCCTCTTCCGTTTCGGGACGCACCGATCACGGTGATGCTCGACGCCGACGAAGCGATCTCCGAACTCTCCGAAACCAATAATCTGGAAAGCACCGCCGGGGAGTGCGTGAACAATCAGAAACCGTATCTGGACCTGGCGCTGTGTCTGGATGCGTCCGGCAGCGTCAGCCGTTCCGAGTTCCAGCTGCAGTTGGAAGGCACCGCCCGGGCCATCGAGAACCCGGATATCGTGCCGCGCGACGGCTCGGTACGGCTTTCCCTTCTGCAGTTCAGCAGTTCGGACCGTCTGGAGATTGATCCGACACTGGTCGAGGAAGACAACGTCGCAAATCTGGCCGATGCCATCCGGGGGGTGCCAAAAATGGGCGGCGGAACGTCCATCCATCAATGCATTGACGGCGCCGTCGACACCATCACCCAGACCACGCCACCGGCGGCGCTGAGGGTGATCGACGTGTCCACCGATGGTCAGTCCAGCCAGTCCGCCGCGGTGGCGGCCGCCAACCGGGCCCGTGACAACGGCGTGGATGTGCTCAACGCCATCGGCGTTGGTAGTGGTACCAATGAAAACCTGCTTAATGCCATCGTTTTTCCCGAGCCGGTGGGCGGTGATCGTGGCTTCGTGCTGATGGTCGACAGCTACGAGGAATACATCGAGGGCATCGCCGGCAAGATCGCCAAGGAAACCCGCATCCCCGATCTCACCGTGGGCGGTCTGAAGCTGGTGGATCACGGCACAGGAGAACCAGTCAGCTTCGAAGTGGTGATCGGCAACGCCGGCTCCGCGGCGATTACCGAGAACGTCACCGTCACGCTCTTCAATGCTGACGACGACAGCGGCGAGATTGTCGGCGAGATCACACTGGAAGAAGGCCTTGAGCCCGGTGCCTTCCGCACCGTCAGCCTGGCTGCTGTAGAGGTTGCTTCGTTGAACAGGGGAACCGTGCACGCCCGCGCTCAAATCGCCGGTAACGTGTCGGAGTGCAACACCGGAAACAATGGCGTTGGTATTTCGGTCACCGCGCAACGGGGCGAAGTGTCCCTGGGGCTCTCATCCGCGATGCCGTCGCCCATGGCGTCGCTACGGATTGACGCTCTGGTGAGCAATACCGGTGCGGTGGCCGGGGATTATCGGGTAGCACTGCGTATCGAGGACGCCAACGGTGTGCTGGTGACGGATCTTGGAGAACGGACCGTGGAGGAGCTGGCAGCCGGCCAGCAGTACCAGCGCACTGAAGAATGGGATACCGGCGTCACGCTGACCGGACCCTATCGTGCCGTAGCCGATCTCTATAACGACGCTGGCCGCCTGCTGGACAGTGATGAGGCTGCCTTCCGGCTCGCCGAAGGGGGCGACACGTTCGAACCGGTGGCGGCGGTCCGGGTTGGCACGGATCAGCCCGCGTACCGTCTCGGTGACTTTGTGACGATTGAGAGCTCGCTGAGCAACACCAGTATCAGTACGCCGATTTCCACACCCCGCTATCGCCTTGTGGTGGCCGGCCCGGGAGGGCAGGTGGTGTTCAGTGAAGAAACCGTGCTGGAAAGTCTGTCGATTGGCCAGGTAATGGCTCTGCCGGACAGACTCGCGCTGGATGACGTTCCGGATGGCGACTACACGGTGACGGGCACATTGTTCTCCAGCAATGACCAGGTGCTCGCCCGGGATCAGGCCGGCTTCTCGGTCGCCAGCAATCCGCTCCGTGCTTTGCAGGGAGGCGTCTCCGTCGAGGCGGAGTCGGTATTCCTGGGGCACACCCAGAGCTGCCATTCCCGGCTGCGTAATACCAGTGAACAGGTCCTGGACGGCATCGGTGTACGGCGGCTGCGCCTGGATCTGGATAACCAGCTTGAGCTTGCGGACGAATCCGCCACGGTGACCCTGGCGCCCGGTGAGGAACGAACCTTCACGGATACCTTCAGCACTGCCGGATTCAACCTTACTCGTCACGCCTGCATGCTGCAGGTCGCCAGCGGTGGCGAACGCCTGGATATCGGCAACGCCACCTTCCAGGTGATCGAACCGCCGGTATCCCTGGAAACCGGTCTCAGCCTGAGTGGTGGGCCGCGCCTGCTGGTGTTGGCGGATAACGAAGTGTCCACCTGCATGGCGGTCAAGAGTCTGACACTCGAAGCCACTTTTGCGGACACGCTGTCACCCTACGCTCTGGTTTACGCCAAGGTGCTCGGTCGGCATTTCCAAGTCGAGGACCTGGAATCCGCCACGCCACGCTTCTTTACCGAGCCGGTGGATGGCCACGCCGGGCGAGAAGTGAATCTGACTCTGAAGAATCTGGATCGCGAGACTCTGAGCCTGCGCGTGGAAGGTAAAGGTCTGGTGGAAGGAGGCTACACCTTCAAAGCGATCTACCCGGCGTTCCTGTTCTTCCATAAAGCACTGGACAGCGGTGAAGTTCACTTCCGATGTGGTGAGCCTCCGCGCCCCGGCGATGTGCTGGGCGACTTCGAAGTCACCGATGTGGAATTGGTGGAAAAAGTGCGCCAAGGCCATGGCGAGCCTGAAGTGCCAGCGCTGGCCGCGCAGCGTCAATGGCTCGATGACACCCTGGCCGAACGGAATTACACCCTGGTGGACTCCCTGGAGACCTTTGGTGCGGCGGTACGCTCCGGCGACTATCAGCAATACCTGCTGCTGGCGGGCCGGATACCGGTGGAGCACTGGACCGCCAAACAGCTGCGCGAGGCCGTGAACCGTGGCGAGGGGCTGGTTTACGCCGCTGGCGATCTGCCCGAGGCCGGCCCGCTGTATCAGGCTCTGGGTATCAAGCCACATGGTGAGCGGCAGGGCTTTGGCTGGAATCCTTATGATCGGAACCCGGGCGATGACGCCGATGGTGTGCGCCTTGATCACTCGCCGCTGAGTGACGCTGGTTTCTTGCCTTTGGTACTGAACCGGCAACTGGCACTAGTGCATCGTGAGAGCAGCCACGCGGCCGGCTATTACCAGAATCTGCGTGTGGGCGGTGGCCAAGGTCGTGGCCGCCACTGTCCGCTTTATCCTCTCGATCATCCGGCGGTGACCTACCGGGATTACGGTGAAGGCCGGACGGTGTTCGCCGGTTTTGACCTGGCCGCGGAAGGGGCCGCCGAGCAAGCCACGCCAGGCTACGCCACGTTGCTCGACGACATGCTCGTCTTCACCGAAACCGACCTGAGTATCACACGACCTAATGCGGTGGTGCCGGTCACCCTGACGGTGGAAAACACCGGGCCGGCGGTCACCGTTCAAGCGCGCCTCATGCTGGAAGACGGCGGCCAGGTGATCGCGACGTTGCCGCGAACCGGCAACGGCCAACTCGAATGGCGGTTCGAGCTGGACAAGGGCGAAGTACGCTCTCTGCGCGTCTGGATTCGCCCCGATTACCGCCAGGGGGTGAGCGATCTTTCGGCGACGCTGGAAGCGACCACGCCAAGTGGAGACAGCGAACGCTTCGATGAGGCTCTGCGCATCGAGTTACGGGCGGATCAGCCAGAGGACCTGGAGACGATTGAGTCCGCGGTCCGCCAAGCGCTGTGGCAAACGCCCTGGGACCTGGCATTGAAACACGCGGCCCTGAGCCTGCATCAGGCCGGCCACGCCTGGGAACATGGGCGTATTGGGGACGCGACCAAACTGGCATTAAAAGCTGCCACGTCGTTGCGGAACTCTCGGCACGGAAATGCCGGTGAGTTGCGACGTCGATTGGACTGGGTGATCTGGTCGCTGAACAGGGAAGGGAACTAATCATGCAAGGAAGAAAAATGAACACCGCGATGAGGAATCAGCACACTCACGGCAGCCATCCGGCTCCGGCCATGGAGCGGATGCGGTGCGCCCGGCGGCTTTGTCGCGCCACCGCTCTGGTCGTGGTGATGATGCTGCTAAACGCCGTGATCTGGCCCGCCTGGGCGGTGGCCGTGGAAGTGGAGCGCCAGAAAGAAGCCCAGGAACAAGCCCGCTGGGAAGCGCGCCATCAATCCCTGGAGCAGGTCCTCCTCGGCATCCGCCAGGAAGCCAGGGACGGACGCTCTATGATGGCGGACGCCCTGGCCGAACGGGATCAAGGTTTGCTGGGGACCGCCCGTTCACTGCTTGGCATTGGCCAGGCCGGTGCGGAACCGCTGCCGCGTCTGCGATGGCTGTCGCAGCGGGCGGCTGCGATGCACAAGCAAGCGCTGGCGTCTTTTGACCAGACCGAAGCCCATCTTCGGCAAAGGCGTCTTCCGCAACGGATTCTCGAGCGCAACGACCACGCCCGCGAAGACTACCGCCAGGCTTACGCCACTCTGCGAGAAACGTTGAACCAGGCTCTCAACACAGAATCCCTCGGCGAACAGGAAGAAGCCATGGCGGCGCTGGTCGATTTCTTGGGTCGCTTCACCCTGGACAAGCCCCGGGATCCCTTCGATCCGGAGAACCTGCCTTGGCGCACCCCGGATCCGGACCAAACGCCGGCGCCCGCATACTCCGCAGAGGCACTCAGCCAGCGCACCGGCCTTCCCCGTTTCGAGCAAGGGGTTCAGCTTGCCAGCCTGACCAATGACGCCGCTCTGAGCGTCGCTCCCGGCGCGCCCACGGACGACGCGCTCGCTGCCACGCTGGATGCACCGCAGTCCTCGGCCATTCAAGAAAAGGCCGCCGAACTCGATCACGATCCGATTCGCATTTACCAATGGGTGCGTAACAACATTGAGTTCATCCCCAGCTACGGTTCCATTCAAGGTGCTGAGTACACTCTGGAACTGAGCAAGGGCAATGCCTTCGACACCGCCAGCCTGCTCATCGCCTTGCTGCGCGCTTCGGATATCCCGGCCCGCTACGCCCTGGGCACGGTACGCATTCCCGCCGATCAGATCATGAACTGGGTCGGCGGGGTCAATACCGCCAGCGCCGCCGGCAACCTGATGGGGCAGGGCGGTATTCCGAGAAAAGCCGTCATCCAGGGCGGCGGCATCAGCCAGTTCGAACTGGAACACGTCTGGGTGGAAGCCTGGATCGATTTCCACCCCAGCCGGGGCGCCGATCACCGCAGCGGCGATACCTGGATTCCCATGGATGCCAGTTTCAAACAGTACGAATACAGCGAAGGTATGAACCTGCAGGACCAGGTGCCCTTCGACGCCGAAGGCCTTGCCCGGGCCATCGAACAGGAAAGCACCATTAATGAAGAAGAG
The DNA here is from genome assembly GCF_002864685.1 of Alloalcanivorax mobilis. Taxonomy (GTDB): domain Bacteria; phylum Pseudomonadota; class Gammaproteobacteria; order Pseudomonadales; family Alcanivoracaceae; genus Alloalcanivorax; species Alloalcanivorax mobilis. The sequence goes on from NZ_NMQZ01000002.1 coordinate 183,835, forward strand.
GGCTGGGTACAAGGTGTGCCCGGTGCGGCCGTCGAGGAGATGCTGGAAGACTACCGCACGGAACTAAAGACCTACCTCGACAGTCAGGCACCGGAGGCCACGGTGGGAGAGGTATTGGGCACCAAGGCCATCAAAGCAGTCATACACCAGCAATTGGCGCCGTCACTGCCCTACCATCTAGTCACCCGGCGGCTCACCACCAATGAGCTCTCCGACTCACTGCGCTGGAAGTTCAGATATCGACTGCATACCAGCACCAATGGCTACCAAGGCGCTGAATTATTCACCATTGAAGAGCCCACGGCAGTGCTCGCCGGCCGAAGCCTTTCGCTCTCCTTTACTCCCGCCACGCAGGACGATCAAGACACGCTCGCCAGCTACCTGCCGGAAGCGGGTGAAGATGGAGAGGTCGACCCGGCTGAGGTGGCGGACACGCTGCCCGGGCATCTGATCAATCTGAATGCCCACTTCTCGATCGGGGCAGCGCCCGTGGCGAACTCCGAATACGAACTGACCATGGGGTCGGCCCTGGTCTCCGAAATGGGCTACTGGCAGCCGGGACAGGGCTGGAACACCTCCGAGAACAAGCCGATAGCTGGTGAGTACCGTACTATTGCCCTGAATCTGCAAGGTATCAGTGCCTCCGCCGCTGGACATCTGGAAGCTGACTTGGAAGCCACTCGTGCCCAACTGACCGCTGAAGACTACGGCGATCTCACCAAGCAACAACTGGTCGGCGATATGTTGTACGCCACCATTCTCAGCTACTTCGCACTCAATGACATGCAGGCCCGAATCAGCGAGCGCCAGATGAACAGCGTCGGCTACCGGGCGCCGAGTTATGGGTTATTCAAAACCAGTCTGCAACCGCGCTACTGGTTTGGCATCCCCAGAAACGTCACGGCCAGCGGCCTCACCATGGATGTGGACAACGTCTCCGCCATCCGCGTGGATAAAGACAACGATCAGGAACGCTGGATAGCCGGAAACCGGGCGGCCGGAGCGCGCCTGTCCGCCATGGAGCATCTGGTGCCGGAGCAGATGTACAGCACCGACGACAACCCCGCCCACGGTATAAGTGCCGTCAAAGCCCTTCAACTGGCCGCTGCCGAAGGCCAGAAAATCTGGACTATCACCCGGGCCAACCTCAGCCAGGCAATGGCGGCACTCGATCTGAGCCTCGCCGAAGAAGCTGATATTCGCAACGCCGTTCTTGCCGGCAAGGAAGTAACCGCCCATGAAAGACCGGTCAATTTCCACGGTCGCCCCTCCGTGGGCTATACAGTACTCGATCCGGACACCGGCGCGGGTGCTTACCTGATCGCTAGTGGTGAGAATGGAGGAGAGATCATTGATGAGTATCTGTCCACATTGCTGGCATTGATCGGAACTTTGATATCTGAAATAAAGGCGGGTTGGGCCGGGGTGGCTGGAAAAACTTTAGGGGGCGTTGGTGTTTTGGTGGATTTTTTCTCGAACCTGTCAAGCTGTGGGTGGGGAATTTCTGCTTTTATTGCGATGACAGTTTTTATCTATACCGCAATGCTTGCGATTGTCTTCTCGTCTATTTTCGCAATATTTGCCGCTGGTGCTATCATGCTGAATATAGTTCCTTTTATTATGGCTTCTATTGTTGGTTTAATGACAACGAAGATGATTAAGGAGTCTGCGTGCGGGAATTGAAAATATGATAGTTCCGAAAATGTTTTTTTATACGATGGCATCCATAATTATAATGTCGAGCGCATATGAAAAAGATGGGGCGGGTTCGCTTATTTTGTGGTTGTCTGGGGCGCTGGGAGCACTGGTTGCGGCTATGTATTTTTGGGAATGGAGAGAGCCTGAGGAGTTTGATAAATATATAAATGAAAATATGGATTGTCGTGCTGTTGGGGTAAAGGCTTTTTGGTTGGCGATTTTTTTTGGGGTGATATTCGTATTGTCCGGGGGCGCATGAAATATGGCGGCACGTGAGTGTCCTGAATGATATTTTGTGGTGCCAGGAAAGGATCTGAGAAAGGCGTGAGAAATAATGAAGAAATGCCATTGTTGTATCTTTGTATTTTTTATTCTCTGGCTTTGCCAACATCTATGATTCCGATGCATCTGGGGGGTGGTTTGTGTTCTGTTTTGGTTTGTGACGATGTTATCTAAGCTGTGTGCCGGTCAATAATATTCAAGACGAGATGCGAGGGTGTCGGGCCGCGCCGATAAAAATAATAGACGGGCTCTCCGGGCGCTTCGAGCCGGGGCAATGGGGGTTGATGTGCATGGGTAGTATTTTTTGATCGCATTGGTGCTTATGGCTTTGCCCTTAGTAAACGGATAAATAGAAGGTGCGCTTTTTTTGCCGAGCAGGGTTTCAGGTTCTTGATCGTCCAGAGGTAAGGAGCGTTCCCAAAGCTATCCGGATAAATTCCAGGGCCGAGCTTTTAGTCCCCTTTGGGGGCAAGGTCTATTCTGGAGTGACACCCAAAGGTCAGGATCTTGTTTGTGACTTGGTTGTATCGTTGGGCGTGGGCCGGTCACCGGGTTTTCAAAAGTGACAGTGTTAGCGTTTTGCGGCGACTTCAGTGACTTGCCGGATTTTTTTATGCGGCGACGGAGTATTCTGGAGACCTGGTTTGAGCTGAGAGAAGCTCGGCTAGTGAGGGACGAGTGGTATGTCTGGGGCTCCTGCTCTCTAAACGGCGACTTAGATGCGGTGGTTCGCCGCCTCGAGGATTTTGCGAATGGTGCTCTTCTCAGAAAGAATGGAGATTTTCTGAGTTTGTATTCCAGGGGTAAGTACCTCCACGAAGAGAAGGTGTTGGATCTCCTGTCTGAGTGGCGGCGATTCTGCTGTGATTTTCAAGATATGATTCGGAGAGCGAAAGGGTGAGGGTTTGGTTTTATGCTCTTTATGAATACAACCGGCGGACACGAGGAAAGCATCAACGCACCGGCGGCGGCTGAGTATTCGCGGAAAGGAAGGTAGGCCTGATGCGGTTCTTCAGGGTGGCGTTGATCGCCTTCGCCTGGATTCTTTCATCGGGCGGGTTGATGAGAGGCTACTACTTTATTGCGGCACTTTCCGGGTTTCTTGGAATCTGGCCGATTGCAACGCCGGATCACCATAAGAGATGTCATGGCGGGATAGCTTGGGCGGTTGTTTTTGTGCTTGTCACGGTGGTTTCTGTTTTGCTGTTCTTGAGAGGGTTGCCTGGTTAGAGATTGGCCGGGTTCGGACGCGGCCATGTCCGCCATGGAAAATTAGATGTCGAAATAAATGTGCAGTATAGAAAGCAACTCCGCCCACGGCGTCAACGTCGCCAAGGCGCATCAGCACGCTATCACTGAAGATCAGAAAGTATGGACCATGACCCGAGCCAAGCTCAGCAAAGCCATGACGGCAAGGCATGGATGCTTATGAATCCTTTTCCTTTACCTTTGTCATCGCCGCTTTCCCAGCTTGTTGCGGAAATGATGCTCATCTTTGTGGTGGTGTCTCTTATTCTTTATGTGGTTTTCTTTGCTAGGAAGAGACGCTTTTTCGCTGCGCGAGCAGCGTTAGTGAATTCAGTCAATCGGCATTGGGTAGGGAGATATGAATATAAGGTTTCTGGTAAGGTCTATTTTCGGTTGCATTTTTTTAAATCTCGCGATCTCCATGATGGCTTGCTAAGCAAGCGGAATGGAAAAGGTCCAGGCGGTCGGCTAAAAAAATTTGTCGTAGTTTACTATGATCCACTTTTCCCTTGGGTTTCATGTATTGGTTGTAAGTTTAGTGCGTTGGCTTTGTTTGTAATGATTTTTTCTTTGGGTGTTTTTCTTTTGGTGATTTTAAAGTTTTAGTTTGGTGTGTTGCCTAAAGTCTCTCGGTAAAGGTTGCTTAAGGTAAATAATGAAGTGACCGGCCGTGAAAGACCGGTCGACTTCGGGTGGCTATCTTAGCTCGGCTCTATGATCCCCGATCCAGACCGCGCGCGCTGTTGCCGGCCTGGTGGCGCGTCTATTGAGCGTGGATCCACTTCTCCAGGGTGCCGGGCGAGCCCAGGCGATAGCCGTCCACGCTCTGGCCGTAATAGTCCATTGCCTGGTTGGCGTGGAAATCCCGCGCGGTGGCGTCCAGGTCGCCTTTGAAGCGCGGGTCCTGCGGGCGCGGCCGGCTGTTGATGTACGCGGCCAGGTCCCAGGCGTCCTGGTTGCTCAGTGAGCCGGGGTTGCCCAAGGGCATATTGGTTTGGATAAAGCCGGCGGCGGTGTTCACCCGGTGCATGCCGGCGCCCCAGTTGTAGGCGTTCGGCCCCCATAACGGCGGGAAGGCGTAATCGTCATCGCGTTTGGCTGTGCCGCCATTGATGGCGGTGCCCTGGCCGGTGTCGCCGTGACACAGCGCGCAATGTTCGGCGAACAGCGCCTTGCCCCGCGTCGGCGAGAAGGCCTTGGCCGGTTTGGGCAGCTCCGGATAGCCTTGCCCTTTCATGGTCTTGCCGGTGGGCACGCCGCTTGCCTGCCAATGCATATAGGCTTGCAGATCGGCGATCAGAGCGCTGTCCGCCGCCGGCGCCGCGCCGTTTTTCGAGGCCTGGGCGTTTTGCGAATAGGTGAAGCAGCCCTGGATACGCTCGGCCATGCTGTTGATTTTATCGTTCTTGCCGCGGTACTTCGGATACAGCACCCAGGCCGCCCACATGGGCGCGGAATCCGCCTGCCGGCCGCCGTTCATATGGCAGTTGGAACAATCCTGGCCGTTGCCCACGAAGGGCGCCGACTGCGGGTGCAGATGGGTCTGGTTGAAGATGGCGGCGCCGCGGCGTATTGCTTCGCCGTCCTTGCCGTTCGGCAGATCCGCGCGCAGCGGTGGTTGGAACCTGTCTGGGCGGGCGTCCGGCGCGGCGGGCGCCGGGTCGGGCCGCGCCGCGTCGGGCACCTCGCCGCTGGGCGGCAGCGCCGCCAGCCAGGCGGACACCGCCTGGATTTGGGCGTCGTCGAGCCGTTTCGCCACCGCCGCCATCAGGCCACCGGCATCGCCATGCCGGGTGCCGCTCTTCCAGGCCTTCAACTGGCCCTCGATATAGCCGCCGTGCTGGCCGGCCAGTGCCGGAAAGTGTGGCGGCACGCCGCGTGCTCCCTCGCCGTGGCAGGCGATGCACGCCGGCTGGTTGTCGCCCCAGGCGCCGTTCACCGCCAATTCCCGGCCGGCCCCCTGGTCGTCACGGGCGCCACCGCCGCCGGTGGCCGGCAAACCGGCGTAGTAGTCCGCCAGGGCGGTGATCTGGGGGTCTGAAAGGGCTTTCGCGATGGGCATCATGATCGGGTTGGCGCGTGCGCCGTTGGCCAGATCATGGAGTTGTTTGGTCAGGTAGCCGGCGGGCTGGCCCGCCAGCGCCGGGAAGCCGGCGGCGTTGCCCTCGCCCTGGGCGCCGTGGCAACTGGCGCAGGCGGCAACGCCATCGGCGCCCTGGCGGGCCAAGCGCTCAGCGGAGGGCGCCGCGTGCACACTGGAGATCAACAGAAAGGCCAGAACCAGGCCGTGAAAAGGCGTTGTTCGAATCATTGGGTTGCTCCCGGAGGCAAGCGGAAAAAGGGGAGGTGCCTGGGGAAAGTCTGCGCCCGGAAGTGAACAAGGTAAAGTTTGGTTATATATATATCGCTAAAAGGAATTTGGTGCGGGGCCGCTAATCAGCCGCTCAAGATGGTCGCGCACGTCCTCCGGCCAGCCCCCGGTCAGGCTTTGCAGACGCTCATGCTGACCCGCGTACAGCGCCCGGGCGGCTTCTTCGAAACCGGGCTGGTCGCCGGCCATGGCGGACATAAACCGGTATGCCGCGTCGCGGCGTTCACGGGCTTGCGAGGTGTCTTCCCGGCGTGCGTTTTCCACCAGTTTGCGCAGCGTCACCGAGGCGCCGCCGGGCTGAGCGTTGAGCCATTGCCAATGACGGGGCAGCAGGGTGACCTCGCGGGCGGTGACACCGAGCTTGGGGCGGCCCCTGCCACGGGGCTGGTCGGCGGCGGGCGTATGCCGGGCTTGTACCTGCTGGTCGCTGCCGCGGGTGTCCAGGTCGATCTGGCGGCCGTTGTGATCCTCGAAGATCAGTAACGCCGAGGCGTCCGCGTCGGCGTGTTTGACGGCAAGGGCAACCTCGGCGAGGGAGCCCCGGGCGAGCAGGCGCTGGCCCAAAAAAGCGGTGTGGGTAGGGGCGGTCATGGCGCATCTCCTATTGGGATGGCCAGAATATTACCCGGATAAAATAATCCGTCAATATTACCCGGGTAATATTTATTTGGCGTTAGCTTTGATCCCCCAGGCTGTCGCGCAGCGCCTTGCGGTTGAGTTTGCCAACGGCGGTTTTCGGAATCGCGTCGATGAACACCACCTGGCGGGGTTTTTTGTAGGAGGCGACCCGCTCGGTGACGTAGGCGATCAGATCCGCCTCGCTGGCGCTTTGCCCGGGCTTGAGCGCCACCGCGGCGGTGACCGCCTCGACCCATTGCGGGTCCTTGAGGCCGACCACGGCGCACTCGGCGACGGCCGGATGGGCCATCAGAATGTCTTCGATTTCGCGGGGGTACACGTTGTAGCCACCGGTAATGATCATGTCGGAGGTGCGATCCTTGAGGTGCAGGAAACCCCGTTCATCGAATTGCCCCAGGTCGCGGGTGCGCAGCCAGCCGCCTTCCATGAACATCTCGCGGTTGAGTTCGGGGGCGTTGTGGTAGCCGGCCATCATCGCCGGCGCGCGCACGGCGATTTCACCGGGTTCGCCGGCGGGGACGTCGTTGCCGGCTTCGTCAACGAGGCGTATTTCCACGTCGATGGCCGGTTTGCCGCAACTGCCCAGCAACTCGCCTTGATGATCTTCCGGGCGCAGCACGGCGATGGTGAGTGGGCATTCGGTCTGGCCGTAGTATTGCCAGAAGCGCTCCCGGCCCCACAGCTCCATGGCCTTGTCGATGATCGGCCGGGGCATCGGTGAAGCGCCGTAAATCACCTGGCGCAGGTGAGTGATGTCCAGCTCGGCGAAGCGCGGGTGGCCGAGCAGCATTTGCAGCATGGTGGGCACCATATTGACGGCGGTGATGCGCTCTTCTTCGATCAGGTCGAGAAAGGTGTCCGGGTCGAAGGCGCTCATGATCACGGTGCGCGCGCCGCGCAGCCAGAACGGCAGCACGAACACCCCGGACGCGTGGATCAACGAGGCGGCGTGGAGCATGGCGTCGTCCTGCTGCACGTTGATCAGGTTCATCAATACGTTCTTGCAGATGCCGGCGTAGGAAGCCTGGGTGTGCTGGGCGGCCTTGAGGGTGCCGGTGGTGCCGGAGGTAAACAGGGTCAGGATGACGTCGTTTTCATCGACCTGGATATTCGGGGCTTGGTCGCTGCGTTGGCCAGCGTCGGCGAGCAGGTCATCGCCGCCGCCCTCGTTGCTGCCGATGCCGTGGCATCGCAATGCCGGCAGGGCGTTGGCCAATTCGCTGGCGCGGTCGGCCAGATCGGCGCCGTAGAGCAACAAGTCGCAGCCGGTCTCTGCCAGCATTTTGCGGTGTTCGTTGAGCGACAGTCGCGCGTTCAGTGGCACCCGGTTGACGCCGGCTTTCACGCAGGCGAAGTCTACCGGCACGCTGTAGAGGCTGTTATTGAGCAACAGCGCCACACGGGTGCCACGGGTCACGCCGCGCGCGATCAGGGCGTGGGCAAGCTGATTGCTGAGCGCGTCGGTGGCCTGGAAGGTGAGGCTCTCGCCGTTAAAGACGATGGCGGTGCGTTCCGGATAATAGCCGGCGCCGCGTTTGATCAGCTCAAGATAGGTGGTGGTCATGATGGCTCCCCATAGTGTTTTGGTTATCGGATTGGCGTGCGGGCTCAGTCGAACTCGCCATGCCGGCCGGCGCCGCCGGCGAAACGTGCCGCGCCTTCGATGGCCTCCGCCTGCACGATGGGATAGCCACCGGCGCCTTCCTGGCGCAGCGCCGTAGGCAGGTCGTTATCCCATTGCTGGTAGGCGGAGAGACGGTCGGCGCGCAGGCATTGCTGTGGAAAGGCGGCGATCTGCCGGGCCAGCGTTTGCGCCTCCTTCAGCGCTTGGCCATCGTCCACGACCCGGTTGGCGAGGCCCATGCTCAGCGCTTCGTCGGCGTGTACCGACCGGCCGGTGAGAATCATGTCGAGAGCCCGGCCCTGGCCGACCACGCGCGGCAAACGCACGGTGCCGCCATCCACCAGGGGCACGCCCCAGCGCCGGCAGAACACGCCGAACACCGCCGAGCGTTCGGCCACGCGCAGGTCGCACAGCAGCGCCAGCTCCAGGCCGCCGGCCACCGCGTACCCGGAGACGGCGGCGATCACCGGCTTGCTGAGCAGCATGCGGGTCGGGCCCATCGGCCCGGGGCCCTGGCCTTGCGCGTCCATTTCGTTGCGCAGCGATGGATCGCCCAGGGCGGTCAGGTCGGCGCCGGCGCAAAAAGTGCCGCCGGAGCCAGCCAGCACCGCCACCTTGAGGGCGTCGTCGCCGTCGAAATCCTCGAACGCCTGGCGCAAGGCGGTGGCGGTGGGGCGATCCACGGCGTTGCGTTTTTCCGGGCGGTTGATGATGATCGTGCACACTGGGCCGTCAACGATGACGGAGATCGGGCTGCTGGCCATGAAACGGCTCCCTGTATTGAGATGCTTGTTACATCAAATGGAACAATTAGACACTGGGTGATATATTTCACTAAATGGCCATAACTGACAAGAAGTGTAACATTGAAGAGGGCGAGCTTTCCGCCAGCGATCTGGTCCTGGACCTGCTGGCGGCCCATGACCAGCACCGGCTGCCGGTGGCCGCGTTGTGCCGCGCGGCGATGATCTGCGGCATCCGTGAGCAGAATGTGCGGGTCGCGCTGAGCCGCTTGAGCCAGCAGGGCAAGGTGGCGAGCACCGATCGCGGCAGCTATGCGCTCAATTCGGGGAGCAACAGCCTGCTGCGCGATGTGGACAACTGGCTGCGCCGCGAGCAACAGGCGGTGGCCTGGAACGGAGGCTGGATCGGCGTGGTCGACGGCGCCGTGCCGCGCCGGCACAAGGTGGTCTGGCGCCGCCATGAGCGCGCTCTGTTGCTGCGTGGCTTTCGCCCATTGAAGGCCGGATTACATTTGCGGCCGGACAATCTTAAGGGGGGCGTGGCGGCGGTGCGACATGACCTGCAAGGGCTGGGTCTGGCCGGCCAAGCGCTGGTGATGGCGGTGTACGAATTGAGCGACGCCGACGAACAGCAGGCCCGCGGGTTGTGGAACCTGAAAGCCCTGGAGCGCAGCTATCGCTCATTGATCCGCCGTTTGCAACGCAGCCAGGCCCGTTTCCCTCGACAAACCGATGAGCGGATTGCCCGCGAAAGCCTGTTGTTGGGGCGCGAGGCGATCCGCACCATCCTGCACGACCCGCTGTTGCCAGAAAGCCTGATGGGCGGCGGTGTTCGCCATCAGCTGATTGAATGCATGCGTGATTACCAGACCGTCGCGAAAACGGTATGGCTGCGGCTGCTGGAAGAGTAGGTTCCGCATCGTAAAACCTCTTAAAGCTTTGCCGTTCTTTCGCTTGCTTCGTGGGCGCACCGGCGGTGTTCTTTGTCACCATGCCGGTTAACAGACTTGGCAGCGGGGCAATCCCATGCGAAACAGAGCCGAACAGCAAGATAGAATCGAACAACGCCGTGACATGGTGGGCCAGATCGCCGCGCGCGGCGTCAGGGACACTCGAGTGCTGGAGGCGATGCTCCGGGTGCCCCGTGAGCGTTTTCTGCCCGCGTCGATGCGGGAGCACGCCTACGACGATTCGCCGCTGCCGATCGCCGAAGGCCAGACCCTTTCACAGCCTTATATCGTGGCGCTCATGGCCGAAGTGGCCACCCTGCGCCCTGGCGAGCGAGTCCTGGAGATCGGCACCGGCTCCGGCTATGCCGCCGCGGTGTTGTGCGCGATGGGCATCGAAGTGTTCACCGTGGAACGCCTGGCCCGGCTGGGCGAGGACGCTCGGGCGGTGCTCGAAAAACACGGTTTCGGCGGCATCCAGGTGCGCATTGGCGACGGCACTCTGGGTTGGCCGGAACAGGCGCCTTTTGATGCCATTATCGCCACGGCGGGGGGCAGCCAGGTGCCCGAACACTGGAAGGGCCAGCTCAAACCGGGCGGTCGGCTGGTCATGCCGATCGGAGACACACCCCGCCAGCAGCGGCTGATCCGGGTCACCCGGGTGGGCGATCAGCGCTTCGAGCAGCAGGACCTGGAGGCGGTGCGTTTCGTGCCGCTGATCGGCGAGCAGGGTTGGAGCGAGGCGCAAGCCGAGTCGAGCCGGCCACGCTCCCCGGCGGCGGCCCGCGCCCCGGCCGAAGACGACGACGCTGCGTTGGTGGCGGACATCGCCGCCGCCGTGGAGCCGTTGCCGGAGATCGACGACCCCGCGTTCGCCCGCTGCATCGACCGGTTTGCCGATCGCCGGGTGGTATTGCTGGGGGAAGCGAGCCACGGCACTTCCGAATTTTACCGGGCGCGGGCCGCCTTGACCCGGCGGCTGATCGAGCGGCACGGTTTCAACCTGGTGGCGGTGGAAGCGGACTGGCCCGATGCCGAGGTCATGGATCGTTATGTACGCCATCGGCCCGCGCTGGACGGCCCGGACCCACCGTTTCAGCGCTTTCCTACCTGGATGTGGCGCAATCGCGAAGTACAGGACTTCACCCGCTGGCTGAAAGCGCACAATGCCGGGCTCACCAGTGATCGGCGAGTCGGCTTTCGCGGCCTGGATCTCTATAACCTGTCCGCCTCGATCCGCGCGGTGCTTGATTACCTGGAGGAAGTGGACCCGCACGCCGCGCGTGCCGCCCGACAACGCTACGCCTGCCTTGCCCCTTGGCGGAACACGCCGGCGGCATACGGCCGTGCCGTGCTCAGCGAACCCGAGAAGGCTTGCGAAGAAGCGGTGATCGCTCAGCTCCGCGCGCTGCTCGAAAAACAACTGGAGTACGTGAACGGCGATCAGGATCGGTATTTTGACGCCACTCAGAACGCGCGCCTGGTGGCGTCGGCGGAGCGCTATTATCGCAGCCTTTACCACGGCGCGGCGGAGAGTTGGAATCTGCGCGATCGCCACATGTTCGAAACGCTGGAAAATCTTCTGGCCGAGCGTGGCGGCGACAGCAAAGCGGTGGTCTGGGCACACAACTCGCACATCGGTGACGCCAGCGCCACCGACATGGGGCGTCAACGTGGCGAGTTGAACCTGGGCCAGCTATGCCGCAAACGGTTTGGCGAACAGGCGGCGCTGGTGGGGCTGTCCACGCACGCCGGCACGGTGGCCGCCGCGGACGATTGGGACGGGCCGATGCGGATCAAGACGGTGCGCCCGGTGCGTCAGGACAGCCACGAGCATTTGGCACTGGGCACCAGCTTGCCGCGCTTTCTCCTTGATCTGCGTAGCGGCGTGCTCAACGAGGCGCTCCGTCGTCGGCTCGACCAGCCCCGCCGCGAGCGCTTCATTGGTGTTATCTACCGGCCCGAGACCGAGCTGCAGAGCCACTACATGAAGGCATCGCTGGCGTCTCAGTTCGATGCCTGGTTGTGGTTCCGTGACACCCAGGCGGTGACCCCGCTGGTGGCCGGCTCCGGTGGCGCCGAGGATGACACCTATCCGTTCGGCACCTGAGGCGAGCAAGACGCGCTGACGGCGGCTGTTCAGGCCGCCGCCGGCGCCGGCCGCCGGATCAGAAACACCACCACCGCCGCCAGCAGGCAGGCGGCGCCAGCGGCGTACAACGCCGGCGTGTAGGTCAGCAGCAAAGTGCGTGAGAGCCCGGCGCCGTAGGCGGCGAGGGCGCCGCCCAATTGATGGCCGGCGAAGATCCAGCCGAACACCATGCCGGCTTTTTGCGGGCCGAACGCGCGCCCGGCCAGCTTGATCGTCGGCGGCACCGTGGCGATCCAGTCCAGGCCATAGAACATGGCGAACAATGACAGGCCATACAGGCTGAATTCGGAGTGCGGCAACCAGAACAGACTCAGCCCGCGCAGCCCGTAATACCAGAACAACAATTTGCGGGCATCGAAGCGGTCCGAGAGCCAGCCAGAGAGAATCGTGCCGACCAGGTCGAAGGCGCCCATCATCGCCAGCACCGAAGCGGCCGGCAACGCGGCCAGGCCAAAGTCGCCGCACAGCGCGATAAAGTGCGTCTGAATCAGGCCATTGGTGCTCAGTCCGCAGATAAAGAAGGTGCCGAACAGCACCCAGAACGCCCGGTTGCGCAGGGCGCCGCGCAGCACGCGCAGAGGCTCCATGAACGACAACGACAGCGGTGCCGCGGCGGGCGGGCTGTCGGCGGCGGCGCCATAGGCGCGCAAGCCCAACTGCCCCGGGTGGTCACGCACCAGCAGAAACACCAGCACCGCCACCAGCACACAGCACAGCACCACCGGCATCAGCGCCCAGCGCCAGCCAAGCACCTCGATCAGCCAGGCAGCCAGGGGCAGGAACAGCAACTGGCCGCTGGCCACGCTGGCGGTGAGCAGGCCAATCACCAGGCCCCGGCGTTTCTCGAACCAGCGGTTGGCCACCACCGCGCCCAACACCAGGGCGATCAGCCCCGAGCCCAGGCCCAGCACCACCCCCCACAGCAGCACCAATTGCCAGATCTCGGTCATCCGCGTGGACAGCGCCAGACCGGCGGCCACCAGCACCAGCGCGCTGGTCATGATGGTGCGCAGCCCGAAGCGGTCCATCAGCAAGGCCGAGAACGGCCCCATCAAACCGAACAGGATAAAACGCAGTGCCAGGGCGCTGGAGATCTGCTCGGTGTTCCAGCCGAACTCCTCGCCCAACGGCCGCAAAAAGGCGCCCGGCAACCCCAACGCCGCCGACGCCGACAGCATGGTCAGAAAAGTCACCGCAGCGATCACCCAGGCGTAGTGCCAGTGCCGTTGGTGAAGACACTGCGAAAAACGGGAAGCCAGCATGGTTGTTCCTTAGCGCCCAGCGCGACGGCGTGACGCCGTGTCGACAACGCCGCGTGGGAGCGATCCTTGATCGCGAAATGTTTTCGCCGGTTGGTATGGCGTTTCTGCTCCGAAACCGATGGTTTTGGGCGCCCCCTTTTAAAGCGCTTCGAGCAGGGTGGCAATCCCTTGACCGCCACCAATGCACTGAGTGGCCAGCGCATAGCGTGCTTTTTCCCGCACCAGCAGCGCCGCCGCCTTACCGGTGATGCGCGCGCCGGTGGCGCCCAGCGGGTGGCCGATGGCCATGCCGCCGCCGTCCAGATTGACGGTGGCGGGGTCCAGGTGCAGATCGCCGATGCAAGCCAGTGCCTGGGAGGCGAACGCTTCGTTGATTTCCACCACGCCCAGATCGTCCGCGCCGACGCCGCCGCGCGCCAGCACCTTTTGCGTGGCGGGGATCGGCCCCAGGCCCATCACCGCCGGGTCGCAACCGACGGTGGCGACGGCGCGAATGCGCGCCAGCGGGGAAAGATTATGTCGCTGGGCGAATTCATCGCTGGTCACCAGCACCGCTGAGGCGCCGTCGGTGAGCGGTGAAGCGGTGCCGGCGGTGACCACGCCGTGCTCACCGAACGCCGGCGGCAGTTTGGCGAGTGCCTCCAGGGAGCTGTTGGGGCGGATGCAGCCGTCTTCGGTGATCCATTCATTGACGCCGGTCTGAATGGCGACGATCTCCTCACGCAGGTGGCCCTGCTCACGGGCGGTGGCCGCTTTCTGGTGGGATTCGAGAGCCATCTGCTCCTGACGCCGCCGGGAAATATCATAGCGTTGGGCGACGTTCTCGGCGGTCTGGCCCATGGAAATGTAGGCGTCGCTGTGTTCTTTCAGCCAGGGGTTGGGTGAGGGGGTCAGGCCGCCCTGGGGCACCATCGTCATCGATTCCACCCCGACGCACAGATAGGCCTCGCCGATGCCCGCTTCGATTTGCGCGGCGGCGATGTGAATGGCGGACATGGATGAGCCACAGAAGCGGTTCACGGTCATGCCGCCGACCTGTTCCGGCAGGCCGGCCAGCAGGCCAACAATGCGCGCCAGGTTGGAGCCCTGCGGGCCTTCCGGATAGGCGCAACCCAGAATCACGTCTTCCAGCAGCGCCGGGTCCAGATCGGTGCGCGCCAGCAGCCCCTTGACTACCTGGGCGGCCAGGTCGTCCGGGCGGATGTCGGTCAGGCCGCCCTTGTTGGCGAAGTGAAACGGTGAACGGACATAACGGCTAATCACGGCTTTCATCATTTTGCTCCGGTTGCGGAAACGAAATCAGCGGCGCGCGCCCAGCCACGGCAGGCTCATCAGCGCGGCGTACACGACCAGTGCCACGGTCAGCGCCGCGCACAGCGCGTGAATGTTGCCCGGGTACAGCCAGGCCATCAGTGAGCAGCCCAGCGCCAGCACCACGAAGCGGCTGACGCCGGCGAGCATCGGCACGATCATGCGGCCGGTGCCCTGGGCGGCGAAATAGAGCGCCAGACCCAATCCCAGGAAGCCGTAGGCGGGCGCCACAGTGCGTAAGTAAACGGCGCCGGTGGCGATCGCCTGAGGATCGCTGGTGAACAGGCCCAACCAGGCTTCCGGGAACAAGGCCGCCGCCAGCCCCACGGTTTCGGTGACGGCGGCGGCCACCAACGCACCGGTCCAGGCGATGCGCCGCGCGCGCGCCACCTGGCCGGCGCCCATGTTCATGCCGACCATGGCGACCAGCCCGGTGCCGATGCCGAACACGATGGGGATCTGCAGATATTCAATGCGAATGCCCAGGCCGAATCCGGCCAGGGCTTCCATGCTGGTGCGTGCCACGAAGAAGGTACTGACCACCACGCACAGATTGGAGAACACGGTGTTCAGCGAGGACCAGGCACCGACGCCGAGAATTTCCGCGAACAGCGCCCGGCGTAGGGGGTGCTTAAGGCTGAGTTGCACGCCGCCGCGGCCGCGCAGCAGGCTGATTAGGAGCACCACGGTGGCGAGCAGGTAGTAGCTGGCCAGCGCCAGCCCGGCGCCGGCGATGCCCAAACCCGGCAGCGGGCCGACGCCGAAGATCAGTACCGGCGAAAGCACCAGCAGCATGGGGATGCCGCCGGTCATCACCGCCGCTGGCAACAACATGTTGCCGGAGCCGCGTAACACCGAGGACAAACAGTTCATCAGCCACAGAAAGACCGCGCCAATAAAAATGGCGTTGGAATAGGCGAGTGCGGCGGCCAGTCCGGCGCCTTCACCGCCCATGGCCCGGTAAATCGCTGGCCCGCCGGCCAGAAGGATCACCGAGCAGAGCAACCCCAGGGCCAACCCGATCACCACCGCGTGCAGGGCCAGCGCATCGGCTTTGTCCTGTTGTCCGGCACCGAGGGCCCGCGCCACCGCCGAGGAAATACCGCCGCCAATGCCACCACCGGACATCATCATCAGCAGCATCACCAGCGGAAACACCAGCGCCGCGCCGGCCAGGGCGTCCACGCCAATCAGGCCGACGTAATAACTTTCCAGAAAGTTGGCCAGCGCCTGGGCCAGCATCACCACCAGGTTCGGCGCCGCCAGCTTGAGAATGGTGGGCAGCACCGGCCCATGCAGAATCATCCGGGAACGGGCCTGGGCGGCATTGGCGGCGGGGCGAAGGGTGGCGGCCTGGTTCATGGCGAGCGTCTCAGAGAAGGATCAGAGTGGAGGTGGCGCTGGCATAGAGCTTGCCGTTGGCGTCGGTGAGTTTCGCTTCCGCGAACGCCAGCCGGCGGCCCCGGCTGACCACCGTGCCCTCGGCGCGTACCGCGCCGGTGTCCTTGGTCATGGCGCGGTGGTAGGCCACTTTCAGCTCCGCGGTGCTGTAGCCCTGGCCGGCCGCCAGGGTGGAATGCACCGCGCAACCACAGGCGGAATCCAGCAGTGTGGCGGCGTAGCCGCCATGCACGGTGCCGATCGGGTTGTAGACCTTCTCCGTGGGCGTGCCCTCGAACACCACGCGGCCTTCTTCAAGTTCGGTGAGGGTGAATTCCATGGTGCGGCCGATGCCGCTGTGATTGTCTTGGGTCAGCGCGTGTTGAAGGGCTTGCAGGCCGGTCATTTCGGCAAGACTACTCATTGTGGGTCCTTAAGGTCGGGTCAGGGGTTGGAGCTGGTGGTGCCGGGCAATTCCGCCGCCACCGCATGCAGGATTTCCTCGGACAGGGTGGGGTCGTTGACCGCCCGCGCCAGAATCAGGCCGCCCACCATGGCGGCGGTGGCGGCCACCGCCTTGCGCCGGCGCAGCGCCGCCCGGCGACCGGCCAGCGCGCTGTCCAGCAGGTCGATGAAACGGCCCACGCTGCGGGTGAACGCACTGCGCACCGGCGGGCTTTGACGGCTGGCCTCGCCGGCCAGAGCGGCCAGCACACAGCCGTCGCCGGGATGGTCGCGATGACGGCTGGACAGATAACGGCTGGCCAGGGCGTCCATGGAGGGCTTCTGAGCGCTGCCGATCACTTTGCGCCAGCGTTGGCCGGTGCTGTCGATGGCGCGCTCGCAGGCCTCCGCCATCAGTTGTTCCTTGGAGTCGAAATGGCCATAGAAACCGCCATGGGTGAGGCCGGCGTTGTTCATCAGTTCGGCCACGCCGATGCCGTCAAAACCGCGCTCGCGAAACAGCCTGGCGGCCACCTCGACAATCCGGTCACGGTTCTCGGCGGCTTGTTCTCTGCTCACTCTCATGGCGTTTCTCCCTGGGATCGGCCAGTGTCATGGCTTCCCGGCGGGTGATTCATTTGGATGATGGGTGTCATTTATATAATGATGATGGTCGTCATGTAAATAGAATGGCGAAATTTAAGCGCGAGAAACGTGATTGGCGGCCCGGGATGCGGAGCCGGTTGCCGCGTGGATTGTGCAAGATTGGTAAAGGGGCGGGGGCGCTCTTTCCTTTCCCGCACGAAAGCCGTTCAATAGCCAGCAAACGGTGCCGTGACGGCCAAACCCTCAAGGAGTGAACTATGCAAAACGCGGATGTGGGCAAGCTGATACTGCGTCTGGCCCTGGGTGTGATGATTCTTCTGCACGGTATTTTCAAATTGCAGCATGGGGTCGGCGGCATCGCCGGAATGCTGCAGGGCGCGGGGCTGCCGGGCTTTCTCGCCTATGGGGTGTTTATCGGTGAAGTGATCGCTCCGATCATGATCATCATCGGCTACCAGACCCGGGTAGGCGCGGCGCTGATCGTGGGCAATATGCTGGTGGCCCTGTTCCTCGCCCACATGAGCCAGCTCTTCAGCCTCACCAGCCAGGGTGGCTGGGCGCTTGAATTGCAGGGCTTCTACCTGTTCACCGCCGCCGCGTTGTTTTTCCTGGGTGCGGGTCGGTATGCGATGAAGAACTAGGAGCAGGTGTCGGGGAGCTGGTGCTGTTGGCCAGGCGTGAGTTGAAAGTTAAAGGTTAAAAGTTGAAACGCGAATGAAGCCTGAGCCGCCGGCAAGGCCGTGCCCGCGTTTGTGGGCAGTGAACTCCATTCCTTGCCCGGCCAAAGGTCGCTGCGAAGCCATGCAGGCGAGACCATTTAACTTTTAACTTTTAACTTTCAACGGGTCCTTGGATGGATCGGCCTTTCCTCGAGTACAAACTGCCCGCCTCAACCGTCTACAACGACCCTTTCAACATATTGCTGGTGCTGATCTGGCCGTTGAGGGTCCAGAAATCGTAGAGAATGCCGAGGCCGAAGAGACCGGCGCTGATCAAGTAGAGCAGGCCGGTGATCCATTTGCCCATGTAGAAGCGGTGCAGGCCGAACACGCCGAGAAAGGTGAGCAGAATCCAGGCGATGTTGTAGTCGGTGGCGCCGGCGCGGTAGCGTTGGTCGGCGGCGCGATCCATTCCCGGAATCAGAAACAGATCGACGATCCAGCCGATAAAAAACAACCCCAAGGTGAAAAACCACAGGGTGCCGGTGAGCTGACGGCCGTAGTAGAACCGGTGGGCGCCCATGAAGCCGAAGATCCAGAGCAGGTAGCCCACTGCTTTGCTGTGCGTGTCCCTATACATTGGTATCCCTATGCATTGTTCGTCCCTGAGTGATTCATGTTGGTAAAAACCAGACTTGAGGTGAGGCCGGCATCGCCGTTTAAAGTTCCACTTTGATGCTGGCGATCACCTGGTTGGCTTTGACCCGCGCACTGTCGATGCTGTTGGCACGCGCCAGCGCCACGCCCAGGCGGCGGCTGCCGTTGACTTCCGGTTTGCCGAACAGGCGCAGGCCGGTGTCCGGTTCCGCCAGGGCCTGCTCCAGGTTGCCAAAACGCATCGCGCGGGATTCGCCTTTCACCAGCAGCACCGATGACGCACAGGCGCCGCGTTGCTCGATCATCGGAATCGGCAGATCGAGAATGGCGCGCGCGTGCAGGGCGAATTCCGACAGGTTCTGTGAGATCAGGGTGACCAGGCCGGTATCGTGGGGGCGCGGCGACACTTCACTGAACCACACCTGATCGCCGCTGACGAAAAATTCCATGCCGAAGATGCCCCGGCCACCCAGAGCGTCCGCCACCGCGCCGGCCATGCGCCGGGCTTCGTCGAGGGCGGCGGCGTTCATCGGTTGCGGCTGCCAGGATTCCCGATAGTCGCCGTCTTCCTGGCGGTGGCCGATGGGCGCGCAAAAATCCACGCCGTCGCGGTGGCGCACGGTGAGCAGGGTGATCTCGTAGTCAAAGTCGACGAAACCTTCCACGATCACCCGGCCGTGGCCGGCGCGCCCGCCGGATTGCGCGTACTCCCAGGCCGCCTCCACATCGGCGTCGCGTTTCACCGTGCTCTGGCCCTTGCCGGAGGAGGACATCACCGGCTTGACCACGCACGGCAGGCCAACTTCGCGAATCGCTTCCAGGTATTCCTCGCGGGTGCCGGCGAAGCGGTAGGGCGAGGTGCGCAGGCCCAGTTCCTCGGCGGCCAGGCGGCGAATGCCCTCGCGGTTCATGGTCAGGCTGGCGGCGCGGGCGGTGGGCACCACGGTGAAGCCCTCTTCCTCAAGCTTGAGCAGCTCGTCGGTGGCGATCGCCTCGATTTCCGGCACGATCAGGCGCGGACGCTCCTTTTCCACCAGCTCGCGGACAGCGGCACCCTCCAGCATGTTGATCACATAGTGACGGTGGGCCACCTGCATCGCCGGCGCATTATCATAGCGGTCCACGGCGATCACTTCGCAACCCAGGCGGGTCAGCTCGATGGCCACTTCCTTGCCCAGTTCGCCGCTGCCCAGCAGCATGACCCGGGTGGCGGTGTCGGAATAGGGGGTGCCGATGGTGGTCATGGGATCTCCTCGTTCTCGGAAACCCGATTGTAGCGGAAAGCGGACAGGAAGCTGCAAGCCACAGGCAGGACGCCAGTTGAAAGTTAAAGGTTAAAAGTTAAAAGGTCGTCGCCGACGGGGTTTCCCGCGGCCGGCGGCCGTGGAAGGTCACCACGAGTTTGAACTCCCCTGAGCGCGGGCACAGCCTCGCCATCTCGTCGGGTGCCGCCCGCGTTTTAACCTTTAACTTTCAACGGGCCACCGACCGGCACGGCCTTTCCGCCACGCTAGCCCTACCTGCAGCTTGCAGCTTGCAGCTTGCAGCCGTTTACTATGCCCGCTCGCAATGAGGTGACGGGATATGCACAACGACGGTTATTGGATGGCGCGCGCGCTGGTGTTGGCGGAACAGGCGGCCAGCGAGGGCGAGGTACCGGTGGGGGCCCTGGTGGTGCGCGATGATCAGGTGCTGGGCGAGGGCTACAACCGGCCGATTGGCGCCCACGATCCCACTGGCCACGCCGAGATCAACGCGCTGCGTGACGCCGCCGCCCGGCAAAACAATTACCGGCTGCCCGGGGCGACCCTGTACGTCACCATCGAGCCGTGCACCATGTGCTTCGGCGCGCTGGTCCACGCCCGCATCGCGCGGCTGGTGTACGGTGCCGCCGAGCCCCGCGCTGGCGTCTGCGAAAGCCGTCTGATGTTGCCCGGGCAGGATTTCTACAACCACCGGATCGAGGTGCTGGGCGGCGTCGAAGCGGACGCCGCTTCGCAACTGATGCGACGTTTTTTTCGGCAACGAAGGGGCTAGCAAAGGCCAGGGGGGGGAGGCAGCGGGGTTGCTCTTTTTAGTGTCGCGGCGCGGGCACGGCGTCTCGTTACACCCCGGTTTGCGTCGCGCTGTTCCCTGTATCCTGATCCCTGTATCCGCTTTCCAGGACGATCAGTTCGCCGAGGCGAGCAGGGTGGAGCGGTGGCGCTCGGAGTTGTCCGCCCATACCAGCAGGTCGTAATAACGGCGGATGTGACGCACATAGAGGGCCGCCTGGCCGCCGGGGGCGCGCCCGTAGCGCAACTGTTTGGCGTAGGCGGACTGGCTGAGCAGGGGCAGGCGCTGTTTCACCGCCTGCCAGTTATCCGGGTCGTCGCCCTGGCGTTCGGTGAGCACGCGCGCGTCTTCCAGATGGCCGAAGCCCACGTTGTAGGCGGCCAGTGCCATCCAGGTGCGGTCCGGCTCCTGAATCCGATCCGGAATGCGGTTATGAATCTTGCGCAGGTAAGCGGCGCCGGCCTGGATGCTTTGCGCCGGGTCGGTGCGGTCGTCAACGCCCATTTCCCGCGCCGTGTTGGCGGTGAGCATCATCAGGCCCTGCACGCCGGTGGGTGAGATGGCGGCGGCGTCCCAGAGCGATTCCTGATAGGCGACGGCGGCCAGCAGGCGCCAATCGAAGTCGGCATCGCTGGCGGCGGTTTGGAAGTCCTGGGTGTACAGGGGCAGGCGATCATCCAGATGGCGGATAAAACTGCGCGCGGCGTACAGGTCGAACTGCTCGACGTGGCCATAGAAGCGATCCGCCAGCCGCTGGGTTTCTCCGGCGGCCTTCATCTGCGTGAGATAGCGCTGCGCCGCCAGATACAGGCTGCGGTCGTCGCTCGGGCTGAACGCCCAGGCCAGGTCCTGATCGCCACCGAGAGTGAAACCGGAAGCCAGGTCCGGGAACAGGCCCCGGTGAATCGCGTAGGCATTGGAGTTGATCAGGGTGTAATCGGCGTTGCCTTCTTCGACCAGGGTGAGCATCTGTTCGGCGTTGGCGTTTTCCACCTGCTCGAAGTGCAGAGCGGGGTGCTCCAGGCGGGCCTGGTTGAGCATTTCCGCGTGGCTGCTGCCGGCGCGCACCACCACTTTCTTGCCGATCAGATCCTCGATCCGTTTCGGCCGGGCCTCGCCGAGGCGATACATCACCAGGGTATCGACCTGTTGGTAGGGGGTACTGAAGCGCAGCCCCTGGCGGCGCTCATCGGTAACGGTCAGGCCGGCGGCGGCGAGGTCGGCTTTGCCGCGGCGCACCGCGTATTTCACCTCGGCGGGGGTGTCCATTTCCACCAGACGCAAGCGCACGCCAAGCCGCTCGGCGAAGCCGTTCGCCAGCTCGTATTCCATGCCGGTCTGGCCTTTCGGGTCCTGATAGACGGTGGTCAGCGAGGGACGGGTCGCCACCACCAGCTCGCCCCGCGCCTGGACACGTTCCAGGGCGGTGGGGGTGGGGCGCATCGCCGCGACCAGGCCCACCACGCACAACAAGGCGATGGGCGCCAGCAGCGTGCGGCTGTGGCGGAGCAAGCTTTTCATGTCCGTTGATACCTCTGCTGGGTGTCCAGGCAGGTGGTATGGCCCATGCCATACGCGGGTCAGCGGCGGCGATCCATGCCCCGTGACACTGAGTTCTTCATCTATGCGAGCGCGAATTTATCATTGCAGGTTGGCGAAAATCTAGCCGTATGGCCGACAATCACGGCACATCGGGCCCGGCGCCGCAGCCAATCGCAGGACCACAGCCCCCGGGATACGGGGCTTTGCCGCGAATAGGCGCGCCCACGGGTTGCCTTGAGGTGGGCATCTTTGCTTACATTTAAAATGCCGCTGGCGTGTCGTCCAGGGCGGTGACGATGGCGGCTGGCGCGTGCCGGCGAATAGGAATTCGGCCGGGCATACCGTATCATTGCGCCTCTCCAGGGGGGCGCTGCCGACCTGGAGTCATCCCTCGATCCAAAGGAAAAGCCAACCCTATGCTGATCCTCCCCGGTAGCCCGGCGCTGTCCGCATTTCGTAAAGAAAAACTGCTCGAGGCTCTGCCACAGGCAGAGGCTTTGTCGGCCCGTTTCGTTCATTTTGTTGAGCTCAGCGAGGCGCTGGACGAGCGCGAACGACAGATTCTTGACGGCTTGCTCGAATACGGCCCCAGTGTGGACGACGCCAGCCCGCACAAAGAGTCTGCCGAGGGCGAGCTGTTCGTGGTGGTGCCCCGGCCCGGGACGGTGTCGCCGTGGTCCTCCAAGGCCACCGACATCTGCCACAACGCCGGGCTGGCCAAGGTGCGGCGGGTGGAGCGTGGTGTTGAATACCGGGTGGCGGTCACCGGCCAGCCGGATCGTGCCGCGCTGGCGACGCCCTTGCACGATCGCATGGTCGAGGCGGTGCTGGCGGATCTGGACTCGGCCGAGGTGCTGTTTACCCACCACCAGCCGCGCTCGCTGGCCAGTGTCGATGTGATCGGCGGTGGGCGAGAGGCGCTGGCCCAGGCCAACGGTGAGCTGGGCCTGGCGCTGGCCGACGACGAAATCGATTACCTGGTGGAGCGTTTCACCGCCTTGGGCCGCAATCCTTCCGACGCCGAACTGATGATGTTCGCCCAGGCCAACTCCGAGCATTGCCGGCACAAGATCTTCAACGCCGAGTGGAACATCGACGGCGAAACGCAGCCGCTGAGCCTGTTCGGGATGATCCGCAATACCCACAAGTGCGCCCCGCAAGGGGTGCTCAGCGCCTATAAGGACAACGCGGCGGTGGTGGCCGGCCCGCTCGCGGACCGTTTCTTCCGCGACCCGGAAAGCGGTGAATACGGTTACGTGAACGAGCCGGTGCACATGCTGATGAAGGTGGAGACCCACAACCACCCCACCGCGATTGCCCCGCACCCGGGCGCGGCCACCGGCGCCGGCGGTGAAATCCGTGACGAGGGCGCCACCGGCCGGGGCGCCAAGCCGAAGGCCGGGCTGACCGGCTTTTCGGTGTCGAACCTGCGTATTCCCGGCTTTGACCAGCCCTGGGAGCAGGACTACGGCCGCCCCGGCCGCATGGCCTCGCCACTGGACATCATGATCGAGGGGCCGCTGGGCGGCGCCGCCTTCAACAACGAATTCGGCCGCCCCAATCTGGGCGGTTATTTCCGCACCCTGGAACTGGAAGCCCCGGGCCTGAATGGCGATGAACGGCGTGGTTACCATAAGCCGATCATGATCGCCGGTGGGCTGGGCAACATCCGCGACGGCCATGTGGAAAAGAACAACATTCCCCCCGGCGCCAAGGTCATCGTGCTGGGTGGCCCGGCGCTGCTGATCGGCCTGGGCGGCGGTGCCGCCAGCTCGATGGCCAGCGGCGAGTCCGACGAAGCCCTGGATTTCGCCTCGGTGCAACGGGGCAACCCGGAGATTGAGCGCCGCGTGCAGGAGGTGATCGACCGCTGCTGGGAGCTGGGCGACCACAACCCGATTGTGTCGATTCATGACGTTGGCGCCGGTGGGCTCTCCAACGCCCTGCCCGAGCTGGTTCACGACCATGATCGCGGCGCCAGCCTGGAACTGCGGCGGGTGCCCAACGACGAGCCCGGCATGAGCCCGGTGGAAATCTGGTGCAACGAAGCCCAGGAACGGTACGTGCTCGCGGTGATGCCCGAGGATCTGCCCCGTTTCGAGGCGCTCTGCCAGCGTGAGCGCACGCCGTTCGCGGTGCTCGGCGAGGCCACCGAAGCCGAGCACCTTAAAGTCAGCGACGAGCACTTTGGTAACGCGCCGGTGGATCTGCCGATGGATCTGCTGTTCGGTAAGGCGCCCAAGATGCAGCGCGCCTTCGACCGGGAAGATTTTCAGCGCCGCCCCTTCGAACTGGACGGCATCGGTCTCAAGGACGCGGTGGAGCGGGTGCTGCGCCTGCCCAGCGTGGCCTCCAAGAACTTCCTGATCACCATCGGTGACCGCTCGGTGACCGGCCTGGTGCACCGCGATCAAATGGTCGGCCCCTGGCAGGTGCCGGTGGCCGATTGCGCGGTGACCGCCGCCGGTTACAACCAGCGCTGTGGCGAAGCCATGGCGATGGGCGAGCGCACCCCGGTGGCGCTGGTCAACGCCGCCGCCTCCGGGCGGCTGGCGGTGACCGAGGCGATCACCAACCTGGCCGCCACGCACATCGGTTCGCTGGCCAATATCCGGCTGTCCGCCAACTGGATGGCCGCCGCCGGTCATCCGGGCGAAGACCAGGCCCTGTTCGACACCGTCAAGGCGGTGGGCATGGAGTTGTGCCCCGAGCTGGGCATCGCCATCCCGGTGGGTAAGGACTCGCTGTCCATGCGTACCCTGTGGCAGGAACGCGGCATCGACAAAAGCGTGACCGCGCCGTTGTCGCTGATCGTCACCGGTTTCGCCAACGTCACCGACGTGGGCCTCACCGCCACCCCGCAACTGCGTACCGGCGTCGACAGTGAATTGCTGCTGGTGGATCTGGGGCGCGGCCAGAACCGCCTGGCCGGCTCCGCGCTGGCCCAGGTGTACGGGCAGGTGGGCGAGGTGGCGCCGGATCTGGACAACGCCGACGACCTGATTGCCTTCTTTAACGTCACCCAGGCGCTGCTCGCCGAGGGCCGCTTGCTGGCCTACCACGACCGTTCCGATGGCGGCCTGCTCGCCACGCTCACGGAAATGGCGTTCGCCGGCCGGGTCGGCCTGGACATCGTGCTCGACCACATCGCCGGCGACGATCAGGAAGTGCTGGCGGCGCTGTTCGCCGAAGAGGCGGGCGCGGTGCTGCAGGTGCGCGCCGAGGACGTCGACGCGGTGCGCCGCGCGTACCAGGACGCCGGCCTGGGCGGCTGCGTGCACTCGGTGGCGCTGCTCAATGGCGAAGACGTGCTGCGCCTGCGCCTGGGCGGCGCGGTGCTGATGGAGCGCACCCGTCGCGGCTTGCAGCGCATCTGGTCGGAAACCAGCTATCGCATTCAGGCGCTGCGCGACAACCCGGATTGCGCCCGCCAGGAATTCGACGCCATCGCCGACGCCGATGACCCGGGGCTGAACGTGCGCCTCACCTTCGACATGAGCGAAGACGTGGCCGCCCCCTATCTGAACAGCGGTGCCCGCCCTCAGGTGGCAATCCTGCGTGAACAGGGTGTTAACGGCCACCTGGAAATGGCCGCCGCCTTTGACCGCGCCGGTTTCAGCGCCGTGGACGTGCACATGAGCGACCTGCTCGCCGGCCGCGTCAACCTGGAGCAAATGAAAGGGCTGGTGGCCTGCGGCGGTTTTTCCTACGGCGACGTGCTGGGCGCCGGCGGCGGCTGGGCCAAGACCGTGCTCTATCACAACCAGCTGCGGGATGCCTTCAATCGCTTCTTCTATCGGGAAGACACCTTCACCCTGGGGGTCTGTAACGGTTGCCAGATGCTCTCGTTGCTCAAGGACCTGATCCCCGGCGCCGAGCATTGGCCGCGCTTCGTGCGCAACCTCAGTGAACAGTTTGAAGCGCGCACCTCGCTGGTGGAAATCCAGGATTCCCCCTCGATTCTGCTGCGCGACATGGCCGGCACCCGGATTCCGATCGCCGTGGCCCACGGCGAAGGCCGGGTGGAAATCAGCGACGAAAATCTGAACCGCAACCTGGAACAGCGGCTGGTGGCGTTGCGCTACGTGGATGGGCTCGGCAACCCCACCGAGCAGTACCCGGCCAACCCCAACGGTTCCGCCCAGGGCACCACCGGCTTCACCTCCCGCGATGGCCGCGCCACCATTGTGATGCCCCACCCGGAGCGGGTGTTCCGGGTGCTGCAAAACAGCTGGACCCCGGACGATTGGCAGCGTTTCGAGAACGGCCCCTGGTATCGGTTGTTCGCCAACGCCCGCAAATGGGTGGGATGAAACGGCCGCAGGCCGCAAGCCGCAAGCCGCAGGCAACCCCAGGCTGGAAGCTCCGCAAAGGTGTGGTAATGGCCTGGTCAGCTTGTAGCTTGTGGCTTCGCCGAGGAACGAAAATGACAGAGCAGACATACAATTATTTCGATCTCCCCCTGGGCGAGTCGCCGGCGCCGACGCCGGTGTCCGCGCAGCGCCGGGCGTTGGCGCGGGAGTTGGCGGCGATCAACGAGCAATTGATTCGCCTGGACGCCGACGAAGCGGCGCTGGCGCGCTACACCGAGCAGGCGCGCGC
This sequence comes from Alloalcanivorax mobilis, assembly GCF_002864685.1. Taxonomy (GTDB): domain Bacteria; phylum Pseudomonadota; class Gammaproteobacteria; order Pseudomonadales; family Alcanivoracaceae; genus Alloalcanivorax; species Alloalcanivorax mobilis. The sequence continues at coordinate 210,057 of NZ_NMQZ01000002.1, forward strand.
CTTGCGGCAAGGCCTTGAGCAGCATGGCCACCACAGCATGCGCGATGTGCTGGGCCGGCTGATTGTCGGGCAGGGCAGCCATCAGGACGTGCTCGACATGTCCGAGTTCGAGATTCTCACCGGCCCGGCCAACCCGATGTCGCCGCCGGTGACCTTGTGGCTCGACGGCGATGTGGTGCGTGGCCAGGCGCGCTTCGGCCGTGCTTTTATGGGCCCGCCAGGCAAGGTGCACGGCGGCGTGCTGGCGCTGGCACTGGATATGCTGATGGCCAAGACCCAGGATATGGTCGAAAACCTGGGCATGACCGGCACGCTCAATATTCGCTACCTGGCGCCCACGCCCCTCAACACCGACGTGGAATTCGAGGCGCGGCTGGTGAGGCTGGAGCGGCGTAAGCTGATCACCGAGGCAACGGTGTTCGCCGCCGGGGTACAGACGGTCGCCGCGCAGGGCATCTGGATTTCCTCACGGGGTGATTACCGCCTGCGCCCGGAGTACGCTCAGGAGCAGGCCGCCGGCGCCGACAGCGAACCGGCCTGAGCGGGCAGGTCTGAGCGGGCCGGCCGAGAACAACCAGCGGGAGCCGACATGACGTTCTACAAACTGTGCTTCTACGTCCCTGAAGAGCACGCCGAGGCGGTTAAGACGGCGGTTTTCGAAGCCGGCGCCGGGCGCCTGGGCAACTACGATTGCTGCAGCTTTCAGGTGCGTGGCCAGGGCCAGTTTCGCCCCCTGGAAGGCAGCCACCCGCATCTGGGCGAGCAGGGCGAGATCGAGACCGTGGACGAATTCCGCGTCGAAATGATCTGCGCCGACGACCACCTCAAGGCCGCCCTCAGCGCTCTGCGCCTGGCGCATCCCTACGAAGAGCCCGCCATTGATGTGTGGCGGCTGGAAGATCTGCCGGGTTAAGCGCGCCAGTTGGGCACACAGCACGCTTTGCGCTGCGCGCCACACGCTGAGTCAAACCCCGGCCGGACGCTGGCGCCGCAGGGCCAGCAGTCCGAGCAGGGTCAAGGATAACCCGCCGCTGGCGCCGCCACCGCCCAGCTTAAAGCCGTCGTCGAGTATCCCGCTGCCGGTTCTTACCGCCAGCACGCCCGGATCGCGGACGGTGCCGTCGGCGTGCCCGTCGGCGTCGTTGGCGCCACCGTCCTCAATCGACAGCCGCACGCAGGCGTCGCCTTCGGTGAGGCCCGGCGTCCAACTGTCCGCGGACACCGCCGGGCACAGGCCCAGGCCGTTCTTCGGCGCGCTGTGCAACTGGTTGAACTCGTCCTCCAGGAAGGTGTGCCAGCCACCGTTCAGGTACTTGCGCCACACCGCGCCGGCGGGGATTACCGTGTCCCCCACCAGCGGAATCGCCACCGGCACGGTTTCGCCGGGCTGATTGAGCGCCTGGATTTTGAAATCGACCGCCACTCCGAGCCGCCGATAGTCACCGTCCTGCGGTAGGGAGCCGTCGCTGAGGCCCAGGCCGAACTCGCCGCTGTCCCAGGACTGGGTGGCGCTGGTGCCGCCCAGGGCCAGCCGGAAGGGGCCAGCGGTTTCCAGATAGGCCTTTTCCTCGCCGTCGCAGAGTGCCACCCGGCTGCCCGGGCACAACGCCAGGCGGTGATCCTCACCGGCAAAGGGATTGGCGGCCGGCGGCACGCCCTGTATCAGGTCATAGCATCCTTCCGGCGGGCAGGTTTCCACCACCTGCAAGGTGGCCAGGGCCACGCCCTGGCTATCGGCGGTGGTGGCGGTCACCGCGATCTCGTAGCTGCCGGGTTCCAGTGTTTCCATATTGAAGGCGGCCTGGGTGCCGTTGCTGAACAGCGGCAGGTTGTCCGCCCGCCACTGGTACTGCTCGACTTGCGCGTTGCCGGCGTCGACGTTGAGGATCACGGTGCCTTTGTCGCGGCCCACCACCCGGGTGTCACTGAGCAGACCCTGGCCCACGGTGAGTGACAACGACAGCGGCAGCGGATCGCTTTGCAGGGTCAGGGCCTGGGTGGCCGGATTGCCGGCCAGGGCGCCGTCCAGCTCGCTGAGTTCGAGAGCGGCGGTGTCGCCGCCGCCGGTGGGCACGGACAGCGAGAGCCGCCGTGCGTCGCTTTCAACCAGGGTGAGCGCCTGGGTCTCGAAGCCCATGCCGTTGCCGGTCAGAGTGGCGGTGACCGGGTAAGCAATGGGTTCGTCGTTCAGCCAGACGGTGAGTTCGCTGGTGTCATCCCGCAGGGCGCGGCGATGGCTGCTGGCAAATGCGAGATGGGGCAGCACATCGATGCTCACCTCGGTAATCTCGCCGGAGACCTCATCGCTGAAGTGGAAGGTATAGCGCCCGGTGCGTTCGGACGTAAAGGTGTAGCTGCCGTCCTCATTGACGCTCAGCAGGGTGTCCGCTTCGTCGCCGAACAGGGGCGCGTCAACGCCGGCGCGCATCCGGTACACGGAGGACACGACTTTGTCGCCGGCACCGCCTTGCAGACGGAAGCTGACGCTTTCGGCACTGGCCAGAGGGCCTTCCTTGTCCTTCTCCGCTGCGGTGGACGGGTATATCTGTGCCTGCACCGTGCAGTCACCGGTGAGCGGCGCGGTGGTGATCAGGTCGCCGGCCAGGCTGGCGCCACAGTCGCCAGCGACCACCACATAGTCGGAGGGGTTGGCCAGGCTCAGCTCGAAGCTGGCGGTCTCATTGACGTACCGGGTCTGGCTGGCGGGTGTGATCTGGCCCTGCCCCTGGACCACGGCGGTGGCGGTGTACTCGGGCAGCGCCCGCCATTGGGCGGTGACGCTGAGGTCGTTGGCGGGCATGGTCTCCGGCAGGGCTGGCTGCCAGCCGAGGAAGGCATAACCGGTGCGGGTGGGCGTGGGCGCGGCGATGGCGTCGCCGAAGTTCACCGACAGGTCGTCCAGGGCTTCGCCACCGTTGGCGTCGAAGCTGACCGTGTATGCGTTCGCCTGCCACTGGGCGTACAGCGTCATCGCCGCATCGCCTACGGTCAGGGTCTCGGTATAGCCGCTGCCGGTGCCGTCGGCCTGGGTGTTCCAGCCGGTGAAGGTATAGCCTTCGCGAGTGGGCGCCGCGGGAAGATCAACGGCGGTGTCGGCGAAGTAGAGAACGCTGCTGCTCTGTCCGGTTTGCGTGTCGAAGGTGATGTCGATATCGGGGGTCAGGGCGGCCAGATTGTGCGCTGTCTGGTCGCCCACCGCGTTGAACGGGCCACTCACATAGAGCTGGTCGCCGCTGACGGTCAAGGCGTTGACCACCTCGGTAATGCCCGGCTCCGGCCGCTGCCAGCCGCTGCCGTCGTACACATACAGGCCGGTGTCGGCGGCGGCGAACAAGAGACCCTTGAACTCAACGGCGGAGGAAATGGCAGGGGTGGCCGCGTCCGGCAGCGGCTCCGCCCAGCCTGTGCCCACGTAGACATAGGCGTGGGTAGTGTCGGTGTCGGCATCCGGCGCGAACACCATCATCTGGCCCTGGTAGAGGGCCAGGGCGGTGAATCTGTCGACCTCCGGAATGCCCGGGAAGGCGCCATAGTCGCCGGTGCCAGGGTAGGCGACCAGATTCATGTCGCCGCCGTAAAAGCGCATGTCGCCGGCCAGAAACAGGATGTCCTGATGGACCTCCAGGTCAAGCAATTCACCGGATAGCCCGGTGACGTTCAGACCTGCCCAGGCGCTCCCGGTCCAGGCGGCCAGCAGGGTGGTCGAGGCGCCGCCGGCCTCGTTGAAGTCGCCGCCCATGTAGAGCTGGTTTCGCCACACCCGGAAGGTCCGCACGGTATCGTTGACGCCGCTGCCCAGGGGCTGCCATTGCTCGCCGTCCCAGCGGGCGACGCCGGCGGCCGGGTTGCCGTCCACGGCGCTGAAGTCGCCGCCGGCGTAGAGTTCATCGTGGAACATTGCCAGCGCCAGCACCGGGCCGTTGAACCCTGCCCCCAGGGCGTGCCATTGCTGGCCGTCCCAACGGGCGACGCGGGCGCCCGCGTCGCCGGCGTCGGTGGAGGTTTGAGCGGCGTACAGATCGCCCTGGTACTCGACCGTCGCCGGTACGCTGTCGCCGGGCGAGCCCGGATCGATGGCCTCCAGGGCCGCCCAGTTGGCATCGCCGAGGGTCAGGGCGGTGGCGGTGTGGGCGATCAGGCAGACAAAGGTCACCAGCAACGCGGCCAGGCCGCGTCGGGCATTCGATAGAACGGTCACGAACTCTTCCCCCAGGTTTGGCGCTCCCACGCCAGCGGTCATGGATGCACCGGGCTGATCGTGGACCACCCCGGCGTTATGTCGTTATCGACGTTATGGGAAGAAGATTAATCGGTTTTTGTGACGGAGTGTATCCGCTTGGTACGCGACTTGTTGCGAATGCGAAATTATTCTTGGTTGCCTGTCAGAGCGCATCGTCCAGGGAGGGCTTGCGTTTCAGCGGGGCGATGTCCTGGGTGCGGATCGGGTAATCATTGCCGCTGGCGCGATCCTGGAAGAAGAATTTCAGGGTGCGGCCGATGGTCGGAAAGGCCAGCTCGTCCCAGGGGATCTCTTCTTCGCTGAACAGGCCGACGTCGGCGCTTTCATCGCCCACGGCGTACTCGCCGTTGACCATTTCGCCAAGAAAGAACATGTACACCTGATTGATGTGGGGCAGATTGAACACGGTGTACAAATCGCCCACTGCCACCGTGGCGCAGGCCTCTTCCCAGGTCTCGCGGGCGGCGCCTTCCTGCAGGGTCTCGCCGTTTTCCATATAGCCGGCGGGCAGGGTCCAGTAGCCGATGCGTGGCTCGATGGCGCGTTTACACAGCAGAATGCGGCCTTCCCAGACCGGCACCGCGCCGACCACGATTTTCGGGTTCTGATAATGGATCACGCCGCACTGGTCACACCAGTAGCGCGGGCGGTTGTCGCCGTCGGGAATGGAAAACTGAATGTCGTGGCCACACTGGCTGCAATACTTCATGGATGCGCTCGCCGGAATCAAGGTAAGCAGCGTAATGGCTGCGCGCCCGGCCCGCAATTGGCGATCAGGGTTGGGGCTCAGGCTTGCCCCGGCGGGTGTGCCTGTTCAAACTGGCGTATGAACTGAAAAACGAATTCTTAGGCGGAGAACGAAGTGACAACATTCCCTGGGCCCGGCACGGCTTCGCCACAAGGCGCCGTCGCCGCAGTGGGCCCGCAGGTGGCCGGTCGCTGGTTGGCCGACATGGTGGGGAGGTGCGCATGAATCCCCTGGAGCGTCTGCGCCAGCGCCTGCCTGATTACACCGTCAATGATCTGTTTCTGGAGGCACTGCCCGAGGCGGCGGTGCTGATGCCATTCGTGGACAGCGCCGAGCCGGAACTGATTCTCACCGTGCGTTCGCATTCAATGTCCACCCACGCCGGCGAAGTGGCGTTCCCCGGCGGTAAGCGTGATCCCGGTGATCGCGATCTTAGAATGACCGCGCTGCGGGAGAGCCGTGAAGAGGTTGGGCTGCCCTATAAGGAGGTGGAAGTACTGGGGCAACTCTCGCCGCTGGCGTCCCGTTTTGGCATGAAGGTGACGCCGTTCGTGGGGCTGGTGACGCCTGGCGTTGAGCTGGTGCCGGAGCCGGGCGAGATCGCCAGCATCTTCCAGGTGCCGTTGAGCTTTTTTCTGGACGCGCGGCCGGAGCTTTCCGAGCCGGTGGAGGTGTATGGCCGGCGACTGCGCATGCCCAATTACTACTTCGAGGACAAACGGATCTGGGGCCTCACCGCCCTGATGATCCTGGACCTTCTTAACCATGTATACGATACCGGTGTGCGTTTCGACCTGACCGAAGCGTAGCGATAAGAGAGGACAACGCGATGATCTATAAAATGGATGGCCGTCAGCTTGAGCTGCGCGGCGAGGGGCAGTGGATCGCCCCCAGTGCCACGCTGATCGGTTCGGTGGTTCTGGGCGCCAACGCCAGTGTCTGGTTCGGTGTGGTGATCCGTGCCGATAACGATGTGATCGAGATCGGCGAGAACAGCAACGTGCAGGAAAATTCGGTATTGCACGTGGACCCGGGCGTGCCGATGAAAATCGGTAAGGACGTCACCGTGGGCCATAAGGTGATGCTGCACGGCTGCACCATTGGCGATAATACCCTGATCGGCATGAATGCGGTGGTTCTTAACGGCGCTCGTGTTGGCAGCAATTGCATCATCGGCGCCCATGCCCTGGTGCCCGAGGGCATGCGGATTCCCGATAATTCCCTGGTGATGGGCGCGCCCGCCAAGGTCATTAAGCCGGTCACCGACGGCCACAAGGCGATGATCGCCATGGGCAGCCAGCATTATGTGGCCCACGCCCGTCATTTCGCGGAGCACCTGCAGCCCGATGAGCGCTTTGACCAGTAAGCCGGTGTCACCGTGCGTGTCGATCTGCGCGCTGGACGGCGACGATGTCTGCGTTGGGTGCTTCCGTACCGGTGGGGAGATCAGCTATTGGGGTCTGCTGGACGCGCAGCGCCAGCATGAGGTATTGAATCGGTGTGAGCGGCGCATGGCCGGTGAGCCGGCGCCCTGCGTGGTGCAACAGGCACGAAAGGAGGGGTGGTGATGGCGGAGTTGCCGGCCCCCACCGGGGTGGAAAAACCGAAGCTGGGCCTGGCCCTGGGCAGCGGGTCCGCCCGGGGCTGGGCGCACATTGGCGTGATTCAGGCGCTTGAGGACATGGGGGTGCGCCCGGATGTAGTGGCGGGCACGTCGATTGGCGCCCTGGTGGGGGGTGCCTACGTTAATGGCGCGCTCAGCGATTTCAGTGAGTGGGTGAAAAGGCTCACCACCCGGGACGTGTTCAGCCTGATGGATTTCACGTTCTCCGGTGGCGTGGTCAAGGGCGAGAAGCTGTTCGGTTACTTCGAAAAGATGCACGCCAATCCAGACATCGAAGAGCTCGACCAGCGCTTTGTCACGGTGGCCACGGACATGAAAAGTGGCCGCGAGATCTGGATCAGCAAGGGGCCGATTCTGGACGCGGCGCGGGCATCCTGTGCCTTGCCGGGGGTGTTTTCGCCGTTTCAGCACCAGGGCCGCTGGATGCTCGACGGTGGCCTGGTGAATCCGGTGCCGGTGTCCGCCGCCCGCGCCTTCGGCGCCGACGTGGTGATCGCCGTGAACCTCAACGCCCAGTTGGTGGGGGCTCACCTGAGCCGTCAGCGGCCGCCGGATGACGACCAGGGAGGCAACGAAGAAGACCGCAGCCTGTGGCAGAAAATGACCAACTACTTCAGTTCCGGCGAAGGCGAAAGCCCGGGTTTTTTCGACGTGATCGCCTCCAGCGTCAATATCATGCAGGACCGCATCACCCGCTCGCGCATGGCTGGCGACCCGCCGGAGATCACCCTGATTCCGCTGCTCGAGGACTTCGCTTTGATGGATTTCCACCGCGCCAAGGAGGCGATCGACGAAGGCTACCGACTGGTCGAACGCCACGCCGCCGACATCCGCGCCTGGCTCGGCTCCCCCGACGCGGATCGGGTTTGAAGTTGGTTGGACGTTGAAAGTTAAAAGTTGAAAGGAAAAGCCGGCATGGGAGCGCGGGCATAGGCCTATTTTAACCTTCAACTCTTTGATTCGCCGATGCCCGCCGTACCCGCACCGCCTTCACCATATTGTCCTTCACCTGCATGATCTCGATCAGGTAGTCGTCCACCTTGATCGAGATGTTGGCTTCGGGGATGTCCTGCAGGTATTCCAGGATCAAGCCGTTGAGGGTGCGTGGGCCAACCGTGGGCATTTCCCAGCCCAGGGCGCGGTTGATGTCGCGCAGGTGGGTGGAGCCGTCGATCACATAGCTGCCATCTTCCTGGGGGTGGATGTCCTGGCTGGTGGCGGCCAGGTCGGTGGTGAATTCGCCGACGATTTCTTCGAGGATGTCCTCCAGGGTCACCAGCCCGAGCACGTCGCCGTATTCATCGACCACGATGCCGATGCGCCGCTTGGCATTCTGAAAATTGATCAACTGGCGGTTCAGCGAGGTGCCCTCGGGTACGAAGTACGGCTCCACGGTGTATTGCATCAATTCCGCTTTGTTGATGTCTTCCTTGAGCAGCAGCCGGCTGAGCTTACGCAGGTGCAGCACGCCGAGCATGGTGTTGGGGTCTTCCCGATACACCGGCAGGCGGGTGTGCTGGCTGGCACGCAGGGTGTTGAGGATCTCGCTCATATCGTCATCAATGTCGATGCCGACCATTTCATTGCGCGGAATCATGATGTCTTCGACGCTGACGCTCTCCAGGTCGAGAATATTGAGCAGCATCTTCTGGTGCTTTTCCGGGATCAACCCGCCGGCTTCGTTGACCACGGTGCGCAGTTCTTCCGGGCTGAGATGGTCCTCTTCGTTCTGGCCGCCGCGGCTGCCGACCAGCCACAGCAAGCCGCTGCTGATGCCGTTGACCAGCCATACCAGCGGTGCCAGCAGAATCTGCAGCGGTCTGAGCACGAAGCTGGCGGGAAACGCCACCCGCTCGGGCCGCATCGCCGCGTACGTTTTCGGGGTGATCTCGGCGAACACCAGCATCACCAGCGTGATCACCACCGGCGCGACGGCGGCGCCGGAGTCGCCCAGCCAGCGGATCGCCAGGATCGCGGACAGGGTGGCGGCGAAGTTATTGACGAAGTTGTTGCCGATCAGAATCACCGACAGCAGCCGGTCGGTGCGTTTCAGAAGTGCCTCGACCCGGGACGCCGCCCGGTGGCCCTGGCGCGCCAGATGGCGCAAGCGGTAGCGGTTGATCGCCACCATGCCGGTTTCACTGCTGGAGAAGAACGCGGAAGCGAGAATCAGGATGATCAGGGCGGTGAGCAGCCACCCGTCGGAGAAACTGTCCAAGAGGGAGTCGTTTGGTTGCTTATGGGCAGATCATTGTTTGGTCGCCGGGCCGGGCTGTCAAGCTCGCTGGCAGTGAATGCCTGCCGTTGGGAGCGATCCGTTCGCGTGCGAGCGGCGCCGCTCCCACGGCGGCAAAATGGTGGCCTTCTAAGCTACCGGCACCCCCCCAAGGGCGCATCCGCCCCGCCGATGCAATCGTATGGACGCCTTGATGGCGGGAGGGAACCCCAACCTTAGCGAACCGGAGCCGGCCGGGGTATCCCTTGATCAGGGGAGTCAACGATTCAGATCGACCTCCACGGTCGCGGTACTGCCGTCGCGTTGCGGCACCCGCAGAACCATGGATTTCGGGCCCTGGTAGTCGCTGGGCAAACTGCCGGTCACCGCTCCGGTGGCTGGATCGAAGGCAATGCCCTCCGGTACCGGTTGGCCGTCCGGCATTTCGATCTCCGGCGCGCCGCCGCCCGGATTGCCGGGCAAATTCACCGGAATATGGATCTTGCGTTTTTTCTTCTTACCGTTGTTGGTGGGGCTGGTGCCAGCCGTACCGGCTCCGGACGAAACATTGGTAGCATTACCGCCGGCACTGGCGCTGCCATTGTTGTTGGAGCTCGAACCAGAGCCTGACCCGGAGCCAGAGTTGGAAGTGCCGCTCGTGCTTGCGCTGCTGGAACTCGTGTTGCTGCTGGCGGTACCGTTGCTACCGCTAGTGTTACTGGAGCTCGAACCAGAGCTTGAGCTGGAAGCGGAGTTGGAATTGCCGCTCGCATTGGCGCCGCTGGAACTCGTGCTGCCGCCGGTCGTACCGTTATTGCCACCACTGGAATGCGTGCCGCTGGTTCCGTTTCCATTGTTGGTGTTCGTATTGCTGGTGGTCGGGGTCTTCTTGCGGCCCGACATTGTCTTGCCTTTGGTGCGCGAGCCGTTAATGTCCAAGGCGATGTCGTAGCCGGTTTTTTTGTTGGTGCGGGCCTGTTTTTCCACCGGCCCGGTGATGCTGGTTTTGTTGCTGTCGATATGGGCTTCCTGATCGACGACTTTATTGCCTTCGATGGTTACTTCCCGTGCGGAGATCGAGGTGACGTCGCCCTGGCGGGAGTCCGTCTCGCCGGCGGCCACGCCGACGTCGAAGGACTGCTGTTTCTTGCTGACCTTGATGCCAGCCTGGAAACCCCCGTCCTTGGAACTTTGTTCATTGACGGCTTCCTTGAGCACCACCTGGCCGCCGGCCTTGATGCCTGCTTTGCCATCGCGGGCATTGATTTTGGCGCCCTCGGCGATGGTGTCGCCGCCGGAGGACAGGTTGATGTCGCCGGAATTGGAAGTCAGGGTCACGCCGCTGCGCTGTGTAGCGGAGGCTTCTCCTGTGTTGTAGCCGCCCGACACCGAGCCGCCGGGTTTCTTCTTGCTGATGCTGGCTTCAACGCCCACGTTGTAGCCTTCGCTGCTGCTGGACTGGGTGCTCTCAGCGGCCAGCAAATTGATGTCGCCATCGCGGGACGCGACGTCGATATTGTCGCCGGCGGACACCGCTGTCCCTTCAAGAGTGGTGTCGTTGGTGGTTTGAATATTGACGTTGCCACCTGCCATCAGGCTACCCGCCACCGCCTCGGAACTGCTTTCGGTGGTGTTGTTCTGGTCATAGCCCGCGCTCAGGTCGACGCTTTTTTCCGCCACATCCACTTTGACGCCGGCGTTGGCGTTGTCGACGCTGCCGCTTTTGCTGGTGGTGTTGGCGGCCGCTTTGTAATTCAGTGACTCCGCAGCCAGATTGAGATCCCCCTTGGCTTGCATTCGCGTGCCTTCCAGGCTGGTCTCGCCGGAGGTGGTGGAGCTGATGTCACCGCCTGCCTGATAACGGCTGGTGACCGCCTGAGAACTGCTCTGGTCGCTGTCTTCCTTCTGGTAGTCGTAGCTGGCAGTGATGCCGGCACCGACGGTGGGTTCCACCTTGACGCCGGAATCGGCGCCCACGCCGCCCTGGGCGCCGGCATTGGCTTCGATGCCCGCTTCGCCGGTGACGCCCAGCCGTGCTTCGTGGGTGGTGTCGCTGCTGGTGCTCCAACTGGTGTTGGCGGCGGCCTCGTCCTTGAGTGTGGTGGCGCTTTGTTGGATGTCGCCGCCGGCGGTGATCTGCGTGCCCTGATCATGAATCAGGTTGTCCGCGTTGCGTGTCACATCGTCCCCGGCGGTAAAGCTGTTCACCTGGCTGGTGGTGCTGCCGCTGCTGCCGCTGCTTTCCTCGCGGCCGTAGCGCAGCCCGGCGCCCACCGTGGTACCGGCCGCGGCCTTGCCTTTAACACCGCCGCCGAGAACATTGGCGTTGGCGTTGCCCGAGGCTTCCGCGTTGGCGGTGCCACTGACATAAAGGCCCCCGGTCTGGGTGGTGGACGAACTTGTTTGTGAGTGACGATCCTCGGCGGCGAGATTGCGGATGTTCTTGGCGTCAATGTCGATGTTGCCGGCGGCGTTCACCTCGGAGCCCTTGAAGGTGGCGTCCTCGCGGGCGTTGATGGTAACGCTGCCACCGGTGGCGTTGAGGGTCGAGGCGCTGTGGGTGAGCGAATCGGTCCGCTGATGACTACTCTTGTCTTGCACGCCCAGGGTCGCGGTGGTCTCCGCCTGCGCGCTGGCATCGGCGTTGGCTTTGGCGTTGGCGGTCATGCCGGTGGCCGTGGCGTCGGCGCCTGCCTCGGCCTGTGCGCCACTGTCCACGAACACGCCGACGGCGAAGCTCTTTTCATTGGTGGTTTTGCTGTGGGTGTTTTCGCCGGCCAGTACATTTATGTCTCGCCCGGCCAGGGAGAGGCCCTTGCTGGTGACGTCGGAACCGCGGATGGTCAGGTCGTTGCCGGCATCGACGTCAAGGTTGCCACCCACATTGAGACTGGAGGCGACGCTGGTAGTACTGGTTTCCTCGGTGTTGGTCTCGGTGGTCTTGTAGAAATTCAGTGCCGACTCGTTGCCCGCTTCCGACGACGCGGAGGCAGAGGCTTCCGCCGAAGCCGGACCGGTACCGGTGCTGGCGTCGGTCTTCGACGCGCTGGAGCTGCCGGTATCGGTGGAGAACACGGTCATGGTCTCGGTTTTTGTCGTGGTGCGGCGTTCGTCCAGACCATCGAGGATATCGATGTCGTTTTCCGCGCGCAGTGCGGCGTTGCCGCCCACATCCACATTCGCGCCCTGGATTTTTATGTCCTCGCCACTGTCGATGAGCGCATCGCCCCCAACGTTGAGATTGGCCGCGTTGTTGGTGCCGGTGAAATCGTCGGTGGTGGTGTCGCGTTCACCGTACAGTCCGCCGGCCACGCCGAATCCTTCTTCCCGCTTTTCCGTGTGGGTGGTGTCCTGATCCTGACGAGATTCCAGACTGTACGAGCCACCGGTGAGCGTAGCCATGTTACCGCCCACGCTCACATCGCTGGCGGCGATGGTGGTGTCGTTGCCGCTTTCCAGCAACATGTCGCCGCCCATATCCAGGTTGGAGCCGATGTGGCGGGTTTTGCCCCGGGTGGTCGTGGTGCGGCTGTTGCCGGACTCGCTGTAACGGGTCGTCGTGGTTTTGTTCTCGATGGTGTCCACGACGATGTCGTTGCCGGCGCTGATGATCGCGGTGCCGTTCGCCGACAGGTCGGCGCCCTGGTTGCGAATATCATTCTCCGCGGAAAGCAGCAGATCGTTGTTGGAAACGATGCTGCCGGTCTTGCCGAGCACGGTCCGATAGGTGGTATCGTCGCCGGCGCCCTCCGCCACGGTCTGGTTGGTGATGTCCCCCTGGGCGGTCAGGTAGACGTTGCCGCCACTGATGTCGCCGCCGATATTGGTGATGTCCCGGTTGCTTTCCACCACCAGGGTGTTGCTGCCGGACAGCGTGCCACCGTTGTTGGTCAGATTCTCGACGTCCATGAAGGTGTTGTCGGCGGCGATCACCGCGCCGTCATTGATCGACTGGCGAGTGGCCTCGGACAGGTACACCTGTGGCGCCAGTACGGTCTGCCCGTCCACTTCCCGCTCCACCATCCAAATCATGTCCTGATCGAGATTAGCGACTTGCTGTTCAGAGAGTGGTTCACCCCAGGTGAGCCCCAGCGTACCGGCTTGATCACCGGATGAGGCGTAGAGGCTTTCGATCATGCTTTGCTCGTCGGCATAACCAGAAAGCCGGTTGTTGCCGGTTTCGTTGAGCAACTGCTGGCGAATCAAAAAGGCTTCGTAACCGGCGTCGCCCAATCGCAGGCCGATCTGGTCCAGATCCAGACCCAGTTGATCGGCGAGGAAGTCCGAGCCAAGCAGGTTGCCGCTGGTATACAAGGAATTGGTTTCCACCAGATAGTCGGCTTGCGGGTCCTGACTGGTGACGAAATAGCCATTCGGGTTGTCGGGCAGCGTGATCGGGAGCAGTGGTATGTTGCTGCCAGTATAGTTGCCCAGATTGATGCCGTTGGCGCCGTTCGTGCCGGTGCTCACCACGTTGCCGCTAAGCGGATTGCCACTGGTGGCTTCCGCGGCATCCTGATACGGAGAACCTTCGTTGTTCAGGCTGCCGCCTTCCACCTGTAGATTGGTGGCGAAAATACCGGCACCAAAGCTTTTCTCCACCGCGATGTCGTCGCGGACCGCGCCGTCGGTGGCGGCATCCCGGCCCCGCTGGACAAGAGCGTCGCTGGGCCTCGTTCTTCCTGCCTGTTCGGTGCCTCCGACTTTTTCCCAGCCGGCGCCGGGCGACCAATTATCGTGTACGTATTGATCATCATCGACGTCGCCGCAATTCTCGCAGGCGGCGTCGGCGATGGGTGCGTCCGGGTCCGTTCGAGCCCAGACACCCAGGTAGTTGTCGGCGGCGATCTTTTCATCACCGAATTCGATCCAGCGGCGGGTGTAGTCGTAACGGTAAAGCGTCAGTGATTCGTTGGTGAAGACCGCCTGATCATTGCTGGTCTTGAGGACCACATTGCTGGCGGACAAGACGGCGACCCGGTTCAAGCCGCTCTCACCGTAGTTGACAGTCAGGGTGCCATTGTTGCCGGTGGACAGAATTTGCGCTTTTTTCCGGTTGGTAAGTTCAGCTTCGGTGAGGTCGCCGGACAGCGATTCTCGGCGGGTGATCCGATCCTCAACCACCCAAACATTCATGCCGCTGTCCGCCCCGCCTTCGTTGGCGATCTTGATTTCGGATTCGTCGCGGGGGTTCTCGGCGTCACCCAGTGTCTTGTCGATGCTCTGGCCGTCGAAGCGGGTTTCATTCACGAACGAACGCTCGACATTCAAGGTAATATCATTCAGCGAAAGAATTTCACCGTAGTTGGTGAAGTCGACGCTCTGGCTGACTATGTCGCCCACGCCTCCGGCGTTGTCGCCGCTGTGAATGGTGGCGCCTTCGTGATTGATGATGTTGCCCCGCGCGGTCATATTGAGAACGCCGCCGGCATAGAGTGAGCCGGCATTATCGATGTCGGCATCGGTGTTCAATGTCAGATTGTCGGCGGCGGAGAGGCCGGCGGTGTCGCTGTTGTCGATACGTTGGGCGCTCACCGCCAGGTCACCGTGGGAGTGAATGGCGCCACTGTTTTCCAGGCCACCGTTGAGATCGATTTCGGTGGTGGTGGTGCCGCCGACCAGGCGCGCCTTGGCATGGTCGACTTTGAGGGTATTGGCGGCCAGGATCAGGCTGCGCTCGCTACTGATCTCACTGCCTTTATCGTCGTCGCCATTGAGCGTTACCGCATCCGCTTGAAGGTTAATGTCACGGCCCTTCAGCATGCTCTCGGCTTGCAGGGTCAGGTCCACGCCACTACGTGCTTGCGCGCTACCTTGACAGTCGCCGATACCGGTAATGCAGAGAGTGGCGCCGCTTTGCAGCGCGCCACTGTTGATCAGTTGATAACCCGCGCTCGCTCCACGCACTGTGATGTCGCCATAGGCCAGAATGTTGCTGAAATTCTGCAACGTGTCGCCGATGGTGATGGAGAGGCCGCCGGCGGATTGCAGAATGCCATCGCCGGTGTTCCTCAATGTGCGCAGATTCAGGTCGGCCACGCTGTTGGCCAGGTTGGCGGCGATCAGTTCACCGCTGTTGTTCAGGGCGTTGCCGTCGATGTCCGCGCCTTTGGTGGACAACATCAGGCCGTCGTCCCGGTTGCGGATAGAATCCGCTTGCACGGTGAGGACGTCGCCGGATTGCACCTTGCCTTGGTTGTCGAGCGCGCTGGCGCGCGCGCCGGTCCGGCCGCGCACGGTGGTGGCGCCGTTGCCACCCAGGATGCCGCTATTGTCGACCAGACCATCGGTGGCCACGGTGGTGTCTCCGGTACCGGCCAGGGTGCCCTGATTGTCAACGCCTTCCTTGGCATTGACCGTGACATTGCCAGGGGACGTGTTGCCGCCAGCCACGATGTGCCCTTGGTTGTTCAGAGTAGTGTCGGTGTCGATCCGTACATCGCCGTCTCGCGAGGAAATCGCTTGTTCCTCGCCATCGCCGGTCGTGATGTCCTGCCGGGCGCGCAGGGACAGATCCTGGTTGGCGATGATTTTGGCGTCGCCCAGCGCCAGGCCGGCGTCGGTGGCGGTGAGCGCCACGGTGTCGCCGTACAGGGTGGTGCCCAACGCCGCCACGTCCAGGCTGGCCAGGGTCCATTGCTGGGCCCCGTCGCTGGTCCAGCCGGTGCCATTGAGCGTGGCGTTGCCGCTGATATTCATGGCCACGCCGGCGGCGCCGTAGCGTTGATTGTTGAACTCGCCCTGCGTTTGCGATGCTTGGTCGTTCAGGCTCCCCACGTTCGCGGAAAAGGTGCCGTCCGCTGTCAGGGTGCCGCCGGTGAGGCGTGCCTCGCCGGTGGCATGGAGTGACGCATCGCGTTTCGCCGAAATTCTGGCGTTGTTCAGCACCAGTGCTTGTTGGCCGCTTTGGCTGGTGGCCAGGGCGACGTCACGTTGCGCGGAGATGTCGCCGCCGACTTCGATCTGCCCGGCGGCGGTAAGGCGAAAGTCGGCGCCGGATGCGGCGGCGTCGCCGAGCATACGAACCCCGACACCCGATTCGGTGGCATGAATATAGATGCGATCCGCATACATGCCGCCCAGCGCGGTGGAGTCCAACGCCAGTTCCGGGGCGGGTTCGTCGCCGTCGACGGCGCTTGCCTCCCTAGAGGCATAGTCCCAATCGCTGGCGCCGGCGGTGATTCGAAGGTCCCGGGCATTGACCATGCCGTCCAGTTTTACTGAGCGGGCCACCAGATCGAAGTAGTCCTGGTTGGTGGCGTTCAGCCCCTGGCCGTGAATCAGGATTTGCCCGCGTTCCACGTTGAAACCCTGCAAGACGCCATTGCGAATGTCTGGCCGGCCGGTGGTCAGAGTCACTCGGTCGGTATTGATGAAGCCGCAGCCGTTACAGGTGATGCCATACTGATTCGCCAGCACCACGTCGGCCTTGTCGCCGACCACTTCGGTGAAGCCCGAGAGCTGGCTGCGGTTGGCGGCCACCACTTCGTTGAGAATCACTCGGGCGCTTTTGTCCAGATTGGCGTTGGACAGAATCTGGCCGGCCAACTGCGATTGCTGTTGAGTGCCGTTGGCCAGGCTGCCGTTGTTGAGCACCAACCCTTTCTTGTTGACGTTGTAGTCCAGGTATTTGTTGTGCGACAAACCCTGTCCGTTGGCTTTGTCGATGTCGACCACGGTGACGCCGTTGGGGGCCTGGTAAACGCGGGTGCCACCGGAGCCGGGGGCCACCTTGACGCCATCGGCCCAGGCCAGGGCGGGGACCAGCAGAGCTCCCAGGGCCGCCCGTGCGAGCCGTCGGCGGATCGAGGCGCCGCGGCGCCCGCGGCGCTCGGTTTCAGCGACTGGCACGAAACTTTGCAGCCGATCACTCCAGACCAGACGAAAAACGTGATTAAGCGTCGCCTGTTTCATGGTTTCCCCCCCTCCAACCGCAATCGGTCAGATTAAAATTGTTAGCGTTGCGAAGACTTCGTAGCCTTCGTCATCCAGACCGTCCGGTGTCGACACCGCCTTGCCGCCGGCCACCTGCAGTTGCAGGAAACGGTGGCTGATATCGACGCCGACGGCGGCGCCGGCCAGGTGACCGCCTTCTACCTGGTGATGGTTGAGAATTTCACCGGTGTCGTAGGCGATAAACGGGCGTAGCCCCAGGTTTTGCCCAAACCAGCGCGCCCGCATCGGCAGGCTCAGCTCATTGCGCCAGTAATAGCCGCGGTCGCCGGCCAGAGTGCTGTTGCGAAACCCGCGTACGCTGTACAAGCCGCCCAAGGAGAATTGCTGCGATCCATACAGGACGTCGTCGGCGTATTGAGCTTCCAGATTGGAGCGGAACGAGAGCAGCCGGCCGGTGATCCGAAATGCTCTCTGCCAGCCCAGTCCCGCGTTCCATTTGCGGTACTGCGCGCGCGGTGCGTCGTCGGGCAACCCGGAGACATCGTCCAGGGCATTGAACAGGGTTAGCCCCCAGCTATGGTTCACGTGCGCATTGACCAGGCCGCCTGCCAGGGCGGTGGAGCCGTTGACTCCGAAGTCGAAGCTGCTGAGCCGGCGGCTGCTTACTTCCAGGCGTTGACCGGCGAGGTAGTTCTGGCTGCGTTGGGAAGACAAGGTGCTGGTCAGCGAGAGGCGGCTTTTTGCATCGCGGTAGGCGACGAAGTCCGTGGCGATGAACGCGTTGTTCTGATTGCCGTCGGAGATCAGGGTGATGCCGGGCAGCTCCACCGGGGTGGCATAATCGGAGCGCGAGAAGCCGGTGGTGAAGGTGAAAGCGCCGTAGGGAAACGAATAGAACATTGAGCCGGCCCGCGAGTGGCGGCTGTCGAAGTCGCCGTCCCCGATGGTCTGGGAATACGACAAGTACAGGCTGTCGTTGAGCTGGAGAGGGTTGTCCAGGCTCAGGCCCAGGGCCATTTGCTGTTCGCCGGTGGATTCCAGACCGTGGTTGTCGTAGGAAAGGGTGGCGTGAACCCGGCGCCGGACCTGGTTGTTGATTTCCACCACGGTGCTGCCGGGCTGCTCGCCGGGCACCATATTCAGGACCGCCTGGTTGGATTGCAGGCGGTTGATCTGGTCCAGTCCTTGCTCGAAATCACGCAGGTTAAGTGGGTCGCCGATGACGCCCGGAAAGGCGGTGCCGAGATTGATACTGTCGCGGTCGCCGTCACGAAGCTGAATGTCCTCCACGCGGCCCTCAATGATCAGAATGCGCAGGATGCCCTGTGACAGATCCTGGGCCTGGATGTAGGCGCGTGCCGCGATGTAGCCGCGGCGGATATACAGGCCGGTAATGTCGGCCATCAGGCGCTCGATGTCCGGTACCGAGATGCAGGTGTTCGCGTAGGGTTTAACCAGTTTTTCTTTGGTGGCCTCGGACAACAACGACGCGCCGTCGATCTGGACGGCGGTAATCTCCCGGCAGGGTTGATTCGGAGTGGGCTGAGGCGCTGTGGGCGGGAGCGGCCGCTCGATCACGGTGCGAGGCTTCTGTTCTTCCAGGCGGCGCCGTTCCCGCTCCAGCCGTTCTTGTTGTTGGCGCTGGATTCGCTCGGCCTGATCGGCGACGGTGCCGGCGGTTTGCCCATAAACCCCTGAAGCCAGTGCCAGAAATAACAAGGCCACCGGCCATTTTGAATTGATAAATATTGGTTGCCGCAAAAGTCCGTCCCCCCGATTGGACCTGAGAAAAAGGGACGGTACAGTGCGCTGTGAACAGGCTGTATCCCTTAAATAGGGGGTGCTGAGATGCGGGGCCTGCGATGATCAGGCATGGCCGAGCCACAAGGCGGTCAGTTCCGCGCGGCTGCGCACGTTGAATTTCCGAAACAGGGTTTTTACGTACTGGTGGGTGGTGTGTGGGCTTTGGCTCATGGCTTCGGCGATGATTTTTTCGGCGCTGCCGCTAAGCAGGTGTTTGAGCACGTTTCGCTCGGTGGGTGTTAGTGGCGAGTCCGCGACCAGTTGTCCGTAGCTGAGATGGATCTGCCGGTTGAACCACCCCAGACTGCGCAGTGCATAGCTGGCGATTTCCAGCTCTTTGGGGGTGAAGTTTGGTTCGCCCCGCAGCCGGTCGAAAATAAAGTAGCTTTCCACGTCCTCATTGACGGGCATCACCACGAAGAGCCGGTCGATGATCCCCCGGCCCAGATAGTGATGGATGTAGTGGTCGCCGGAATAGAACTCTTTGGAAACATGGTCCACCATCAGTGTGGCGCGGAAGCGTCCGGCTCGACGCACGTGATTGTAGGTGGATTCATCGGGGATGCCCTTGTCCAACTGCTTTACAGTGCTGGTATAGGCGTGTTGATCCGCGGGTAATTCTCCGTGAAACACGATGGATCGAGCGCGCCAGCCGTACAGCGGATCGGCGGCGGCGTCGTCAATAAGACGCAGGGAGGAAAGCCAGTAGCCGTGGCGGGATTCAATCAGGTTGCCGATTCGACTAAACAGTTTGCCCAGGCTGATCTCCGGCTCCGAGGCCGGGAGGTCCGCCATTTCATCCCAGAGGCAATGAATAGAAGCAAGCGTCGCGTCGTCGATGGTCATGCCATGTGGATTCCATGGTCGTTCATTGATTTGGCGGCTGTACGCAGGATTTGTTCTTTCTATCACGCTTCGAGATCGGCTGGCAGGGACCGGTTTCACACCCTGTTGAGAATCACCTCCAAGACCAGCTGGGTACCGAAGAACGCCACCAGCAAGCAGACGAAGCCGGCCAGGGTGAAGCGGATCGCGGTGCGGCCGCGCCAGCCGCTGAGGTGCCGGCCGCCCAACAACACCGCGAAAATCACCCAGGACACCAGCGTCAGCACGGTTTTGTGCATCAGATGCTGGGCGAACAGGTCGTCGACATAAAGAAAGCCGAACAGGATCGCCAGAGTCAGCAGGCTTTCACCCAGCCAGATGGTGTCGAACAGCATCGATTCCATCACCTGGATGGGGGGGAACAACCGCATGACACCGCGAATATGGCCGTCCTTGAGCTGGCGGTGCTGCACCATCAGCAGGATCGCCTGGCAGGCGGAAATCACCAGCACCGCGTAGGCGGTGATGGAAAGCAGCACATGCAGGCCGATGCCATGTTCCAGTGGGTGGGTGCTGTAACCGGTGCGGATCAGCAGGCTGGCGGGCACCACCAGGGTGGCGAACGGAAACACCAGCACGCCGGTCCATTCGAACGGCCGATAGAGGCTCGAGGCCATCACCAGGCCGGCGCCCACCATCGCCACCGACGACGCCACCGGCATCAGGCCCAGGCGCAGGCCATGATCGGTGACCATCAGAAAGTACAGGCACACGGCGTGGGCGAGCACGGCGAGCGCGCCGGGAATCACCAACGCCAGCCGTGAAGGCGCTGACTGGCCGCGAAACTGGCGCACCACCAACACTGACGCGAGCGCATAAAACAGGGTGGCGATCAGGCCGAAAATCGCAGCTGGGGTCATGGGGAACCTCGGGTTCCTGGGCGGTTTTACCGGAAAAGGCCGCCGAAGTCTGGCACAGCTTTGGGCGCTTTTGAAGCGCTGCCATGACGGCGACCGCACCGGTGGCCTATAATCGGCGCCCTGTCGTCCGGCTGCCATTAATGGCAGCGCGGGCCGATCGAAATCAGGAGGTTGATGACCATGTTCGAGAATCTCACCGAGCGCCTGGGCCAGTCGCTGAAAAGCCTGGCCGGGCAGGGGCAGCTCACCGAGGACAATATCCGCGACACCTTGCGCGAGGTGCGCAAGGCGCTGCTGGAGGCCGATGTGGCCTTGCCGGTGGTCAAGGAATTCGTCGAGCAGGTGAAGGAAAAGGCGCTCGGTCAGGAGGTGCTGCAGAGCCTCAACCCGGGGCAGGCCTTCGTCAAGATCGTCAACGACGAGCTGATCCACACCATGGGCGACGCCAACGACGCCCTCAATCTGGCCACCAAGCCGCCGGCGATCATTCTGATGGCCGGCCTGCAGGGCGCCGGGAAAACCACCTCGGTGGCCAAGCTGGCGCGTTTTCTTCAGGAACGCGAGAAGAAGAAGGTCATGGTGGTGTCCGCCGATGTCTACCGTCCGGCGGCCATCGAGCAGCTGAAAACCCTGGCGGGTGAGGTGGACACGCACTTCTTCCCCTCCAGCGGTGATCAGGACCCGGTCGACATCGCCAACGCCGCCCTTGACGAAGCGCGCCGCCGTTACATGGACGTGCTGATCGTCGATACCGCCGGCCGTCTGCACGTCGACGAAAACATGATGTCCGAGATCAAGCGTCTGCATGGGGCGATTCAGCCCACCGAGACGCTGTTCGTGGTCGACGCCATGACCGGCCAGGACGCCGCCAACACCGCCCAGGCCTTTAACGAAGCCCTGCCGCTCACCGGCGTGATCCTCACCAAGGCGGACGGTGACTCCCGGGGCGGGGCGGCGCTGTCGGTGCGCCATCTGACCGGCAAGCCGATCAAGTTCATCGGCATGGGCGAGAAAACCGACGCCCTGGAGCCGTTCCACCCGGATCGCATCGCCAGCCGGATTCTCGGCATGGGCGACGTGCTGTCCCTGGTGGAGCAGGCCGAACGCACCATCGACAAGAAGAAAGCGGACAAAATCGCCAAGAAGTTCAAGAAAGGCAAGGCGATGGACTTCGAGGATCTGAAGGATCAGTTCCAGCAGATGCGCAATATGGGTGGCATGGCCAGCCTGCTCGATAAACTGCCGGGCATGGGCAGCATGATGCAGGCCGCCCAGGACCCGGCGGCGATGAAGCAGATGAAACACATGGAAGCGCTGATCGATTCCATGACGCCCAAGGAGCGCCGCAATCCGGATCTGATCAAAGGCTCGCGCAAGAAACGCATCTGCGGTGGCGCCGGTTTGGACGTGCAGGATCTTAATCGCCTCATGAAGCAGCAGAAAATGATGGCGAAGATGATGAAGAAAATGCGCACCAAGGGTGGCATGAAGAACATGATGCGCGGCATGGAAGGCATGATGGGCGGCGGTGGCCCGGGCGGACCCGGTGGCGCCGGCGGCATGGGTGGGGGTTCCGGCGGTTTGCCGCCGATGGGCGGCGGTGGCGGCCTGCCGCCGATGAAGTAATGGCTTCAAGCTGCAGGCCACAAGCGGCAAGCCGTGCGCCAAGCCTGCTTGTGGCTTGCAGCTTGTGGCTGTACAATCTGCGCCCTTCGCGAACCGTCCGGCCCCGGGCTGGCGGTGGTTCAAGCGGATACGATGGCCAGCGGCGGGTGCCGCCGGTCGGGAAACCGGATTGAAACAAGGTAGTAAACATTATGGTAGTGATTCGTCTGGCCCGTGGTGGCTCCAAGAAACGTCCTTTCTATCACATCGTGGTGGCCGATAGCCGTACCGCCCGCGATGGCCGCTTTATCGAGCGTCTGGGTTTCTTCAACCCGATCGCCAGCGGCGGTGAAATCCCCCTCAAGCTCGACAGCGCCCGCGTTGACGAATGGGTTGGTAAAGGCGCCCAGATGTCCGAGCGTGTGAAGACGCTGGTCAAGAAGGCCCGCAAGGAAGAGCAGCCGGCCGCCTGATGTCACCGGACGATGCGCTGGTGGTGGGCCGTATCACCGCGGTCCACGGCATAAAAGGGTGGGTGAAGGTGTACTCGTTCACCGACCCGATGGAAAACATCTTCGATTACCAGCCCTGGTATTTGCGCCAGGGCGACGCCTGGGTGCCAATGAAGCTGAGCGGCAAGCGCCGCCAGGGCAAGGGGCTGGTGATTGGCCTGGACGGGGTCGAAGACCGCGATCAGGCGCAGCGTGAGCTGGTCGGCCGCGAGATCGCGGTGTCGCGGGATCAGGTGCCCGAAGCCGGCGAAGGCGAATTCTTCTGGCGTGATCTGATTGGCCTGCGGGTGAAACTCGAGGACGGTCGTGATCTGGGCCGGGTGGACAAGCTGCTGGAAACCGGCGCCAACGATGTGCTGGTGGTGCGCGGCGATGCCGACAGCATCGATCAGCGCGAGCGGCTGCTGCCGTGGGTGCCCGATCAGGTGATCGTCAACGTGGACCTGGACGCGGGTGAGATGAGGGTCGATTGGGACCCGGACTTCTGAACCTGAGTCAATAAAAGAGGGGAGGGCGGCAAATGCGGATGACGCTGGTGACGCTCTTTCCGGACATGGCCCGGGCCATCACCGATTTCGGCGTTACGCGCCGCGCGGTGGAAAACGGCCAGCTGGTGTTGGAAACGGTGAACCCGAGGGATTTCACCGAGGACAATCACCGCACCGTGGACGACCGGCCCTTCGGCGGCGGCCCCGGCATGGTCATGAAGGTGGCGCCCTTGCAACAGGCGCTGGCCGACGCCCGCTCCCGCAACACGGCGGCGAAAGTGATTTATTTGTCGCCCCAGGGGCGGCCACTGACCCAGGCGAAAGCCGAGCGGTTGGCCGCCGAGCCCGGCCTGATTCTGCTGGCCGGCCGCTACGAAGGGGTGGACGAACGATTGATCGAGACGGCGGTGGATGAGCAGGTCTCGATTGGTGATTACGTGCTCAGCGGCGGGGAATTGCCGGCGCTGGTGCTGATTGACGCGGTCACGCGGTTGTTGCCCGGGGTGCTCGGGCACAGTGATTCGGCTTCCCAGGATTCCTTTTCCGGAGAGCTGGAGAACCTGCTGGACTGCCCGCACTACACGCGCCCCGAGGAATATCAGGGTCGCAAAGTGCCTGAAGTGCTGCTCAGTGGCGATCACGAAAGGATTCGTCGCTGGCGGCTGCAACAGGCCCTGGGACGCACCTGGCGGTGGCGTCCCGATCTGCTTGAGGCACGCCGTGCGCGGGGCTTGAGCGAGGAAGAAGAGCGGCTGCTCGCGGAGTACATCCGGGAATCCGGGCAGCAATAGCGATACAGCGAACATTGAACGAGGAGCCTGCCATGAGCGGCAAAACACCCCTGATTCAGGAAATCGAACAGGCGCAATTGAAAACCGATGTGCCGGTATTCGGCGCCGGTGACACCGTCACCGTGCAAGTAAAAGTGAAAGAAGGCGCCCGCGAGCGTCTGCAGGCATTCCAGGGCGTGGTCATCGCCCGCCGTAACCGTGGCCTGAACTCCGCGTTCACGGTGCGTAAAGTTTCCCACGGCGTGGGTGTGGAGCGGGTTTTCCAACTGCACAGCCCGCTGATCGATTCCATCGAAGTGGTTCGTCGTGGTGACGTTCGCCGCGCCAAGCTGTACTTCCTGCGCGAGCGTTCCGGCAAGTCCGCGCGGATCAAGGAAAAAATCCGCAGCAACAAGTAGCGCCCCGCTCAGGAGCCATCGTCGCTTCAGCCTTCGCTGTAGGGCAAACGGAAGCGACCTCTGGCCGGGTGGGACGATCCGCGCTGTGCGGATCGGCTACAAAAAAAAGGGCCACCGATCAGGTGGCCCTTTTTTTGTTGGTCTGAATGCGTCCGCTCAACGGAATGGTAGTGATCGTGGACAGGCGCCCGGATTTACCGCTTCGCGACCATCCGATAGATCACCAGCACCACCAGGGCGCCGATCACCGCGGTGACCACGCCACCCAGGGTGAAGGCATTGACCGGCCCGCCGATGCCGGCCATGGCACCCAGCCAGCCGCCGACGATGGCGCCGATAATGCCCAGGATAATGGTCATGATAAACCCGCCAGGGTCGCGCCCCGGCATGATCCACTTGGCGATGACCCCTGCCAGAAGGCCCAGTACGATCCATGACAGAATGCCCATACAACACTCCTTCGTTTAAGCTGAATTTACCGTTCTCCGATGGCGTCGATTATGCCAACGTGGAGCGCCAGGGCCGGGTAATAAATAGTAAAAATGGGCGATCGGTCCGCCGCGCTGGCGGCCCGCCGGTTCGTGTTATGCTCGCGCGATGACCCTCACCGATTCCGAACAGCGCCTGATCGACGCCTGGCTGGACCACCAGTGGCTGGAGCGCGGCCTGAGCCGCCATACCCTGGAGAGCTACGGTCGCGACCTGCGGCAGTTCGGCCAATGGCTGGCGGCGCACGGTGACCAGCTTGCCCGCTGCGACCGGGTGGCGCTGCTGAGCTTTCTGGCCGACCGCCACGCCGAAGGCGTGGGCGCCCGTTCGGTGGCGCGCCAGCTTTCCGCGCTGAAGAGTTTTTTTCGCTGGATGCGGCGCGAGAACCGCATCGCCGAGGACCCCACTCTGAACGTGGCGCGGCCGCGCACCGGGCGTCCCTTGCCGAAGACCCTGTCCGAGGCCGATGTCAGTGCGCTGCTGGCGGCGCCGGACCTGGACGACCCGCTGGGCCTGCGTGATCGGGCCATGCTGGAGGTGCTCTACGCCAGCGGTTTGCGCGTCTCGGAACTGGTCGGCCTGACGCTGGGGCAGGTCAATACGCGCCAGGGGCTGGTGCGAGTAGTGGGCAAAGGCGATAAGGAGCGCCTGGTGCCCCTCGGCGAAGAGGCGCTGCACTGGCTGGAGCGTTACCGCCGCGAAGCGCGCCCGCTGCTGGTCGGCGCCGACCAGGAAGTACTGTTTCCCAGCCGCCGGGGCAGCATGATGACCCGGCAGACATTCTGGCACCGGATCAAGCAACTGGCGGTGCGCGCGGGGGTGCAAAAGCCCCTGTCTCCCCATACACTGCGCCATGCTTTCGCCACGCATCTGCTCAATCACGGGGCCGACCTGCGGGTGGTGCAGCTGCTGTTGGGGCACAGCGACCTTTCCACCACCCAGATTTACACGCACGTTGCCCAGCAACGGCTGGAAGCGCTCTACGAGCAGCATCACCCGCGTTCGGGAACCTGAGCGGCGCGGGCGACTCCAAGCCTCAAAGCCCGCCGGCTCGCGGGCACAGACACGGAACCACGGAGAATAAGATGAAGCGGATACTTTTGGTGGGGATGGGGATGCTGGTCGCCGGCATGGCGCTGGCCGCCGGCAAGGTCGATGAGAAGGCGCTGAAAGCGGCGTTCGCCAAATCGTTTCCCCAGTTCCAGGTCACCAGCATCAAGCCGGCGGCCATTGACGGCATGGCGATGGTCGAGCTGAATGGCCGCGAAGTGGTTTACGCCAGTGACGACGGTCGCTTTATCTTCACCGGCGATCTGATCGAGCTGCGCGACGAGGGCCCGGTGAACCTCAACGAAGAGCGCCTGCAAACGGTGCGCGCCGAAGGGTTGGCGAAAATTGATCCGAAAACCATGATCACCTACCCGGCCGAAGGCAAGCAGAAGGCGGAAATCTACGCCTTTACCGACATTACCTGTGGTTACTGCCGCAAACTGCACCGCCACATCGAGCAGTACACCGCCGAAGGCATCACCGTGCATTACCTGGCGTTCCCCCGGGGTGGCCCGGATTCCCAATCCGCCAAGGACATGCGCCACATCTGGTGTGACGCCAAGCCCGACCAGGCGCTCACCGCCGCCAAGCTCACCAACGCGATCTCCGAGGCCAAGCTCGGCGAATGCGCCGAATCGGTGGACCGGGAATACCAGATGGGGATTAATTTCGGCGTGCGCGGGACCCCGGCGATTTATTCCCCCGACGGCGTGCAACTGGGTGGCTACGTGACGCCGGAGCAACTCAACCAGCGCCTCGGGCTGTAGCCCTGCCCGATCACCCCGGCGGCCTCGGGTGACGGGCTGAAAGCCCCGTATTTCGGCGCTTTCCGGCGGGTTTCGACGGGCTAATTACATTGACGGCGCAGGGTTGCGCCGTTAATGTGTCCGGCTTCCGATAATCCGCCCAAGGTGATGCCGTGGAAGCCGAATTCCAACGCATTAAGCGTCTGCCCCCGTACGTCTTCAACATCGTTGGTGAGTTGAAGAAAGCGGCGCGAGCGCGTGGCGAGGACATCATCGATTTCGGCATGGGCAACCCGGACCAGCCGACCCCTCAACACATCGTCGACAAGCTCACCGAAACGGCGCAGCGCGGCGATACCCACCGTTATTCCCAATCCAAGGGCATCCCCCGGCTGCGCAAAGCGATCACCGACTGGTATCAGCGCCGCTACCAGGTGTCACTGGACCCGGAATCCGAAGCCATTGTCACGATTGGCTCCAAGGAAGGCCTGGCGCACCTGGCGCTGGCCACCATGGGGCCGGGCGACACCGTGTTGGTGCCGAACCCGAGCTACCCGATCCACCCTTACGGATTCGTGATCGCCAACGCCGACATCCGCCACGTACCGATGGTGCCCGGGGTGGATTTCTTCGAAGAGCTGGTGCGCGCGATCAAGGAATCCTGGCCCAAGCCGAAATTGCTGGTGTTGAATTTTCCCGGCAATCCCACCGCCCAGTGCGTGGACCTGGAATTCTTCGAGAAAGTGGTGGCGATTGCCCGTGAACACGGTATCTGGGTGGTACACGACATCGCCTATGCGGACATCGTGTTCGACGGCTACCAGGCGCCTTCGATTCTGCAAGTGGAAGGCGCCCGGGAAGTGGCGGTGGAATTCTTTTCACTGTCCAAGAGCTACAACATGCCCGGCTGGCGGGTTGGCTTCTGCTGCGGCAACAAGGAGCTGATCCACGCGCTGGCGCGAATCAAATCGTATCTGGATTACGGTACCTTCACACCGGTCCAGGTGGCGGCGATTGCCGCTCTGGAAGGCGATCAGAGCTGCGTGGCGGAGATCCGCGAGCTGTACCGCAAGCGCCGTGATGTGCTTTGCGATGGCCTCAACGAACTGGGTTGGACGGTGGCGCGGCCAAAGGCCACCATGTTCGTGTGGGCGCCGATTCCCGAGGCGTATCGGGCGATGGGCTCCCTGGAGTTTTCCAAGAAGCTGCTCAACGACGCCGGCGTGGCGGTTTCGCCGGGCATTGGCTTCGGCGAATACGGCGATGACCACGTACGCTTCGCTCTGATTGAGAACGAACAACGCACCCGGCAGGCGCTGCGCGGCATCAAGAAGATGTTTCGCGCCGATGGCCTGGCCATTGATTAAAGAGGAAATAAGGTGAAACCGGTAAAGGTCGGCATCGCGGGACTGGGCACGGTAGGCTCGGGCACCGTCAATGTACTCAAACGCAACGCCCGCGAAATTGGCCGGCGGGTGGGTCGTCCCATCGAAATCGCCCACATCGGCAGCCGTCGGGACAACCCGCTGTGCGACATTACCGGTGTGCGTTTTTCCGAGGATGTGTTCGCGGTCGCCAACGATCCCGACATCGACATCCTGGTGGAATTGATTGGCGGTACCGACACCGCCCGGGAACTGGTGCTGACCGCGATCCGCAACGGCAAGCACATCGTCACCGCCAACAAGGCGCTGATCGCCGAGCACGGCAATGAGATCTTCCACACCGCCCAGGAATGCGGCGTGGACGTGGCGTTTGAAGCGGCGGTGGCCGGCGGTATTCCGATTCTCAAGTCCCTCGGCGAGGGGCTGGCCGCCAACCATATCAATTGGGTCGCCGGGATCATCAACGGCACCGGCAACTACATTCTGACCGAGATGGAACAGGGTGGCCGTTCGTTCGCCGAGGTGCTCGACGAGGCTCAGCAGCTCGGCTACGCCGAAGCCGACCCGACCCTGGACGTGGAAGGCATCGACGCCGCCCACAAGCTGACCATCATTGCCTCCATCGCGTTTGGTATCCCGCTGCAGTTCTCCAAGGTGTATATGGAGGGCATCAGCCGCATCACCATCGAAGACGTCAACAGCGCCGCCCAGTTTGGCTATCGGATCAAGCACCTGGGCATCGCCAAGGACACCGGTTCCGGCATCCAGCTGCGCGTTCACCCCACCCTGGTGCCCAAGGAAGCCATGCTGTCAGCGGTCAACGGTGTCATGAACGCGGTAATGATCGATGGCGACGCGGTTGGCCCGACCATGTTTTACGGCGCCGGCGCCGGCTCCGACCCGACCGCCTCGTCGGTGGTGGCGGACATCATCGAGATGGGCCGCGCGCTCACCGTGGATTACGATGAGCGGGTGCCCTACCTGGGCTTCCAGGCGGACCAGATGTCCGATGAGACCATTCTCACCATCGACGACATCTCCTGCAGCTGCTATCTGCGCCTTCATGTGCAGGACAAAGCCGGGGTGCTGGCGGACATTACCCGCATCCTCAGCGACCACCACATCAGCATCGAAGCGCTGGTGCAGAAAGAGGTGGAGCAGGGCCTGGTGCCGATCGTTATGCTCACCCACAACGTTCGCGAGGGCGACATGAACGCCGCGCTCAAGCGCATCGCTGCTCTGGATACCGTTGACCAGGATATAATGCGTATTCGCGTAGAGACGCTGGACGCCTGACGCCTGACGCCTGACGCCGGACGCCGGACGCTCAAACCTGGCTCGGAAAGCTTGGGGTGTTTTCTGCAATGCCTGACAGGCAACACACCAAGGACCTCAGCAACGGGTTAAAGCGTCCGGCGTCCGGCATCAAGCGTCCGGCCGCTTAAAAGTACCATACGATTAATGCCGTCGAGGCCGGCAACCAGACCTCGTCGCCACAAGTAGAGATATAACCATGCCATTCCGTGACCGTTACACTGGCCTGATCAACCGCTACCGCGACCACCTGCCGGTGAGCGATGACACCCCCGTGATCAGCCTCGGCGAAGGCAACACGCCGCTGATCCGCTTGAAGAATATCCCCCGCCTGCTTGGCAAGAACGTGGACATCTACGTCAAGTACGAGGGCCTTAACCCGACCGGTTCCTTCAAGGACCGTGGCATGACCATGGCGGTGACCAAGGCGGTGGAAGAAGGCAGCAATGCCATTATCTGCGCCTCCACCGGCAACACCTCCGCCGCCGCCGCCGCCTACGCCGCCCGGGCCGGCATCACCGCGTTCGTGATCATTCCCGAAGGCAAAATCGCCATGGGTAAACTGGCCCAGGCGATGATGTACGGGGCCATGATCATGCAGATCCGCGGCAACTTCGATCAGGGCATGGAGCTGGTCAAGCAGGTGGCCCAATCCGCTCCGGTCACGGTGGTCAACTCGGTCAACCCGTACCGCCTGGAAGGTCAGAAGACCGCCGCCTTCGAGATTATCGAAGAGCTGGGCCGGGCCCCGGATTTCCACTGCCTGCCGGTGGGCAACGCGGGCAACATCACCGCCCACTGGATGGGCTACAGCGAATATCACAAGAGCGGTGTGGTGAACGCCGCGCCGAAGATGGTCGGTTACCAGGCCGATGGCGCCGCGCCGTTCCTGCGTGGGGCGCCGGTCAGCGAACCGGAGACCGTGGCCACCGCCATCCGCATCGGCAATCCGCAATCCTGGGATAAAGCCTGGAAAGTGCGCGAAGAATCCGGCGGCTGGTTCGATGAGCTGACCGACGCGGAAATCCTCAACGCCCAGAAGTTGCTGGCGGAGAAAGAGGGGGTGTTCTGCGAGCCCGCCTCGGCGGCCAGCATCGGCGGCGCCATGCGCGACATCAAGGCCGGCAAGATTCCCGAAGGCAGCACCGTGGTCTGCACCCTGACCGGCAACGGCCTCAAGGACCCGGACACCGCCATCGCCCAGTGCCAGGGCGACATGGCCAAGGGCAACCGCATGGTCACCATCGATGCGGAACTGAACGCCGTTCGCGACGCCATCCTTGGCAATATGTAAGAAACGCTGCACAGAAAAAAAGCGCGCTCTCCCCATAGGGAGGCGCGCTTTTTTTGGTTCTTCGCGGAGTGGGGGAAAGTGGCTTTTCTGAATCGTGACTGGGTAGCTCCATTGGGGACGCGGGACAAGGGCGGTGCCTTCCGGGACCGCTCAA
>NZ_NMQZ01000020.1 GCF_002864685.1 Alloalcanivorax mobilis
AAGATCCTGGAAGAAGCCAACACCAACCCCGAGACCGTCACCGAAGCGCCATTCACCCAGCCCGTGCGCCGGCTGGATGAAGTGAAGGCGGCGAAGGAGTTGGATTTGGTTTGGAGTGAGTGAGGGTGGGGGCCGAGTGATGCCGGGCCAGTGTGGTTAGAGTGATTTGCACTTCCTCATAAGTGGCGTCATAGTCAGGTTAGTACAATAAAGCACCAATGATGCGGTGCAAAAATTAAGTTCCTAACCCGGACTTGTCGCTAGATTGGGAATTTCGGAAGTTGGAACGGGGGCAAGATGTCTGCTGCGTTATATTCTGAATTTTTCAGGTCGAAGAATTTGGCGGAGATCGCTTGGTACGGAACAACCGAGGCCACGAGCCGTATTGCGAAAGTTCTTTTAAAAGAAAAACGGATCAGTAATTCTGAGCCTTTAAGGGAACTTTGCGATTTAGTATACGGAGAGCTTCTGGGGTCTTCCCGGCCGGAATATATTTATAAGAATCTTTTACTGTCGAAGACGGTTTTCGGAAAATATAGTCCTGCAACAACGTCTTGGTTGTACGAGTTCAAGGTTGGTGAAGCCAGAGCCGACGCTGTTCTTGTGAACGGTGATGCGACTGTTTTCGAAATAAAAACAGATCTAGATGATTTTAGTCGCGCGGAAAAGCAAGTTGAATCCTACTATAAATGCTTTGACAGAGTCGTCTTTGTTGTAAGCGAGAAGCAGAAGGACAAAGCTTTACGGTTGCTTCCTCCATCTGTGGGCATTCTTGGTTTGTCCAAGAGAGATCGCTTGGCCACCGTGCGAAATGCTAAGTCCTTCAGAAAAGAGCTGTCATCAGCTTCAATTTTCCATCTTTTTCGAAAAAAAGAAAGAGATATTCTGGAGGAAAAATATAAGATAGATACTCGCTCCGTACCTCCGATTCAGCGTTATCGGGCGGCCCTAGAAGCGGTTTCTGATCAACCGGCCCAGATAATTTATTCGGATTTTGTAGCAGCACTTCGCGCACGGGCCCCGGCTGAGAAGCGTGCGTCTATCGCTGCTCAGCTGCCGGAATCGCTGCGCGCGGCTGTGTTTGGCTACAATTTAAAGGATTCGGAGTGGCAGCTCTTAGCTTCCAGGTTGCAAGAGCCAATAAGGGAATTTTTATAAAATAAAAAGGGGATGTTATGTACTGGCCATTTTTCCGATCTAAACAAGAAGAGTTGCTGGCTCTAAAAGAGCTGGGGCCGAAGTTAAGTAATCTGATCGTTCCTATAATTAAACCTCATGCCGCAGGTCCGCGTGTGGAGGGACAAATAGGTCGAGTTCTAGAAACTGGCTTAAGAATCGCTCTAATTATGAATACCAACGAGGGCGCTCCGATACCTAGTTTGGCGGATGTTGCTGGAATGGAGCAGAGCCTTGAGAAGAAGTATAAAGGGCAGGTTTTTCCAGCACTTGAGGTTCGTCCAGGCATAAATAGTCACGATGTGGCTCATTTTGTTCGTGCATATAAAACGAGAGCTCTAGTATTTGTGCACCGCGCCCATACTTTGCCGGCTGTGAATTTCAGCGTACAAGGCGCCGTTCAGATCATTAACGCAAATGCCGTTCCTGAGAGTCTAGTTAACGCGTTACCGAAAAACCGGAATGTGCTTCTTCGCGATGGCTTTCAAAGGCAGCAAGTTAACGGCTCATATCCAGCCGCGTCGCACTTTGATGATCTCGCCTACACGTATACGGTATCGGGCTGGAATGGTTTTGGAGATTTTGCCGCTATTGGTGATGTGCCTTATAGCAAAGGCGGTGGCGAACCCAGCCATGTCGCGCTTCATCTAACAGAACCTAATACGAAGAACCAGTCTATTAAGTGCCTTCACTTTGTGTCGACTGTTCCTTCGGACAGTACTGATCGCCAAACCAAGTACTTTGACTCCTTGCAGAAACTTGTTAACTATACCGGTATTCCTGGAGCGGGAGCTTTAGCAACCGAAGGCGTGTCGGACTATTGTGCCAACCACGCGGAAGCGAGATTTCCTGGTTTGGGGTGTCCTAAGCGGTGGTCTACGAAGCATCATATCGAGTTGCTTCATAATTACTTAGTTGGCTCCGGCGCAACAGCTTGGGTTTGAGGTGGGAAGATCGAGCTAAATAGGGATGGGGTCAGGTCCAGATCTGACCCCATGGTCGCTGCCCAAGCGCCCCGAAGCTATCGTCTGTCAGGCCACCCGCCCGGACCTCCGCGCCAGCCACCAGTTTCTTCAAACAGGCCAAAGATAACCGCTGCCGCGCTCGGCATCGTCAAGCGCCTTCTCGACTACAACCAGCGCGCCCCCGCCATCTACTTGCCGCTGCTAGTGCCCGAGTGCTTCCGAGACGAGCCCACCGAAACTAAGGAAATCTTGGGTGACTTCATCAACGCAATGGCCGCTACAATAGAAGAAGCCAACACAAATCCGGAGGCCGTCACCAAAGTGCCGTTTACCCGCCCATGCGCTGCTTGGATGAGGTGAAGGCGGTGAAGGAGAGGATTCGGTTTCGGGTGAGAGCTGAGCGTACTTTAAGCGTTAGTCAGTCATTACTATTTGATGGGATTTTCTGGCCCCTTTACTTCGCGCGCGACAAGCGGGTACAGGTCTTGACTAGGATGTGAGTCACGCTTTTACTTTATCGAGATATAAGTCTATCTAAGCGCCATGCGTAAGTTGTGATGGGCAGCGCTCTTCGTTATTCAATGAGCGCGCTAGACATAATGTTTTTTTATTTGATCAAGAGCAAATAAAAATTATACTGATAAGGCAAAAAAATGAAAGAAGAATTTAAGTGGTATTTCCCGATGTCTGAGGATGACATCAATAATATATGGAATGGATGCCTTTTAACTGTCGATGCAAACGTTTTGCTGGATTTGTATCGATACCATGAAAGCACACGCAATACATTGATTGAAAGTTTGAAGCAGTTTAATGATCGATTATGGCTTTCAAATCAGGCTGCAGAAGAGTTTATCAGAAATAGAACTGGCGTGATTGTCTCTTCAGAAAAAACATTCAAGAAAGCAAAAGATGAAGTGGAGGAATTTAAAAACAGCCTTCAGAGCACTATATCACAACTAAAAGGCAATAGGATCATCCCCGATGAAATAGCTGATGGTCTAATGAAAAAGATAGGCCCAGCTATTGATGAGGCGCTCGATAAAATAACCGAGTCTAAGTCAGGTTACCCAAAATATTTGAATGATGATCCTATTCTTGAGCAATTGACAGAGCTCTTTCGTGGGTCGGTTGGAGCTGCTTTTTCTGAAGAAGAAATTCCTGGACTAATAAGAGAAGCTGAACATAGAGTGGAAAACAAAATTCCACCTGGGTACATGGATGATAACAAGGGCGATGATCGCCAATATGGAGATTATTTATTGTGGCGACAGATTCTTGATAAGTCTAAATTTGATGATAGGTCAATCATATTTGTGACATCGGAAAGAAAAGAAGACTGGTGGGAGAAGGTTTCTGGAAAGACCATTGGGCCGAGGCCCGAATTGCTTAGAGAGGCGTATGATTATACCGGAAAAAGGATTCTGATTTATCAAACGGATCGCTTTCTAGAATATTTATCCCAACGTTCGGGAAATACTCTTAATTCCGACGCGGTTGCTGAAATTAGAGCGGTTGATATGTTGCGCTCTGACATGGAGCACGCTGTTGAGGTTGTCGGGCATGATGTGACGAAAAGAACGGAAAGCTCGCAAGAAGGGGTTCTTGTAATTAATTTAACTCGCCCAGTTAAAAATATTACGGGAAGCGGATCTTTCGATCCTCATCTGCAAAATGTTCCGACTATAAATGTAATACTCGAATCCGCGCCTGATGAGCTGGGGAGTTATAAGTTAAGAGCAGGTGCGGGTACGAAATTTAATTTTAACCTGCATGTAATTAGTGCTGAGCGTAACCAGCTATTGCCAGTTGGCCAGTATGTTTTAAAGTACCAAGCAAGCTGTGAATCGCCCCAATCCGTTATGACCACTGTAAAAAAATTAGCTAAAGTGGTGGGGATGCCTACTGATTTGCTGATTAAGCAGTTTTTAGAAGCCGGCGTTGATGTAGAAAATGAAGAAGATGAGGTGTCAAATGACCAAAAACAACAATTACTAAAGTTTCTTAGAAGTACTCATGGGTAAAATAAATATGACTAGATGCATGCTGTCGCGGTGCATTTAAGATGAACGAGAAAGCATAATGGGCGCGAAGCGTTAGGTGCGGATTTATTTGTTGAATTTAATAATAAAAATTAAATTCGCCGGATAAGGATTTGGTGGATAGTGAGGTTTGTCGGTCGCTCCTTAAACGGTAAAATGAAGTTTGGACTTGACAATTTAAGTTAATGGTTGGGGAAGGAGATAATCAATATGAAAAAAATTAAATTACTTTGCTTTTTGGCGCTAGTGGCGCTGTCGGGTTGTACATTTTCGCCTTCAGTAAAAGAGTCGTATGGTCCGAGTGGTAATACATCATACGAGATTTCATGTAACAACATGTCGGCGTCGCTGGGAGCATGCTATCAAAAAGCCGGGGAAATTTGTAAGGAGAGAGGCTATAACGTGATCAGTCAGCATTCGGAGGCTCCTTTCGTCAGTATTATCGCCGAATGCAAGTGATCCACTCGCAAGGCTGTCCAAACGACAAGGCAACCCCGCTTGGACGAAGATGCCCCAGTTTTTCACTGGGGCTAGATCCTCACAGACCGCTATCTCGAACAATCGATAGTCGCCCATCCTCAACGGATATCGATACTGGTGTGCCGATAGTAAACCCAGCTTGTTCCAGCCAGGTACCTTTGAGAAGAAGGAAGGGAGTGATTGGATTGCCGCTGTAGGGTTTGCTCTTCAGGGTATAGTCCCGGTGGCCTTTGCGGACTTTGAGGGTGCGGTATTTCATGGTCGTGCTCCACTGATAGGGTCGTTTAAAGAGTGCCCATTAGGGCGGTCGGGCAGTTAAACACCGCTATCAGACGGCCACGCGCTTTTCCCGAAGGTCTTGTATGGCTACGCGCTACCCGACCATCGACTGGTCGTGGGCACAAAAGTACCGCATTCTGTCGGTCGAGACGACCGCTGATAGGGTGTGTTTAAGCACCGGTATCCAGGCTAGTCGTCCCGTCGTTTGAGCACAGTAGGCTGAGGCTGAAATCGTTGTAAGTCATTTGCGCTTCTGTTCGAAAGCATTTCCCTTCAGTGCAGGTAGCTTGATGACTGGCATGGCTGGACTGCTAGACCCGATCCGTCCAGTAACCCGGCTTGCGGGAATGATGGGCGAATGCAATGACAACCGTGGTCGACCCACGGCTCAGGGTAACGAGGGAAAAGGGAAAGCGATGCAAAAGCAATCGTTTGGCCCCGCGGCTGCCGGCTTTGCCACCCACGGGAGTGAGCGGTGGATTGGGTTCTTCAAGAAGGCGCACGGCGTGGACAAAAGCGTCAACCAGGTGAGCTCCAAGCCCCGGGTCTTCCTTTTCGTACCAGGCTGCAGATTCTTCCAGCTCTTGGGCAGCTTCCTTGCTGACTTCGACGATCAAAACTAATCCTTATCCGATCCGGGCCCGTATGCGTGCGAGAACGTCTTCAACATCCAGCAGTTGGGCTTTTCCGCTCTCCACTTCATTGATGCGGCGGCAAAGCTCAATGTCCCAGGCTTCGGCAACATCGGCATCGGCAGAGCCGTCCAGGCTGGCTATCAGGTCTCTGGCCAGCTTTGCCCGCTCCGCTTCGGAAAGCGCCAGGGCGGCGTCTCTCAGGGCTTCGGGGTCTGTACCCATGTCTCGCTCCATATGTGGTTCTATGGGGCTATGATGCCTTATGGGGCGCCATTATGCCCAGGGCGATGTTCTTGCGACATTGCGTGGATTTAGTGGGACAAACTCGAAGCTGACAAATCCACGTTTGCAGCAGCTTGCTAATCATCCCGATGCCTTGGCTGCCAGGCCGCCTACCGGGACATGCTGGTGAACGGGACCCCGGCCTTTGGCCGGGGCGCAAATTTTACCGACGAATGATTGAGAGCCGCCCTTCCTCCACGGTTACGGACACAGGGGTATCGATGGTGAATCCGGCCTGCTCCAGCCAGGTGCCTTTTAGGAGAAGAAAGGGAGTGATCGGGTTGCCGCTGCAGGGCTTGCTTTTCAGGGTGTAGTCCCGGTGGCCTTTGCGGACTTTGAGAGTGCGATATTTCATGGTGTTGCTCCGATAGATGATACGTCCAAGTTTGCCCTATAAGGGCGGTCGGGCAGTTGAACACCGCTCTATCAGACGGCCGCGCGCTTTCCCCGGAGGTATTGTATAGCTGCGCGCTACCCGACCATTGATTGGTCACGGGCGTTACAGTACCGCAAATCCAAAGGGTGCGGCGACTGCTGATAGTAGGTGTGTTCAAGCACCGATTGCCAGCGTAAAAGATGGCCCTCGACAGAGCTGTAAGAGTTTTAAGTCAATCCGTGTAAGCGATTTGCGCTTCGTCGGCGACGAAAGATCGTACGTCGCAGCAAGGCGAGATCTAGGGCGTCAGCGAATACTCCACCCTCGCCGCCAACTACCTGCTCAAGCGCCTCGAAGCCATCGGCTGCCAGGCCGCCTACCCCGAGCGCCGCGCCAGCCACGAATTCATCCTCACCTTCGCCAAACAGGCCAAGGACAACCACGTCACCGCGCTCGACATCGCCAAGCGCCTGCTCGACTACAACCAGCACGCCCCCACCATCTACTTCCCGCTGCT
>NZ_NMQZ01000021.1 GCF_002864685.1 Alloalcanivorax mobilis
TCCCGAAACCGTCACCGAAGCGCCGTTCACCCAGCCCGTGCGCCGGCTGGATGAGGTGAAGGCCGCGAAGGAGTTGGATTTGGTTTGGAGTGAGTGATGGTGGGGTTTTGGCGTTAGTTAGTAATTACTAATTAAAAGGGCCAATCTGACGGCCGTTTATGTGGTTGCACGACAAGCGAATACAGATGTTGACTTGTGATGCCCGTCACGTTTTTACTTTGTGGGGGGTTAGAACGACTACCTAAGCGAGACGGTCCTCCCATGATAGGCAGCGTACTTGGTTATTCGGCAAAGGCACACGCAGTCCAGTACCTGTAAATTTTTTTTGGATGGTTCGTGCGATGGCAGAGAAGAAATTTCTCAACAGAGATTACCTTAGGAAATGGCTAATCTCTACATCTGCCATTGTACTTACATCAGTGTCTTTTTTGAGTGATGTACAAGATTTGGAATTTCAATTCACCAGTCCGAAGGCATTAGTCGCTGTAATGGAAGGAGCCCCTTCCTATTTTCCCGATGGGGAGTATCTCATCACGTATTCCAATAGATCGGGCCTCGACACTGATGATATTGACTATTCGAAAATGGCAATGGTCGTATCCTTTGAGGCAAAGTTGGCAAGGCAAGATACTTTGATTGGTGGCCTAAGGCCATTGCTTGAGTGTCTAGGAGACTATAAATATTGCTGCACCATAGATCGTACCGATACAGCTTGCATAACCGCAGGTATCTGGGTGGTTGAGCCGAACAACTTTGCTGAACTTGAAAAATTGAAGAGAATTTTAAAAGAATACTCGGTGCTTTAT
Source organism: Alloalcanivorax mobilis (assembly GCF_002864685.1). Taxonomy (GTDB): domain Bacteria; phylum Pseudomonadota; class Gammaproteobacteria; order Pseudomonadales; family Alcanivoracaceae; genus Alloalcanivorax; species Alloalcanivorax mobilis. Next base: position 807 of record NZ_NMQZ01000021.1, read on the forward strand.
GCTTTTAATGATGGCTCTGGTTTTGTCACGCTCAACAATGCCCGAATGGGTAATGGTGTACGCAAGTTAGTAAAAAGTTAACAAGCAAAGGCAGCATATGTGTTCGCGACGCTGCTTTGGGCGTTAGGTATTCCTCGTATCGGAAGGGCGTGAGCTCACCAAGAGGCATCATGGAAAGCGATGAAGATATTGTAGAACATCAAGGGGCACGCAGTCTTACATACATGCCTTGGTATGAGCATGTGAAGGAGTTCCTATTATCTCAGTGCAAGTCGATATCGATTTATTGGGTGGGCTTGTTTGGTGCTTTTTGGGGCCTTGTCGAGGCGGCTAGCTTTTTTTTATCCGAATTCGATCTGAGCAATATATATATCTTATCGATAGGCTTAGGTATTGGCTTTGCCGGCGCGCTGTTTCGCTGCCTGCATCTTTACCGGAGCACAGTGCCTGCAGGTTTGGCGCTGGAGTCGGACAAGGTCCATAAAATAGCTTTTTCAAAAAAACATTACTGGGAATATACGCTAGCCTTAGAGCTAGTAAAGTCTAGGATTCAGAGAATCGATGGCAATTTAAAAGATGTGATTTGCGATAGAGTGCATATTAATATTACAAAGACCATGGACGTCCGGCAATATATTGACTGGCTTGAAACTAGACCTGAAAACCTTCGTCGAATCGTCGCTGTCGCAAAACAACTTCTTATTTTTGACCTTGTGGAGGCGATGCACGCCGACGAATCAAACGAGGTTGACTACCATAATTTGGTTCGGGTCGTGGACCTTATTGGGGATATTTACAAAAGTGCATACGATTTCGAAGTAGAAGGTCGTGAAATAAAAATACCGGAGGGGTTCGAAGTCGTGCACGAAATACAGGCTGGCTGGGTATCTGTTGTTCGCGATGGATTCCATCAGATGCTAGATATTTTGGGATCCGTTGCAAATAGACAAAAAGGTGATTTTTCTCCTATAGACAAAACTATCGTCTTTGAGGAACTGCCACGCGTTGATGAATTTGGTGATGAGCTTGAGAGAATTGGGCGCGTTATGCGGCTCAACGGTGAGTGATAAGGATGCTTTGACGGACCTATTAATTTAAATGCGTCGCGCTCGCGCCTGTAGCGCTTGCGTTATGGCATTAAATTATCTAGTAAATAGAGTTAATAGTATGAACTTAAGAAGGCAGGCCTTTCTGAGAGATATTGGTAAAGAGTTGGTTGAAGAAAATGTTGCCATCTTTGCGGGGGCTGGATTATCCGTTGGCGCGGGATTTGTTGATTGGAAAGAGCTGCTTAGACCAATAGCGGACGAGCTTGGTCTAGACATCGAGCGCGAAAGCGATCTGGTCTCGCTGGCTCAGTATCATTGTAATGATAATGCGAATAATCGTAGTCAGCTAAACCAGAGATTGATCGAGGAGTTCTCCAGGTTAGCAGTAGAAACTGAAAATCATAAGATTCTAAGCAGACTTCCAATAAGAACATTTTGGACGACGAACTATGACAAGGTTATTGAGAATTCTATCGAGTTGGCCGGGAAGGTAGTAGACGTTAAATATACTAAGGAGCATCTTTCAACCACAAAGCCGAAGCGGAATGCGGTTGTTTATAAGATGCACGGAGATGTTGATCATCCAAACCAGGCAGTTCTGACTAAAGATGACTACGAAAAATACCATGTAAAAATGGATCAGTACCTCTCAAATTTGAAGGGGGATTTGATATCCAAGACGTTTATTTTTATCGGTTTTAGTTTCAGTGATCCAAATTTGGACTACATCCTTAGCCGCGTGCGCGTCGCATATGATGGATATCAGAGAAGGCATTATTGCTTTCTAAGGTCAGTGAAGAAGTTAGACGATGAAAATGACGCTGACTTTGAATATAGAGAAAGGAAGCAGCAGCTTTTTTTAAAAGACCTAGAAAGATTTAACATAAAGCCAATTCTCGTCGACGAATATGGAGAAATAACCGAGCTTTTGTCGTTGCTTGAAAGGCAGTACAGGTCGGGCACGGCATTTGTCTCTGGTGCTGCTCATACCTATGGACCTTGGCAAGAGAGTGTTGCTTTAAGTTTTGTCCACAAAATGAGTTATAAACTTTCAGAAAAGGGAATAAAAGTAGTATCTGGCTTTGGGTTGGGCATAGGAAGTTCTGTTATCTCCGGTGTGTTAGAGCAATTTTATATGACCTCAAGGGGCGCTGTCGAAGAACGACTTATTCTACGCCCCTTCCCTCAGAGCAACGAGGGAGAGGTCCCTCTTCCACAGCTGTGGAGAAAGTATAGAGAAGACATGATTGCCCATGCTGGCATAGCTATATTTCTATTTGGCAACAAATTTTCTGAAGGGAAGGTGATCTTATCTAACGGTATGCGTGAGGAGGTGGAGATAGCGAGGTCTCAAGGCATACTTATCATACCGGTCGGCGTGACTGGTTATATTGCTGAAGAAATATGGAACGAGGAGATTAAAAAAATTAGGCAATCTGAAGTGTATAGTAAGGAGTTCAAGGATTTGTTTTCGAAGTTAGGTGATAAACACCTGCCCCCTGATGAGCTGCTGAATGTTATTACTGACATTTGCGAGAATTTTAAAAAAGGATAAGTTATGGCAAGGCACGCGTTTTTTAGTTTTAGGTACAAGAATGATAATTGGAGGGCGGCTAACGTTAGAGGTAGTTGGCTAACAAAAGACCGGGAGGCCTCCGGGTTCTTTGACTCGGCGAAATGGGAAGAAGTAAAGAGAAAAAAAGATGCAGACATTGAGGCATGGATTGACGGACAGTTAAAAGGTACGTCGGTAACCGTTGTCCTTATTGGGTCGGATACAGCAGGGAAGAAATGGATCAACTACGAGATTGAAGCGAGCCATAAAAAAGGCAATGGAATGCTGGGAATTTACATACATAAAAAGAAGGATAATAAAGGTAACACTAGCGTTAAAGGGAAAAATCCATTTGATAACTTTACTTTTAAAAAAGGAGACAGGGTCATTAATTACCCTGTATATGATTGGGTGGGTGATGATGGCTATAATAATATGGGAAAGTGGATTGAGGATGCAGCAAAAGCAGCGGGGAAATAGCCCGTAATCTAATAACTACAGATCGTAGCTTTCCCGACTTGGGCGACGAATGGTGGCGGTTCTTGCTTCCTCTTCCGGTAGGTGAAAGAAGCCCCAGTTGGTCGCTGGGGCTTGGCTCTCACTAAATGCCATCCCGAACAATCGAAAGTCGACCATCTTCAACGGATACCGACACAGGCGTATCGATGTTGAACCCGGCCTGCTCCAGCCAGGTACCTTTGAGAAGAAGAAATGGAATGATGCGGTTGCCGCTGTAAGGCTCGCTTTTCAGCGTGTAGTCCCAGTGACCTTTGCGGACTTTCAGCTTGCGCTGTTTCATGATGTTGCTCCTTGTGCTTATTTCGAATTAAAAGCAATGGTGGTCAGGAGGTTCGAAACAGCCACAAGAACTGCTCTGGGTATTTCCCGAAGGTGTTGTATTCCCCAGACCTCCCGACCCTTACAGGCCGGTTTTCAGGCACAAAAATATTGCGGTTGGTTCGGGTTGCGGTGAGGCCCGCTTGTGGGAGTTTCGACGCTCCTAAAAGAAAGTGTACCCCTATTTTATTTACTGTCAATGCGTCCAGTGCACAGGTGCCGATCCCTTACTCAGCAACGGTTAGTGTTCGCCGTTGTGTCGGTGCTGATAGGACTTTATACGGTCGTCACCATAGGGCCATTCGCTCCGAATGGTTTGCTTCAGGTTAAGTCCTAAAGATCTGTCCCTTTTTGTGTTTTAGCGACAAAGCGCTAAATCCGTTGACACGTGATCTGCATCACGTTTTAAATCATATATTCAGTGCGTGGATCTAGATGCGTATTTCCACTTAGATTTCTGAGATTAGAGCGCGGTGGAGGATCAGATGGCGGAGACACATCAAATTCGGTGTATAAACAAGACTAATCGTCAAAGTGCACATGAGCGTATCAGCCACGTGGGCGGTTTGAATGGTGATGGTACTCGCTGGAAGCTCACGCTCGATCAGGCCATAGAAGGTATCGAGTCAGGAAAATGGAAGTTCTACGTGGAAGTAGGAGGCCGCCGTGTGTGGGTGATAGTTGCAACAAGTGCCAGCGGGAGAAAGTACCTGAAGACGGAAAACGATGGCGAGCAGCCGAATAACCTCCTCAGTCTCCCTGAGTGTCCTTGAATCCGAAGATGCTAAAGATGGACAGGGGGAATCGCCGAAGTCGACCTCGGTGGCGGTAGTTGCGAGAAGCTCTACAGATCCCGTTAAGTGGTGCGCTAAACGATAGGGGAATAAGGTGAGTGGAATTAGTATTTGGCAAATTATAATAATATTTCTTATGTTTTCTATCGTGATCCTGCCCTGTGTCATGGCTTTGTTTTCAAAGAAAATACACGGGGGTAAGAAGTTTGCGTGGTTTTTGCTTTCGTTCATGCTTAGCTGGGTAGGATATTCCATATTCTATCTTACGGTTGTTCGTCCCGCCCAAAAGCAAACCTTTGTTCCAATGCAAGATAATCCAGGAAGACAGCATCCGTATTGAGATTCGCGTGCTTGCAACGCTATATATGGTTGTGATATCGGTCAAGCATGAAAATTTATCATTAGACGTAGGGCTAAAATTTAATCACTCTATCTTCGCCTTGGCCTTCTGAAATGACTTTATTTTCGTTGGCCTATTGTCGGCCGTGGAATAAGGGAATCTATGGAACTTGTCAGGATATACATGGAGATGCTTGGGAATCCTAAGGTTCCTGGCAATCGAGTGATAAGGAAGACAATGTTTATAACGGCTTCTGAAGCCGTGCTATTGCTTTTATATCGCCATTTTCATGTTGGCGTACAATTTAATGAATATTTTTTCGTCACGATTCTTCTGGGGTTGTTGTTGCTTTTTGCGCAGGGTGTCATTGGAAGTGTTCTAAATGCTGCCTTGTATGACTATGTTTTGCAGGTTTCTCAACGCTTAAAAAATCCAGATCAAGCTTCGAGTTTATTGGCGGAGTGGGCGTTTGCCTGTGTAGTTCCCCTAGTGATTCTTGCGTTATCATTTTTGGAATAGATTTGTTTCTGTGAAAATGGGCAGTACTTTGAGAAAAGTAGGGTGCCCCTACACATCTGATGCCGTCGGCAATTTTGGTAAGCTGAAGAATGGCTTACACAGATCGCTTCCTCCACCAAACCATCACCCCCGTCACACTCAACACGATCACCGCCATCCCCAACACCGTCGCAACCACCCGATAACCCACCCCACCTACCGCCGCAATATGCAGGCTGGTCAGCCAGGTCGTCACCGTATTCCCCGCCGCTTCCCCGGTGGGCAGGTAGTGGCCCAGCAGCGCCCCGTCCGTGGCGTCCACGTACACCCAGGTCTCCCCGAACCGTTCGTTTACGTCGCTGCTGGTGCGCGCCATCAGTTTGAGGGCGTTCTTGTGCGGGTTGTAGGCGAAGCGTTCCAGGGCGTGGATGGTGAGGTCGCGGTCTTGGGCCAGGGCTTCCAGGTGTTGGCGGGCGGCGTGGTAGCCGGGTTCCCAGCCGATGGGCGGTTGTGGGCTGGGGTTGGCCCGGGTGGGCACGGTGTCGAGCGGGTTTTCCTGGAAGCTGAGGAACAGGCCGGTGGTGGGGCGGTAGATCGGGTCGTAGAGGGTGAGGGCGACGCCGCTCCAGGCGAAGACGAGCAGCAGGGCCCAGGGCCAGAGACCGCCGGCGCGGTGCAGGTCGAAGGTGCGTTTGTGGCCGCCGGCGCGCCAGCGGATTTGCCAGGCTTTGGCCCAGCGTGTCCAGAAGCGGCGGGGGCGGTGCCGGGCGTCGCGGCGGCGCGGTGGGGGGAAGGTGAGCCAGGCGCCGACGAAGCAGTCCAGGGTCCAGAGCAGGGCGATGAGGCCGAAGATCCAGGTGCCGAGGGTGCCCAGGGCCAGGGAGTGGTGCAGGCGGTAGACGAAGGGCATCAGGTTGGCGAGGCCCTGGCTGAGGTCGCCCCACAGGCGGCCGCCGAGGATCTGGCCGGTGTAGGGGTTCACGAAGACTTCGTCGATGGGTAGCGCGGCCGCGTCCGGTTTGGCGCTGAGGAAGAAGCGCACCGGGCTGTGGGCGTCCGGGGGCGCGAGCATCATCCAGTGGACGTTGGCGTCCGGGTAGGCGGCGTCGACCTGGTCGCGCAGGGCGAAGGGCGAGAGCGGTTCGCTGTGCGCCGCCGGGGGCTCGACTTGGAGCCACTGCGGGTTGATCAGGGCGTCGAGCTCGTAATACCACACCAGCAGCGCGCCGGTCAGGCCGGCGATGATTAGGAAGCCTGCCATCACCAGCCCGACGTAGCGGTGCAGGACGACGAACCGCTGGCGCACTGTCATTGCAGCCGGCCCATCAGAACAGGTACTTCACGCGCGCCAGGTAGGTGCGGCCTTCTTCGCGGATCACGCCGTCGAACGAGCCGGGGGAGAAGATCTCTTCGTCGGTGACGTTGTTGAGCAGCAGGTCCAGTTGCAGGGCGTCGGTGACGGCGTAGTAGGCGCCCAGGTCCACGCGGGTGTAGGCGGGCAGGGTGACGCTGTTGTCCGCGTTGGCGGGGCGTTCGTCCACGTAGGCGACGGTGCCGCCCAGGCTCAGGCCGGTGACGGCGTTGAGGTAGTAGCGGCTTTGCAGGGCGGCGGTGTGCAGGGGCACGTTGACGAAGCGGTTGCCTTCCAGGGTTTGGTCGTCGGTGCGCAGCACTTCGGTGTCGGTGTAGCCGTAGCCGGCGCTCAGGTAGAGATTGCTGGTGGCGTAGCCGTCCACGGTGAGCTCGGCGCCCTGGGAGCGGGCGCGGCCCTGGGCCACTTCGAAGCCGGCGTTGAGCGGGTCGCTGATGGCCATGTTGTCTTTGTCGATGATGAAGCCGGCGGCGTTGATGTTGAGGCGGCCGGCGGTGACGCGCACGCCCGCTTCGTATTGCACGCTTTCTTCCGCGTCCAGGGGTTGGCGGCCGGAGGTGGTGCCTTGCTGGGGCACGAAGGCTTCGTTGCGGCTGGTGTAGAGCGAGGTGCTGTCGGTGAGGTCGTAGACCAGGCCGAGCTGGGTGGTCCAGGCGGTTTCACCGAGTTCGGCGCGGGTGACGGCGTTGTTGTTCATGAAGTCGGTGGTTTTCTGGGATTGTTCCGCGTCGGTGTAGCGCAGGCCGGCGAGCAGGGTCCATTTGTCGGCGAAGGAGACGCGGTCCTGGACGAAGCCGGCGAGGATGCGGTCGGTCTGGGTGAAGCCGCGGTCGCGGGCTTTGGTGCTCAGGTCCATGGGGCCGTAAACCGGGTTGTACAGGTCGATGGGGTCGACCAGGTAGATTTGAGTGGGGCGGGAGCTGTCGGATTCCCGGTAGTTCACGCCGGCGATAAATCGATGGGTCATGCCGGCCAGGGTGGCTTCGCCGCTCAGGTCGAGGATCACTTCGTGGTCGGTTTGGCGGGCGTCGTCGCTGGCGAAGATGATGCGGTTGAGGGTGCGGAAGTCCGCGCCCAGGCCGAACGGGGCGTATTCCTGAAAGTTCTGGTCGTTGCGGGTGTAGGCGTAGCTCAGGCGGGCGTCGATGGTGTCGGTGATGGCCTGAACGAGGCGGGTGTTCAGGTAAAGGGAATCCCGCTCGGTGGTGGCGTCTTTCCAGGCCACGTTGAAGTCGTCGCTGTAGTCGCCGTTGGGGTTGGGCTCGATGGCGCCTTCCGCCGGGGCGCCGCCGGGCAGGGCGGTCCATTCGTTGGCGGAGTAGCTGCCTTCCACGGTGAGGTTGGTGGTGTCGGTGAGGTCCACGGTGACGTTGGGCGCCACGAACAGGCGCTCGTAGCCCCAGTAGTCCATGGAGGCGTTGCTGTCCTGGTGGGCCAGGTTGAGGCGTGCGCGCACCCGGTCGTTGAGCGGGCCGGTGACGTCCAGGGTGGTGCGGTGGTGATCGTAGCTGCCGTATTCGGCGCCCACTTCCGCTTGGTAGTAATCCAGTGGTTGCTTGGTGACCACGTTGATGGTGCCGCCCGGCTCCATCTGGCCGTACAGCACCGAGGCCGGGCCCTTGAGGATTTCCAGGCGCTCCACGTTGGCGAGATCCGTGGGGTGGTCGGTTTGCCGGAAGCCCAGGCCGTTGACGGATTCCTCCGCGTTGAAGCCGCGGATCAGGAAGTCGCCGGCGAACATGTCGCGGCCGGAGCCCGAGCGGTTGGCGCTGGGGGTGAGGCGCACCACGTCGCCGACGGTGTTGGCCTGGGCCAGCTCGAAGTTTTCCCGGTTGTAGACGCTCACGCTTTGCGGGATGGCTTCGATGGTGTCGTTCTTCTGGCGGCCGTAGACTGAGACGGCTTCCAGGGTGTTGCCTTCGTCCGGCGCCGCTTCCAGCCGATAGCCGCTGTCCACCCGCACGGCGGTGACGCCGCTGCCGGCGAGCAGCGCGCGCAGCGCCTGCTCCGGGGTGTAGTCGCCGCGCAGCGCCGGCGCCTGCTTGCCAGCGAGCAGCGAGGCGTCGCCGCCGATGGCCAGCCCGGTCCGCCGGGCCAGGTCGATCACCGCCTGGTCCAGCGGCTGGGCGGGCAGGTTGATCGTTTGCGGTTCCTGGGGTTGGGCCTGGGCGGGTTGGATGAGCAATAACGGGGTCAGCAAGCCGAGCAGCAAAAGCGCCTTGGGCGCGGTGGTTCCGGTGTTCATTTCTTTTGAGCGAATCATGGGGGCTCCAGCGTAAATTCGCGGTGTCTTTACCTATGAAGACAAAGCAGCGGAGCTAATCGGGCAGTGGTTGGGGAAATTTTCTTGTTCATGGCCCTTTCGGCTTGTCTATGCCTCTCGCGGCGAAAGCCTCGCCGTACCGTTCTGGAGGGCCTTCCCCCTTGTTGTGTCGCCGAGGCGCGGGAAATTGATAGGGTCAGTTGGCCAGGGACGGCCAACTGAGGCGGCGGACGACAGGGCGAAGCCGGATCAAGCGAAGCATGCTTCGCCCGGCGTAGCGCCCCGAGCATGCAGGCTCGGGGCCGGGGCCCCAGGCTCGTCTCGTCGCCGACCCGGCCATCAATTTCCCGCGACTCGGGTACCCGAAGGGCGACACAACGGGGTGTCCTTCTTTGTCTACTTTCTTGGACAAGCAAGAAAGTAGAACGCCCAGCAGGGCGTCAGCGGCGGTGGGACGGACCCGGTTCCAGCCAGATTCCCTCTAGTCCGCGATGAACCGATTTTTTATCGCGGTCGAACGGTCACGTACCAGGGCGTGAGGTAACGCACCTCCAGGTTGAGGGTATCGGCGAGCAGGGCGAGGGCGGCGTCGCTGTTGTCGGCGGGGAGCACGCCGGTAAATCGGCGCGGGCTGTTGGCGAGGGCGTCGTCCAGGGTCAGCAGGCCGGGGCGGTGGCGGGCCAGGCGTTCGACCACTTCCGTGAGGGGCGTGTTGCTGAAGGCCAGGCGGCCGTCGGCCCAGTCCGGGCGTTGGCGCGGGGTAGCGTCGCGGGCGAGGACGCCGTCGCGATTGAGGTCCGCCTGTTGGCCGGCGGTGAGTGCCAGGCCGTCGCCGCCGTCGCGGGGCGTGACCGCCACCTTGGATTCCTGCACCGCCACCCGGGTGAAGCCGTGTTCCAGGCGCACGCTGTATCGGGTGCCCAGGGCGGTGGCGGTGAGGTCGCGGGTGACGACCTGGAAGGGCCGGTCCGGGGCCTTGGCGACGGTGGCCAGCAGTTCGCCGCGCACCAGCTCCACGGTGCGGGTGGTGTTGCTGTAGTCAAGATCGATGGCGCTGCCGCTGTTGAGCACCACCTGGCTGCCGTCGGGCAGGGTCAGGGTGCGGATCTCCCCGGCGGTGGTGCGGTAGTCGGCGGTCCAGTAGATCCAGGGCAATTGCGCGCCGGCCAGCACCAGCAGCAACACGGCGCCCAGGCCGGTGAGCTGCCGGCGCCGTTGGCGGCGCCGCTTCACGGTGGGTTCGGTGGCCTGCCACATACGCCGGATCTGCTCGAGCACCTGGCGGCGGCGCGGGTCCTTGGCTTGCCAGGTGTCGCACTCCGCTTGCAGGTGGGGGCGCTCGTCGGCGCCGGCGGTCTGCAGGGCGACCACCCATTCGGCGGCCTGCTGGCGGATGCGGTTCAGCTCAGACACGGCGTGTCCGCCAGGCTGTCGTAGAGGCGCGCGTGGCAGTGGGCGAACGCCTTGGCCAGGTACTGTTTGACGCTGCTTTCGGAGACCGACAGCCGGCGCGCGATCTGCTGATACGTCAGGCCCTCAAAGCGCGCCATCAAGAAGGCGCGGCGCGGTTTCTCGGGCAGCTCGTCCACCAGCAGCTTGAGCACCGTCACCAGCAGGTTGTGGGCGGCGGCGATCTCCGCCGGGCCGCGATCGTCGCGGGTCTCCACCAGGATCGCCACCTGGCGCAGGGCTTCCTCTTCCACCTGCCGGCGGTGGTGGCGATTGATCATCAGCCGGCTGGCGATGACCATCAGATAGGCGCGCGGATCGCGCAGCGCGTCCAGTGACTGCTCGCCCAGAATCAGCCGCAGAAAGGTGTCCTGGCTCAGGTCCGCCGCGTCCTGCGGGCAGCGCAGCCGCCCGTGCAGCCAGTGCGTCAGCCAGCCGTGGTGCGCCGCATACAGCTCGCCCAGTTCCCGTTGGGAACCGGGCAGCAGGGGCTGGCTGTCGGTGGCGGCGCCGGACATAGCGATCAGGTTCGCATTTATAGTTGAGAGTGATTATCAATTAAAGGATGAGAGGGCGCAACTCGTGCTGCTCAACGTTCCCGAAAAATGAGTAGGACGGGACGGACCTGCTCAAAATCGCCCTTTTTTGAGCAGGTCGTCCCGCTGCCGCAGTGTGCTAAGCTTGGAAAGTATCTGCCCAGTCGGAGGGAAATACTGTGGAGATTCAATCGCTTACGGTCTCGGAACGAATCCTTCTCGCCGAAGCCCTGTGGGACAGCATCGTCGCGGAGCAGGCGGACATTGCGCTGACCGACGCGCAGAAAGAAGAGCTGGATCGGCGCTTGGCGGCGTTCGAGATAGACCAGGACGAGGGTTCGTCGTGGTCCAGCGTTAAGGCGCGAATACTGTCCAGGAAATGATGTACTCGCTGACGCTGCGGAAGGAAGCCGAGTCGGATATCGGTGAACAGTTCGACTTTTACGAAGAGAAAAGAGACGGCCTGGGCCACGATTTTCTTCTATGTGTCGAAGAGGCGCTGGATAAGCTGCAAAGAAATCCGCTTCTCTATCGCCAGATTCACAAGGATTTACGGCGGATTCCAATCCATCGCTTCCCGCACCGTATACTCTATTTGGTGAACGGGAATCGTGTAATTATTACGGCGGTATTCCATGCCAGAAAAGACCCTGCCTCTTGGACGGAGCGCGCCTAATAAAAAGGCTGAACCCGTGCAGGAGGAGCTGCAATTCGTGAAGGCGGTGGCCCGAGGACTGATGGACGTCCGCGAGGGCGATGCTGTCTCCGTGGAGGAAGCGCTAAACACCCTTTTGTCTCGTGCGCCCCTTGGCTACGACAAGAATTAGCCCGCTCTTTGGGCTTCGTCCGGGGCCGCAGTAAAGCCTTTTGGTGCGAGTCTGTTCAATAAAAAGAACAAGGAAAAATAAGTGTGAGAAAAAAGGGGACCCTGACCAAGTGGAATGATGATCGGGGCTTCGGCTTTATTACGCCCTCGGGCGGCGAAGAGCCGGTGTTCGTGCATATTTCCGCGTTTGCCCGGGGGCAGGAGCGGCCGGTGCTGAATCGTTCCCTGACCTATCGGTTGGTTCGGGATGAAAAGCAGCGGCCCCGCGCGGCGGACGTGCGTTTCATGGTCAGCCGCCGGCGGCCGGCGCGTGGAAAAAGCCGTGGGCTGATACCGGCCGCTCTGGTGATTGCCGCCTTCTTCGGTGGGCTGGCGGCGTTGGTGCCGCCGCCGGACTGGCAGCGCCTCGTCGGCTTCTATGCGCTGGCCAGTGTGGTGGCGTTTCTGTTTTACGGTCTGGACAAGCGGGCGGCGACGCGCGGTGGCTGGCGCACCTCGGAGGCGCGGCTGCATTTATTCGAGCTGTTGGGCGGCTGGCCGGGGGCCTTGCTGGCGCAGCGGGTGTTCCGGCATAAAACCCGGAAGGTGGAGTTTCAGATGGTGTTCTATATGGCTGTGATCGCCAATGTCGCGGCTTTGGGTTGGTTGTTGTACGCGGATGCCGGCGCAACGTTGCGCGCCACCCTGGGCGTTAGCCGGGTCGGTGGTGCCTGGTGACGGCGATTGCCTGTCGGTGTGCCGATCAGGAACGGGAGGGGCGATGAAGATCTTTGGCGATACACAGTCCGGCAACTGCTACAAGGTAAAGCTGCTCTGCTCACTGTTGGGTATTTCCCATCAATGGGTGCCGGTGGATATTCTCGCCGGCAAGACCGCCACCGCTCAGTTTTTATCGAAGAATCCCACCGGCAAGATTCCGTTGCTGGAACTGGATGATGGCCGCTGTCTTTCCGAGTCCAACGCGATTCTGAATTTCCTGGCGGCCGATAGTGATTTGTTACCCCGCGATCCTTTCGAGCTGGCCAAGGTGCAGCAGTGGCAGTTCTTCGAGCAGTATAGCCATGAGCCCTACATTGCGGTGGCGAGGTTTATCGCACTGTACCTCGGGTTGCCCGAAGAGCGCCGGGCCGAGTATGAGTCCAGGCAGGCGGGTGGCCATAAGGCGCTGGCGGTGATGGAGTATCAACTGGAAGAGTCGCCTTACCTGGCGGGAGGCAAGCTCACTACGGCGGACATCAGCTTGTACGGGTACACCCACGTCGCCGATCAGGGCGGGTTTGATCTGAGCCGTTATCCGGCCATTGAAGCCTGGCTGGGTCGTGTTGCCGGTGCGCCGGGTTACATTGGTATGAACGAGTAGCCTTCAATTCTGCTTTACGGTTCAGCGCGTACCCCCTCGTTATCATGTCGAGGCCGGGCGGAGCCTGAATAAACGGCGCTTTATCAGCGAGCCGATCGGCGGCTCTCGTCCACATCATCCTTAAGCCAGGCCTTGATCAGGGACTGATAAGGCCCATCCCGCTTGTTGGCCTCGATTTTGATGCGATCCAGCAGCGCTTCGGGCAAACGGAGTGAAATCGGCTTCGGTTTGACCATGCTTGGCATCCTCCAACAGCAGAAGCATTCAATCCCGTTATCGTCGTGTACCAGGGTTCCAAAGAATTTTTCCGGCCGCAGAGAGCTGCTTTTGGAGATTCAGGCGGTTACAGTCTCTGAACGAACCTTGCCGCTGAATCAACCGGCCCGCCAGGAGAGACACGCGCATGAAGCAGACGGGGTACGGGAAAATCGGGTTGCCGAAAATGCTGGGTCTCGTCTTTGTCTTTTTGTGGTTTTTTATTGGCGGTATCGCGCATTTCGCCTTTACCGATCTGGAAATGAAGATCGTTCCGCCTTGGCTGCCGGAACCTCGATGGCTGGTTCTTATCAGTGGCGCCTTTGAATGGCTCGGCGCCATCGGGCTGCTGTTCGCGCGCACTCGGAGAGCGGCGGGCTGGGGGCTTATTCTTTTGACTGTGGCGGTGACGCCGGCAAACGTTTATATGTGGCAGCACGCCAGCCAGTTCCCTGAGATTCCCTATTGGGCGCTTACTGCTCGCCTGCCGTTTCAGTTGGTGTTGATCGCGGTTATCTGGTGGTCAACGAAAGCGCCGGAGCGGCGCTTCACGGTTTGCTCGTGACCCTCAGTGCGCGGACGCGGTGGGCTGCACGATCATTTCATCCACGTTGACGTCATCCGGCTGCGCTATCGCATAGGCAATGGCGTTGGCGATGGCGTCCGGTTTCAGTGCCACCTTGCGGAAGTCTTCCAGCCATTCCTTGGTGGCGGCGTCGGTGGTGGTGCGCGCCAGCTCGCTTTCCACCACGCCGGGGGAAACGGTGGTGACCCTCACCTTCTTGGTCTCCATGCGCAGGCCGTCGGCGATGGCGCGCACGGCGAACTTGGTGCCGCAGTAAACGGCGGCGGTGGGGAAGACGTTGTGCGCGGCAATGGAGGCGGTGTTGATGATGTGCCCGCCGCGCTCTTCCATGGCGGTGAGCACCGCTTCGATGCCGTTCAGCACGCCTTTGATGTTCACGTCGATCATGCGATCCCATTCGTCCGCTTTCAGGGCGGACATGGGGGCCAGCGGCATCAGGCCGGCGTTGTTGACCAGCACGTCAATGGCGCCGAATTCCCGGGTGGCGTCGGCGACCACCTGCTTGAAGTTGTCCCGGGAGGTGACGTCCAGAGCGTAGGCTTTGGCGGTGCCGCCGTTTTGCTTGATTCTCTGTGCCAGGGTTTCCAGGCGGTCGGTGCGCCGGGCGCCGAGCAGCACCGTGTGGCCGGCCTGGGCCAACACTCGGGCGGTGGCTTCGCCGATGCCGCTGCTGGCACCGGTGATCAGAATAACTTTTGCTTTTTGCTGTGACATGACAAAGCTCCTTTAAGGATCAGCTTGAAGCGGTGGTCGGCAGGTGCCGCGTGTTCGATGCTTGTTATGCTAGCCGGGGGTGGCATGATCGCCGATACACGAAAGTAGGGTATGATTGCCCGATTCTCTGAGTGAGGCGAACGGTCAGGCAATGAATGAGGCACTGAGAAAGAAGCTGGTGGGATTGATCGAGAGTGTCGCCGTTGAGGAGGGCTTCAATGGCACGCCGATCCCCAATGTGTCCTGCTATAAAATTTCGCAACCCCATACCCGGTTGCCGGCGGTTTACGAGCCCTGCCTGTGCGTGATTGTGCAGGGCCGCAAGGATGTGATGCTCGGCAAGGAACTTCTTTCTTACGGGGAGCTGGAGTTTCTGGTCGCCTCAGTGCATTTGCCGGTTCTAGGCACCGTGGTCGAGGCGTCGCCGGCGCGCCCTTATTTCGTTATCCAGATGACGGTCGATGCCAGGCAGATCTCTGACTTGTTGTTACGGATGCCGTTGGAGGTCGCGCCCAAAAAGGCATCGGACAATGGGCTGTTCATTGGCCGGGTGGACCGGCGCATGGGCGGCAGCCTGCTTCGTCTGCTCACACTGATCGACATCCGCGAGGATATCCCGGCGTTGGCCGAGGCACTGGTTCGCGAGATGCACTATCGCCTGCTGCGCAGTGACCACGGCGAGTGGATCGCGCAGATTGCATTAAAGGGAACGCCCACGCAGCGTGTTTCCGTCGCCATCGAGAAGCTGCGCCGGGACTACCGTGAAGCGATCACGGTGGACGAGTTGGCGGGCCTGGCCGGCATGAGCGTTTCGACGTTTCATGCGCACTTCAAGGCGGTCACCAACATGAGCCCGCTGCAATTCCAGAAGTCGATCCGGCTGGTGGAGGCGCGGGCGTTGATGGTCACCCGCAAGCTGGATGCCGCCAGCACGGCCTACCAGGTCGGCTATGAAAGCCCCTCCCAGTTCAGCCGCGAGTACGCGCGCATGTTCGGCAACCCGCCGGTGCGGGACATCGCCAGCATCAGGCCTTGAGCCATTCCTGAATCGGGGCCGCGTGATCGGCGGTTTCTGATAAGGTACGGCCAACGTGCGGCCCACCAGCATGGAGGAAGGGTATGGATAAGGATCTGTTGGATAAACTGGATAAGCGCTATCGCCACCTGGAGGCGGGTGAACGCTACCGCGTGGCGAGGCCGTTTCTGGATTACGACGGCTGCCATTACCCGGCTGGCGACGTGGTTGAGTTCATCGGCGCCAGCTTCCTGCCCTATGACGACGGCCTGTCATTGTTCGTCATCTATCGTGGGCGTGAGGAACAAATCCGGCTTCAATTGCGACCGGAAGAGCAGCAGGACATGGTCGAGGGTTTGCAGTGCTATCTGGTGCGGGAGGGCGCGCGCGGGCAGTAGGCCGGGCCCTGCCCAATGCCCCCCTGGGCTACTCCGCTTTGCTCAGGGTGGCCTCTTTATGCGCCGCGATGTGATCGGTCTTGTCACTCTTGATCTCGTATTGCGGCTCGTCTTTCGATGCGCGGCGGGTGTGGCCTTTGTAGTCGAAGTCCTGGGTGTGCACTTTAATGATCTTGCCGCTGACCTGGCCCGCTTCGGAATTCCAGGTAACGTGGTCTCCGACCGTGAACTTGTGGTTCATGGCGTTTGCTCCTTGAATCACCGCGCCTGCCCGGTTGGCGTCACTCGCCAGATGGTGTTCGACAGATCGTCGGCGATGATCAGCGCGCCTTCCGGGTCCACGGTGACACCCACCGGGCGGCCGCGGGCCTTGCCGTCGTCGTTCAGGAAGCCACTGGCGAAATCCACCGGGTCGCCGGCGGGCTGGCCGTTCTGGAAGGGTACGAACACCACCTTGAAGCCGACCGGGTCGCTGCGGTTCCAACTGCCGTGCTGGCCGACAAAGGCGCCCTCGGTGAACGGATCGCCCATCTCCGGATTGGAGAAGTCCACGCCCAGGGCCGCCACGTGGGAGCCCAGCGCGTAGTCTGGTTTGATGGCGCTCTCGACTTTTTCCGGCTTTGGCGGCTTCACGCGGGTGTCCACGTTCTGGCCCCAATAGCTGTAGGGCCAGCCGTAGAAGGCGCCCTCGCGCACCGAGGTCAGGTAGTCGGGCACCAGGTTGGGGCCGATTTCGTCCCGTTCGTTGGCCACCGCCCAAAGCTGGCCGGTGTCCGGCTGAATGGCGAGGGCGGTGGGGTTGCGCAGACCGGTGGCGAAGGGCTGGTGCAGGCCGGTTTCCGCTTCGATCCGCCAGACCATGGCACGGTCTTCTTCCACCTCCATGCCTCGTTCAGCGATGTTGCTGTTGGAGCCGATGCCCACGTACAGGAAGCGCCCGTCCGGGCCGGCGGTCATTGCCTTGGTCCAGTGGTGGTTGATCACCGCTGGCAGGTCGGTGACCTTTTCCGGCGGGCCGCTGGCCCGGGTCTGGCCATTTTCGTAGTCGAAGCGTACCAGGGCGCCCTGATTGGCCACGTACAGCGTGTCGTCGATCAGGGCCAGCCCATAGGGCGCGTCCAGGTTCTCGGCGAACACACCCTGCTGTTCGTAGCGGCCGTCGCCATCGGCGTCGCGCAACAAGGTGAGCCGGTTGCCGCCTTTCACGGCGCTTTTGCCCTGTTTCTTGATCAGGCCGGCGATGAAATCCTTGGGACGCAGGGTCGGCGCGTGGCCGCCGGACCCTTCCGCCACCAGAATGTCGCCGTTGGGCAGCACCAGGGTCTGGCGGGGGATTTTGAGGTCGGTGGCGATGGCCTGGATCTGATAGCCGTCCGGCACGGTGGGCGTTTCGTTGCCCCATTCCGCCGGTTTGGAAATGTTCATGTTGGGCAACAGACCGCGCCGTGGTTCCGGCAGCGAGGGGTTGGCGCCGTGTTGTGAAGCCGGCTCAACGGAATCGGTTTCGCCACCGCAGGCGGACAGGGCAAACAGCAGCGGCAGTGACAGCAGGGGGATGACGTAGCGCATGTTATTTCACTCCTGCACGCAGACCTGAGTAGCCGATCCAGCTCGCCACCAGGGCCAGCACCGTCACCACCACCGACAACCACAACCCGGCCGGCATGGCCGCCCAGGCGTCCTTGGCGTGCACCAGCGCATTGATAAAGCCGAGCACCCACATCACCAGCAGCACGACGAAATACACCGCGTGCCGGGCGGTACGGGCGGGGCCGCTGATGATCCATTCGACCAGCGCCCACAGCAGCGCGAAGCCGCCCACCAGCAGGGCGCCGGCGATCAGCCAGGAGGCAAAGTTGGTCCACTGCACCTGATAGCTGGAGGAATAAGCCAGATCGCTAAGCAGAGCGCCCAGAAACAGGGGCAGCGGGAAGGTCAGTAGAAGGGCGTGTAGTGGATGGAGGGGACGCGAATGATCCATGTCGTAGGCTTCGGCCATGGCGCTTCTCTCGTTTGCCGGGGCTGGTATCTTCAGGGTCCCGATGTTTGTGGAGTTCGAACCGGCTGCGAAGCTGCCAGAACGACGCTCGAACGCGCCGCCGACTGATCGGTTTCGGCCGCGCATTGATGTTGAGATAAATCATTGCTACCCCTCTTACACAGATAACGCAATGTGCAACTTTAGAAATAGGCGCACGGGCTCGACACGACAGCGGGGTCGCTGATCAGTATCTGTGATGGCCGTCGGCGCAGGATGGCCGCGGGTAAAAGCAGCCTGCAAGAAAAGCAGGCAGTGGCTCATAGGCAGCATCCGCATGCAAAGGCACGTTCCGGTTCTTTGCCCACTTTTACATGCTTTCACATCCTCGCTGCTTGTGCCGATACCTGGTCGTCCATATTCAAGGATGACCGTGGCCAACAAGGAGTAGCCCGATGCCTTATGAAAAGCGTGCCGAATTGCCGGACAGCGTCCGTAATGTGCTACCCAAGGGTGCACAGGACATTTACAAGGAAGCGTTTAACAGCGCCTGGGATGAATACGACGACAAGGAGGACCGGCGTGACAACGCGACGCGGGAAGAGACCGCCCACAA
Organism: Alloalcanivorax mobilis; assembly: GCF_002864685.1. Lineage (GTDB taxonomy): Bacteria > Pseudomonadota > Gammaproteobacteria > Pseudomonadales > Alcanivoracaceae > Alloalcanivorax > Alloalcanivorax mobilis. The sequence continues at coordinate 19,248 of NZ_NMQZ01000021.1, forward strand.
GGTGGCCTGGTCGGCGGTAAAGTCGAAATACAGTAAAGGCGACGACGACCACTGGCACCCCAAAAAGGACTGACACTTAATCTGTTTGCAGCATCCGCGGCAGGGCCGCTATCTGGCGGAGCTGCGCGTTTGTTCCAAATGATCGGTGATACCGCGATGGGTGTCGGGCGCCCGGCCCTCCTCCGCCGGGTAGACACCATTGGGCCATGCGAGACACCGGCGAGACGCCGGCGCTCCAAATCGGGATAATGCCGCCCATTGAAGGCCATGACGCGCCCCACACTCCAATCGCGGTAGTCTCCTAATGCAGATCAACGTCAATTTCCTCGATAACCTTCGCCTCGAAGCCAGATTCGACGACTTCACCGTGGTCACCGACCAGCCGATTCGCTACAAGGGCGACGGCTCGGCGCCCAGCCCATTCGATTACTTCCTGGCGTCGTCGGCGCTGTGCGCGGCTTATTTCGTGCGCGTCTACTGCCTGGCGCGAGACATTCCCACCGACAACATCCGGCTGTCGCAGAACAACATCATCGACCCGGAGAACCGCTACAACCAGATCTTCAAGATTCAAGTCGAGCTGCCGGAGGGCATGTCCGATAAGGACCGCCAGGGCATCCTGCGTTCCATTGACCGCTGCACGGTGAAGAAGGTGGTGCAGACCGGGCCGGAGTTCCAGATCGAGACAGTGGAGAACCTGGATGAGGACGCCCAGGCGCTGCTGATGGCGGGCATCGAGGGCGAGGCGCGCACTTACATCGAGGGCAAGGACCGGGCCCTGGAAGAGACCATCGCCACCATGACCGGCATTCTCGCCGAGCTGGGCATGAAGATCGAGATCGCCTCCTGGCGCAATATCGTGCCGCACGTCTGGTCGCTGCACATTCGTGATGCCGCCTCGCCGATGTGCTTCACCAACGGCAAAGGCGCCACCAAGGAGAGCGCGCTGTGTTCCGCGTTGGGCGAGTTCATCGAGCGGCTGAGTTGTAACTTTTTCTACAATGATCAGTTTTTTGGCGAAGAGATCGCCAACAGCCCGTTCGTGCATTACCCCAATGAGCGCTGGTTCAAGCCGGGCGCCAACGATCAGTTGCCCGAGGGTATTCTGGATGATCACTGCCGGGCGATTTATAACCCGGAGGGCGAGCTGGGCGGCTCCAATCTGATCGACACCAACTCCGGCAACATGGAACGCGGCATCTGCGCGCTGCCGTTCGTGCGCCGCTCAGACGGCGAGACGGTGTGGTTCCCGTCCAATCTGATCGAGAACCTGTTTCTCAGTAACGGCATGAGCGCCGGCAACACTCTGCCGGAAGCGCAGGTGCAGTGTTTGTCCGAAATTTTCGAGCGGGCCGTTAAGAAACAGATCATCGAGGAAGAGCTGGCACTGCCGGATGTGCCGCCAGCGGTGCTGGCGAAGTACCCGAAACTGGTGGAAGGCGTCCAGGCGCTGGAGGCCCAGGGCTTCCCGGTGTTGGTCAAGGACGCCTCTTTGGGTGGGCAGTTTCCGGTGGCCTGCGTGGCGCTGATGAACCCGCGCACCGGCGGCGTGTTCGTGTCGTTCGGGGCGCACCCGAGCCTGGCGGTGGCACTGGAACGCAGCCTCACCGAGCTGCTGCAGGGCCGCAGTTTCGAGGGCCTTAACGATGTGCCGCCGCCCACGTTCAACAGCCTGGCGGTGACCGAACCCAATAACTTCGTGGAGCATTTCATCGACTCCACCGGCGTGGTGTCCTGGCGCTTCTTCAGCGACAAGGCCGACTACGATTTCCAGGAATGGGACTTTTCGGGCAGCTCTTCACAAAGTACGGACGAAGAAGCCGAGCGCCTGTTCGCCATCCTCGACGAGCTGGGCAAGGAGGTCTACATGGCCGTGCACGAGGACCTGGGCGCGCCGGTCTGCCGGATTCTGGTGCCGGGCTATTCCGAGGTCTACCCGGTGGACGACCTGGTGTGGGACAACACCAATAAGGCGTTGGACTACCGCGAGGACATTCTCACCCTGCATGCCCTGGACGACAGCGGCCTGGTCAATTTGCTCGAGCGTCTGGAAGACAGCCAGATCGACGATTACACCGATGTCATTACCCTGATTGGTATTGAGTTCGACGAAAATACCGTCTGGGGCCAGCTCACCGTGCTGGAGCTGAAACTGCTGATCAACCTGGCCCTGCGTCAACACGAGGAAGCGCTGGAGCGCGTGGAAGCCTTTCTGCAGTTCAACGACAACACGGTCGAGCGCAACCTGTTCTACCGCGCCGTCAGCGCGGTGCTGGAGATCACCCTGGACGACGAGCTGGAGCTGGACGACTATCGGGCCAATCTTGAACGCATGTATGGCGACGAGACCATGGTCGGGGTGATCGGTGCCGTTAATGGCGAGATGCGCTTTCCCGGCCTTACGCCCACCAATATGCAGCTCGATGGGCTGGACAAGCATCTGCGCCTGATCGAAAGCTATAAAAAGCTGCACGCTGCCCGGGCGGCAAAGGCGGGCGTGAGCCTTACGCCCTGAGTCGGGAGGTGGGAGCCTGTCACTCTGGAAGGTACGCGTATCGCGATGCCCGCCTTGAACAGTTCGCTATCCAGTGGTGCGAAGAAAATGGCGTCCAGGTGGTGACCGAACCCGACGACGAAGTTGAATAAGCCATGAACCAGTATGACGATTTTCACCTTTGGAAAACCGACCTGTTGGGAGCGTTGCTGCTGTACGGCGGCTTCGCGTGCGCCCTGGTACCGGCCTTTCTGGATCGTTCCTTTCCCTTGGGCATTGTGATCGGCGCGGTGCTGGTGGGCAGCTTCTTTCTGCGTAACGTAAAGGGCCATTTCGGCTTTTTCCAACTGCCCCGATACGCGGTGGTGATCAATTGCTATATCGGCGGGCTGTTGATCTCCGCGCTCTGGTACGGGCTCTCGCAAATGATGCTGAATTAACAGGCTGCCGGGCCCAGAGCCCGGGCATCACGGCACACCGGTTTTGCCAGTATCAGCGCTCGTAATCCGGTAACCAATGTCGCTGGCGCCGCGGGCCGCGATGGAGAGTCTCGCCGATGGCCTGGCCGATCTCCGCGCACACCGCGATACCCTGCACGAACGGGCGGTAGTGCATCAGAAACGGCAGCGCGGCGAGCGCGATGCGGTGCCCGCCGATTTGCGGCACCATCAGGGTGTAGTTATCGCCAACCGGCGGCAGCGCATCGCCGTGAGCCAGCAGTTGCTCGCGCAGACGTGGAAACGGCAGGTCGCCAAGGTCCAGGGCCTTCTGCCCCCGGGCATCAATGAACACCGGGAAATGATGGTCGCCGTTCACGGTGGTGATCACGGTGCCGTTGTCGCCGATGCGCATCCGGTAATCGGTGCCCATTTCCAGCACCTCGATGACGCCGGCGGCGCGTAGCGCCAGCAGCCGGCGGATCGATTCCGGCGGCACCGCCGCGTAGTTGTCCACGAACACCCGGCGCAGGCCGGCATCGAAACGTTCGCGGTCATTGCTGCTCAGATGTGGCGCGATGTCTTCCACGGCTTCGTGCAGACGCAACAAGGCGTAACGCCAGGGCACGGTGTGCTTGTTTCTTTTGTTGCGCTCCACTTCTTCCAGATTGCGGCGTGCCCAGCGAAATGGGTTGCGCTGGGCGCGGTTGGCGAAATAGGCGGCGGCGAAGGTGTCGGCGTTCAGTGTGGAGAGAGCGATGCTGTCGCTCCAGGCCGGGTCGGCGCGGCGGATCTCACGCCGTATCAGTTCGAACACCCGGTCCAGCAGGCCATGCGGGCCGGCGTCGATTTCCCGGCCGATGTTTTCCTGGGTGGCGATGTGCAAGGGCTGATGGGGAATCGGGCAATAGAAATCCGCTTCCGGCAATAACCCGGACCGTGACATCAGCGTGATGCACAAAGCCTCGCTGCCCGCTGCGCGCTGAAAACGCAGAGTATTGTGCGGATCGTCGGGTTGTTCATGGAAGCGCCCATGCTGCACGGCCACCGCCATGGCCGCGTCGATGCCGCTGAGCGAGGTGCCAAGCACGCCCACCGCGCCAGCGGGAATGGCGGCACCGATCAGGCCGCTCCAGGGGCTGGGGAAATACCCCGGCGTGTCGCGGGCCGGCGCAGGCCAGACGTGGCCGGTGGCGATCACCGCGCGGTCAAAGTCGCCGGGGTCGGTGTGACGGTCGGTCCAGATTTTCAGATCTTCCTGGCCCGCCGCCAGATCGGTGACGCGGCACCCTTCGAACACGGATACGCGGTGGCCCCGCTCTTTTGCCTTCGCCAGCAGGTCCAGAAACTGGTCGCGAAAATAATGCCCAAGCAGAATTCGTGGCAGAAACTGCCGCTCGTGCAAGCCTGCTTTATCCACCCCGTAGTCATTCAGAAAAGACGTTGTTCGCGCGCGCAGCCAATCCAGATAGGTGCGGGTTAGCGGGGGGATTTCGATACTGGCGATGTTGGCGAGCATGGCGCGGTGATTGGCGTGCCTGTCATACGGCATGCCGACGCCGGCCTGGTCGCCCTGCTCGTACAGGGTGATCGCCAGCGGCGCCCGACCATTGATCAGAGCGGCAAACGTGTAAAGGCCGGTAGGCCCGGTGCCAATAATGGCGATGCGCTGCATGGATATAATCTCAAGGCCGGACTTTGAGAATGCGTGACGCCGGGCTTTATTGTCCATTGGCGGAGTGCTGATTTTACCTTTTCCGCAAATAGAACAATCCTGGGTGCAAGTCCGGCGGTAACGCCGCCAATCATAAAAGCTATTGCTGCCTTTGGCAGGCTACATTGGCACCATGGGAAGCGATGAGACTAGATAGAGGGTATGGGTGGCCGATGCGGATCAGGCTGCGGAGAATTGCAGGTGTGTTTCCACAAGGAGAACAACGATGAGCGAGAGCAAATGCCCCTTTAATCACACCGCCGGCGGCGGCGTTACCAATAAGGATTGGTGGCCGAACCGCCTGCGCATTGAGCTTCTGCATCAACATGCGCCGGTTTCCAGCCCCATGGATAAGGATTTCGACTACGCCGAAGCCTTCAAGAGCCTGGATCTGGCGGCGTTGAAAAAAGATCTGGAAGCGCTGATGACCGATTCCCAGGACTGGTGGCCGGCGGATTTTGGTCATTACGGGCCGTTGTTCATCCGCATGGCCTGGCACAGCGCTGGCACCTATCGCTTGGGCGACGGCCGCGGCGGTGCTGGTGCCGGCACCCAGCGGTTCGCCCCCCTGAACAGCTGGCCGGACAACGTCAACCTGGATAAAGCCCGCCGGCTATTGTGGCCGATCAAGAAAAAGTACGGCAACAGGATTTCCTGGGCCGACCTGATCGTGCTCAGCGGCAACGTGGCCCTGGAATCCATGGGGTTCGAGACCTTTGGTTTTGCCGGCGGCCGCGAGGATCTGTACGAACCCGAGGAAGACGTCTACTGGGGCGCGGAGAGCGAATGGCTGGGCACCGGCAAGCGCTATTCCGGCGAACGGGACCTGGAAGATCCCCTCGGGGCCACCACCATGGGTCTGATCTATGTGAACCCGGAAGGCCCCGAGGGCGAGCCGGACCCATTGAAAGCGGCCCACGACATCCGCGAGACCTTCGCCCGCATGGCGATGAACGACGAAGAGACCGTGGCGCTGATCGCCGGCGGCCACACCTTTGGTAAAACCCACGGCGCCGGCGACCCGGAAAAAGTGGGGCCGGAGCCGGAAGCCGCGCCCATCGAAATGATGGGCCTGGGCTGGAAGAGCAGCCATGGCAGCGGCATGGGTGATGACACCATGGGCGGTGGGCCGGAAGTCACCTGGACCCAAAAACCGACCCAGTGGAGCCATTTGTTCTTCGAGAACCTGTTCGGCCACGAATGGGAGCTGGAGAAGAGCCCGGCGGGCGCTTACCAGTGGGTGGCCAAGGACGCCCAGGCTGACGTTCCCTACGCCCACGATCAGAGCAAGAAGCGCAAACCGACCATGCTCACCACTGATTTGTCGCTGCGCTTTGATCCGCAATACGAAAAGATTTCCCGCCGCTTCCACGAGAATCCGGACCAGTTCGCCGATGCCTTCGCGCGCGCCTGGTACAAGCTCACCCACCGTGACATGGGCCCGATTGAGCGTTACCTGGGCCCGGAAGTGCCCAGCGAGGAGCTGATCTGGCAAGACCCGGTGCCCGGCGTGGATCACCCCCTGGTGGACGACCAGGACATCGACCGCCTCAAGGGCGAAATTCTGCAATCCGGTTTGTCGATCGCGCAACTGGTGAAGGCCGCCTGGGCCTCCGCCTCCAGTTATCGCGGCTCCGACATGCGCGGCGGCGCCAACGGCGCCCGCGTGCGCTTGGCGCCGCAGAAGGATTGGGCGGTCAATGATCCGCAAAATCTGGATAAGGTGCTGCGGACCCTGGAAGGCATCCAGCAGCGGTTTAACCAGTCCGCCGCTGGCGGCAAGAAGGTGTCGCTGGCGGATCTGATCGTGCTGGCCGGCTGCGCGGGCGTGGAAAAAGCGGCGGCCAACGGCGGCCATAAGGTGACGGTGCCGTTCCGCCCGGGGCGCACCGACGCGTCGTTGGAGCAGACCGATGTGGATTCATTCCGCTATCTGGAACCGTTCGTGGACGCGGTGCGCAATTACCGCAAGGGCAAAACCGCGGTGGGCGCGGAACACCTGATGATCGACCGCGCCCAGTTGCTCACGCTGACCGCCCCGGAACTGGCCGTGCTGGTGGGGGGCATGCGCACCCTGAACGCCAACCACGATGGTTCCGCGCACGGGGTGTTCACCGACCGCCCGGAGGCGCTCAGCAACGATTTCTTCAAGACCGTGGTGGACATGAGCATCGCCTGGGCGCCGCAATCCCAGGACGATGATTTTCTGTTCGAGGGGCGCGACCGCTCCAGCGGTGAGCTGAAGTGGACCGCCACCCGCCTGGATCTGGTGTTCGGCGCCAATTCCCTGCTGCGCGCCCTGGCCGAGGTGTACGGCGCCGATGAAGCGGAACAGAAGTTCGTCAATGACTTCGTCGCCGCTTGGGACAAGGTGATGAACCTGGGGCGGTTCGACCTGAAGTAATCGGTTCTTTTAACGGCCAAAAAAGAGCGCGGCTTCGGCCGCGCTTTTTTTAATCTTGGCTAAGCGCCTCCGCCATCAGAGCGACCATGGATGGCTTGAGCTCTCCCGGAAGGCACCGCCCTTACCTGCGTCACATGGGGCGGCCCGGTCACGCGCCAGAAACAGCTTCCCGTTAGTCTTTGATGAGGCGTAATTCCAGAGAGTACCTCTTTTCAGGCTCTTGATATAGTGTCGTCTTCATGAGACATTGTTATGGATAGTGCATCATGAAGGTTACGTTATGCCATCGCCTTATCGACCCTCCCCAGCCGTTCGCCGGGCCTTGCGTAAGGTCGGCGAGGACATTCGCGAAGCCCGTTTGCGGCGTAATCTGTCCATGGAAGTGGTGGCGGAGCGTGCCGCCACCTCCCGTGCCACTCTGACCCGGCTTGAAAAAGGCGATCCGGCGGTGAGCGCGGGGATTCTGGCCGGCGTGCTGCAAGCCCTGGGGATGCTGGTGCGTCTGGCGGATCTCGCTGATAGCGCCGAGGATCGGCAGGGTCTGGATATCAGCCGGGAGACGCTGCGTCAGCGTGCCTCATCGCCGCGCAACAGGGCCGCGAAGGATGAATGACATCGAGGTCTTTCTGGACTGGCGGCATCAATGCCGCCGCGTGGGCCTGATGCGCCGTCATGCCGGCCGGGGCCGCGAGACGGTAACCTTTGAGTACGCCCCCGAATGGCTGGTCGCGGACGACCGTTTTTCCATGGACCCGGCCTTGCCCGTGGGCCCGGGTGTGTTTCGCCCGCCGGCGGGCGCGGAAATGTTCGGCACGCTGGGCGATTCCGCGCCGGATACCTGGGGTCGCATGCTGATGCGCCGCCGCGAACGCCGTGCGGCGGAACGGGAAAGCCGCGCCGTGCGAACCCTTCATGAGAGCGACTTTCTGCTCGGCGTTTCCGACCTGACCCGCCTGGGGGCGCTGCGTTTTCGTTGGCGGGATGAACAGGAATTCCAGGCGCCGCAGCCGCATGGCGTGCCGGATTTGCTGGCCCTGGGCGAGTTGTTGGGCGCCTCGGAGCGGATCGTTCGTGGTGATGAGAGCGATGACGACCTGCGCATGATCTTCGCGCCCGGTTCTTCCCTGGGCGGTGCCCGACCCAAGGCATCGGTGATTGATCAGCATGGCCGTCTGGCGATCGCTAAATTTCCCAAGCAAACCGATGAATACTCTCTGGAACGCTGGGAAGCCGTGGCGCTGGATCTGGCGGCAAGCGCTGGCATCCGGACCGCTGCTCACAACCTGCACACGGTGACGGGTCGGCCGGTGCTGCTGTCCCGCCGGTTTGATCGCCACGGCGAGGAACGCATTCCGTTTCTCTCGGCGATGTCGATGACCGAGCATCGCGACGGTGAGCGCGGCAGCTATCTGGAAATCGTCGATGCGCTGGCCGAGCAGGGGGCCAATGCCCGTGGCGACCGGCTGGAGCTGTTCAAGAGAGTGGCGTTCTCGATTCTGGTTTCCAACGTGGACGACCATCTGAGGAACCACGGCTTTCTCTGGCAGGGCGGAGCCGGATGGTCGCTGTCACCTGCCTACGATCTCAACCCCACGCCCCAGGACCTGAAAGCCCGGGTGCTGGCCACCAACATCGACCTGGACGACGGCACCTGCTCCATCGACTTGCTGCGGTCGGTGGCGCAAGAGTTTTCCCTGAAACTGGACGACGCCGACCGGGAAATTCGCGCCGTGGCGCAAGCCTGCCTGGGCTGGCGGGAGGTGGCCAAAGAACGGGGCGCTCCCGCCGTGGAGATTAAGCGGATGGAAAGCGCCTTTGAACATGAGGACTCGCGGGCCGCGCGCTCATTAGGGGCCTGAGACGACGCCACGGCCTGACGGCGACGGCAGCGGCTCCTGCATTCCCGCGCACGAACGCGCGATGCCCTTTACGCCCGCGCCGGCTCCGGCGGCAGGGTGCCCCCCGGAAACGCCAGCCGCAGGTTCTTCAGCCAGGTGGTGCCGAACTGCCGCCACAAGGGCGCGGAGTTGTACGGCAGGCCGTAGCGGTCGGCGAGCGCTTTGACGCGCGGCGCCACTTCCGGATAGCGGTTGCTGCACAGATCGGGAAACAGGTGATGCTCGATCTGGTGGCTCAGGTTGCCAGACATCACATGAAACAGCGGGCCGCCAGTGATGTTGGCGGAACCGAGCAACTGGCGGATGTACCACTGGCCACGGGATTCGCCTTCCACCTGTGCTTCGGTGAAGTTGTAGACGTCGGCGGGGAAATGCCCGCAGAAAATGATCACGAACGCCCAGATATTGCGGATGATGTTGGCGATGAAGTTGGCGCCGGCCACCAGCAGAAACACGGTGAGCGGAGATTCCGGCACAACCAGCGAAATCGGAACCGACACCAGCGCGGCGAGGCCCGGCCACATGATGTAATCCTTGCGCACTTGCCCCCAGATTTTCTGGCCGATGTGTTTCATCAGCGGCAGGATTTCCCTGGGTTTTTTCTTGCCTTCGCCCACGTCGATGATGGCCTGTTCGTGCAGTGATACGCCCTCTTCGAACAGCAGCATCAGCAGCACGAAGTACACGGGCTGAAGCAGGTAAGCAGGTTTCCAGGGCTGCATCGGGGTGACGCGCATGATGCCGTAGCCCACGTCCAGGTCTTTCTCGAGCACGTTGGTCCAGGTGTGATGCACCACATTGTGCGAGTACATCCAGCGATCCGACGGGCTCATGTTGTCCCACTCCCAGGTGTTGGACTGGATTTCCGGGTCTTTCATCCAGTCCCATTGGGCGTGCAGCACGTTGTGGGCGATTTCCATGTTTTCCAGAATCTTGGCGACACCCAGCATGATCACGCCCAGGGCCATCACCAGCACCGTGGTGCCCCAGCCGGCCAAGGCGTGCGGCCAGGCGGGCAGCAGGAACAGGCTGGCGTAGATCACCAGCCGGCCGAACAGCGCCATGCTGCGCTGAATGCGGATCAACCGCAGGATATAGAGCCGGTCCTTCTCGCCCCGGGACTCCAGGGTCTCGTAATAGATGGCGTCCATCTCGCGGCCGAATTCGTCGATTTGATCTTCCGTGAGATCCACGGGCAGCGGTCGTTTCGTGCTCATGCGGTTCTCCCTAGATATCCAGTTCGCAGTCGCCGGCGGTGGCGCACACGCACACCTGCACGATGGCGCCCGGCTCGTTGATGAAAGCGCCGCTGCGCAGGTCGCGCACGCAGCCGGATTTCAGTGTTGTATTGCAGGTATGGCAGATGCCCATACGGCAGCCGTGGGGCGGGTTCAGCCCGGCGTCCTCGGCGATGCGCAGCAGGTTGGTCTGGCCGTCCGCGTCCACGTCGAGATCGCTGCGCGCGAAGCGCACCTTGCCGCCCACCGCGTCGTCGGGGATCGGCGCCAACTCGGCGCGGAAGCGCTCGATGTGCAGGCGCTGTGACAGGCCCGCCTCTTCCCAGGTTTGTTCCAGCGCGGCCAGCAGGCCCGGCGGGCCGCACGCGTAGCAATCGCGCTCGCGCCAGTCGGGGCAGAACTGTTCCAGCCTTTCGCGGCTGAAGTGGGCGGCGTTGCCCTGCTCCTTGCGGGTGTGCACTTCGTGCAGACGGTAATGCGGCTGCTCGGCGTTCAGCTTGCGCAGCTCCTTGCCAAAAATGGTGTCGAACTCATGCGGCGCGTAGTGAATGTGCGTGGTGTTCGGCAGGCGCTGTTGCTGAATCAGGCTGCGCAGCATGCTCATCGCCGGGGTAATGCCGCTGCCGGCGGTAATGAACAGGGGTTGAATCGGCGACGCATCCGGCAGATAAAAGTCGCCCTGGGGCAGGCCCACCGGAACGTAATCGCCGACCTTGAGATTGCGCACGATGTGGTGCGACAGACGGCCGCCGTCGATCTTTTTCACGGTAATGGTGAAGCAACCGTCATCGCGTTCCGGCGGCGAGGAAATAGTGTAGGTACGGGTGTAGTGCCGCCCCTGCACCGGAATGCCCACGCGGATGTGCTGGCCGGGCCGGTGCAGCCGCCAGTGGGCCCCGGGCTTCAGGGTAAGGGTGCGGGAGTCCTGGGTTTCGTCCCACACCGCCACCACCCGGGCATGCAGACGGTGCGTGCTCCACAGCGGGTTGACCAACTCCACGTAATGGGAGGTACGCAGCGGGTAGGCGAACATATCGGTGATCGCCGCCAGCTTGGCCAGCCAGCTTTTCGTTCTGGGGTGCTCTGGCATTGGAGTGGACATGCCTGACCTCCGGTTAAGGGTTTTGATTTTTATGTGTACGTGTGTTCACTTTATAGATGATGAGAGGATATGGGAAGAGGGCAATTTTTTTCAAGGTGCCGAATTACGCTGGCCGAGTGGATGAGGCTTGTGACAAGGGGCTTTGGCGGTTCGCCGTGGGCGCAGGTAAGAGTTTCAGGCCGGCGGGGATGTCGGTGACAATGGCATTGCTCCGCCAAGATGTGAACAGGCCCAAGGGGTTTTGCGGTCGGTTTTTTTGGGGTGGAGTTAGTCTCTCCATCCGGGGTCGGGCAACCGGGCCGGGCTGGCCAGGACACGCAAAAAGACGCCTCCGTGCGGGCTCGAGTCCGGCCGTCCATGGCCGGACACGGTCCTGGCCAGCCCGACCCGGTTGCCCGCCTTGACTTCGCCGACGGCTGCTTTGTCGTCAGCGTCGGCTTACTATCAAGCCACCGGGAACGTTCGATTAGATAACAGGTAGCGGATTGGAGAATACACGCGATGAAACACAAGGGAAGTTGCCACTGCGGCAACGTCAATATCGAGGTGAAAGGGGAGTGTCAGTCGGTGGTGGAATGCAATTGCTCGCATTGCAGCCGCAAGGGGTATCTGTTGTGGTTTGTGCCGCGCGCCGACGTGTCGGTCACCGCCGAAGACGGTGCGCTGAGTACTTACACGTTTAATAAACACGAAATCAAACATCACTTTTGCGCCACTTGCGGCTGCGCGCCTTTTGGCTTTGGTGCTCACGGCGGCGTTGAAATGGCGGCGATCAACGTGCGCTGCCTGGAAGGCATCGACCTGGCCGGGATAAAAAGACAACAGGTGGACGGTCGATCATCTTGACGTCGGCCACGGTCGGGCCCGTTGTCAGGGTCCGGGTGTCGCCATAAACCGTGACTTTCGCCATGATAGGGCTCCTTGTGGGCGCCGTGGATTCAAAAATACGCCGTGAACCCTTACTGTGCCATGGCTTTACTCTGTTCGGCGCCAGCGCCTTTTCGTTTGTGAACGGGAGAAAGATTCGATGACCGATGACACCTATACCCCGCCGACGGTTTGGAAATGGGAGCCGGGCAACGGTGGCAAGTTCGCCAACATCAACCGGCCCATCGCCGGCGCCACCCACGACAAGGATCTGCCGGTGGGTAAACACCCCCTCCAGGTGTATTCCCTGGCCACGCCCAATGGCGTCAAGGTCACGGTGATGCTCGAAGAGCTGCTGGCCATGGGCCACAAGGACGCCGAGTACGACGCTTGGCTGATCAACATTGGCGAGGGCGATCAATTCGGCAGTGGTTTCGTGGCGGCCAACCCCAACTCCAAGATTCCGGCGATGATGGACCACAGCGTCACGCCGCCCCAGCGGGTGTTCGAAACCGCCTCCATCGTGTTGTATCTGGCGGAAAAATTCGGCGCCCTGATCCCCAAGGGGCACGCGGAGCGCACCGAATGCATGAACTGGCTGTTCTGGCAGCAGGGCGCGGCGCCGGTTCTGGGCGGTGGTTTTGGCCATTTCTATGCCTACGCGCCGGAAAAATATCAGTACCCCATTGATCGTTACACCATGGAAGTGAAGCGCCAGCTCGACGTGCTCGACCGGCACCTGGCCGACAACGCCTGGCTGGCCGGCGACGAATACAGCATCGCCGATGTCGCCACCTGGCCCTGGTACGGCCAACTGGTGCTCGGCCGGCTCTACAGCGCCGCTGAATTCCTTGATGTCACCTCGTACAAAAACGTCATGCGCTGGGCCAAGGAGATCGATGCCCGCCCCGCGGTGCAGCGCGGTCGCAAGGTCAACCGCACCTTCGGTGATCCGCAGACGCAACTGCGTGAACGGCACGACGCCAGCGATTTCGATCAGCTCGCGGGCCAATAAGCGCATTTTCAATGCGCCTACCGGACCCGGGGCAAAGTGCCCCGAGGCGCTGTTCAAAGCCTGCTTAGAGGAAACCGATGACTCTGCAAGGGACCGCGCGGGTTGAAGACTATATCGTCGCGCAACGCATGCACGGCCTGTTCCGCTGGCGCTGGACGCTGGTGGTGGCCCTGCTGCTCGCCGTGGCGCTGTGGGCGTTTACCCGCGATCTTCCCGCTGTCGTCACCGGCCTGGTGGTTTATGTGCTGTTGTCAGGGCTGATGTACTTGTGGCCCTGGCGCGCGCGCAAGAATTTCAGGGAATACAAGGCGCTCTCCGAACCGCAGACCATCCACGTTAGCGAAGAGGGGCTGTCGATCACGCAGCCTTCCGCCGAGGGCCGCCTGCCATGGGATCACATTGTTAAGTGGCGGCGCGGCAAGCGGGTGATATTGATCTACCCGGCGCGCAATCTGTTCTACATGCTCCCCGCCCACTTCTTCGCCGATCAGGACCAGATGGACCGCTTTGCCACCCTGCTGCAACAGCACGTGGGCAAAGCCCGATAGCCGTTCGTCAGTCCGCTCCGCGTGACTGAAAATCTCCTTATCGCCGATAAATCGCGCAAAAAATAAAGAGCGAACAGCGCTTTTCAGAAATCATAATGCCTATTCGCAAATAAATTGTTAAATGGATTTGCGTTGTATTAAATGAAGCCGCTTTGCGTTTTTTCATAACAACAAAAGCGGCTGCGGAAGGCTCGGTATAAAGGCTCGCTGCAACACGGCGTCGTCTTGCCATTCGTTGGCCCATGAGGGGGACGTATGGAAGCGGGCTTTGGCTTTTCCGTGGTGATACCGGCGTACAACTATGGTTACTGCCTTGAGCGGGCGGTGCTGTCGGCGCTCGATCAGGACGACGGCGCCCTGGAAGTGATCGTGATCGACGACGGCTCCACCGACAACACCGACCAGGTGATGGCCACGCTGGCCGAACGGCACGGCCACCGGCTGACGCTCCTGCGCCAGCACAATCAAGGGCAGGCGGCGGTGCGTAACCGCGGCGTGGTGGTGAGCCGCTACCCGTGGCTGATCTTTCTCGATGCCGACGACGAACTGCTGCCGGGCGCGCTGATCGCCCTGCGCCACGCGATTCGCGAAAATCCGCCATCGCGGCTGGTGATCGGCGGTTATCAGGTGGAAGAGCATGAGGTTGTGAAACGCCGCGAACCCGGCCCGGTGACCGACAACCCGGCGGACAATCTCAGCGCGTTCCTGAACAAACGGTTGAACATCTGCAACGGCGCCTGCGCCCTGCATCGCGGCTTATTCACCACGGTGCGCTATGAGCCCGGCCTGCGCCACACCGAAGACATTCCCTTCTTTGCCCGCGTGCTCGCCCACTACCCCACCACCGGCATCGACACACCACTGGCCAGGATTCACAAACACCCCGACAGCCTGCGCCACGACCTCACCGCCGCGCTGCGCGTCGGCATGGACCTGGAAGCGAGCATCTTCGACCACGCCCTGCCGCCCTGGGCGGCCGCGTTACGTCGCCCCTACCGCGCCCACCGCGCCCTGTCACTGCTTAAACTCGCCCACCGCCAACACCGCCCGGACCTGGTAAGGCACTACTTCCGCATCGCCCTGCGCGCGGACTTCCGAAAAGCTTTGCGTCCGCGCTTTCTGCGGCGGTATGTGTACAGCTTCATCGCGGCCGGTGATGCCGGCGCCATGTTCCGATCCAATGACTGAAAACTGAACACTGAAAACCGCCCTCCCCTACTTCTTCTTCCCCAACTTCTCCAACACCATCAACGCATCCATATAGTTGGCCAGGTTTTCCAGGTAGGCGGGGGCGGTGTCGCGTAGGGTTTCCAGGGCGCGGGTGACTTGCCGTTGGGCGTTGAGGGGGCCGGCGTCGCCGGGGGTGTCGGCGATGGCGTGGTGGACACGCTGGCGGGTGTGCAGGCGGGCCTGGGCGTCGCGCAGGTGGCGCAGGGCTTTCAGTTCCCGGCGTGGCGTTTGCGCATCCTGTTCAAGCAGGCGGTGTTGTTGCTGTAGCGCGGCGTCCAGGGAGGTCGCGGGTGCCGGGGCCGGGTCGGCGTCACTGTTGTGCAGGGCCCTGAGCAGGCCGGTGAGCGGGGACGGAGTGCGTTGCCGCTGGCGGATCAGCCGGCGCAGGGCGTCGAACTCGCCGTTTTCCAAGTGGTGTTCAAGGGCGGTGCGGTGGGCGTCATCGGCGTGGCCGGCGTCGTCGAGCAGCGCCCGGGCTTGCGCTTTCTGGTTCAGAAATTCCGCTTCGAAATCGGCCAGTGCCTGTTGCAGTTTGCGCAACTGAGCAGGGGCTGGCTGGCGGTCGCCGGCGAGCCGTTCGGCGAGGCTTTGCAGGTAGCGAAAGCGCGCCGGGCGGTGCCGGTGGGCGCCTTGGCGTTCAAGCGCCCGGAGCCGCTGTTCGGTGCCCGCGTCACTCATTGCCGCTGGCCTCATTGCTGGCGCGCGGCACGGTGGTGATTTCCACGCGCCGGTTCTTGGCGCGGGAGGCGTTGTCCTGGTTGGGCACCACCGGCTGATTGTCGCCGAAGGCGGCGGCGAAGATGCGCTCCGCGGGAATGCCCTGGGCGATCAGGGTGCGGGTAACGGTGAGTGCGCGTTGCGCGGACAGCCCCCAGTTGTCGGCGTAGCGGGGGTTGTCTTTCTGAATCGCCAGGTCGTCGGTGAAGCCGCTCACCATCAGCAGTTCGTCGTGCTCGCTCAGGTAGGCGCGCAGCGGTGCCACCAGGGTGCGCAGCAACGCCTCGCCGTTGGGTTGCAGCTGGTCGGCATTGAGCGCGAACAGCACGCTGCCGTTGATGCCGATGCGGCCGTTGTGGAACGAGATGCGGCCGCTGGCGAGCGGGTCGGCGAGGGCCTGTTCAAGGGTCTGGCGGCGTTGCTGTTCCGCCTGGCGCTGGGCTTTTTCCTGCTCCAGGGACTGGCTCAATTCAAGCTGAATGCCGATCACCCACACCAGCAACAGCACGAACAGCCCCACCAGCGCGGCCATCAGGTCGGAAAAGATCGCCCACACCGGCGTGGCGGGGGTGTCCTGGTCGTGCAGGTCATCCATCAGCGTGCCCCGCCGGCCGGCGGCTCGCTCTGACGCAGGGCGCCGAGGGTGTCGAGCACGTCTTTTTGCGAGGTCATGCTCAGGTCGATCACTTCGCGGGCCTGTTCCACGTAGTAGGCGAGCTGTTCGTCGCTGCGGGTGCTGGATTGCTGCAAGGCGGTTTCGATGCTTTGCAGGTTTTCCACCAGCTTGTCGTTGGCGTCGCTGAACACCTGCACGGCGGTGGCGAAGGCGTCGCTGAGGCTGGCCACCTCGTGCGCGCTGCCGGTGACCTCGGCGGCCACCTGATCAAGCTTGCCGGCCTGTTCATCAATGCGGGTGGAGAACGCCTGGCCGGTGTCGGTGAGCACCCGGCTGGCGTCGCGGATCAGGGTTTCAATTGCTTCGCGCTGGGCGCCGGCGGCGTCGCGTTGGGCGCTGAGCAGGGTGTCCAGCTCGGCCATGATGCGGCGGCGTTCCTCCAGCAGCTCGTTGTCACGTTCGCTGTTGCGGGTGATCTCCGAGCGCAGCTTGGCGATCACCTCGGCGGCGGCCTTGGGGGTCTCCGAGGCGGTTTCGATCAGCCGGGTCATGGGCGCTTCCAGGGCCGTGCCCAGTGCCGCCAGATGATCGGCGACGGTGTGTTCCAGGTCGGCCAGCCGTTCACCGGCGGCCGTGGCCCGTTGCGCTTCCTGATCGCGCAGGCGGCTGAGTGCGTCGCCGACCTGGGTAACCAGAGTGTCCAATCCGTTGCGCTGGCCGTCGAGCAGTTCGCTGGCGGTGCGCTGAAACTGTTGATTGTGGCCGCTCAGGGCGGCGCCGATTTCACTGATCAAAGCGCTGCCGCCGCGTTGCTGTTCGTTGAGCCCGGCGCGCCAGCTCTCGCTGGCCTGCTCGGTGCTGGCCTGGAAGCGTTCGGCAAGGGTGGCCAGATGTTGCTCGCTGGTGTGGTGCAGGTGCTGCTGTTGCTCACGCACCTGCTTGAGCAGGGCGTCGCCGTGCTTCTGAAACTGCTCGCCCTGGCGCGCCAAAGAGGTGGCGACGGTGTCGGCGAGCCGTTCGCTGGTGTGCTGCTGGGCCTGCAGGCCGGTGCGCCAGTGTTCGCTGGCCTGTTCGGTGGTGCGTTCAAAGCGCTCGCCCAGTTGTTGCAGATACTGCGCGCTGCTGGCGTGCAGGGCCTCATGGTGGGCGCGGGTGTGCGTCAGCAATTGTTCGCCGTGGCGCTGGAACTGATCGTTGTGGGTTTGCAGGGACGCGTGCACCGATTCCGCCAGCCGGTCGCTGGCGGCGTGCTGTTCGGTGAGGCCGGCGCGCCAGTGTTCGGCGGCTTGCTCGGTGGTGGCTTGGAAGCGTTCGGCGAGGCCGGCCAGGCGGCTGTCGGTGATTTCGCCGAGACGCTGGTGGGTGCGCTCGACCTGCTGATTAAGACGCTCCAGCGCTTGCTCCATCACCGGGCGGGCGCTCTCGGCGGCGAGCCGCCCGCTTTCCGCCAGGCTGTGGCCCAGGGTGTCGCTCACCGAGCGGGCCAGGGCCTGATAATGGCCGTTGATGTCGTCGTGGAAACGCTGCTGATTGGCGGTGAGCGCGTTGCCCAACTGATCGCCCATGGTTTCCATGCGGCTGGCCAGGGCGTTCAGGCTTTCCACCACGGCGGGCAAGGCGCCGGCTTGTTGTTGCAGTGCGCGGTAGGCTTCCTGGCGCTGGTATTTGGACGACAGCGGGCGCAGCCCCTGCTGAATCAGCCCGTCCAATTCGCGGGTGGCGAGCAGCCGGTCGCGGCGGCTGAGTACCGCCGCCAGGCCCAGCATGGCGGAGGCCGCGACCCCGGCGATGGAGGTGCCGAAGGCCAGGCTCATGCCCTGGATGGGCGCGGCCAGCGCGCTGCGAATGGCGTGCAGCTCGGAGCCACCTTCCAGTGCGGTGACCGCGCCCCGTAGGGTCACGATCATGCCGATAAAAGTGCCCAACAGGCCCATCATCACCAGCAGGCCGGTGAGATAAGGGGTCAGTACCGGGCCGGGCAGCGCCACCGGTTCACCGTCGATGCGCCGGGCCACGGCACCGCGCAGGGCGGCGGGCAGCCCGGCCAGCCAGCCGGTCAGGGTGTCCTGGTTGGTGGGTGGCGAGCGCAGTTGTTCGGCCAGCCCGCGGGTGGCGCGGCGAAAATGCCGCAACTCGAGAAAACCAAGCCCGTAAACGGCGGCGATCAGCAGGGTGGCGGCCAGGGCGATCAATTGACCGCCGACAAAGCCGAGCCCCACCCAGATCACGGCGAGGGCGCCCAGGGCAAAGACCAGTGCGAACAGGAAAGGTGTCATCGGGGGTCGTGGTCCTCTTGATTCAGTGCGTCCAGCAGGCCCTGCACGGGTTGCAGCCGGGTTTCCAGTTCCGCCAGCAGCATCAGGCGCATTTCCTGGCAGAAGCGATGCAGCCAGGCGCCCGGCGCCAGCCATGCGGCCGGGTCTTGCTGAAGGGCGTCGGGCTGGCGCTCGCGATGCTCGCGCCAGAGCGCGCGGAAGCGCCGCTCCAGCACGGCGGGCAGGGCATCGAAGCCGCGCCGGCCGTAGCCGGCCAGGGCGTTGTCGAACACCGCGTCCAGCGCCGCCAGTTGCGCCTGTTCCGGGCCGAGCCCGGCGAGTACCTGGCGCAGGCGCAGGCGCAACGGTTGGATCGAAGCGATTTGCTGGCGCTGGTGGCCAAGGTAAAAGCGCTGATAGGGCTTGAAGGATGGGCCCGCTGCGTTGGTTTCCGGCGGCGGCAGGCGCAGGGCGGCGCTGCCGCCGTCGCTGAAGGCTTCGGCGATGCGCGCCACTTGGGAGTCGCGGAGTTGATCGGCATCCTCGCGCAGCCGTCGCGCCAGATCCGGCTGCGGTGCGAAGGGCCCGGCCGGGTAGTGCTGGCGGGCGTGATCCAGCGCGATGGTGTCGGGCAGGTCGAACAGGCGGCCCAGGCGCTCGGCGAAACTGCCCGCCGGCGGCGCCGCTTTGCGCCCCTCCAGGGTAGCGAGCAAGCGCACCAGCCTGGCGCTGTAGGCGGCGGTGGGCGCCGAGGTCTGCTTCCTATGCATGGTGTTGCTCATCGTTGCCGCGAGGGCGGGTAAAGAGTGTGGCGCCGATGCGATGCGGGCGCATCGGCAAGCCGCCCATTCTAATCAACTCGGCCGGCGCCACCAATGCGCGTGCGGGAATCCGTGCGGTGGCGGGCGCCGTGACCGACCGGAGGCGGGCAGCCGGGCGCTCAGGACACCGCCACCTCGGCGGGAAAGTGGCGGATTCTCAGGGTCAGGCAGAGGCCGCCCAGCAAGGCGGCGCAGGAAAAGCCGATGGCGGCCTGAAAGCCGCCGCTGGCTTCGATCAGCCAGCCGGCCACCGCCGGGCCGATAAACTGGCCGCCGGCGAAGAACAGCGTCACGTAGCTGAAGGTAATCGGAATATGCCGGGGCGCCACCTGATCGGTGCTGGCGGCCTGAACCATGGTGAACAGGCCGTTCATGGCGCAGCCCATGATCAGAAAATGGGCGAAGAAAAACGGGAAAACGGGGTCCACCAGTGGCAGTGCCATGGCCACGGTCACCGCCGCCATCGACAGCAACAGCGCATTGCCGCGCCCCCAGGTGTCCGACAGCGTGCCCCACAACGGGCCGCTGGCCACCGACAGCAGCCCGTTCATGGCCATCAGCCAGCCGGCGGTGGTGGGCGCCAGCCCCGACTCTTCGGCGAAGCTGACCATGAAAATCGCCTGGATGATGTAGATCATGCCGACGATGCCATACACCACCGCCACCGTGATCACCCGGCCATTGCCGTAGATGCGCCATTTATCCACCTCCGGTGGCGCCTGCTCATGGTGGCCATCGAACGCCGGTGGATCGTACACCCCAAGCGTCACCAGCACGCTGACCAGCGCGCCGATCACCGCGAACACCCCCCACGCCGCCCGCCAGCCCTGGGCGCCGAGCCACTCGCTGAGCCAGGGCACCAGCAGGCCGGTCAGAAACAGGCCGGCGCCGACGCCCGCGCCCATGCAGCCAATCACCAGCCCGCGCCGGTGCGGATACCAGGTGGCCAGCAACGAAATCATCGGCGCGAAACAAAAGGCGGTGCCGATGCCGAGCAGGACCATCAACACCACGATCACCGGGTAGCCGTTGGCGAACGCCAGCCCGGTGAAGCCGAGGGTCACCGTCAGCAAGCCGCCGATCACCGCCTTGCGCGCCCCCCAGCGGCTGGCGGCGACGCCGCCGAGCAGCACGAACAGCAAATAGCCGAGTGCCGTGATCGTGCCCAGATTGCCCGCCTGCCGATAACTCAGGCCGAGAGCGTCGCGCATGGGCGGCAGGATCAACCCATAGGCCAGGCGCGCGAACACAATCGTCACCAGCGACACCAGCATGCCGGACACCACCATGACAACGGCATTGGGGCGGGATGACGTGGTGCGACGCAAGTTCATGGGCGGACGATCCGGGCGGCTGGCTGGGAAAGAGCGCGCCTACTCTACAACAGTTCGCCGGGCATCGCGTTGCTGGCGAGCGGGCGATGTCTTACCTCATCGGTGGTGATTCGCTGATACCGGATCAACGGTGGGGAGGCTTCAATGGCAAGACGTTATTTATAGCTTGGAATTTGAAACCTGATACGTAACGGGTTGCGTTAATGATAGCTGCATTCAAGCATAACGGTTTGGCTGTTTTTTTGGTTCATCGCGCTTTAGCGGGAAATCCATGCGGGAGGTTTCTATCCGGGACGCGCATCTGTGCGGGTGCCTTCCGGGATCGCTCGAGCCATCCATGGGCGCTCCCGTTTTTGGCATCCCTGCCAAAAAGGGTCCCGGAAGGCACCCACACAGCTCCGCTTCCAGGTAGCGGAACCGGTCCGGGTACCAACAACGATGAACCGGGGTGGGTGGTGGTGGCGACTGCGCAGAACCCAACTTTAAGCCGCCCCCCGGCTGGAGCGAAACGGATGGTGGCGGCGTGACACGGGGCCTGTCAGCAACAACCGAAGGGTTCAGGCGCCGGCGGCGCTGAGCCGCGCCAGCAGGATGATCACGGTCACCGCCAGCACCAGGGCGATGCCTTGCCATGCACGTACCGGATCACGTTCGATCAGCGGCAGCGGGCCGCGGGCGAGGAATTCCCGGCGCGGGTGGTGCAGGTCGAACAGGAATTCCGAGAGCGCCGGATAGCGTTTGTTGGGGTCCGGTTGCACCGCCCGCTTTACGGCCTCGTTGACCCACGCCGGCACGTCCTGGCGATCACGCAGCCCGGTGCCGTAGCGCAACCGGTTCTGCGCGGCGCGGGTGGTGCATTTGGCCACCTGGGCGCCGTAGGGCAGGGCGCCGGTGAGCAACTGGTAAGTGATCACGCCGAGGGAAAACAAATCCGAGCGGGCGCTGCCCGGCTGGCCGAGGAAGTACTCCGGGGCGGTGTATTGGGCGGTGCCCAGCAGGGCGTCGTGGTGGCGGGCGGGGTCGGCTTCGACCAGGCCGGCGACCCGCGTGGAGCCGAAATCGATCAGGGTCACGGTGCCGGTGGCGTCGATCATGATGTTCGCCGGGCGCAGGTCCTGGTGCAGCATTTCCAGGCGGTGAAAGGCGCGCAGACCGTTGGCGATCTGCCCGATCAGGCCGCGTACCGTGGCCAGGTCCGGGGTGGGGTGGTCGATCATCCATTGTTGAAGGGTCTGGCCGTCGATGAAGTCCATCACCGTATAGATCGCCTGGCGCGGCCGCGCCGCCGGCGGCGCCTTGAGAACGTGGGGGCTGTTGATCCGGCGCGCCACCCATTCCTCCATCAGCAGCCGTTCCAGATAGCGCGGGTCATCACGCAGGTCCAGCGAAGGCACTTTCAGCGCCACCACGGCACTGTTGTGGTCGTCCTTGGCGAGGTAAACGTGGCTGCGGCTGCTGGCGTGCAGTTCGCGGATCACGGTGTAGCCGTCGAAGCGCGCCCGCGCCTCCAGTAACGGCGCCGGCGGCAATTGGCCGATGTGCTCAAGCCGTTCGCCGGCGTCCGGGGCGGGCCAGTCATCAACGCGCACCAGCTGCACGGTGAGGTTGTCGTCGCTGCCGCTTTGATAGGCGTGCTCGGCGATGGCCCGGGCGGCGCCATCGAGATCGCCCCGGTGCTGATGCACGGCCTCGGCCACCGTGTCCGCGTGCAAATACTCATGCACGCCGTCGGTGGCCAGCAGCCAGACCATGCCTTTGCTTAGCGGCAGCGTGTGGTAATCGATTTCCAGGTGTTGGTCGGCGCCCAAGGCGCGGGCCAGATAGCTGACCTGCGAGGAGGCGTGCAGCCGGTGGATGCGCGTTAGCGGCTCCAGGCGCTGGTTTTGCAAAACGAACACGCCGGCGTCACCGACGTGGAAAAGATGCGCGGTGGCGGATTTGAAGATCACCGCGCTGAAGGTGCACACGTAGCCTTTGTCCTGATCGTAGCGATACTGGCTTTGGCGGGTCTGGGCGTGCAGCCAGGAGTTGGTGGCGATCAGGACCCGCTGCGCGGCGGTTTTCACCGACCAGGCCTCGGGCGTACAGAAATAGTCTTCGAGAAAGCCGCCCACCGCCGCCTGGCTGGCGATCTGGCTGACGGCACTGCTGCTGATGCCATCGGCGAGTGCCACGGCGATGCCTTTACTGTGCAGCAATGGGGCTGGCGGAATCCGCGCGCCGTGGAAATCCTGGTTGACGGGCTTGCGGCCCGGGCTGGAATACTGGCCGATGGAAAGACGCAGCGTTTTGGGCCGGATGGCTGAAGGCATGGCGGTCGCCGGTGAACCCCGGCCGGAGCCGGGGCTTTAATAAGGGCCTGAGTCAGTGCGCCCGCTTCGGGCCGGTGCGCAGGTGAGTGGCGTAAAGGGTCAACCCGGTCAGCCCCAGGCCGCCGAGCAGATTACCCAGCACCACCGGCAGTTCGTTCCAGATCAGGTAGTCGGCGATCGAGAAATTGCCGCCCATGATCAGCGCCGAGGGAAACAGGAACATGTTGACCACCGAATGCTCGAAACCCATGCCGAAGAACAGCATGATCGGCATCCACATGGCGATCACCTTACCGCTGACGGTGGTCGAGACCATCGCGCCGACCACCCCCAGCGACACCATCCAGTTGCACAGGATGCCACGAATGAAGATGGTCAGCATGCCGCCGGCGCCGTATTCCTTGTAGCCCAGGGTGCGGGCTTCGCCGATGCCGGCGATGACCTTGCCGACGCCGTTGGGCTCGGTGGAAAAACCGTAGGTGAACACGATCGACATCAACACCGCCACGGTCAGTGCGCCAAGAAAGTTGCCAACGAACACGATGCCCCAGTTTTTCAGCACGCCGCCGAGGGTGACACCAGGGCGTTTATCGAACAGCGCCAGGGGGGAGAGCGCGAACACCCCGGTCAGCAGATCGAAGCCCATCAGATAAAGGATGCAGAAGCCCACCGGGAACAGGATCGCGCCGATGATCGGGTAGCCGGTCTGAACCGCCACGGTCACCGCGAACACCGCCGCGATCGCCAGAATGGCCCCGGCCATATAAGCGCGGATCAGGGCGTCCCGGGTGGCCATGAAAATTTTCGATTCCCCTGCGTCCACCATTTTGGTGACGAATTCCGATGGAATTAAATACGACATCTGTTTTCCCCTGTGTGTGTGCCTCTGGTTGGGCTGAATGAGAAACAGCAAGGGGCATGCCAGTTGATGTGTCGGCGCCGCTTGCCGGCCCGGAAGCGCGTGCGGGTAGGAAAAACCCGACGTGTTCCGTCGTGGCCTTGGCCTGGTGGTGTGCGCCGGGCGGCGCCGCGGAGAGAGTGGCGCGGTGCACCGTCCCGCTTTGGTGCGCGCGCGGCGCCACATTGTGGTGCGTAAATGGGGGCGACGAATGCTTGAATCTCAGCGCGCCAATCTATATAGTTGATATTATCAACCAGTAAGCCGATGCCTCGCTCTCATGTCACGACCCTATCCCCTGGCTTTGCCCTTTGTGCTCGCCCTGACCATGGCGCTGGGCCCGTTCTCCATTGACGCCTACTTGCCCGCTTTTCCGGCCATGGCCGAGGCACTGGGCGTCAACATTGGCGAGGTGGCGCGCAGCCTCTCGATCTATGTGTTCGGTCTGGCGGTGGGGCAGTTGGTGGGTGGGCCGTTGTCGGATCACATCGGCCGTGCCCGGGTGATGTACGCCGGGCTGGGCATTTTTATCGTCGCCTGCGTGGGCGTCAGCCAGGCCGGCTCCCTGGAAACGTTGCTGCGGTGGCGGGCGGCGCAGGCGTTTGGCGGTGGCTGGGTGATGGTGCTGGTGCCGGCGTTGGTGCGTGACCGGGTCAGGGGCCGTGACGCCGCCAAGCTGTTCAGCATGATTGGCCTGATCATGGTGGTGGCGCCGGGGGTGGCGCCGAGCATTGGCAGCGCATTGCTGGCGGTGGGAAGCTGGCGTACTGTTTTCCAGTTTCTGGCGGTTTACGCGCTCGGGCTGATCCCTCTGATTACCCTGTTCGTGTTGCGCTCGGCGGCGCCCAAGAACAGCACCCCGGCGCCCCGGGAATCCTTGCTGACCCGCTATCGGTCGGTGTTCACCACCACCCCGGCCCTGCCGTTTCTGTTCCTGCAGGCGTTCGCGTTCTCGGTGATGATGCTGTTCATCACCCACTCTTCGTTTATCTATCAGGAGCACTTCGGGCAGTCCGAATCGGTGTTCGCCCTGTTGTTCGGGGCCAATATCGTGATGATGCTGCTGGTGAATCTCGCCAACCGGGCGGTGCTGAACCGCTTCACCTCGCGGCAGATTCTGATCACCTGCCTGAGCGTGCAGTTCGTCGGGGTATTGCTGCTGGCGGTGATGACCTGGACCGGCGCCTCGGTGTGGCTGTTTCTGCCGGCGATGATGATCACGGTGGGCGCCCAGGGTGGCGTGGCACCCAACAATCAGGCCTGTTTCATGGAGTTCTTCGAGCGCCATGGCGGCACCGCCGCGTCGCTGTTGGGGGCGGCGCAGTTCGGCGTCGCCGGCCTGCTCAGCGCGCTCTCCACACTGATGCCGGAAACCCTCGGTTCGGTGATCGCCGCCATGTTTATCTGCTCTTCGATCTGCATGATGATCGTGGTAAGGGTGCTGCGGCCGGGGCGCGACTGAGTCACGGCCGATGAAAATTGTTGTGCGGCGCCGGAACTCTTTGTCCGGATGCCTGCCTCACAGCCCGGTGGCGGCCCGCCCCCCGTTATTGTTTGCGCGATTCGAGACCATGCCCTCATTCCGTACTTTTCTCTGCCTGTTTTTGGTTGTGCCCGGCACCGGTGCCCTGGCGGACACCGTCTGGCTGACCAACGGCGACCGAATGACCGGCAAGATCGTGCTGATGGACAGCAGTAAACTGCTTTTGGAAACGCCCTACGCCGGCTCCGTGCCCATCGATCGCGCCATGATCAGCACCCTGCAGAGCGACGAAGCCTTACTGATTCAGTGGCCGGGCAGCCGGGGCGAGGTGAGCCGTGCAATACGGGCGGCGGAGCCGGGCACGGTGACGCTGCAAAACGGCGCCGACACCACCCTGGCGTTGACCGGCATCAGCCAGATTTTGCGGCCTAAACCCCTGATTCAGGACCTTCAGTGGACCGGCGATCTGGATTTCGACATTCACTATGTGCGCGCCGAGCGCGACACCGACGACTTCGATCTGTCGCTCAACAACCAGGCCCGCCACGGCCCCTGGCGGCATAATATTCAGGGCGATTACAACCGCAAGTTCGCCGATGGCGAGCGCATCGAGCAGGACTGGAGCGCCAAGTACGCGCTTGACCGCTTTCTCAGCGAGAGCCGCTTCTGGCAGGGCCGTTATGAATATCAGCGGGATTGGTTCGAAGACGTGCGCCGGCGGCGCACGGTGGGCACTGGCCCGGGTTATCAGTTCTGGGACAATGAACTGGGCGCCTTCTCGCTGGCCTGGCTGCTCAGCTACAATCAATACAGTTACGCCGAGGAAAACGACGAAGATTTCTACGGCCTGAGCATGCAATGGGACTACAACCGTTTTCTGGTCGGCAAGACTTTCGAGCTGTTCAGCCAGGGCAGCGTCGGCAGGGCGATCACCGGCGCTGATGGCGGCTACGCGGTGGACGCGGCCATTGGCCTGCGCTACATGCTCACCGATTGGGCGTCGCTGAGCCTGAAAGCCGAGACCGATCTGGTCAAGGACTCCACCGAAGACCTGGACGAAACCGACTACAGTCTGGGGCTGGGCATCGGCTGGTAACAGCACGGATCACACCATCGAACGCACGGAGGGCACCATGGCAACCGGCTGGGCTCGTGACGGAGCCGTTCAGGATCAAATCGACAGCACCGTGGATTCCGCGGTGGAGCACGCGCGCAGCCGGCTGCCGGCGGGGCGCGGCCTGACCCATTGCGAGGAATGCGAAGCACCGATTCCCGAGGCGCGCCGCCAGGCGTTGCCCGGGGTGCGGCTGTGCGTGGCCTGCCAGAGTGAGCGCGACGAAGCCGAAGTGCGCTCGGAGGGGTACAACCGGCGCGGCAGCAAAGACAGCCAACTGCGCTGAACCGGCGGCAAACGGCGGCCCGCCTTTTTGCTATCATGGCGCCGCCGCCCGCCCGGGTGGCCCGACTCCTCACTTCCCGGCCGAGACCCGTTATGAAACTGGTGATTCGCTACTTTTTCCGCACCCTGCGCGTATTGCTCACCCCGGTGATGCTGCTGGCCGAAACGCTGAGCACGCCCAAGCGCCGCCAACGAGCGCCGCGGCAACAGCTCGAAATCGATCAGGCTTGCCAGCAACTGGCGCTGTATCAATTCAAGGCGTGTCCGTTTTGCATCAAGGTGCGCAAGGAAATTGCCCGCCTCGGGCTGAACATCGAAACCCGTGACGCCCAGCACATCGCCGAGCACCGGCAGGCGCTGAGCGAAGGCGGTGGCCGGGTTAAAGTGCCGTGCCTGCGTATTGACGGGGATGGCGGCGAGACCGAGTGGCTGTATGAGTCCGATCGCATCAAGGCGTGGCTGGCCGAGCGGTTCGACGACGCCGTGCCGGCGTCTTCCCGCTGACCCTGACGGATCTCGGCGTGGTAGCGGCCTGCAAGGCTGGCCATCGAGCGCGGCGATGATCTGTTCGCCGGCCTTTGGCCGAAGCGGCTCAGTGGCCGAGAAATTCTGACACGATGCTCAGCGACTCGATGTTGTCGCACACCAGTTTGATGCACACCAATAGCGGTACCGCGATCAGAATACCGACCACGCCCCACATCCAGCCCCACAACAGAATCGACAGAAACACCGCCACCGGGCTCAGCGCCAGCCGGTGCCCGGCGATGGTGGGTGTGATGAACTGGCCTTCAAGAACGTTGAAGGCCAGCACCACCGCCGGGGGCAGAACGATATCCAGCAACCCGCCCTGAAAGGTGAGCAGGCAGACCGCCAGCAACACGGTGGTGCTGATCACCGAGCCCACATAGGGAGCGTAATTCAACAGCCCGACCATGGCGCCGAACAGCACCGGGTTGGGCACATCGAACAGGTAGAGAGTCAACGCGGCCACCGCCGCCAGAGCCAGGTTAATCAGGGTAATGGTGCCCAGATAGGTGGCAATGCTGGTTTGAATCAAACGCACTGTTTCCACCGCCGCCCGTTTGTCGTGAAATTGCGGAATCACCCGCACCAGCTTGCGCAAGAAAGTGTCGCCGGAGGCGAGCATGAAATAGAGCAGAATCACGCTCAGGGTGATGCCGTACAGCGCCGACCAGGTGCCGTTGAGCAGCCACTGCACTGGCGACCATTGAGTGCCCGCGCTGTTATCCTTGTTCTGCTCGCCGGGAGCCATTTGATCGAGCTGCCGCCTGGCTTGTTGCAGCTTTTCAATCGGTGCTTGCAAATTCTGCAGTTTCAGCTCGATGCGCTGCAGGTCCTGGGGTGCTTTTTGCAGCCACTGCTCGGCCGGTTTTGACAGGCCGTACAGAGAGCCGAACGCAAAAGCCAGCACCGCCACCACCGCCACCGCGGCGCTCACCGGCGGCGGAATTTTCAGTACCCGCAAGGCGCGCACCACCGGGGTAAAGATCAGGCTGATCAGAAAGGCGACGATCAGTGGGATAAACAGGGTGGCGGCGAAGTACAGGGTATACATCACCAGCAACACAAAGATGCCGGTCAGCATGGCCGAGCGCACGCTGACCTGAGTGACCAGGTTGTCCCGGTCTACGGGGGGGCGGGATTCTGGCGTGGGCGTGGAAGGCATGACGTGTCCGCGATTTGGTGGCGTGGTCGGCTTGGGAACGGCTGTCGCTGGCCCGGTTTTTATCCCATCGTTTGATTAACGGCATCATACCGAAGCATCTTCACGCCGACTGTTAAAATGGTTGCCGACCGTATTACAACTGGTGGCGTTCGCTGCCGTTGGCGGCACGCCCGCTCGGCCGCGATTTCCGTCGCACGCCCTCCGCATGTCCCTAATGGATGATTCGGGGAAACCCTGTTGCTGTTTCCCGTTGGCAATGGAGGTATAAGGTGCGGATAGCAATATTTGAACCCTTATTCCGCACAGCGGAACCGTGATGCGACTTTTATTACAACAACATCAAAACGGGAGAGATCAATGAGAACTATCCAGCGAGGGCTGACCCTCCTCTGCGCCTTGATGGTGCTGCCCGGCGTGGCTTTTTCCGCGAAAGACGTCAACCTTCCCAACACCATCGCCATGACCGCCTACGGCACCGGCTCCGCCGGCTACACGCAGATGGTGTCGGTGGGCAACCTGCTACAGAACGAGTACGGCACCTCGCTGCGCATTCTGCCGGGCGAAAATGACGTGTCACGAATGACGCCCCTGCGTACCGGCCGGGTGCCGATGTGCGCGTGCGGCATCGCCAGCTATTACGGCTCCGAAGGCGTGCTGATGTTCGCCGGCCCGAAGTGGGGGCCGCAGCCGATTCGCGTGATCGCCACTTCCATCGCCAGCTTCGGGCTGGGCGTGGCGGTGGCTGGTGACATCGATGTGAAAACCCCGGCCGATCTGAAGGGGAAACGGGTGTCCTACATTCGCGGCGACGACGCTTTGAATCTGGGCACCGAGGCTTTCCTGGCCTTCGGCGGGCTCACCTGGGACGACGTGGAACGGGTGGAGTTTCCCGGCTACGGGCGCGCCTTCGATGGCATCATCGCCAATCAGAGCGACACCGCTTTCACCATGAGCGTGGCACCGCCGGCCCAGCAACTGGCCGCCAGCCCCCGTGGCATCGTCTGGCCGCGTCTCGACCCGAACGACAAACAAGGCTGGCAGCGGCTGCAAGCGGTGGCGCCTTACTTCCAGCCGCACCAGGTGACTCTGGCGGCGGGTGAGTACAGCAAGGACAAGCCCTGGGTAGGCGCCAGCTATCCGTACCCGATCCTGGTCGCCAACGCGGATGAAAAAAGCGGACTGGCCGGCAATCTGATCAAGGTGCTGATCGAGGACTTCGATAAATATAAGGACGCGGCACCGGGCAACAGCGGCTATGCCCTGGATCAGCAGAACATGAAATGGGTGATCCCGTTCCACGATGAAGTGGTGGCCTATTACAAAAAAATCGGCCACTGGAGCGATGAGATGCAAGCCCACCAGGATCGTCTTGTGAAGCGCCAGCAGGTGCTCAAGAGTGCCTGGGACGCCTTCACCGGTGCCAACCCGCCGGACGACGAAGAGGCGTTCAGCAAGGCTTGGATGACGGCGCGCGCCAAGGCGCTTGAGGCTGAAGGCATGAATCCGGTGTTTCGTTGAGCCGCGGCTCGCACCGAAAGGAGCAGCACGCCGTGGAATCAACAACCGAACCGTCCGCCGGGCAGGTGTCCGGCATTCGGGAACTGCAGGGCTTCTGGCTCTGGGTTCCGCGTCTGGCGACCGTGGCGCTGACGCTGATGACCCTGGATTACGTGTTGAATCTGGGGTACCTGAAAATCATCACCGCGGTGGAAAGCCAGTTTCTCTACACCGTGGTGGCGTTGATGTTGCCGCTGGTGTTTGTGATGTGGCCGATCCGGGCCGGGTGCTCGCCGCGTAAGGTGCCCTGGTACGATGTGCTGCTGTTTGTGATCGCCGTGGCCACGTGCGGGTTCTTTGTTTATAACGCCGAACGCATTCTCGATAACGGTTGGGAATACGAAGCTCCGCGCCACGCCATGCTGATGAGCTTTCTGCTCTGGGTGCTGGTGGTGGAGGCGGTGCGCCGGGCCGGCGGGCTGGCGCTGGCGTGCATTGTCGGCGTGGCCGGTGCCTATCCGCTGTTCGCTGATCTGATGCCCGGGCCGATCCAGGGCTTTCCTTCGTCGCCGGAACAGACCGCGATCTACCACGCCATGAGCCGGGAAAGTATTTTTGGTATCCCACTGCAGGCGTTCGCCAATCTGGTGATTGGCTTTTTGCTGTTCGGCGTGGCGTTACAAAAAACCGGCGGCGGCAAATTCTTCATCAACCTGGCCTTCGCGCTTCTTGGCCATGTGCGCGGTGGCCCGGCCAAGGTGTCGATCTTTTCCAGCGGCCTGATGGGCTCGATGAGCGGCAGTGTGATCACCAACGTGCTGACCACCGGCGTGCTTACCATTCCCGCCATGCGCCGGGTCGGCTTCGGCCGCGCCTACGCCGCCGGCGTGGAAGCCTGCGCCTCCACCGGTGGCGTGCTGATGCCCCCGGTGATGGGCGCCACCGCCTTTGTGATGGCAAGCTTCCTGAACATTCCCTACAGCACCATCGCATTGGCGGCGGTGGTACCGTCGTTGTTGTTCTATCTGGGGTTGTTTATCCAGATCGATGCCTACGCGGCCAAACATAAACTGGAAGGCTTGCCGGAAGAGGAGTTGCCGTCACTCCGGCAGACCCTCAAAGAAGGCTGGTACTTCGTGTTCGTGTTCGTGCTGCTGATCTGGATGCTGTTTTATCTGCGCCAGGAAGCGATCGCGCCGTTCTACGCCACCGCACTGCTGTTGGTGATCAATCAGATTCTGCCTTATCAGCGTTGGGGCTGGAGCGATGTGTGCGACTTTTTTTCCAGCACGGGCAAACTGTTCGCTGAACTGATCACCATTCTGGCCGGTGTCGGGCTGTTGGTCGGGGCGCTGTCGGTGACCGGTCTTTCCGGCACCATCGCCAACGACCTGATCTACATCGCCGGGGGCAATCCGTTGGTGTTGTTGATGATGGGCGCGCTGACCAGCTTTATTCTCGGCATCGGCATGACGGTGACCGCGGCGTACATTTTTCTCGCCGTGGCGTTGGCACCAGCGTTAATCCAGGGTGGCGGCATGGACCCGTTGGCGGTGCATCTGTTCATTCTTTACTGGGGTATGCTCAGCTTTATTACCCCACCGGTGGCGCTGGGCGCGTTTGCCGCCGCCACCGTGTCTGGCGCGCGGCCCATGGAAACCGGCCTCAACGCCATGCGGCTGGGCAGCGTGATCTACTTCGTGCCGTTCCTGTTCGTGCTCAACCCGGCGCTGATTCTGCAGGGGCAATGGCAGGAAATCGTGGTGGTGCTCGGGCAGGCGCTGGTCGGCGTGGTGCTGATCGCCAGCGCCATGCAGGGCTACTTGATCGGGGTCGGTGATCTGACCGTGCACCGCCTTCTGCAGTGGCCGCTGCGTGGCATGCTGATCGTGGGTGGCATGAGCTTCGCGATTCCCGGTGGTGGCCCGGTGCCGCTGGACCACAGTGAGCTGTTCCTGCTCAGCCTGGCATTGACGCTGCCCGCGTTGGCGCTGGGTGTCTGGCTGAATCGCAGGCCGGTCCCGGTGCGTGGTACCTGAGTCACTCGCCCGGGCTGTACCAACGTGTTCTGGCGCCGGCTTGCCGGCGCCAACTTCTTATCCGGCCCCGGTGACGTTATATTGCCGGTGCGCCCTCGCCCGATCCGCTCTCTGAAACCTTCCGCGGCGCGGGCCAACAGGCTGGTTCGGCGTTGCGCCCCCATGCCTTCTTCCCCTCTTCTTGGCCAGGAGCAGTACCGATGAAAGCGGCGGTTCTTGACGCGCTGGGCAGCACGCCCGCTTACGGAGATTTCGACGAGCCCGGCCTGGTCGGCGATGAAACGCTGATCCAGGTCACGGCGGCGGCGATCAAACCGCTGGATCGGATGATCGCCGCCGGTACCCACTACAGCAGCCCGAAGACCTTGCCGGTGGTGTGTGGCATGGATGGCACCGGAGTCGATGATCGTGGCCAGCGGGTTTATTTTTCCACCCTGCGGCGGCCGTTTGGCACCATGGCGGAGCGGGCGCCGGCGGCCTGGACGGTGCCGCTGCCGGCGGGGTTGGACGACGCGGTGGCGGCGGCGGTGGTGAACCCGGCGCTGGCCGCCTGGCTGCCGCTGGTGTGGCGGGCGGCGATGGCGCCCGGCGAAACGGTATTGATCATGGGTGCCACCGGCGCGGCCGGCCACATGGCGGTCAAGGCAGCGCGCTTGTTGGGGGCCGGGCGGGTGATCGCCGCCGGCCGGCGCCAGCAGGTGCTGGCGGCGCTGGACGCCGACGCCACCATCGATCTGCGCTTGCCGGAACCGGCCCTGCGCGAGGCCTTCGCCGAGCACGCCGCCGACATTAATGTGGTGGTCGATTATGTGTGGGGGCCGCCGGTGGAGAGCCTGATCGCCGAACTGGTCTCGCCGAACCTGCACACCGCTGGTGGTGAAGGGGCCGGGGTTCGGCTGGTGGCGGTGGGCGAAATGGCCGGGCGCACCGTGGCATTGCCTTCGGGGGCGTTGCGCGGTTCCTGGTTGAACATTATCGGCAGTGGCACCGGCAATTTTCCGCCAGCGGACAAGATGCGTGACATCGTTGCCGAGATTCTCGATTACGCGGCGAGCGGGGTGCTGGAGATCGATGTGGAGCGGCTGCCGCTTGGCGATGTCGAACAGGCCTGGCCGCGCGCCGGCGCCGGTGATCGGCGCCTTGTTCTGTGCCCGGAGCCGCGTTGAGGCTTATTGTCCGGGCAATCGCGGTGAAGGTGTGGCCGGCGGCGCTGCCGCCGGCCTGAGGAGACGTGTTTGAATACCGATCAGGCCATTGTGTTCGCGGTGCTGGCGATAACGCTGGCCCTGTTTATCTGGGACAAGCTGCGCTTCGATGTGGTTTCCATGCTGGCGCTGCTGGCCGTGGCGCTGGCCGGGCTGGTGCCCGCCGACCAGGTGTTCGCCGGTTTTGGCCACCCGGCGGTGGTGACGGTGGCGGCGGTGCTGGTGATCAGCCAGGGGCTGGTCAACGCCGGGGTGGTGGACATCATCGCCCGCTTTCTTGGCAAAGTGGGCAACCACCCCACCGTGCAGGTGGCCACGCTCACCGCCATGGTGGCGGTGTGCTCGGCCTTTATGAACAACGTTGGCGCACTGGCGCTGTTGATGCCGGTGGCGGTGTGGATGTCCCGGCAGAGCGGCAACTCACCTTCGATTCTGCTGATGCCACTGGCGTTCGGTTCGCTGCTGGGCGGCATGACCACCCTGATTGGCACGCCACCGAACATCATCATTGCGTCATATCGGCAGGGCGAGGCGCCCTTTGGCATGTTCGATTTTCTGCCGGTGGGCGGCGCGGTGGCGCTGGCCGGAGTGTTGTTCATTGCCCTGGTGGGGTGGCGGCTGACGCCCCGGCGCAAGGAAAACGGTGACCAGCAGGAACTGTTCAGTGTCGGTGATTACCTGGCCGAAGTGCGGTTGCCGGAAGAGTCCAAGAGCGCCGGCGGCACGTTGCACGATCTGCTGGAGAAACTGGGCGATGACGCCGATGTGGCGGTGGTCGGGTTGATCCGCGACGAAAACCGGCAACTGGCACCGTCCACGTACCGGGTGCTGCGGGGCAATGACATTCTGCTGCTGCAAGCGGACACCGACAGCCTGCAACAATTGCTCGACAACACCGATCTGGAGATCGCCGAGCAGACCGCCGAAGAGGGCCGCGAGGACCTCGGTGCCGGCGACGTGCAGGTTTCCGAACTGGTGATTGGCTCGGAATCATCGCTGATCGGGCGCAGCGCCAGCCGTCTCAAGCTGCGCGAGCGTTATGGTGTCAACGTATTGGCGGTGGCCCGCCAGGGGCATCGCGTCAAAAAACGCATCGGCGCGATGAGCTTCAACGCCGGCGACATTTTGTTGGTGCAGGGCACCGGCGAGGCCATTGGCGGCTTTGTCGCGGATCTCAATTGTCTGCCTCTGGCCGACCGTGGCCTGCGCATCGGTAATCCGCGCCGCAGTCTGTTGGCCACCGGCATTTTCGCCGCCGCGCTGGTGTTGATTGTCGCCGGTGTGTTGCCGGCCGCGATCGCTCTGGTGGCGGCGGCGGTGGCGATGGTAATCGTTGGCCTGTTGACCAGCGCCCAGGCGTACAAAAGCATCGACTGGTCGATCATCGTGCTGCTGGCGGCGATGATCCCGGTGGGCGGCGCCCTGGAGAGCTCCGGCGGCGCTGAACTGATCGCCAACCAGATGCTCGCCCTGGGGCAGGGATTGCCCGCCGCCGCGATCGTCGCGGTGGTGCTGGTGGGCACCATGCTGCTCTCCAATGTGGTCAATAACGCCGCCGCCGCGATTCTGGTAGCGCCCATCGCACTGAGCCTGGCCGGCCACATGGAATTGCCCTCCGACCCGTTGTTGATGGCGGTGGCGGTGGGCGCGTCGGCGGCGTTTCTGACTCCCATTGGCCATCAATCCAACGCCCTGGTGATGGAACCCGGTGGCTATCGCTTTGGCGATTACTGGCGTTTGGGCTTGCCGTTGTCGTTGCTGCTGGTGGCGGTGGCGGTGCCAATGATTCTGTGGGTCTGGGGGTAGCCGTCGCCGGCTCGCGTATCTCTTTTAGCGATCACCGGCATGGCAACAATGCATTGGTGTGGCACCTTATGCGGGCCCATAATCGCCGCCCTTCACTTTTGGCCAGGGACTCGCCATGACCCGTACTGTCTCTTCGTCCACGCCCCTTAGCCCGGCGCTGGTTTTCCTGATGGCGGTGACCACCGGCCTGGCGGTCGCCAGCAACTACTACGCTCAGCCGCTGTTGCACACCATCGCCGACCGCCTTTCGCTGTCCTATACCCACGCCGGTGTGATCGTGACCACCGCCCAGGCCGGTTATGCGGTGGGTCTGCTGTTGCTGGTGCCGCTGGGTGACCTGTTTGAACGGCGCCGGTTGATTGTGACGATGATGGTGTTGGCCGGGCTCGGCCTGCTGATCAGCGCCAACGCCGGCAATCTGACCACGCTGCTGGTGGGTACCGCGATCACTGGAACGTTTTCGGTGGTGGCCCAGGTACTGGTGCCGTTCGCGGCGACACTGGCGGAGCCGCGGGCGCGCGGCAAGGTGGTCGGCACGGTGATGAGCGGTCTGCTGATGGGCATACTGCTGGCGCGCACCGTGGCCGGTGGGCTGTCGTCGTTGGGTGACTGGCGCACCGTCTACTGGGTGGCGGCGGCGCTGATGTTCGTGAACGCCGTGGCGCTGTGGCGCATGCTGCCGGATTACCGCCAATCCGCGGGGCTGTCCTATGGTCGTTTGTTGCTCTCCATCGCCAGTCTGTTCCGGCGCTACCCGCTGTTCCGGGTGCGTTCGACAATCGGTTTTCTGATCTTCGCCATGTTCAGCGTGCTGTGGACCTCGGTGGCGTTTTTGCTTTCCGCCGCGCCGTGGCATTTCTCCGACGCTACCATCGGTTTGTTTGGTCTTGCCGGCGCGGCCGGGGCGCTGGCTGCCCGCAAAGCAGGCTCGTTGGCGGATCGCGGCCATGCCCGCTGGACCACCCTGGGTGGCCTGTTGATGCTGGCGGTGTCGTGGCCGGTGCTGGGCCTGGGCGCCACCTCGCTGGTGGCATTGGTGATCGGCATTATCCTGCTCGATCTGGCGGTGCAGGCCGTGCACATCACCAACCTGAATCTGATTTACGGCCTCGACGAAGCGGTGCGCAACCGCCTCAATTCCGGGTACATGTTCGTTTATTTTCTTGGCGGTGCCTTCGGCTCGCTGGCCTCCGCCGCCGCCTTTCAACACGGCGGCTGGGCCGGCGTGGTGCTGTTGGGCGCGGCGTTGGCGCTGGCCGCGCTGTTGCTCGGCGTATTGGCCCGTGGCCCACGCCTCGAGCACGATGGTATGTAAGTTGCTTATTCTCAGGTCACTGACACCCGCCGTTAAAAGAGGACCAACGTGACCGACCCCCTGGATATGAAGCAAACCGTGGACGCTGTCCGGCGCGCTCTGCAAGTGGATGTGTGCAGCCTGTATCGCGCTCATGCTCGGCCCGGCGAGCTGGAGATCGTGGCCACCAGTGGACTGAATCAAAGTGTGATTGGCCAGCGGCTGGGCTATCACCAGGGGCTCACCGGCAAGGTGGCGCGTACTGGTCAGCCGGTGGTGGCGCGGGTTATTCAAGAGCATGCCGATTACTACCACGTGGCGGGCTCGGGGGAGGAACGTTTCCAGAGCTATCTGGGTATCCCGCTGGTCGAGGGCGACACTCTGCATGGCGTTCTGGTGATCCAGACCGAGCAAACGCGGACCTTCTTCCATCGTCATATCCAGGAGGTGCACAGCGCCGGCCGGCAGTTGCTCGACGATCTGATCGCGCTTGCCGGCGAGTCGGCCCCGACCTGAGCGATGGCCGCGGTGGCATACTTGGGTGCGATCCGGGCGTATCATCGCGGGGCGTTAGCGATTTCCGCTTTCCCGTCTACAGGACCTCCCCGTTGAGCGAATTCCCGTCTTGCCCACAGTGCGCCTCGCAATTCACCTACCAGGACGGCGTGTTCCTGGTGTGCCCCGAGTGCGGTTACGAATGGAACCCGAACGCCGCCCGCCAGAGCAGTGACGATGAGCCGGTGATTCGCGACGCCAATGGCACCGCGTTGGAAGACGGCGACACGGTCACCGTGATCAAGGATTTGAAGATCAAGGGCTCTTCCCTGGTGGTGAAAGTGGGCACCAAGGTGAAGGGGATCCGCTTGGTGGCAGGGGACCACAACATCGATTGCCGGATCGACGGTATCGGCGCCATGAAACTGAAATCGGCGTTCGTGAAGAAGGTTTGAGACCCGGGAATTATGCGGGAAAGGTGAACAGGCTTTCCCTAAGTGTTTGAGAATAAAAGAAATTATCCGAAAGGTCCGTTGTCGCATTGAGTAACCCCGTGACAAAGGAGCGCCTTATGAACACCCGCAACCTGATCGATCAACTGCTTAAATCCGGCGCCGGTCTGCTTGATGGCAAGGGCGCGGGCCAGGGCGCCGCTGCCTCCGCTTCCCCGCCCGGCGCCTCCGGCTCGCCGCTCTCCAGTGTGCTGTCCGGTGCCGGTGGCGGCGCGTTGGCCGCGGGGGCCCTGGGCATGCTGGTGGGCAGCAAAAAAGGGCGAAAGATCGGCGGCAAGGTGCTCACCTATGGCGGTCTGGCGGCACTGGGCGTGGTCGCCTACAAAGCCTACAGCAACTACCAGCGCAATCAGGACGGCAGCGCCGTGCGTCCGGAACCGCGCACCGTGGACCGGCTGCCCGAGGCGGAGGCGGAGCAGCACGGTCAGGCGATTCTGCGGGCGGTGATCGGTGCCGCCAAGGCGGACGGCCACATCGACGACCGTGAGCGCGAATTGATTGACGCCGAGGTGGCCCGTCTGGACCAGGACCCGGAGATGCAGCGCTGGTTCGATCAGGAACTGCGTAAGCCCCTCGACCCGGCGGAAGTGGCCTCCGCCGCCACCGCCCCGGAAATCGCCGCGGAAATGTATCTCGCCAGCGCCCTGGTGATTGATGATCAGAGTTTCATGGAGCGCGCTTACCTGGAAGAGCTGGTGCGGCAGATGAAGCTTGATCCGGCGCTGGTAAAAGAACTCGACGCCCAGGTGAATCAGGCCTGATGGAAGCGACGAAGCGGTGTAGGGTTGAGAGTGTGATCAACAGCGGACAGGAGGTCCTGTGATTGAGTTGATGGGTATTCCGGACGACCGGGTGGTGGGCGTGCGCATTGATGGCCACGTCGATAAAGCCGCCTTCGATCAGATCATCGCGGAGATCGAGGCACGCTCCGCGCACCATGAAAAGCTGCGTATTTACGCGGAAATTCACTCCCTGGGCGGCATGTCCCTGGAAACGCTACTGGCGGACTTCAAGTTCGCGGTGAAAAACTGGCGGCGCTTTGACCGCGAGGCGATTGTCAGTGACCGGCGCTGGTTGCAGGGCATCGCGCCGGTGGTGGACAAACTGTTCCCCGGCATCGAGGTGAAAGCGTTCGCTCTGGATGACGCCGACGCCGCCCGTGCCTGGGTGCAGGAGCCGTAAGCGGGACGGGCGCGGACCCGACCCAATTCACCTCTTCCAAAACGGCGAGCGGGCCAGGGGGTTGGCGTGCCAGCGTGCTGCGTGAAAGCGTGTTCGCGGGCGGCGCCTCGGCGGACGCCCGGATCAGTGCTTAAGAATCACGTACAGCGCGTGGATGATGCCCGGCACGAAGCCAAACAGTGTCAGCAGGATGTTCAACCAGAAGTGGCCTTTGAAGCCGACTTCCAGGAACACGCCCAGCGGTGGCAACAAAATGGCGAACAGTATTTTGATCGGATCGGTGGCGGTGAGCGGCATACGGTGACTCCTAGGCAGGTGCGCGCGCCGTGCCCGTGAGGCCATGGCGCGCCGGGCCCGGGCGACGTGGTGCGCCCGTGACGATTCGATAGTGCGCCAGGCGTCGGCGCCGGACCAGTGCCTGGGCGCTTATTTGTACAGGGTTTTACGGGTTGGCCATTTGTCGTATAAACAAACAGCGGCGGCGCTGCCAGGCTGGTCGTACCCCCGCTGGCCATGATCATAATAATCGGAGAGCCCCATGCTGAATCGCGCCGCCAAACCGCTGGTCCGTGTGGTCGAGCGATACCTTCCCGACCCTTATATTTTCGTGTTGATCCTGACTCTGGTGGCGTTCGTCGCGGCGCTGTTGGTGGAACGGCAAACGCCGCTGGCGGTAGTTGCCATGTGGGGCGACGGTTTCTGGGCGTTGCTGAGCTTCTCCATGCAGATGCTGCTGGTGCTGGTGACCGGCTTCATGCTGGCCAGCACGCCGCTGGTGAAGGGTATTCTAGACCGGCTCGCCGGGCTGGCGCGCACCCCCGGCCAGGCGATTCTGCTGGTCACCCTGGTGGCGTTGATCGCCAGTTGGATCAACTGGGGCTTTGGCCTGGTGGTCGGCGCCCTGTTCGCCAAGGCCCTGGCGCGGCGCATCAGTGTGCATTATCCGTTGTTGATCGCCAGTGCCTATTCCGGCTTCGTGGTCTGGCACGGCGGCATTTCCGGCTCGATTCCCCTGACCATCGCCACCGAAGGACACTTCACTCAGGATCGCATCGGCGTGATCGGCACCGGCGACACCATCTTTGCGTTTTTTAACCTGGCCATTGTGGCGGCGCTGTTTATCGTCGTGCCGTTGGTGAACCGCCTGATGCTGCCGCCGCCGGGCGAGAGCGTGG
Source organism: Alloalcanivorax mobilis (assembly GCF_002864685.1). GTDB lineage: Bacteria > Pseudomonadota > Gammaproteobacteria > Pseudomonadales > Alcanivoracaceae > Alloalcanivorax > Alloalcanivorax mobilis. The sequence goes on from NZ_NMQZ01000021.1 coordinate 58,925, forward strand.
CGGTGGACCCGGCCAGATTGCAAGAGCCGGACCCCGGCGAAGTGAAAATCACCCGCCCGGCGGAATACCTGGAGAACAGCCGCGTGCTGGCCTGGTTGATCGGCGCCGGCGGGGTGGCCTGGACGGTCAATCATTTCATCAACAGCGGCGGGCTGAACCTGAACGTGGTGAATTTCATGTTCCTGTTTCTCGCCATCATTTTGCACGGCACCCCTCGGCGCCTTTTGATCAGCCTGAACGAGGCGGTCAAAGGCGGCGCCGGCATCGTGATCCAGTTTCCGTTTTACGCCGGCATCATGGCGATCATGACCGACTCCGGGCTGGCCGGGACCATCTCCAATGGCTTTGTCTCCATCGCCAGCGCCGATTCATTGCCGTTCTGGAGTTTTATCAGCGCCGGCGTGGTGAACATTTTCGTGCCCTCCGGCGGCGGGCAATGGGCGGTTCAGGCGCCGGTGATGCTGCCCGCCGCCCAGGAACTCGGCGCCAGCATTCCGCGTGTCGCCATAGCGGTGGCCTGGGGCGACGCCTGGACCAACCTGCTGCAGCCGTTCTGGGCCCTGCCGGTGCTGGCCATCGCCGGGCTCAAGGCGAAAGACATCATGGGCTACTGCCTGATGCTGTTGATCATTACCGGGATCATCATCAGCGTCGGCCTGACCTGGTTTTGAGCACCACGGGCGTGGCAGTGGCCACCAGGTGCTCTCGCACCGCATGCTGCGCTCGCTGGGCCATGAAGCCGAGACCCGCCGATCAAAGGCGCACCCTGCTGAACACTGAACACTGAACACTCGTAATCCATCACTGACGCCACCGATAGTGAATCTCGCCGGCCAAATGCCAGGGATCTCCTCTTGGTGGCGCGGGGTTGGCCGGTTAGCGTTTGGATGTACTCAGCAAGGAGCGCTTGGTATGTCTGAATCACTCATGGGCGGGGCCCTCGCCACCGCCACGTTGCCCGCCACCACCTGGCAGATCACCCAGTGCAGCGTGCACCGGCAGCGTTGTTTTTTTCTCGACATGGATCGTCATCACTATCTGGCGCTGCTGCGCCGTGCCGCCCGGCGCCATAACTGCGCCGTTCACGCCTATGTATTAATGGACGATCACGTGCGTTTGCTGCTCAGTGATCGCCGGCCAGGTCTGATGGCGAGCCGGCCGGGCGCGGTGGAAAGCCTGATGGCCGCGTTGGCGGGGGCCTATCTGGCGTATCTGAACCAGACCTACGAGCGTCGTGGCGTACTTTGGCAAACCGGGTTTTATCGGATCGCGATGGCGAGTGAAAGCGCGCTGCTGGCCAGCCACCGCGACATTGAACTCAGCCCGGTGCGCGCCGGGCAGGTGGTCGACCCGGGCGAGTACCCGTGGTCCAGCTTCCAGGGTAACGCCTTGGGCTTGGCCGACCCGGTGCTCAGCGAGCACGCCGGATACCGGCGCCTGGGCCATTGCCGGCGCAGCCGCTGCGAGGCGTATCGTCAGTTGGTGTGGGCGCCGCTGCGGCCCGCCCGCCAGCCGCCCCGGGACGGCGAGCGGGCCGCCTTCAGAAGTCGACCTGATAGCCCAGGGTGAAGGTGCGGCCCCGGCCCTTGAAGTAATAGTCGTCGCTGGCTCGGGCGGCTTGCGAGTAGTACGTGAAGTAATCCTCGTCCATCAGGTTTTCGATGCCGACGCTGACGCGGCCCACCGGCAAACGCTGCACCAGAGAGGCATCCACCAGGGTATAGCCGTCGAATTCCAGTTGCGGGTCGTCGAAGTCGCGGCTCAGGTAATGATTGGCCTGCACGAACGAAGACAGGCCCGCGCTCCAACGGGCATTCCAGCCCAGCGAGATGCGATCCGGGGCAATGTTGATGCCAGTCAGTTTGGTGTCCACGCGGCCGTCGTTATTGGTGTCCGATTTGCCCTCGGAACGGGAATAGCCGAGACGCAAATCGTGGGCGGCGTTGACGTGCCAGTCGCCGGTGAATTCAAACCCTTTGATTTCCACTTTTTCCCGATTCACTTTGAACACGCCGTTTTCTTCCACCAGGCGCTCACCGAAATCGGAATCGGATTCGAAGTAGCTCAGTTCAATGCTCACCGGCTGCCAGTTAAAGCGCACGCCGATCTCCCGGTTATCGGTAACGATGGGACGCAGATCCAGCAAAGTGCCCACGGATTGGCCGGCGGTCTCGATGCCGCGCAGCACCCGGCCCACATCCGCCATGCCGAAGCCTTCGGAGTAGCTGGTGAACAGCTGCGCCCAGTCGGTGAGCTGATAGGTCAGGCCCAGGTTGTAGAGGGTCTCATCGAAGTCCGGCGAGCCGCCTTCCACCAGCACCCCGTTATTGGCGGCGACGGTGCGGTAGGAGTCCACGTCCAGTTTCGCGTACTCGTAGCGCACACCGCCGGACACGGTCAGTTTGCGGGTCACGTTGACGTCGCCCTGGAAGAAGGCGGCGTAATTGACGTAGGTGGTTTCCGGCACATAGGTGCGGCCGGTCTGAATCAGCTTCTGGCTGGTTTCGTCGCTGAGCACATCGAAGCCGGTGGCGATTGAAAGACGGTCATTGAACAGGCCGCGACGTTTGAGCGTGAACTGGCTGCCGGTTTTCTCGGACTCGTTGCGGGTCTGGTCGAACAGCTCGCCCACCGGGGCGATGTCCGGATCTTGGAAAGAGCCAGAATAGAGCCCACCGAACTGGCCTTCAAAGCGCTGATTGTAGATCTGCGCGTTGATTTCATTACCGAGCCAGTTGCCGTGGGAATAACCGAGCCGGAGGGTGGTGACGCGGTTGAACGCCGGATCGCCTTCCGGGTCGCCCCGCTGCGCGGTGGTCGGGATGCCCTCGGCGCGGTTACCGGCGACTGGCTCGTAATCGTTGTGGCCTTCCAGATCGAAGTGGTTGGCGGTGAGCGTGACATTTTGATTGTCGTCCAGCCAGTAACCGAGTTTGAGCAGCAGATCGTAGCTGGTGGAATCCTGGATCTCGCCGGGGTAGGCGGTGCCGATGACCTGGTCGTTGCCATCGTAGAACACGCCACGCTCCTGGCGGGTGGCGGCGGCGAGAATATCCCAGCGCTGGGTCTGGCCGGTGAACTGGTAGTTGAGCTTGTGGCCCAGGCCGTCGCGTTGAACGTCGTCGTCGCTGGTCAGGCTGACGGCGGCGTGCTGATGAAAGCCCTCTTTCTCGGGGCGTTTGGTGATGAAATTAATGATGCCGCCGGTGGCGCCAAGGCCGTGTTCGGCGCTGGCGCCGTAGACCACCTCGATGCGCTCGACCATGCTCAGATCAATGGTATAGCTGTCGCGGCCGCCGTCGCGCAGCGGGTTGGATTGTGGCACGCCGTCGATCAGGAACAGCGGCGAGCGGCCACGAAAGCTCTCGCCGCTGTTGGACAGTTTCTGGCGGCTGGGAGAGAAAGAAGGGATCAGGTTGGCCAGCACCTGGCCGGGATCGTCGGTGATCGCCAACTGACGTTCGATCTGTTGTTGGGAAATCACGGTGATCTTGCGCGCGCTCTTGCCCGCCACGTTATACCCGCGGGTGGCGGACACCACCACGCCCTCCAATTGATGGTCCGAAGAACCGGACACCGGCGTGATGCCGGTCAGCCGTACGGTAAGGCGGCCGTTGTCCGGGTTGCGCAGGGTCTGGTAGCGCACTCCAGAGCCGGCCAGCAGCGCGCTCAGGCCGTCCAGCGCGGTGTATTGACCCTGCAGGGGCGGGCTTCGCAAACCGGCCAGATCCACGTTGCCAATGATCAGATCAAGGCCGGCCTGATTGGCATAGTCGAGCAGCGCCTGAGCCAGCGGTTGGCCAGGCAGGCTGATGGTGTGCACCGCCGGCGCCGGGGCGGTCTGGGCGGTGGAGGCAATCGGCAGCAGCAACAACAGGGCAAGCCAGACGCCGCGGTGGCGACGGGGCAACAGATCAAACATCCAAAAGGTTCCTTTCCGTCATTTTAGTGATAATGATTTTCGTTCCCGAGGTATGACGGATGGCGCCGCCGATCCGGTAAATTTTCTTCGTGGTGTTTGTCGGCGCCGGCGGTTGGGTCGGTGAATGGCTCAGTAAAGCAAGGTGACGCCGGGCAGTCTCAGGCTGCTCAGCCCCTGGCTGCGCGCCAGTTCGGTGATGCCGCTGTCGAGATTGTCCAGGTGCAACAGGGCGTTCACCGGAATCTCGTGGGCGGGCGGATTCAGCAGAATCACCCGGCCGGGCGTGAAGTCGTTGATGCGTGCCAGAGCGTCGGCCAGCGGCGTAGCGGTGAACATCAGCACGCCGCCGGCCCAGGCGGCGGCCCGGGCCGGGTCGCCGGGCAGCGGCAGGATGCCATGCCGTGGGCTGAGCCGGGCGCTCTGGCCGGCGCCCAGGCGCTGCTCGCGCCGGCCCGGGCCGGGGCCGGCGAGGCGCACTTGCACGCTGTGCTCGAGCACGCCGACCCGCGGGCTTTGATCGCGGCGTACCCAGAATCGGGTACCCAGGGCGGTCACGCTGGCCTCGCCAGTGTCGACCAGGAACGGGCGTGGCTCATTGGCGGTGACGGCGGCGGGGTGGAACAGCGCTTCGCCGCGCAGCAGCGCCACCACGCGGGCGTCGGGCCGGTAGCGCACGGCGATGGCGCTGCCGGGGGCGAGCACGATGCCGCTGCCGTCGGCCAGGGTCACAGGGCGCACGGCGTTTTCGGAAAGGTAGTCGGCCTGGGCGTTGTTCCACCACGTGGGCGCCCGCAGGCCGGCGATCACCAGTATCAGGGCCAGCGCCAGGGCGCCGGCCAGACGCGGCGCGGTCAGCCGCCAGCGGGGCCGGGCGGGCGCGGGCAAAGTAACGGTGGTGCCGGTGAGGCCGGCGGCCAGCTCCCAGGTCATTTCCGCCTCGGCGAGGGCTTCACCGTGGGCCGCATTGGCCGCCAGCCAGCGCCGCAAGGCGCGTTGCTGGCGAGCGCTCAGCGGCGCTTGCCGTTGGCGCAGCACCCATTGGCTGGCGCGGCGCCGTTGCGCTGGGGTGGTGGTGGTTTCAATCATGCGGGTTGGTCTGATCAATCAAATAACGCAGGGCCAGTGCCAGGTGCTTTTGCACCGAACTGGAAGAGATATTCAAATGGCGAGCGGCGCTGTCGTAGGTGTGCTCTTGAAGACGGCAGAGCAGGAAGACCTGACGCGAGCGCTCCGGCAATCGCTGCAGGGCCGCCTCCAGGGTAGCCATTTTGCGCTGTGCTTCGTAGAGCAGATCCGGGCGCGCGGCGTCGTCCACCAGGCTGCCGAGGGTATCGTCGTCGAGCTCACCGGTGCGCCAGGTTTCGTGGCGGCGGCGATAATCCACCAGCAAACGGCCGGCCAGAGTGTAGAGATAGGGCAGCGGGTGGGTAATGGTCTGCTGACGGCTCTGTTTGATCAGACGCGCGAAGCATTCCTGGGTGAGATCGGCGCTCAACTCCTCGTCCCCGGTCCTGAGAAAGAGATAGCGATGGACCTTTTTGGCGTATTCCGCGTACAGATGCTGCGGGTCGGAGCGGGATGTCATGGCGGCCACGGGCAGCGGACAGGTGGCCAATTGTTATTGATTCTTATTATTAAGTCCAGGAGGGATCACGGGCGGCGGGCCGGGTGGCCCGCCGCGTTGCGCCGTGGCCGGGGCTATTCGTCCCAGAGATTGGCCACGGTGTAGCCGCTGTCGGGCAGCGCCCAGGTGGCGCCGTCCACGTAGCGGCGGTGGCGTTCCAGATCCGCCAGGGCGGCGATGTCGTTATCGTTGAGCGCAAGGTCGGCGGCGGCCAGGTTTTGCTTCATGCGCTCCGGGTTCACCGACTTGGGAATCGCCGCGGTGCCCCGTTGCAGTGCCCAGGCCAGCAGCACCTGTGCCGGGCTGGCCTGGTGGGCGTCCGCGATCCGCTGAACGGTGGCGTCCTCCAGCAAAACCGGCTCGTCGTCGGCTTTCATGCCGGCGGGCCGGTCCGATGAGCCGAGCGGCGAGTAGGCGGTAACGTGGATGCCCACTTGTTGGCAGAACTCCAGCATGGCGTTCTGTTGCAGGTAGGGATGAAGCTCGATCTGGTTCATCGCCGGTTTGATGCGGGCGCTGTCGATCAGACGGCGCAGCTTGGCGACGCTGAAATTGGACACGCCGATATGCCGGGCCAGGCCCGCGTCCACCAGCTGTTCCATGCCGCCCCAGGTGTCGGCCACCGGCAGTTGCTCCAGGGCGATCAGATCGGCGCCGCTTTTCGGGAACACGGCGTCTTTCTTCTGCGCCACCGGCCAGTGCATCAGGTACAGGTCCAGGTAATCCAACCGCAGGTTGGCCAGGGTCTCCCGCAGCGCCGGTTGCACGTCTTCGGGGGCATGCGCGTTGTTCCACAGTTTGGAGGTGATCCACAGCTGTTCGCGGCGCACGGCGCCGCCACTGATGGCTTCTTCCAGGGCCTGGCCCACTTCCGCTTCATTGCCGTAGATATGGGCGCAGTCGATATGGCGGTAGCCCAGGCTGATGGCCGCCTTGACCGCTTCGTAGACCTCGCCGGGTTTGGATTTCCAGGTGCCCAGACCCAGCATGGGCAGAGTATCGCCGTTGGCAAAATCGAGTGTGCGCATGATGTGTCCTTTCCGGTTCAGGGGGCGGGATATTGACAGCTGTGTCGGCACCATAGCGCAATCGTGCGTTGTGCTGAACGGCGAATGCGCGGCAAAGCTTGCCCGATTCCGCGATTCTGACCGCTGGCGAAAATGGGGCGCCGGGGGTGGCGGCCGCCCCGTAGCGGGGCGGCGGAAAAGGCGGATTTTCCCGGTTATGACTCCATTTGGTGCGTCTTGACGGTGTTCTGCTCAAGGGCGGTGCGCTTCTCGCCGGCGACGAGGTCCCATTCGATCACGCCATACCAGCCCAGCCCCCGGTAGGTTTCGTAGCCGGGGGTCAGGGCGAAAGCGACCAGGCGATTGTTGTTCACGTAATAGCCGCGCTCCCGGTCGCCGGTTTTGAGCGGATACGCATCGCCCAGCTCGCCCTTGCCGGTGGAGTCAGCGATGATGCGGTGTTCCGCGTCCAGCAGCATGACCCGGCACTGGGCGCGCTCTTCGTCGCTGAGGCCGACGCCGCGAACCACATCGCCGGCCTGCGGAGTCCAGTCGAAGAAAATTCCGAGCACGCCGGTGCGGGCGCCATGCTGTTCGCCGTTGGCGCGGATCGCGGTGGCGTAGGTGGCCACGGCGGCATCGCCGAGGGCGGCGTTGCGGGTCACGTCGGCGACCGTGAATTCGTCGCCGCTGGTGGTTTGCATGGCCTGGCGGAACCAGGCGCTGCGCGACACATCCAGCCCGGCGACGTTGGGGTAGCGGTCCGGTCGGCCGTTGGCCACCACCCGGCCTTGCGCGTCGGTGATCCAAAGATCCAGGTACACGGTGTAGGAGCGCAGAATGGTGGCCAGGCGGGAGCTGGCGAAGTCCGCCCGTTGCGCATCGTCCGGTTGCTCGGCGGCCGCCACCACGGCGGAGTCGGTGGCCCACCAGCGCACATCGCAGGAGCGTTCGAACAGGTTGCGGTCGATGATCTCAATGGCGTTCAGGGACAGATCGGTCAGCCGCTGGCCGCGAAAATCGATCATCATCTTGCCGCCGACTTCCTCGATCTGCCGGGTGTGCGCCTCGACCGCCTCGCGAAAATCGGCGGCGATGTGGTTGATCTCAGTGGACACACTCCCGATTTCCTCGGCCACCACGCCAAAGGCGGCGCCCGCCACGCCGGCGCGGGCGGCCTCGATGCGCGCGTTGAGCGCGAGGATCTTGGTGGTGGTCATGATCGCTTCGATGGCGCCCACTTTGTCCCGTGTGATGCTGGAAATGTCGTAGGCCAGTTTCAGAATGGTGTTATCTTGCATGCGCGTACTCCTGGTCATGCTGGCTGTCAGGCGACGGGGCCGGCCCGGCATCCGGGAAGGCGCTCTACTCCCATCTACGAAGATATGCCTAGCAAAAAGCGCGCCGGGGCGCACATCGGGTGATTCGCGCGCAATAAGTGAAAATATCCGTTGACTCCAGCACCGGGGGGCCTAAACTGGCTTCAGCTTGAAAGTACGCCGTATATTTATGAACTCACATTTCGATGTCCTCTCTGTAGTCCTCGTCCTGTTCTTCATAAGTAATAGCACCACTTCCAGCACAAACGGCTCGCTTTCGGGCCACCATTACTCTTGAAATAGCAGGATAGATACTATGTCTACTACTACCGGCACCGTTAAGTGGTTCAACGAAGCAAAAGGTTTTGGTTTCATCGAGCAAGAAGGCGGCCCTGACGTTTTCGCTCACTTCAGCGCCATCTCTGGCTCTGGCTTCAAAACCCTGACCGAAGGTCAGCGCGTACAGTTCACCGTGACCCAGGGCCAGAAAGGTCCCCAGGCCGAGAACATCGTCGCGATCTGATTATGGATCACGAAGGCCTTGCCGCTTAGCGGTGAGGCCGAAGAAAAAAGGCGGCGCCTCCGGGCGTCGCCTTTTTTTTGTTCTTTGAGAAGCGAAAAAGCCCCGGCTACAGCGTCGCGTGGGAGCAGGCCGTGGCAGCGACGTCTTTTGGCTGAACGGGATGGTGTTTTGCGCCGCACCTGATGGTTTTGGCGTCCGGCGTGGAGGGCACAATCAGGCCCGTCGCTGGCTGGGCCCGCTCCTGCAAAGACAATGTTTGACCGCCGCCTAGCGATCGGCCGCCCAACTGCCCCGCGCCAGGGCCTCCACGCTGGCGACCGCGTCCGCGTCGACATTTTCCGGGTGCGCTGGCTCCAGCGGATCAAAGTGGAAGATGTACAGACGCGACACGAACTCCTCCACCGGCAAGGACGATTCGCCGAAGCGTTCTCCGAAGCCTTCGGTGGCGACCTTGACGCCGTTGCCCAGATCCTGGCCGCCATCGTTGTTGGGATTGTAGAAAAACACCCGCATGTCGTTGTTCTGATCCAGAGTGACGCGCTGAATGGTGATGGCGTGCCAGCCCACGAAACGGGCGGCGCTGTCGGTGACCGCCAGGCCCGCCGGTTGCGGATGAATCAGCGGCTGGTTGCCGTTATAGAGCGGATGGTAGCTGGCGTAGAAATGCCTGACGAAGGCGTCGTAATGGTTGAGCGCGCCGGTTTCCAGATCCACCGCCAACTGGAAGCCGCGCCCCACCCACCAGCCATGAAACTCGGGATTGATCCAGCGGTGGGGATCGTCGTCGCGGCCGGCGCAGAGCGCGCCCATGGCGTGGTAAATACGATCCAGATGAGGCACCAGCACCGCCGACACCGCGTCCACATCCATGGGCGCTGAGGGGCTCACGGCGCCTTCGGCCAGTTCCCGGGAAGAGAGCCGCTGGCCTTCGAAGTGCATCACCAAATCATCATCGCGAGCCGCCCAGGCAATCATCTGCAGCAGATAATCCGGATCGTTGTAGGCCCACATGGAGATGGCCCGGGCCGATTGGCAGGTCGGGTTGTTGCCCTGACCGACGCCGAACGGCACGCCCAGCACACCCAGCACCGCGGCCAGAAGGTGCACGTTGGCGGGCTGCCCGGTGCCGGCGGCCAGCTCGATGGCGGCGCGGGCCGGCTCGCACAGTGCCAGGTCGAGCTGGCGCCACAGCGCCGGCGCCACCGGTGGCGCGAACAGCACGCCGCGCTCCAGCATCAGCGCCAGCCCGTACACCGCCTGGGGCGTTTCGGGGTAGACCGCGCCGTGGATCAGGGCATGCACCAGCTCCTGATAACAGGCCAGAGCGTCGCGGCCGGTGGGGCTCAGGCCGAGCGCCACCGGTAACAGATCCTGAGCGTGCTCAAGCGCGAAACGCATGAACACCGGGTGGTAAGCGGACACCAGGCCGGTGTCGTGCATGGCCCGCGCGAAGCCCCCGGCTTCCTGCTGCAGGGCGGGGCCGTCCATGCCGGCCAGCCGCTCCTGATACACCGCCAGGCCCGGGTCTTCGATGGAGGCCTGGGTGGGCCCGAACAGGGCGCTGATCAGGCGGTCCGCGCCACGGCTGCTGGTGACCGCGATGTCCGGGTCGTACAGGCAGGCGGCGATCTGCGAAATCATCGCTTTGATGTGGTCCACGCGGATCGGTCTCTGGGCGAGGATGCGCCAGATCTCGCCCATCAGGCGATCCAGAATATTGTCGTAGCCGATGTGGGTGACCAGCAGTTGCAACACCCGGCGTACCCCTTCGGCCATGCGCCCCAGCCGTACCCGGGTGGCCTCGCCGCCGCCGATGTCGAACAGCAAATCAAGGTTCAGCGCCAGCACCTGGGAGAGGTAATGATGGGCTTGTTCGCCGGAGAGCGTGGCGTGGCTATGGCGTTGTTCGGCCAGCGCCAGCAGGCGCAATTCGCTCAGGCATTCCAGGGTGACTTCGTCGGTGGAGCCCAGGCGCAGGGTTTGCACGGTAATGTCGGCTTGAAGAATTTCCGGGTGCGCCCAGTCGGTGCCGTCGAAAACGCCGGCTTGCTCCAGCTGTTGGGCGCGCTCGAACAAACTCGCCGGGCCGTCCGGCTGGCATAGCAAACGGCTGGCCAATTGCAGCACCTTGCCGATGTGGCTCGGCTTCGAAAACGAGCGTGCCTGAGCCAGGCCGCGCAGCGCTGTGTCGAACCTGTCGATGAGGTCCGCGAGCGGATGCGATTGCGCACCCGGTTGAGAGCCTGATTGCGAATCCGGCTGATTGACGTCGCGGATGGTCATAACTTCCCCGGTGATGGCTTCCCGCCGAACGCGCCGACGGCCGCATGCGTCACCATCATACCCCAGCGGCGCGAGGAATCCGTCGCCGCCGGGCCTTCTCGTGCCGATGACGTGCGATTCTGTTAAACTGATCGCTGCTGATTTCCATTCTTTCGGCCCACAAGGCCGCTCAAACCGGGAATTAAATCCGGTTTTCGCCCGATTTTCACGGCTTCATCCGGGGGCTCTCAAAACACCCCGTGCCGGTATCGTTTGCCGGTGTCACAAGGTCTTTTCATACCGTGCCAGTCCCGTTGTCATCCGGCGTGGGCTGTCCGTTCCCGCCGCGCGGCGCTCAGCCCGCCGCCGGTTCATCGCACCACCAAGGAGATGATCATGACGGACAAAAATCCGCAAAAAGGCTACGTGGCCCTGTTGGGCTGGAGTCTCAACGCCATCGAGGCGGTGGAAAATTTTGATCGCCGCTATGTCATCGTGGCCCCGGATTGGGCCGAGGAATTTGCCCGCGAACACGACATTCCCTTTCTGTCCTGGAACTTCGAGCGTCTTAATGATCGTTCCCTGGAAATCGCCCAGAAGCTCAAGGAAATGGGGGTCGACGTGGCCATTCCTTTGTTCGAGGAAACGGTGGAATGGGCCGGCGCCATCAACTCGGTGCTGCGTGACAACCCGCGCCTTTACGGCCAATCGATTCTGTTTCGCGACAAAGCGTTGATGAAGCGTCGTGCGCAACTTGGCGGCATCCGGGTGGGCATTTTTGAAGAAGCCCATGATCGCGACGATGTGATCCGTTTCCTGAAAAGAGTCAACCAGACTTTGCTGAAGCTGGATGGCGACCCCAACGATCCGATTCATTTGAAAGCGTTTGATAAGGCTGGCTGTCTGGGGCACCGGGTGATTCGTACACCGGACGAGGTGGACACCATTCCCGATGAGGAATTTCCGGTATTGATGGAAAGCCATCTGGACGGCTGGGAGTTCGCGGTCGAAGCATGGATTCACAACGGAAAAATCCGTTTTTTGAATATTTCCGAATACGTCACATTGGGCTATTCGGTGTTCGTGCCGGCCACGCCCGAGTTGGAAAGCTGGCGGCCGCAGATCGTCAAGGAAATCGAAAAGCTGATCAAAACATTCGACATCGAATCCGGCTTTATTCATCCGGAATACTTCGTCACCAGTGACGGCACCATGTATTTCGGCGAAGTCGCTTACCGGCCGCCGGGCTTCAAGGTGTTCGAGCTGTTGGAAAGAGCGTATGGCTTCAATGCCTACCAGGGCCTGGTGCTGGCGTTTGATCCGAAAACCAGCGAAGAGGAAATCGATGCGTTTTTCCCCACCGAGGTGGTGGATGCGAAAGGGCACGCCGGCTGTTTCGGCGTTTACCCGAGGCGCCGTGTGGTCAGTCATCTGGAGATCCCCGCGGAAACCGAGGATCATCCTTACTTCGAGCACCACGAGTTGACCGCGCCGTTGGAAGAGACCGTGACCAAGCGCACCGCGTTCGGAACCCATTGGGGGCTGGTGTATTTCTTCGGTGAAAACCCCCACACGCTTCGGGATCTGCTGCGCCATCAGGAAGACCTGGACTTCTACGTCTAGCCGCTGATCGGGGGGACCCGCATGCACATGCGTTTATCGGCCTGGGCAGCAAGGTCGTGCACGTGGGTGCCGTGGGGCGTGGCGCCGGCTTTAAGATGCTGGTGAACGGCATGCTGGCGCAAACGATGCTGATGTTCTCGGAAACCCTGTTGATGGGCGAAAAGATGGGCCTGGATCGGGACTTCCTGCTGGACACCCTGCCGGCCTTGCCGGTGGCGGCATCGTTTCTCGGCGCCAAGGCGGAATTAATACGCCACGGCGAGTTCGAGGCACGCTTTCCTTTGGAGTTAATGCACAAAGATCTGCGGCTGTTGCAGCGAACGAAGCCCGCCATCGGGCGACGTTTAAGGCGGCTCTGAATCATTCCCTGAGCGCCTTGGCGTTCATCGTCTCCTTAATTGACCAACATTAGCCGGGCCTCTACGGTAGGGGCGGCGATGGGGCAGATAAGCACCGATACCATCCAATGAATAATGGAGGTGGGTTATGGTTAAAGCGGCCATTCTCAGGGGCTATGGCGAACCGTTAACCATTGAGGACGTGGAGCTGACGGCCCCCGGCCCCGACGAGGTACTGGTCAAGACCGCCGCGGTGGGCCTGTGTCACAGCGATTTGCACGCCATGCAAGGGCTCTACCAGTTTCCATTGCCGGCGGTGATGGGCCACGAAGTCTCCGGGGTGGTGCTGAGTGTGGGTGAGCACGTGCACGATCTCGCCGAAGGGGACCATGTGGTGGGTTGTCTGTCTGTGCACTGCGGGCATTGCCGGCAATGCGAGGCGGGTCACCAGGTGCTGTGCCAGAGCCCGCAAGTGAAGGCACCGCCCGGTGAGTTGCGTCGTCTGGCCCAGGGTGACACACAGGTCAATCAGATTTTTAACCTCTCCGGCTTCGCCGAACGCCTTCTGGTGCACCGCCGGGCGCTGGTGAAGATTCGCCAGGATATGCCGCTGGACCGCGCCGCCCTGCTGGGCTGTGCCGTGTTGACCGGCACCGGCGCGGTGTTTCGCAGCGCCCGGGTGGCGCCGGGCAGCACGGTGGCGGTGATCGGCTGCGGTGGCGTGGGTTTGTCCACCATCAACGGCGCCGCCATCGCCGGCGCGGCGCGCATTATCGCCATCGATACGCTGCCGGCGAAGCTGGAAATGGCGCGTACCTTCGGCGCCACGGACGTGATCGACGGGTCCGTGATGGACCCGGTGGCCGCGGTCATGGAGCTGGTTGGCGGCGTCGACTATTCGTTCGAGTGCATTGGCCTGAAAGCGACCGCCGAGCAAAGCTACGCGATGCTGGCGCCGGCCGGTCTGGCCACGGTGATCGGCCTGTTCGCTCCGGACGTGAAAATAGAACTGCCGGGCATCCAGTTTCTGCAGGAGAAAAAAATTCAGGGTTCGTTTCTCGGCTCCAGCCTTCTCAATATCGACATCGGCCGGCTGGTGGAACTGTATCTGAAGGGCGACCTGAAGCTGGATGAGCTGATTTCCAAACGCATAGCTCTGCAAGACATCAACGAAGGCTTCAAGGACATGCAGCAGGGCACCGTGGCGCGCAGTGTGGTGGTGTTCCCGTGACTGTCCCGCGCCGTCAGGCAGGTCGGTAGCCTTGGGCCAGGGCGCCTCCGTGGCCTGGCGGCTTCTTCCTTCTTTTTTTGCTCACCGCGCTTTGGCGGGAGCGGGCTTGCAGGTGGAGGCGCCTTTATCGGGGGCGCGGATCTGCGTGGGTCTCTTCCGGGATCGCTCAAGCCGTCCCTGGGCGCTCCCGTTTTTGGCATCCTTGCCAAAAAGGGTCCCGGAAGAGACCCACGCAGCTCCGCTTCGAGGTCACTCAACCGCCACGGGGTGTAACGGCGCGGTTGGGGTTTCCCCTTGCCCGGCGCCCCCGGCGGGGCTGCCCAGTCATAAGCAGCCGCTTCCCGCTAAACCGCGATAAACCTTTCTTCCTGATACTGCCTTTTCCCTTTCGCTCGCCGGCGACTTCCGATCCATGGGTTGCACGTCCTTGGCGGTTGGCGCCGAGTGCCTGAGCCGTGGTCGGGCGATGTAGTCCGACTGTCCGGTCACGGGGTTGACAGGCTGTCTACATTTTTCTTAAATAGAAAACGTTTTCGGAGAAAGATAAATGGCCAACAACTACCAATTACAAACTCTGGCCCGTGCTTTGGACGTTCTGGAGTTGCTGGAGCGTACCCCGGAGCCGTTGTCGCTGACGGAGATCGCCGACTCCATGGGCGAGGCCACCGCCATTGTCTATCGCATCCTGCATACGTTGGAGGCACGGGCGTACCTGTATCGGCGGCCGCAGGATAAGCGCTACAGCTACACCGGCCGCTCCACCGGCGCCGGGGCCGTTTCGAGGGCCATTGATGTGCTGCAGGCAGCGGCGGACAACGTTCCCGGCGGCGCCTCGGTGGAGCAATTGGCCGCTCAGGTGGGCCTGGATCAGCGGGTCACCGAAGAGATTCTGGTGCCGCTTAGCGAAAAAGGGTTGATGGAGCGCAAGGCCGAGGGCGAGAGCTGGTATTTGTCCCATGCGGTGATGGAGCTGGCTCGGCCCTTCCTCAACAGCGATGACGTTTTGTTGCGCATCCGGCCGATGATGGAGCGCCTTCATGTGGAAACCGGCGAAACCGTGTCGCTGTTTCACCGGGCCGGCGATAAGCAGGTGGTGACCTCGGCGCTGCCCAGCGCCCACCCGGTGCGTTACGCGTTGGAAGTGGGCAGCGCTTTTCCGCTGTACCTGGGCGCCGCGGGCAAGGCAATGATGGCGTTTTTGCCGGAAGCCGAAGCGGAATCCCTGATCAAGAACCACGAGATGGCTTCGATGACCCGCTACGTTCCGAAAACAGCCGCTTTGCGTAAGGAGCTGAAAACCATTCGCCAGCGTGGCTTTGCCCTCTCCAACGGCGAGCGCGTGGAAGGCGCCAGCGCGGTGGCGATCCCGGTGCAAGGCGATGACGGCTATCCGGTGGCGGTGCTGGGTTTGATGATGCCCAGCTTCCGCACCTCCGACGATGCTTTACAGCGTCTCGGCGAGCAACTCGTTGAAGAGCTGCGCCTGTTGCGGATTCCTTCCGCGCGCCGCGATTCGTAACCCCATTCATGGAACGCCGGCCGCGCCGGCATAAGGAGAACAAGATGATTCGTGACCCGGAGGGCCTGCAGGCGCTACTGGAACAAACCCGTCGCTGGGTGCGTGAGGTGGCGATGCCCGCCGAAGAGCAGGTGGAAGCCAACGACGAAGTGCCCGCCGAGCTGGTTAAGGACATGCGCCGCCGGGGCTTTTTTGGCTGGAGCATTCCAGAACAGTTCGGCGGCGCCGGGCTGACTTGCGAAGAGCTGGTGATGGCCGCGATGGAGCTCTCCCAGTGTTCCACCGCATTCCGCGCACGGGTCGGCACCAACACCGGCATCGGTTCGGAAGCCCTGGTCGCCGACGGCACCGAGGAACAGAAACAACGTTACCTGCCGGCCCTGGCCAGCGGTGAAATCACCGGCTGCTTCGCGCTCACCGAACTGGAAGCCGGCTCCGACGCGATCGCCTTGCAAACCTCCGCGGTGCGCGATGGCGACCACTATGTGCTCAATGGCAGCAAAGCCTTTATTACCAACGCACCGATCGCCGGGTTGTTCACGGTGCTGGCGCGCACCGACGCGGACAACCCCGGTGCCAAGGGAATCAGCGCGTTTCTGGTTGAGCGCGACAGCGCCGGGCTGAGCGTCGGCAAACCCTATCGGAAAATGGGGCAGGCCGGCTCTCCGGTGTCGGAAGTGTATTTCGAGGATTGCCGGGTGCCCGCCGCCAACCTGATCGGTGGCGTTGAAGGGCAGGGTTTCGCCACCGCCATGAAGGTGCTCAACAAGCAACGTCTGCACCTCAGCGCGCTGTGCACCGGGCCGGCCATTCGTATGCTCGATGAAGCTCTGGCCCACGCCAGCAAGCGCCGCCAGTTCGGTCAACCGATCGCGCAGTTCCAATTGGTGCAGGCGATGATCGCCGACATGCAGACCGACATTCACGCCGCCCGCGCGCTGATTCTGGAGACCGCCCGCAAACGAGACCGTGGCGAGGACGTTAAGCTGGACGCCTCGATCTGCAAATACTTCGCCTCGGAAATGTGCGGCCGGGTCGCGGACAAAGCGGTGCAGATTTTCGGTGGCTCCGGCTATGTGGCCGATTACAGCTGCATCGAACGTCTCTATCGGGACGTGCGTTTGTTCCGGCTCTACGAAGGCACCAGCCAGATTCATCAGCTCAACATCGCCAAACTGACTTTGCGGGAGGCCTCATGAGCACTCCTCGCGATCTGCGCGCGCTGTTCGCGCCCCGTTCAGTGGCGGTGATTGGTGCCGCCGGCAACCCCGCCGCCATCGGCGGCCAGCCGATCAAACACCTGCTCGACCATGGCTACCCGGGCAACATCTATCCTATTAATCCGAAGTATGAGGAAATCGCCGGGCTGCGCTGCTACCCGGACATCAAGGCGCTGCCGGAAACCCCGGACCTGGTGATCATCGCGGTGGCGGCGCGAATGGTGGCGGACATGGTGCGCGCCATTGGCGAGGCCGGAGTCGGCTGCGCCATTGTGTTTTCATCCGGCTTCGCGGAAACCGGCGAAGACGGCCACACCGCGCAACGTGAGCTGCGCGAGCTGGCCGAACGGGTCGGCGTGACCCTGATCGGTCCCAACTGCCAGGGCCTGATTAATGTGAGCGCGGACATCCCGCTGGGTTTCGGCGCCCCCTATGCGCTCACCTACCGCAAGGGCGCGGTGGGCCTGACCTCGCAGTCCGGTGCGTTCGGCAATTCCCTGCTGATGGCGCTCAATGACGAAGGCGTCGGCTTTCACCATTACATTTCCACCGGCAATGAAGCGGCCACCACCTCGCTGGACTGTTATGAGTATTTTCTCGAGCAGCCGGAGATTCGCGTGGTGGCCGGCTACGTTGAAGGTTTCAGTGATGCGCGTCGGCTGCGGGTGGTTGCCGAGCGGGCGCTGGACGTCGCCAAGCCCCTGGTGTTGTGGAAAGTGGGCAACACCGAGGAGGGCGCCAAGGCGGCTTCTTCCCACACCGCCAACCTGGCGGGCGCGTCCACCTACTATCACGCCGCCTTCGATCAGTACGGCGTGATCGGTGTCGACGATATCGGTGACATGGCCGATTGCGTGCGTGCCCTGCTGACCGAACGGCAGCCTCAGAACGGTAACGGCGTGGCGGTGCTGTCGGTGTCCGGCGGCGCCGGTATCGTGATGGCGGATCGCTGCATTGAACAGGGGCTGACGCTGAGTCTTTTCAGTCAGGCGACCAACGTACGCTTGAAGGAATTGCTGCCGGAGTTCGCCAGCATCGCCAATCCGGTGGACATGACCGCCGGTGCCATCAACGACCCGCAAGCGTTCGCCGAAGCCCTGCGCGCCATTGTCGATGATTCCTCGGTGGACATGCTCGGTATTTGTCTGGCGGCGTTGTCCGGCCCCCATGCCCTCACCGTGGCCCGGGAAGTGGCCAAGGTGCATGCGCAGTGCGAGCTGCCCATCCTGATCGCCTGGAACGCCACGCTGCAAGGCAATGAAGAGGCCTACCAGGTGTACGAAGACGCCGGCATCCCAGTGTATGGGTCGCCGGTTCGCTGCGCTCGCGGTCTCGGTGCGCTCGGCGCCCACGGCGCGGCGCTGGCTCGCCACCGTCGCCAGCAGGGTGAGCGCGCTGGTGTGCAGACCGTGCTTGACGCGCGCCCGGTGGACGTCACCGCTACCCGCGCTTTGAATGAATACGACGCCAAGCAATTGATGCAGCGCTACCAACTGCCGGTCACCCGCGAAGCGGCGGCGCTGGACGCCGATCAGGCGGCCACCGCCGCCGCCGATTTCGGATTCCCGGTGGTGATGAAAATTCTCAGTTCCGCGATCGCGCACAAATCCGACATCGGCGGCGTTCGCGTGGGTATCGCCGACCAGAACGAAGCGCGCCAAGTGTTCGCTGAATTGCGTGCCCTGACCGAACAACATGCACCGGATTCACCCTTCGAGGGCGTGCTGGTGCAGGAAATGGTGAGCGGCGGCACCGAGGTGATTGTCGGCGCCGTGAACGATCCCAGCTTCGGGCCGGTGATCATGTTCGGTGCCGGCGGTGTGTACGCGGAAGTGTTTGGTGACGTGGCTTTTCGGCTGGCGCCACTGAATCGCGAAGACGCCGATGCGCTGATCGACGCGACAAAAATTTCCCGGATTATCGCCGGTGCCCGTGGCACCCCGCCGGGCGACCGTGAGGCGCTGGTAGGCGCCATTCTGAGCCTTTCCGAGTTGGTCGTGGCCGAGGCTGACCGCTTCACTGAAATCGACATCAACCCGCTGGTGGTCCTGCCGCAAGGTCAGGGCGCCAGAGTGCTGGATGCTTTTATGCGGGTTCGCGAGTAACCCACCCATAATGTTTCTTTAGTAAGGGAGAGAAGACGAAATGCCTATAACAACCCTACGTCACACCCTGATCCTGGTAACCGCCGGCTTGTGCATGGCGATGTTCAATGCCGCCAACGCCGCCGAGTATCCGACCCGGCCGGTGACGGCCATCGTGCCTTACCCGGCGGGCGGCAGTGCCGACCTGGCCGCCCGGGCGCTGGCCGAAGAGCTGAAGACCTTCCTCGGTAAAAACGTGGTGGTCGACAACCGCTCCGGAGGCGGCGGCAGTGTCGGCAACGCGGCGGTGGCCCGTGCCCGCGCCGACGGCTATACCCTGGGCGTGGCGCCACTGGGCTCGATCGTCAACCAGCCGCACATGCACCGGGTGCCCTATACCCTGGATTCGTTCGATTACATTTGCCGGTTCTACTACGTACCGGACGTCATGGTGGTGAACCCGGAATCGCCGTTCCAGGATCTCGACGCTCTGGTTCAATACGCCAAGGCCCACCCCGGCGAACTGACGTTCGGCAGCCCCGGGCCGGGCACCCTGCCGCACCTGGCCATGGAGCAGTTCGCCCAGGTCGCCGACATCAAGATGACCCATGTGCCGTTCTCCGGCGACAACCCCGCGCTGACCGCACTGATGGGCGGTCATATCGATGCCTACATCGCCACGCCCAACACCGTGCGCGACCGTGGTTTCCGGGCGCTGGCGGTGTTTAGCGACGAACAACAGGAAGCGCTGCCGGACACCCGGACCGCGCTGGAGCAGGGTTATCAGATGACCGCCTGGATCTCCGGCGGGCTGATCGCCCCCAAGGGTTTGCCGGCGGACGTCAAGGCCCGGCTGGTGAAGGGGTGCGAGACCGCGACCGGCTCGGCACACATGAAAGAAGTCCTGGCGCGGATTGGTTTCGAACCGCGCTACCTTGATCCCACCGGATACCGTCAGGAAGTACAGCAGGCCGATCAGGTGAACGGAAAACTGATCGACAAGGTCATCAAGAACCCGGCGGGGCAGTGACAAAAGCTGGCACGCCGACACCGGCTCGGGCGTCATTTTCATGCGACGCTGGCGCCCGGGCCTTCACAGATAACGCAGTCAGAAATCATCGGAGAACAACGCCATGCTTATAAAAATCCTCCGCGGTGCGTTGACCCTGGCCGTTGCCGGCCTCGCGTTGACCGCTTTTTCCTCCGCGCACGCCGGCGATTACCCGGATCATCCGGTGACCGCGCTGGTGCCGTTCCCCGCCGGCGGCAGCACCGACCTGATGGCCCGTGCCATTGCCCGCGAACTGACCGACGCCCTGGACACCAATGTGGTGGTGGACAACCGCTCCGGCGGCGCCGGCACCGTGGGCATGGCGGCGCTGGCCCGTGCCCGCGCCGATGGTTACACCATTGGCGTGGTGCCGGCGGCGCCGCTGGTCAACCAGCCGCACATGCGGCGCACCCCCTACACCCTGGATTCCTTCGATTACATTTGTCAGTTTTTCGAGAGCCCGCAGGCACTGGCGGTGAAGCCGAACTCGCCGTTTCACTCCCTGGATGAAATGGTCACCTACGCCAAGAGCCATCCTGGCGAGTTGACCTACGGCAGCCCCGGGCCCGGCTCATTGCCGAATCTGGCCATGGAGCAGTTTCTCGAGAAAGCGGGCGTTCAGGTGACCCACGTTCCGTTCGCCGGCGATGGCCCGGGTGTGACCGCGCTGATGGGCGGCCACGTGGACATGTACATGACCATGTCGAATGTGGTGTCCGACCGCGAACTGCAAGCCATCGGCCTGTTCAGTGACGCCACCCTGGATAGCCTGCCCGGCGTGAAAACCGCGGCCAGCCAGGGCTATGACATGACCGCGTCCTGGTGGGGCGGCATCGTGACCCCGAAAGGCATTCCCGATAGCGCCAAGGCACGTTTGGTCAAAGCCTGCGAGCAGGCTTCCGGCACCGATCGGCTGGCCAAGGTACTGGAGCGGCTGGGTACCCAGCCGAGCTATCTGGGCGGCGCCGATTTCCGCGACAAAGTGGACCAGGTGTCCGCTATCAATGGCCGTCTGATCGAAAAGGTCCTGAAGAAAAAGTAACCGGTAGCCGCCGTGGCGTCGTTCCGGCGCGCGGCGGCTTTACCACCGTGGAGATACTTCGATGAACAGAACAAAACGTATTTTCCGTACCGTTTTAATGGGCGCGGCAGTGACCGGCCTGATGGCGCCGCTGACGCACGCCGCCGATTACCCGAGCCGGCCGATTACCGAAATCGTGCCTTACCCCGCCGGTGGCAGCACTGATCTGGCCGGGCGCGCCATGGCCCGCGCGCTGAACGCGGATCTGGGTGTCAACGTGGTGGCGGACAACCGCCAGGGTGGCGGCGGCAGCGTCGGCATCGCCGCCGTGGCCCGCGGCCGCGCGGACGGTTACACCATCGGCGTGGCGCCGGTGGGCACCATCGCCAACCAGCCGCATATGCACCGCACCCCCTACAACGTGGAGTCGTTCGACTACCTGTGCCAGTTCTACTACGCCCCTGAAGTGCTGGTGGTAAAACCGGGCTCGCCATTCAAGACCCTCAAGGAGGTGGTGACCTACGCCAAGGCGCACCCTGGCGAGCTCACCTTCGGCACGCCCGGCCCCGGCACCTTGCCGCACCTGGGCATGGAGCAGTTCCAGGAAGTCACTGGCATCAAGCTCACCCATGTGCCGTTCGCCGGTGACGGCCCGGGGCTGACCGCGCTGATGGGCGGGCACATCGACCTGTACATGGCGCTGCCCAATACCGTCACCGACCGCAAGCTGAACGCCGTCGCACTGTTCAACGAGCAGCCCATGGATTCGCTGCCCGGCGTAAAGACGATGATCGAGCAGGGCTACGACATGGTGTCGTTCGTATCCGGCGGTTTGGTCGCGCCCAAGGGCTTGCCCGAGGCGGTGAAGACGCGGCTGAGCGAGTCGTGCAAAACGGCGACACAATCCGATGAGCTGAAGAGTGTGCTGGGCAAGGTCGGCTTCGAGGCCCGTTATTTGAACCCGGATGAGTTCAAGGCCTCGGTGGCGGAACTCTCGGAAACCAATGGCCGGTTGATCAACAGGGTACTCAAGAATGGCGGGGACAACGCGAAATGAAAGCCCGTGCTCTTGATGTCTGCTACGGCGGTGCGGCGCTGTTGGCCATTCTGGCGGTGTACGTCGGCGGCGGTTCCGCCGCCGGCTCGCCACCGCTGGCCAGCAACCCCTACTGGTATCCGAAGGTTCTGCTGATCCTGATCGGTGTGTGCGCGGTGTGGCTGATCATGCGGGCCGCGCTAGGGCGCAGCGGTGCGGCGCCGGCGAGCGTGCAGTGGCGTGCCCTGGCTGGCTCGGTGGTGGTCAGCGGCGCGTTCCTGTTCGGTTATGAGCGGATCGGTTTCGTGCCCTGCACGGTGGTGCTGGTGGTGGTGATGGGCTGGATGCTGGGTTTCCGGCGTCCGCTGATGTTGCTGGTGGTGTCCGTGTTGTTCACCGCCGCGGTCTGGTATGGCTTCAGCGATTTGCTCAACCGCACCCCGCCGGGCCCGGCTCTGCCCTCGCCAGCAAGCCTGCTGGGTGCCTCGCCTGAATAAAAATCCCCACGGGGACAACCGGAGGTCATCGAAATGGATGCCTTTTTAAACGCTCTTTCCATGCTCGCCGCGGTGGATGTTCTGATCGCCGTGGTATCGGGCACTCTGGTCGGTATTGTTATCGGTGCGCTGCCCGGTCTGGGTTCGCTGCTGGCCATTACCATGGTACTGCCGCTGACCTTCGTGCTCGGTCAGGGTGCCAGCATCGCGCTGCTGCTGGGGATCTACTGTGGTTCGGTATACGGCGGTTCCTTGTCGGCCATTTTGATCAATACGCCAGGCACACCGCAGTCGGCGGCCACGGTGTTGGACGGCTATCCCATGGCCAAGCGTGGCGACGCCGGTCTGGCGCTGGGCTGGTCGACCACCGCGTCCGCGTTCGGTGGCATTTTCGCCACCGTGATTCTGGCCGTGGCGTCACCGTTGCTGGCCAAGGTGGGCCTGCGCTTCGGACCGGTGGAATACTTTGCCCTGGGCCTGTTCGCGCTCACCTGTATTGTTTCCGTGTCGCGGGACAATCTTGCCAAAGGGCTGATTGCCGGGTTGCTGGGTTTGTTCGTGGCGGTGGTCGGCCAGGACCCGGTGACCGGCGCGCTACGCTACGATTTCGGCGTGTTCGATTTGTCCGCCGGCATTGGCCTGGTGCCGTTTCTGGTGGGGCTGTTCGCGCTGTCCGAGGTGTTCTGGCGCGCCGCTGAAAAGACCGACCCCGATGCGGCGGGCATTATTCCCTCGGCGTTCCAGTTGCCCAGCCTCAAGGAACTGCGCCACCGCATGGGAATGCTGGTGAAATCGTCGTTGATCGGCACCTGGATCGGCACCCTGCCTGGCGTGGGCGCGTCGTCCGCGTCCATGGTCAGTTATGCGGAAGCCAAGCGCAGCTCGCGCTACAAAGACAAGTTCGGCACCGGTGAACCGGATGGTTTGATCGCCTCGGAAGCGTCCAATAACGCGGTCACCTCCGGCGCCATGGTGCCGACGCTGTCGCTGGGCGTGCCTGGCGATCCGATCACCGCCGTGATGCTGGGCGCGCTGGTGCTGCAGGGCGTGACGCCGGGGCCACGCCTGTTTCTGGAAGACCAGTCACTGGTGCTGTTCATTTTTCTGATGCTGTTCCTGGCCAACATCTGCCTGTTTTTTGGTGGCATGCTGATGTCGCCGCTGTTCTCGAAGATTCTGCGCATTCCCGAGCCGATTCTGATGGGCTGTGTGGTGGCGCTGGTGGCCACTGGCACCTACAGCATCAACGCCAATCCGTTTGATCTGCTGGTGGTGCTGGTGTCCGGGGTGGCGGGCTTTTTGCTGCGCTACAACGGCTTTCCCCTGGCGCCGGTGGTGATCGGCTTCGTGCTCAGCGGCATGATCGAACAAAGCCTCCGCCAGGGCATGATCATGAACCATGGCAATTTCCTGGCGTTCTTTACCCATCCAATCGCGCTGTTTCTGTTTGTGTTGACCGCGTTGTTTCTGTTCGCGCCCGGTCTCAAGGGGCTCTGGTCGCGTCGACGTGCCCAAGGTGACGCACAACAGAAAACCGATTGAACCGCGTGCCTGGTGGTAAAAAACTGTTATCCCAGGCACCGTCACGCTGATTCCGACCGGCGCTCGTGGTACACCATTAGCGAGCGCTCCGGGGGCCGGTGCGCAACGTCCGCCGAAGGAATCAGCGAGCATGAACCCACCGTCAGCGTCGCGCCGGGAAGGCCGCCGGAGCCCGCCCAGGATCAGCCTGTGGCGGCTTCTGGCGTTGTCGGTGCTGTTGCTGGGCGGTTGCGCATCGTTGCCGCCGCTGCAGGGCCGCCCCGCCAGTCAGGCGCTGGCCCCGGAGCAGGCCGCGCAGACCCGCCTTGGCCAGGCGCTGGCGCCGGCCCTGGCCGCCCACCCCGGCTTTTCCGGCATTCATACCCTGTCCGACGCTCATGAGGCGTTCGCCGCCCGCGTTCATATGATTCACGCCGCCACCCGCACCCTGGACGTGCAGTACTACATCTGGCGTGACGACATTACCGGCACCCTTTTGTTTCAGGCGCTGCGTGCCGCCGCCGACCGGGGCGTGCGGGTGCGCCTGCTGCTCGATGACAACAACACCAAAGGGCTGGACGCGGTACTCGCCGAGCTGGATGCCCATCCCAATATCCAGCTTCGTCTGTTTAACCCGTTCGTGATACGTGGCGCACGGCTGTGGGGCTTTATCACCGACTTTTCGCGGGTCAACCGGCGCATGCACAACAAATCCCTGACCGCCGACAATCGCGTCACCCTGATTGGCGGGCGCAATATTGGCGATGAGTATTTTGGCGCCACGCCGGGGTTGTTGTTCGCGGACCTGGATGTGCTCGCGGTGGGGCCGGTGGTGCAGGCGGTCTCCGACGATTTCGATCGCTACTGGCGCAGTGCGTCGGCCTATCCGGCGCAGTCCATTCTCAATGAACCGCCGCCGGGCAGCCGGCGAGCGATGGATGCCGCGCTGGCCCTGGTTTACAACAAACCGGACGCGACCACCTACCTGAAACTGGCGCGGCAGGGCGGATTGGCGGCACGGCTGAGCGGCGACCGGCTGTCGATGGAATGGGCGCCCACGCACCTGGTCAGCGACGACCCGGCCAAGGCGTTGCGCGAGCTTCCCGAATCCCAGCGCGTGATGGCGCGGTTGCAAACTCTGCTGGGCACACCGCAACGCTCTCTGGACATCGTTTCACCCTATTTCGTGCCGACCCGGCAAGGGGTTGATCGTCTCAGCGGCCTGGTTGCCGACGGCGTGCGCGTGCGGGTGCTCACCAACGCCCTGGAAGCCACTGATGTGGCCGCCGTGCACGCCGGCTACGCGCGCTGGCGCAAGGCGTTGTTGCGCGCCGGCGTTGAGTTGTTTGAAATGAAAGGCGGTGAATCGGCGCCGCCCGGCCGCCGACGCGCCGGGCCCTGGGGCAGCGCCAGCCTGAGCCTGCACGCCAAGACCCTGGCGGTGGATGGCCGCCGGCTGGCGGTGGGCTCGTTCAATATGGACCCGCGCTCGGCGCATCTGAATACGGAAATCGGCTTCGTGATCGACAGCCCGGCCCTGGCCGGAGCTCTGCATCAGGCGTTCAGCGAGCGGGTCCCGGACAGCGCCTATCAGGTGCGTCTCGACAAGCACGGCGATCTTTATTGGGTGGGGCGTACCGATCAGGGGCCAGTGCTCTACTACCACGATCCGGGCAGCGGTCTGCTCAAACGCATGGGGGTGTCGATCATGACGCTGCTGCCGATCGAATGGATGCTATAGCCCGGTACCGCGCTGACGGGTAAGGTCGGGGCAGGCCGCATCACGCGGCGGTGATTCAACACGACGGAAGACACACAGGCATGTACACACCCGGCCCTTTCAACGAAAGCCGCCGCGAGATATTGCACGCGCTGATGCGCGAACATCCCTTCGCGACGCTGATCATCGGCGGTAATGACGGCCCGCTGGCCAACCATCTGCCGCTTTACGCGGACGCTGCCGGAGCGTGTCTGCGCGGCCATGTGGCGCGCGCCAATCCGATCTGGCGGGCGTTGGCCGGCGGTGTTCCGGCGCTGGCCATTTTTCACGGCCCGCACGGTTATGTGTCGCCTTCCTGGTACCCCCCCACCAAGCACGAACACGGGCGCGTGGCGCCGACCTGGAATTACTCGGTGGTGCACGCCCGTGGTGTACTGCGGGCGGTGGACGATGGCCACTGGCTGCGCGGCTTTCTGGAGCAGCTCACCGACCATCATGAAGCCGGGTTCGAAACACCCTGGCGGGTCAGCGACGCGCCCGAGGCCCATGTCGAGACGTTGCTGGCGGCGATCGTCGGCATCGAACTGCGCATTGACCATCTGCAGGGCAAATGGAAGATGAGCCAGAATCAGCCGGCGCGCAATCGCGCCGGGGTGGTGGCCGGCCTGCGCCAGCGTGACCGGGACGGCGACCAGGCGCTGGCGGCCCTGGTGGAGCGCTTCGACCCGGACCTGCCGTCACCGGGCGGGGCGCGATAATGGACTTGCTATGGCTGCAAGCGGCGGGCTGGGGGCTGCTCGCCGGCGGCGCCTTGCTGATTGGCGCGGCGGTGGGTTATTTCGTGCCGGTGTCGTCCCGGGTGATCGCCTGGGTGATGGCGTTCGGCAGTGGCGTGTTGATCTCCGCGTTGTGTTTTGAGCTGGTGGGCGAGGCCTATCGGCAGGGCGGTTTTTACGCCACCGCGCTGGGTTTTTTTGCCGGTGCCCTGGTGTACACCGGTGCCAATCTCTGTCTGGCCCGTTATGGCGCCCGCCACCGCAAACGCTCCGCCGACGGTTTGCAACCTTCGGAACAAAGTGTCAGCGGCAGTGGCACGGCGATCGCCATCGGCGCGCTGCTGGATGGCGTTCCCGAATCCATCGTGATCGGGCTGAGCATGCTGCAGGGCGGCGTGGTAAGCCTGGTGACGGTGGCGGCGATTTTTCTCTCCAATCTGCCCGAGGGGCTCTCCAGCGCCGCCGGCATGCGCCGGGCCGGACGCGGCAAGACGTACGTTTTCGGCGTCTGGGGCGGCATTGCGGTGATTTCCGGCGCCGCCGCCCTGGCCGGCTTCACCCTGTTCGAGCAAGCTTCCGCCGAGGTGCTGGCGGCGACTACCGCGGTGGCCGCCGGCGCGATTCTGGCCATGCTGGCGGACACTATGATTCCCGAGGCCTTCGCCGACGCCCATGACCTGGCCGGCCTGATCACCGCGACCGGCTTTCTGACCGCGTTTATTCTTGGGAACCTCTGAATCCTCAAGGATCTGTTCGGAAGTTTCTTGGCAAACCGGGGTGAGCGGCGTGATTACGCTCGGTAACGCGCGGTGACGTGCGCGGTGAGGACACGCCGGGGGGAATCCGGTATTGATGGGCAAAGTTGAATAATAAGGAAAACAACAGGGAATGGGTCTTCTCCCGGCGCCTCCTTGCGCGCCCGTTTGCGGCAACGTCTGTGGCGCTTGAGTCCGCTGCGAGAGTCGGACACGCGCTTTCAACTCAGCAGGACGAATGGATCCTGATCGCGGTGGGCGCGCTGCCCGGCTTTCTGGTCGGCGAACTGCAGGTGCATGTAATGCTGCACTTCGCCGTGGTGGTGTAGCCGGCGCTCACCAGTTGCCGGTGTTTTCCATCGACGCCCAGGGTTCGCGGGGGGCGAGCGCGTCGCCCTTTTGCAGCAACTCCACGGAAATCAGATCCGGTGAACGCACGAACGCCATGTGGCCATCGCGGGGTGGCCGATTGATGGTGTAGCCCATGTCCTGAAGGTGTTGGCACAGGCTGTAGATGTCGTCCACCCGAAACGCCAGATGGCCGAAATTGCGCGCCGAGCCCATGTCGTCTTCCGGGTCCCAGTTGTAGGTCAGTTCCAGTTCCGCCTCCGGGCTCTCCGGCGCGGCCAGAAACACCAGTGTGAAGCGGCCAGCGGGCACTTCCTTGCGGCGTGCCTCGCGCAATCCCAGACCCTCGCAATAAAAGCGCAGCGACGCCTCCAGATCGGTGATGCGCACCATGGTGTGCAAATATTTCATTGCGGTTCCTTAAGTTACGTCCGAATCGGCAAAGGTTAATGATAACAAGCTTCCGGGCAATGGTTGCTGACTGGCCAGTCAATTTGCTAGAAGAGATAGCAATCGAAACGCTATTCCACAAACAACGACCTACAACAAAGAGAGCCCCTATGCATCTGCACCAGATCAGCGGCGTGGCGCTGGCCCGCCTTATCAAGGACCGGGAGGTGACCGCCGAGGCGGCACTGGAGTATTTCATCGACCGGGTGGAGCGCTACAACGGGCCGCTCAACGCGGTGGTGGTGCAGCGTTTCGACGAGGCCCGCGAGCGCGCCCGGCGTGCCGATCAGGCGCTTGAGCAAGGCCAGCTCTGGGGCCCGCTGCACGGCGTGCCGATGACCGTGAAGGAGACCTTCGAGGTGGCGGGTTGGCCGACCACCGCCGGCATCCCCGAAATGAGGGATCATATCTCGGAGCACAACAGCGTGGCGGTTCAGAAACTGCTGGATGCCGGCGCGGTGATTTTCGGCAAAACCAACGTGCCGCCGTTCGCCTCCGATCTGCAGAGCTACAATGACATCTATGGCACCAGCAACAACCCCTGGAACACCGAGCTGACCCCGGGCGGCTCTTCCGGTGGCGCGGCGGCGGCCGTGGCCGCCGGGCTGACCCCGCTTGAGTTGGGCAGCGACATCGGTGGCTCGATTCGCACCCCGGCGGCGTTCTGCGGCGTATGTGGTCTAAAGCCGAGTTGGGGGGTGATCTCCACCCGGGGCCATATCCCCGGCCCGCCGGGCGCCCTGGCACGGCGGGATATTTCAGTGAGCGGACCCCTGGCCCGCCATGTGGAAGACCTGGAACAAGCCCTTGACGTGCTCGCCGGGCCGGACCGGGAAGAAGCCGTGGGCTGGCGGCTGGCGCTGCCGGAGGCCCGCCATCGCACGCTCACCGACTACCGCGTGGGCGCCTGGATCGACGACCCGCGCTGCCCGGTGGACCGGCCGATCCGTGATGCACTGGAAGCGCTGCTGGGCACTCTGCGCGACCAGGGCGTGGCGGTGAACGACACTGCCCGACCGCGCGGCTTCGACCTCAGCGAAGCCCACGACGTCTACTACCACCTGCTCACCGGCACCATGGGCGCCGGCCTGCCCGACGGGCTCTATGAAAAGCTGCGCCAGGCCGCCGGAGAAGCCTCGCCGCAGGCCAGCGATTACCGGACCCTGTTCGCGCGCGGCGCCACCCAGAGCCACGCGCAATGGCAGCGCAGCCATGAGCGCCGCATGCGCATGCGTGAATCCTGGGCGGAGTTTTTCCAGCAGTACGATGTGCTGCTCTGTCCGGTGGTACAAACCTTGCCGTTCACCCATCGCCATGAGCCCGGGCCGGATCAGCGCACACTGACCATCAATGGCGAGGAGCAGCCTTATATGGACATTCTGGTGTGGGCCGGGCTGGCCGGGGCGGTCTATCTGCCGGCGGTGACCTTGCCGATTGGCGTCAGTGACGATGGCCGCCCGCTGGCGGTGCAGATCATTGGTCCCTATCTGGAAGACCGCACCGCCCTGGCGTTCGCGCGAGAGCTGCAGGCACGGTTGCCGGCCATGCCTTCGCCGCCGATGTAAACAAAATGGAGTCATTCGGCTACTAAAGACGGCGCAGAGGGGAAATTCGATCAAAGGAGGTAGGGTTCCACGGAATCCTGTGATAGATTTTGCCCTCAGTTCCATTTTTCAATCTACCTGTTTCGCCATGCGGAATGGATAGGTCAACAATCTGTTTTCAAGGCAACAGGCCTTAAAACAACAAGAGGGGCATCCCATGATCCTTATTTCGCAATTCCGAAAGCGTCTGGTGGTGGGCTCGGCGGCGATCGCGCTGGCCATGACCGCACTGTTCTCTCCGGCGGCCCAGGCCGACGACGAGGTGATCAAGTGGAAAGTACAATCCCACTGGCCGGGCTCCAGCAGCTCCTATAAAGATAGCCTTGAGCGCATCAAAAAGGTGCTCGCCGAGCGCACCGACGGCCGTCTGCAGCTTCAACTGTTTGAAGCCGGCGCCCTGTTCAAAGCTCAGGAAACCTTCAACGCGGTAAGCCGTGGCATCATCCAGATGGGCACCATTTCTCCGGGTTACGCCCAGGACAAGCTGCCCCTGGCCGGCGTCGCCTCTGGTCTGCCGTTCGCCTTCCACCATGTCTGGGAAGCGGTGTACTTCCACAAGAACATGGGCTTTGAAGACAAGCTGCGCGCGGAAGCGGCCAAGCACGGTGTGTATTATTCCACCGACAAGATCTACCCCACCGAAATGGTGCTCAAGAAGCCGGTCAACAGCTGGGATGACTTCACCGGCCTGAAGATCCGCTCTTCCGGCGCGCTGCAGAAATTCCTTACCGACGCAGGCGCGGCGGGCACCTATCTGCCCGGCGGCGAGCTCTATCAGGCTCTCTCCAGCGGCGTGGTGGACGGCGCTCACTGGGGTGCTTCCCAGGGTGCCGCCAGCATGGGTCTGTACGAAGTGGCCAAATACCACGTTAAGCCCGCGCTCAATATCGCTGGCACCGACGTGTTCATCGTCAGCCAGAAAGCCCTCGACGCCCTGCCCGAGGGCATGGCCAAGATCGTTAAGGACTCCCTGGAAGAGCAGTTCTGGATCCGCACCAACCAATACCAGCACGACGAGCAGATCGCCCTTGCCAAAGCCGAGCGCGAGCAGGGTGTAAAGGTCAACGTGCTGCCCGATGATGTGCAGAAGAAACTGTTCCAGGCCGCTCAGAAAACCTGGGACAAGGAAGCCGAGCGCAGCGACGCCGCGGCCGCCGCCGTTAAGGACCTGAAGAAATTCCTGACCGATCTGGGTTACCTGTAACGCTTCCCCGGATTCCCTGAAGGCGCGCTCCGGCGCGCCTTCGCGGTGTCCGACCCTGTGACTTTTTTTCGCTTCGTGGAGGCAACATGCGCGTGCTGAGTTCGTTCATCAACGGGGTCACCCGGTTGAACGATTTCCTGGGACGTTGGTTCTCCTACCTGATTCTGGTGATCTTCGCGCTTTTGATCCTGGAAGTGGGCCTGCGCTACATCATGGGCGCCCCGACGGTATGGACCAATGAGCTGAGCCAGCTTCTGTTTGGCGTCTATGCGGTGATGTCCGGCGGTTATGTGATGGCGCACCGCGGCCACGTTAATGTGGATCTGCTCTATTCCCATCTGTCGGTGCGGGCGCAGGCCTGGTTGGATGTGTTCACCTCCGTGTTGATGTTCATCTTCCTGTTCGCTCTGTTGTACTTCGGCATCTCAATGGCGATGGAATCGATCCAGAGTCTGGAAACGTCCTACTCCGCATGGAATCCGCCGATCTGGCCGGTGAAAGCGGCTCTGCCGATCGCCACCGCGCTGTTGACGCTGCAATGCCTGGCGAAACTCCTGGGTGACCTGGCGGTGGCCCTGAATCTGGCCAAGCCGGAAGACGTGCGCCTGGAGCTGGAGGGCGACAATGAGCATTGAGATTCTTACGCTGCTGTTTTTTGGCTCCCTGCTGCTGTTTCTGGTGCTGGGCCTGCCGCTCACCTTCGTTCTGGGTGGCGTGTCGGTGGTGTTCCTGTATTTCACCTGGGGCTTCGACTCCTTCTACATGGTGGCCTCGCAAATCTGGGGCACCATGGGCAGTTTTACCCTGGTGGCGATTCCGCTGTTCGTGTTTATGTCGATGATCCTGGAGCGCACCGGCGTCGCCAACGATCTGTATCGCATGATGCATTTGTGGTGTGGCGGTCTGCGTGGTGGTCTGGCCATCGGTACGCTGGGCATCTGCGCGATTTTCGCCGCCATGTGCGGCATCAGTGGCGCCGCCGTGGTGGCGATGGGCACCATTGCGTTGCCGGCCATGCTTGAACGCGGCTACGACAAGAAAATGGCGTTGGGTTGCATCAATACCGGCGGTGGCTGGGGCATTCTGATTCCACCCAGCGTCATGATGATTCTCTACTCGCTGATCACCGGCGTATCGGTGGGGCAGATGTTCGCCGCCGGCGTGCTGCCGGGCATTCTGCTGATGGTGCTGACCTCGGCGTACATCATCATCCGCTGCTATTTCCAGCCGCATCTGGCCCCGGCGCTGCCGGAAGACGAACGCGCATCCTGGAGCGAGAAATTCGGTGCTCTGCGCGCGGTGGCGCTGCCGATTCTGATCGTGGTAATGGTGCTGGGCTCGATCATCGCCGGCATCACCACGCCCACCGAAGCGGCGGCCGTGGGTGTGCTGGGCGCGCTGATCTCGGCGGCTACCTACCGCAAGCTGAATATTCCGTTGCTCAAGGAAGCCTCGATCCGCACCTTCAAGCTG
Organism: Alloalcanivorax mobilis; assembly: GCF_002864685.1. Taxonomy (GTDB): domain Bacteria; phylum Pseudomonadota; class Gammaproteobacteria; order Pseudomonadales; family Alcanivoracaceae; genus Alloalcanivorax; species Alloalcanivorax mobilis. The sequence goes on from NZ_NMQZ01000021.1 coordinate 91,053, forward strand.
ACCGGCATGATCATGTGGATTCTGTTCGCCGCGCACGCGTTCAGCGCCGCCTACCAGAGCATGGGCGCGCAAACTCTGATGGAAGGCATGATGGCCTCCATTCCGGGTGGCCCGTGGGGGATCATTGTCACCATGATGTTGGTGCTGTTCCTGCTCGGCATGGTGCTCGACCCGGTGGGCATCATGATGATCACGCTGCCGGTGTTCCTGCCGATGATCAAAGCGATGGGCTTCGACCCGATCTGGTTCGGCATCCTGTTCGTGATCAACATGGAAATCGGCTACATGACGCCCCCCTTCGGCTTCAATCTGTTCTATCTGAAAGGGGTGGTGCCACCCAGCGTCACCATGAAGGACATCTACGGCTCGGTACTGCCGTTCGTGCTGGTGCAGTTGCTGGGGCTGGCGATCATCATGATGTTCCCCGAGATCGCCACTTATCTGCCACAAACCTTGTTCTAACGTCTCCGTTTACCGCGGCCCGTGATCCGGGCCGCTGTTATAGGGATCGGGTCCTCCCCGATCCCTTTTTTTTGGGTTCTTCGCGGAATAGCGGGAATTGACTCATGCTGATCCATTGCCCATGGCCGCTGACGCCCTGCTGGGCGTTCTACTTTCTTGCTTGTCCAAGAAAG
>NZ_NMQZ01000022.1 GCF_002864685.1 Alloalcanivorax mobilis
GGGGAAGGGCCCTCCAGAGCGGTACGGTAGGATCGTGGCGACTAGAGGACGTGACCAGACCGAGGAACTTAACCAAAGGGCATTGATGGCTCTGCCAGCAACCCTGTGAGTAAAGCGATTTCCCGGTAAACCAATAGGCCAACCTTAAGCCCATCGTCGGGTCGCTCGCTGCTCAAAAGTCATTATCGACACCAAACCGCGCCGTCGCGGTCCTGGCGGTACTATGACCCGTGGCGGTGACGCTGCTCAGTGAGCGGGACAAGGGCGGTGCCTGGAGGGAGCTGTGTGGCCAGGGATGGCCAAACAAACAGCGGCCATGGATGGCTTGAGCGGTCCCGGAAGGCACCGCCCTTGTCCCGCGTCCTCAATAGCGCCACCCAGACACGATCCCAAAAGACAATTCCCGCTAGTCCGCGATGAACCTTTTCTATGCTTTAAGGATGGCTTTATCTGGCCTGTTCCTACGCGGCTCCGCCTTCCTGCTCATCAAAGGGCATGGAAACGGTGGCGGCGCCGGCGTCCACGTAGGTGATTTCGCCGGTGATCCCGGAGGCCAGGTCCGAGCACAGGAAGGCGGCGGTGTTGCCCACTTCCTCAATGGTGACGTTGCGGCGCAGCGGCGCCTTGGCGGCGTTGTAATCGAGCATCATGCGAAACTTCTTGATGCCGGACGCGGCCAGAGTGCGGATCGGGCCAGCGGAAATGCCGTTCACGCGCACGCCTTCGGGGCCCATGCTCGAGGCCAGGTAGCGCACCGAGGCTTCCAGGCTCGCTTTGGCCAGGCCCATGACATTGTAGTTGGGCACGGTCTGGCGGGAGGCGTGGTAGCTGAGCGTCAACAGCGCGCCCTGGCGGCCCTGCATCAGCGGCTTGGCGGCCTGCGCCAGCGCCACGAAGCTGTACGCGGAAATGTCGTGGGCAATGCGGAAGCCCTCGCGGGTGGCGACGTCGACGAAGTTGCCGTCCAGCTCGCTGCCGGGCGCGAAACCGACCGCGTGCACCACGCCATCGAGTCCATCCCACTGTTTGCCAAGGCCGGCGAACACCTGCGCGATCTCGTCGTCGGAGGTGACGTCGCAGGGAAAACACAGGGCTTCATTGCTGGCGCAGCGCTCGGCGACCTTCAATACCCGGCTTTTCAGCTTGTCGTTCTGGTAGGTGAAAGCGAGCTCGGCGCCTTCACGGTGCATCGCGTCGGCGATGCCGGTGGCGATGGAGCGGTCACTGGCGATGCCGACGATCAGGAATCGCTTACCGGTGAGAAAACCCATGTCATATCCTCAAAGTGTGTGCGCCGGAGGGCCGGCGGAAAGCGCCGAGCAAGGCGTCATTCGCCCTAGTATAGGAGATTGTCAGGCCGGAAAAAGCCGGTGCCGGCGTCAATGTGCAACGGCTTGTTTCCTGTGGCGGCTGAACGCCGCGTCGATCAGTTGCCGGGTGTAATCCTGCGCCGGCGCGGTGAACAGCTGCTCGGTGTCGCCCGCTTCGATCACTTTGCCATGCCGCATCACCATAAGGCGATGGCTGATGGCGCGCACCACTTTGAGGTCATGGCTGATAAACAGATAGCTCAGGCCGTGGCGGTCCTGCAGTGTTTTCAGCAGTTCCAGCACCTGCGCCTGCACACTGCGATCCAGCGCCGAGGTGGGTTCGTCCAGAATCAGCAGGTCCGGTTGCACCACCAGGGCCCGGGCAATGGCGATGCGCTGGCGCTGGCCGCCGGAAAATTCGTGGGGGTAGCGATCCACGGCCTCGGCGCTTAAGCCCACTTCCTCCAGCAGGGCGCGGGTGCGCGCCTGGCGCTGGGCGGCGTTCAGGTCTTTGTGATGCACCCGCAGCCCCTCGCTGACCGCCTGGCCCACGGTCAGGCGCGGATTGAGGCTGCCGTAGGGGTCCTGGAACACCACCTGCAGATGGCGCCGCCAGGGGCGCAACGCCGCGCCGTGCAAGGTATCCAGGCGCTGGTCGAGCAGGGTAATGCGGCCGGCGGCGTGGGTGAGCCTGAGCAGCGCCAGCGCCAGCGTCGACTTTCCGGAGCCGGATTCGCCCACTACCCCGAGCGTCTCGCCGCGCCGCACCTGCAGCGACACCCGGTCCACTGCGTTAAGGCTGTCGCGGCCACCAAAGCCGCCGAAGCGGCGGCGGCCATGGAACCGTACCAGAAGATCCTCGGCGTTGAGTAACAGGGGCGCGTCAGCGGGCAGGGGGCGCGGCGCGCCGCCGGGCTCGGCGGCGATCAGGTGGCGGGTGTAGTCCGCCTTCGGTCGCTCCAGAACATCGTCCACCGGGCCGCTCTCCACCAGTTTGCCGCGGTGCATCACCGCCACGTCCTCGGCGAAGCGGCTGACCAGGCCGAGGTCGTGGCTGATCAGCAGAATGCCCAGGTTCAGTTCACGCTGAAGGCGCTTGAGCAGTTCCAGAATGGTTTCCTGGATGGTCACATCCAGCGCCGTGGTGGGCTCGTCGGCGATCAGTAAACGCGGATTGTTGGCCAGCGCCATGGCGATCATCACCCGCTGACGCTGGCCGCCGCTGAGCTGATGCGGATAACGCGCCAGCGTCTCGGCGCTGGCCGGCAGGTCCACCTGGGCGAGCAGTTCCAGGCTGCGCGCGCGCACCGCCTGCCGCCCCAGCCCCTGGTGCACGCGGATCGCCTCGCCGATTTGCTTGCCGACGCTGTGCAGCGGATTGAGCGCGGTGAGCGGTTCTTGGAAGATGGTGCCGATGTCGCCGCCGCGCAGCCGGCGGCGGCGGGCGTCGGGCCAGCCCTGGACGTCCTCGCCATCCAGTTCGATGGCGCCGGCGCGGTGGTGGGCGCCGGCCGGCAGCAAATCCAGAATCGACAAGGCGGTGAGCGATTTCCCGGAGCCGGATTCCCCCACCAGCGCCAGCATGCGCCCGGCCTCCACGGTCAGGCTGACGCCATCCACCGCCGGGCGCGCCGGGTCGTCAAACCAGACGCTCAGGTCGTTCAACCGCATCAGCGCGCTCATTGGTACTTCCTCGGGTCGAAGGCATCGCGGATCGCTTCACCGATAAACACCAGCAGCGACAGCATCAGCGCCAGCGTGGCGAAGGCACTGAGGCCCAGCCAGGGCGCTTGCAGGTTGGCCTTGCCCTGGCCGAGCAGTTCGCCCAGCGACGGGTCGCCGGGTGGCAGACCGAAACCGATGAAATCCAGCGAGGTGAGCAGCACCACCGAGGCATTGAGCACGAAGGGCAGGAAGGTCAGGGTGGCGACCATGGCGTTGGGCAGCATATGGCGAAACAGAATCACCGGCGTGCGCACACCCAGTGCCTGAGCGGCGCGCACGTAGTCCAGGTTGCGGCCGCGCAGAAACTCCGCGCGCACCAGATCCACCAGGGTCATCCAGGAAAACAGCAACATCACTAGCAGCAGGCTCCAGAACCCCGGCACCATGAAACTGGAGAGCACGATAATCAGGTAGAGAATCGGCATGCTCGACCACACTTCCATAAAGCGCTGGCCGGCCAGATCCAGCCAGCCGCCGTAGTAGCCTTGCAGAGCGCCAACCACCACGCCCACCAGGCTGGAACCGATGGTCAGCATCAGGCCAAACAGGATCGAGGTGCGAAAGCCGTAAATCAGACGCGCCAGCACGTCGCGGCCCTGATCGTCGGTGCCCAGCCAGTTTTCCGCCGACGGCGGCGCCGGCGCCGGCACCTGGAGGTCGTAATTGATGGTGTTGTAGCTGTAGCGGATCGGTGGCCACAGCATCCAGCCGTCGGCGTTGATCAAATCGCGCACGTAGGGGTCGCGGTAATTCGCTTCGGTCTCGAACAGCCCGCCAAACACGGTTTCCGGATAGGTGTTGAAGACCGGCAGGTACAGTTCGTTCTGATAGCTGACCAGCAACGGTTTGTCGTTGGCCACGAACTCGGCGCCGAGGCTGAGCACGAACAGCACCGCGAACACCCACATGGACCAGTAGCCGCGCCGGTTGCGCCGAAACGCCCGCCATTGCCGTTGCAGTACCGGATTGCGCATCGGCATCAGCGCGCCCTCCGCTCGAAATCGATGCGCGGGTCCACCCACATATAAGTGAGATCGGAGAGCAGCTTAAGCACCATTCCCAGCAGGGTGAAGATAAAGAGAGTACCGAACACCACCGGGTAGTCGCGGTTGATCACCGATTCGAAGCCGAGCAGGCCGAGCCCGTCCAGGGAGAAAATGTATTCAATCAGCATCACGCCGGTGAAGAACATGCTGACAAAGGCGGCCGGAAAGCCGGCGATGATGATCAACATGGCGTTGCGGAACACATGGCCGTAGAGCACCCGGTTTTCCGTGAGTCCCTTGGCGCGGGCGGTTTGTACGTATTGCTTGCCGATCTCGTCGAGGAAGGAGTTTTTGGTGAGCATGGTCAGGGTGGCGAAATTGCCCACCACGATGGCCACCGTGGGCAGGAAGATATGGCGGGCGTAGTCGAGCAGCTTCTGCCAGCCGGAGAGCTGAGCGAAGTTGTCCGAGGTCAGCCCGCGCAGCGGGAACCAGTCGAAGTAGGAGCCGCCGGCGAACAGCACCACCAGCAAAATGGCGATCAGGAAGCTGGGAATCGCGTAACCGACAATGATCGCCGTGCTGGTCCACACGTCGAAGCGCGAACCGTCGCGCACCGCCTTGCGAATGCCCAGCGGGATCGCCACCAGGTAGGTGATCAGCGTACTCCACAAGCCCAGCGAGATGGACACCGGCAGGCGCTCGGCGATCAGCGTGCTGACCGGGCGATCGCGATAGTAGGATTCACCGAAATCAAAGCTCAGGTAGTGCTTGACCATCAGCCAGAATCGTTCCGGCGCCGGCTTGTCGAAGCCGTAAAGCTTCTCGACGCGCTCCACCAGATCCGCGGGCAGGCCCTGGGAGCCACGGTAATTATGGTTGCCGCTGGTCACCACATCGGCGGTGGTGCCGGCGAAGCCGCCGCCGGCACCACCGCCACCGCCCAGCCCCTGAAGCTGCGCCAGCGCCTTCTCCACGGGGCCGCCGGGGGCGCCTTGCACGATCACGAAATTGAGCAGCAGGATGCCGAACAGGGTGGGGACGATCAGCAGCAGCCGTTTGAGAATATAGATCAGCATTATTGCGCGCTTTTATCCCACCAGATGTCGAGGGCGCCGTCCACGTTCACGTAGGGTGGCAGGGGCGGATGCTTGAGCCGCGATTGATAGGCGAAGCGGTGGTGATCCAGATACCAGTTGGGAATCACATAAAAGCCCCACTGCAACGCCCGGTCAAGAGCGTGGCAACGGGTCACCAGCGCTTCGCGGCTGTCCGCGGAAATCACCTTTTCCACCAGCGCATCAATCGCCGGGTTGCTGACCCCGGCGGTGTTGCGGCTGCTTTCCCGCTTGGCGGAAGCCGAGCTCCAGTAATCGCGCTGCTCGTTGCCCGGTGACGGCGATTGCCCCCAACCACCGACGACCATGTCGTAGTCGTAGCTGCGCAGGCGCTGAACATACTGGGACTCATCCACGCGCACCACGCTGGTGTCGATGCCCAGCACCTTGAGGTTGCGGGTGAATGGCAGCACCACGCGCTCGAAGGCCGGGCTGTAAAGCAGAAACTCAAAACGCACCGGCTTGCCCTCGGGGTTGTACAGCTGATTGCCCTCAATCCGATAACCGGCCTGCTTCAGCATCGCCTGGGCATGGCGCAGATTGTCGCGGGGGCGCCCGGAGCCATCGGAGGAGGGCGGCTGGTAACTTTCGGTGAAGACCCGTGCCGGCAGGTCCTTTTTCAGCGGCTCCAGTAATTTAAGCTCAGCCTGGTCCGGGAGGCCGGAGGCGGCCAGATCGGAGTTCTCGAAATAGCTGCGGGTGCGTTTGTACTCGCCATAAAAAAGATGCTTGTTGGACCATTCAAAATCGAACGCGTAGGCCATCGCTTCACGCAGCACCGGGTCCTGGAACACCGGCCGCCGGGTGTTGAAGATAAAGCCCTGCATGCCCGCCGGGTTGCTGTGCGCCACCTCCTCGGTCAGCAGGGTGCCGTCACGAAACGCCTCGCCGGTGTAGGAGGTCGCCCAGTATTTGGCGTTGGTCTCAAAGCGCCAATCGTAATCGCCCCGCTTAAAGGCCTGCAGCGCCACGGTGTCATCCAGGTAGTACTCGAACACGATGCGGCCAAAATTATTGTGCCCGCGCATCACCGGCAGATCCCTGGCCCAGTAATCGTCACGGCGTTCGTAAACCACCCGCTTGCCGGCTTTGAAACTGGCGATTTTGTAGGGGCCGGAGCCCAGCGGGGGCACCAGGGTGGCGTTCTCGAAATTCTTGTCTTTCCAATAGTGCTTGGGCAGCACCGGCATCTGCCCGACGATCATCGCCAGCTCCGGGTTCCGACCGGAACGGAAAGTGAATTTCACTTTGCGCTTGGAGAGCGCTTCAACCTGGGTGACGTCGCCATAGTAATAGGCGTAGAAGGGCGCCCCGTGCTCCTTGAGCTGCTCGAAGGTCCACACCACGTCGTCGGCGAGAATCGGCTCACCGTCCGCGAAGCGCGCGTTTTCACGCAGGGTGTAGGCGACCCAGCTGCGATCGTCCGGCCACTCGATGGTCTTGGCCAGCAGGCCGTATTCGGTGAACGGTTCGTCCAGGCTGGGCACCACCAGGCTGTCGTAAAGATAGCTGTTGCCCAGGGCGCCGATGCCGGAGGCCGAGTTGCCCTTGGGCAACCAGGGCATGAAGCTGTCGAACCCGCCAATCACGTGCAGTTTCAGTTGCCCGCCTTTGGGGGCATCCGGGTTGACGTAGTCGAAGTGGGAAAAATCCGGCCCGTATTTGGGCTCACCATGCATGGCGATGGCGTGGGCGCGGTGCACCTCGGCGAAGGCGGGGCCGGCCAGCAAAATGGCGGCGGCACACAGCCAGAAACGGCTTGGCAAGAAAACCCGGAAACAAAAGGCGACGCCTGTCATCGTTATTGTGGACTCCTGGCTGAGGGCGTTTGCGACACCATAGCCCAGCGCGGCCGGTTCACCAACCGTGCCGGGACCCGCAGCATTGGACCGCAACGGGGCGCCGGGTTCCCCGAGGGCCGCATCGAAACGCAATGGCCACCGTGATCAGGGCGCGTTACGGATATCCACGTACAAAGTCAGTTGGTCGCCGGGGCGCAGATAGCGTCGGCGTTCCACGGTGTGATTCCAATCGCGGATCTGCGTGACCGAGACATTGAAACGATCGGCGATGGCGTACAACGAGTCGCCGTTGCGCACTGAGTAGCGCACCTTGCGGATCATTTCCTGGCGCGCACTTTCGCTGGCGCCGCTGTCGCCTCCCTGCCGCCAGATCGCCAGGGTCTGGCCGACTTGCAGCGGCTTGCCCGGGGACAGGTCGTTCCATTTCGCCAAGGCGTTGACGGTCACATCATGGTGCCGCGCGATGCGCCACAGGGTATCGCCGCGGCTGACCCGGTAATCAATGCGCTGGCGGGATTGTTCCTGGCCGGCCAGCGCTTCACCGGCGCTGGCCGCACTACCGGCGGCGGCGGGGATCAACAGCACCCGGCCGGCGATGATGGTGTTGTTGTGAAGGCGATTGATATTGCGCAACACCGCCGGGGTGGTGCGATTGTGGCGGGCGATGGCCACCAGGGTGTCGCCCCGGCGAATGGTGTATCGCTGCCAGCTCAGGCGCTGGTCATCGGGTAGATCGGCGAGGCGGCTTTTGAACAGCGCGGCCTTGTCCACCGGTACCAGCAATTTATGCGGGCCATCCGGGGCGGTGGCCCAGCGGTTGAACGCCGGGTTCAACAGGTACAGCTCTTCGGTGGAAATCTGCGCCAGCCGAGCGGCCTCGGCCAGATCGATCTGGCCGCCCACGTCGACCGCCTTGAAGTAGGCTTCATCGGGAATCTCATGGAGTGTCACGCCGTATTCCCGCGGATCGGCCACGATCTGGGCCACGGCCAGCAGCTTCGGTACATAGGCGGTGGTTTCGCGGGGCAGGTTCAGGTGCCAGAAATCGGTCGGCTCGCCGGCCTCTTCGTTGCGGCGGATCGCCCGTGACACCGTGCCGCCGCCGGCATTGTACGAAGCCAACGCCAGCAGCCAGTCGCCGTCGAAGCGATCAGCGAGCTGCTGCAGGTAATCCAGCGCCGCCCGGGTGGAGCGCACGATATCGCGGCGGCCGTCGTACCACCAGGTCTGATCGAGGCCGAAATACTCACCGGTGGAGGGAATAAACTGCCAGGGCCCGGCGGCCTGGCCGTGGGAGTAGGCGAACGGATCGAAGGCGCTCTCAACCACCGGCAGGAGCACCAGTTCGGCGGGCATGTCGCGCCGCTCGGCTTCCTCGACAATAAAGTGCAGATAGCGCTCGGCGCGGGTGGTGACGCGGGTGAAGTAAGCCGGGTGGCGGGCATACCATTCGCGCTGCAAGCGAATGCGCTGATTATCCTGATGCGGATCAAGCGCGTAACCGGCGCGGATTCGGTCCCAGATGTCCTGGTCTTCCAGGGGCGCCGGTTTTTTCACCGGCGCCGGCTCGGCCATGCCGTTGGCCAGATCCGGCTGATCCAGCGCTGGCTCGGCGGCCGGCATGGGCGGCAGCTCATCCACCGGCGGCGCCACCGCACAGCCGGAAGACAGCATAATGATCCCCAGGGCGAAACAACCAATAAGTCTATTCATAACAATAAGATACAGATTAAATTTCGAGCCGATTCTAGGCATCCCCTCCCGAACCGGCAAGCAAAAAAGCGCTTAGGCAGCCCTCCCGGCGTGCCTCTTTGTTGGAATTGGTATCCCCATCACGATCCAGCGAAAAGACGCTGGACGCGAATCGATTCAGCAAAAGTCGTGCCTGAAAACGCCCCGATCCCCGTGCTCCGGTGTCGCGCCACCGCCGACCCCGGCGTGGCGGGCCGGCTTATTCAGGCGGAATCCTTCCAGCGCCGCAGGGCGGCGAAATTCTCCACGCAACTGTCCGGCGCCACGCCGAAATGGGTCTCGCAGGCATGCCGCAATTGCGGCTCGGCGGAGCGCAAGAACGGATTGGTGCGCCGCTCCTCGCCAATCGTGGAGGGCAGGGTAATGCGATCCTGCTCGCGCAGTGCGCGCACTTGCTCCAGGCGCGCCAGCACGTTGTTGTCTTGCGGCGACACGCTGGCCGCGAAGGTCAGATTGGCGAGCGTGTATTCATGGGCGCAGAACACCCGGGTTTCTTCCGGCAGCGCGGCCAGGCGCGTCAGCGAGTGGTGCATCTGTTCCGGCGTGCCCTCGAACAGCCGGCCGCAGCCGCCCGCGAACAGGGTGTCGCCGCAGAACAGCCAGCCCTGGCCGGCGGCGTAAAAGGCGATATGCCCGAGGGTGTGTCCGGGCACCTCCAGTACGTCCAGTTCCAGGTCCGGCCCGCTCAGGCGCACCCGGTCGCCATCATTGAGCGGGTGGCCAATTTCCGGAATCGATTCCCGCGCTGGCCCGTACACCGGAATCGAACGCTGCCGGCACAGGGCACTGACACCGCCGACATGATCCGGGTGATGGTGGGTGATCAGAATCGCGCTCAGGGTCAGACCCTGTTCGCTCAGCCACGCTTCCACCGGCGCCGCGTCCCCGGGATCGACCACCACGCACCGGTCGCCCTCAACAATGGCCCAGATGTAGTTGTCCCGGAACGCCGGGATCGCCGTAGGGGCTTTCAACATGACGTGCTACCCTTGCCGTATTCACTGCCAAGGTTACAGGACCCGCTCGAAAAATGTCAGACATGCGCCTGCCGCCGCTCGCCCGGCGACCTTTCCGCCGCCATCCGGAGGACATGCCGGAACGCTTTGATCGCTGGCTCGACAGCGAGGCCGGCGCCGCCGTACTGGCGGCGGAACGGGCCATGCTCGCCGATCTGTTGCCGCGCATGGTCGGCCAACGCGCGGTCGAAGTGGCCAGCGGGCGCGGCCGCGACATGCTGGCCGGCATCCGCCTGCCGTGGCGCTGCGCGATCACCGCCAGCGGCTTCGCCAACGGCCAGGTCCAGGCTCTGCCGCAGGCGTTACCGGTGGCCAAAAACAGCGTGGATGTGATGCTGCTGCACCATGGCCTGGAATTTCACGACGCCCCCCACCAGGTGCTGCGCGAAGCGGCCCGGTGCGTGGCCCCGGGCGGCGTTCTCGCGGTGGTCGGATTCCATCCGCTCAGCCCCATGGGCTTGGCGCGCTGGGTGCGTACCGGTGCCAACCGCCCGGGCTGGAACGGACGTTATTTCCGCCCCTATCGGGTCAGCGACTGGCTGCATGTTCTGGGCTTCGAGGTCGAGGGGCTGGCCAGCGGCTTTCATAATCTGCCGCTCTCCGACCGTGGCCGGGCGCGGCTGCGCTGGCTGGAATGGCTCGGTGAGCATTTCTGGTGGCGCTACGGCGGGGTGTACCTGTTGGTCGCGCGTAAGCGCGCGGCGATGCTGCGGCCGGCGGCCCCGGCGCGGCGCTTTCAGCGCCCGCCACCCACGGTGATTTCGGTGCCGGTGGCGCGCTGGCGACAACAACGAAACTGGGAGCTTGAGAGACCCGAATGAGAGAAGTGGACATTTTCACCGACGGCGCCTGCCGGGGTAATCCGGGGCCGGGTGGCTGGGGGGCGATACTGCGCGCCGGCAGCCACGAGAAAGAGTTGTTTGGCGGCGAGACCCCGACCACCAACAACCGCATGGAATTGATGGCGGCGATTCAGGCTCTGGAAGCGCTGCGCGAACCCTGCAAGGTGGTGCTGACCACGGATTCCCAATACGTGCGCAAAGGCATCACCGAGTGGATGCACAACTGGAAAAAACGCGGCTGGCGCACCGCCGGCAAGCAGCCGGTCAAGAACGTGGACCTCTGGCAGCGTCTTGACCAGGCTTGCCAGCGGCACCAGATCGACTGGCGCTGGGTCAAGGGGCACAGTGGCCACGTCGACAACGAGCGGGCCGACCAGTTGGCCAACCGGGGCATCGATGAGATGGAGACAAGCGCGTGAGACAGATTGTTCTGGATACCGAAACCACCGGCCTGGACCCGCTCGGCGGACACCGTATCATCGAAATTGGCTGTGTCGAAGTGGAGAACCGCCGGCTTACCGGCAATAACCTGCATCTCTACATCAACCCGGAGCGGGACATCGACGAAGGCGCGCTGGAAGTGCACGGCATTACCCGTGAATTCCTCTCCGACAAGCCGGTCTTCGAACACATCGTTGATGAACTGATCGGTTTCATCGACGGCGCCGAGCTGGTGATTCACAACGCGCCGTTCGACGTCGGCTTTCTCAACCACGAGTTCAAGCTGCTCAAGCGCGGCCTGGGCACCGTGGAGCAGCGCTGCGGGATTCTCGACACCCTGAGAATGGCGCGCGAAATGCACCCGGGCCAAAAGAACAGCCTGGATGCGCTGTGCCGGCGCTACCATGTGGAAAATGGCCACCGCGAGCTGCACGGCGCGTTGCTGGACGCGGAGATCCTCGCCGACGTCTATCTGGCGATGACCGGTGGCCAGACGCGCCTGTCGCTGGGCGGCGCCGACACCGGCGGCCAGCACGGCCAGGTGGCGGAAACGATCCGCCGGCTGAGCGCCGACCGGCCGGCCATTGCCGTGATTCGCGCCAGCGAAGACGATCTGCAGCGCCATCGCCATAAGCTTGAAACGATGGCCGGCAACAACGATCAGCTCACCCTCTGGCAGCAGCTGGAAGGGTAAAACCGCCGCGCCCCCAGCGCGGCGCCTTGATCAAAGCGACCCGGGGGCGCGGTGGTCGGCGCCGGCCTCCAGATTCAGGTCGCGCGCCTGGTGATGTTCGATCCAGCCTTGCTGGTACATCCATTGGGTGGCCGGTTCCAGCGCCACCGACGCCATCAGCAGGCCGGTGAGGCTCATGACCACGGTGTAGGGCAGGGCCATCAAAACCATGCGCCCATAGGACAACCGCACCAGCGGCGCCAACGCCGAGGTGAGCAGGAACAAGAACGCCGCCTGGCCGTTCGGCGTGGCCACCGAAGGAATATTGGTACCGGTGTTGATCGCGATCGCCAGCAGGTCAAAGGTGTCGCGGCTGATCTCGTTGTTCAGTAACGCTTTGCTCACTTCGTCCATGTAGACGGTGGCCACGAACACATTGTCCGAGATTGCCGAGAGCAGGCCGTTGGCGATATAGAACGCCGGCGCCTGGACATGCCGCTCAAGCTGCAGCACGAACTCGATCAGCGGCGTGAACAACTGCTGATCGGCGATCACCGCGACAATCGCGAAGAACACGGTGAGCAGGGCGGTGAACGGCAACGCCTCTTCAAACGCCTGGCCGAGGCGATGCTCCTCGATGATGCCGCAGAACGAGGTGGCGAGAATAATCACGCTCAGCCCCACCAGTCCCACCGCCGCCGCATGGGTGGCCAGCCCCACCACCAGCCACAGCGCGATCAGCGCCTGCACGGCGAGATTGACCTTGTCGCGCAAAGTGCGCCGCCGGGCCAGTTCGCTGGCGTGCTGCGCCATGATCGAACGCACCTTGTCCGGCAGGCCTTCGCCATAGCCGAAGGCGCCGCTGATTTCCAATAACGCGCAGGTGAGCAGGCCCATCACCAGTACCGGCAGGCTGATCGGCGCCATGCGCAGGAAAAACTCACCGAATTCCCACTGCGCCTGGGTGGCGATCAGCAGGTTCTGTGGCTCGCCCACCAGGGTGCAAACGCCGCCCAGCGCGGTGCCCACGGCGGCGTGCATCAGCAGGCTGCGCAGGAAAGCGCGGAAGCGCCGCAGATCCTCACGATGCAGTTCCTGAACGGCGGTGTCGTCGCCGTGGTCGTGGCTTTGCTGGCTGTTGCCGGAGGCGACCTTGTGATAGATGCCGTAGAAGCCGGTGCACACGGCGATCACCACCGCGGTCACGGTCAGGGCATCCAGAAACGCCGACAGCGCCGCCGCGGCGATCGAGAACAGCAGGCTAAGCACCACCTTGGAGCGCACCCCCAGCAGAATGCGGGTAAAGGTGTAGAGCAGCAGGTCCTTGAGGAAGAAGATGCCGGCGACCATGAAGATCAGCAGCAATAGCACCTCCATGTTGCCCTCAACCTTGTGGAGCACCATTTCCGGGGTGGTGAGGCCGATGATCAGCGCCTCGATGGCGAGCAGGCCGCCAGGCTGGAGTGGATAGCATTTCAGCGCCATCGCCAGGGTGAAAATGAACTCCGCCATCAACAGCCAACCGGCCGTCACTTCGCCGAGGGTCCAAGCGACCAGGGGATTGATGATCAGGAAACCAACAATGGTGGCTTTGTACCAGGCGGGCGCCTGACCGAGGAAATTCTGCGCAAAAGCGCGACCAACGTGGGTGGTCATGACACGACTTCCTGCCGGTTATTATTGGGAGGCTCTGGAATCCTCTGAATCTCCGCCGTGGTTTTCCTGCTAGGGTTTTCCGGCTCACGTCCGCGCCGGAACAGCCGGGCCCATGGGGCGTATTCAGAGGTTTACCGGGCGCGGCAATCATAAGCACTTCCCGGGCACTTGCAAAACGGCGTACATCCCAAGGGCTTGCGCAGGCGGTTTCGCGGCTCCGTGATGGCTCCCCCGTTGCCTGTGGCAGGGTTATCATTTTTCCTTTAAATCAGTTGCTTAGGAAAGAAAGTTGACGCATTGTTTAGGGAAACATTGAGTCATCCCGGCACGCGCCGGCGGTCAGGCCGGTGCTCCGGTGGGGTACCGGGTTGCGTGGCCCGGGCGCCGTTATAATAAACATCGGGTGTTCGCGGAGAATCCATGGTCGCCATTACCAACACCACCTCGCTGACTTTTCTGAAAGACGCCATCGATACCACGCTTGGCGAAGCGGAGGCGAACGTCGAGGCGTTCGCTGAAGATCAGGCTCAGCCGGCTGTGCTGGATCAATGCGCGGAATCGTTTCATCAGCTGCGCGGTATCTCGCAGATGCTGGAGCTGTCCGCCGCCGCCTTGCTCAGTGAAGAGATGGAGCTGGCCTGCCAGGAGCTGAAGCGCCATGGCGAGCGGCCGCTGATGCAGGCGCTGAGCAATGCCGTGGTGCTGCTCGGGCGCTATTTCGAATACGTTCAGCTTAAGGACCGCACGCTGCCGGAAATGTTGATCGGCGGCATTAATGAGTTACGCCGCGCCGCCGGCAAGGCGCTGATTCAAGAAAGCCATTTCTTCAGCGTCGACCTGTCGAGGCCGCGCACGCCGCCGGCGGCGCCCGGTGACCACATCGCCCTGGCCCGGCAAAGCCGGCGCTTGCGGCATATGTATCAGGTCGGCCTGCTGGGCCTGCTGCGCGGCCAGAACCGGGACGCGCACCTGAGATTGATGGCGCGAGCCCTGGAGCGCGTCGATGGCCTGTCTGGCGCAGGCGCCAACAGCCGCTTCTGGTGGGTGGCCCGGGCCGCCACCGAAACCCTGGCGGTGGATGGCCTGGTGATCACCCCCGCGCGCAAGGCGCTGCTGGCCCAGTATGATCGGCAATTGAAGAAACTGATCTACGACGGCGACCATGCCCTGCAACAGGAAGCGCCACTGCTGTTGATCAAAGAGAGCCTCTATCTGACCAGCCTGGGTGCCGGCAGCGGGCCGGCCGCCGCCGAGGTGCGTGCCGCCTTCGCCCTGGAACGCGGCGCCAGCGACGCGGATTTGCAGCGCGAGCTGGCGCTGATGACCGGCTCCAGAGGCTCGGTGATCCGTTCCGTCGCCGGCGCCCTCAAGGATGAGATCAATCAGATCAAGGAGACCCTGGACCTGGCCGCCCAGGGCGTGGCGGATGTCGATTACCGGGCGGTCGCCGAAGGCATGCGCCGGGTCGCCAGCACTCTGGAGATGGTCGGTAAGGAATCAGAAGCCGCCGCCCTGCGTGAGCGCGCCACCCAGGTGGCGGGCTGGCCCGCCGACACGGACGTGGACAGCGGCGACTTCCATGCCCTGGTCGATGATCTGCTCGCCGCCGAGAACATCGTTGCCTCTCTGGAGCGCAGCCTGGCGCCCTCGGACGACGTGCGCCGCGCAGCCACCAACAGCCGTATTTCACTGTATCAACTGGATGAGGCGCGCATGACCGTGGTGGGCGAGTGCCGCGCCGGGCTGGCGCTGGCGAAACGTTCGCTGGCCGCGTATATGGAAAACCAGTGGGACCCGATGCACCTGAGCAACCTGCCGGGCACCTTCGCGAGCATTTCCGGCGGGCTGATGTTTCTGGAGCTGGAGCGCGCCTGCCAGGTGGTGAAGGCGTGCCGGGCGCAGATCGAGGAACAACTGATCGGCGCCAGCCAGCCGCCCGGCCAGCCAGTCATGGAAACCCTTGCCGACGCGCTCACCGGGATCGATTACTATCTGGAGAGCATGGAAGAGCAAAAACCGATTGGTGATGGCGTCTTGGACGTGGCCGAACAAGCGGTGGCCGAGCTGGGCTACCCGGTGACCCACGACGCCACGGGGAGTGAGCGTGTCTGAAAGTGATATCAATCCGATGGACCTGTCGTCGCCGGAACCGCGCGACGCCGATCAGGCCTGGTTGTTCGTGATCCACGACCAACAGCTGTGTGTTTCCCCGGAGCGCGCTCCGGACGCCGGTTTGCCGCGCGCGCCGGCGTTTTTGCTGCGTCAGCACCCGAGCTACCGCTTCCTCGGCCTGCTCAACGGCGAGCCGTGCTATGTCTGCCGGCAGGCGGACCACGAGCTCTCCGATGGGCCGCTCTATCCGGTGCAATTGCGCGAATTGATGGGCGAGATGGACGAGGCCCTGTTCACCATGGCGGCGCGCGCCTTGCAGGTGTTGAGCTGGCTCGGCAATCACCGCTTCTGTAGCCGTTGTGGCGCGCCCACCGAGCCGCATGAGCGTGAGCTGGCGATGCTGTGCAGCGCCTGCGATTACCGCCAGTACCCACGCATCACGCCCTGCATCATCGCCCTGGTCAGCGACGGTGAGTACGCGCTGCTGGGCCGCTCGGCGCGCTTTCCATCCGGGTTCTATTCTTGCCTGGCCGGATTCATGGAAGCCGGTGAAACCGCCGAGCAGGCGGTGCGTCGGGAGGTAATGGAAGAGGTCGGCGTGCGCGTCGATGAGCTGCGTTACGCGCGCAGCCAGTCGTGGCCGTTTCCCCATTCGCTGATGATCGGCTTTCAGGCTCGCTACGCCGGCGGCGATATTCATATCGATGACGATGAAATCGTCGACGCGCGCTGGTTCCACTACAACGATCTGCCACGCATACCGCCGCCGGGCAGCATCGCGCGTACCTTGATCGATGACTGGCGCGGCGCCTTTCAGCCATTACACGACGGCCGCTAGAGGGCGCCTTTAATGAGCTTCAATCTCGCACCCGTGGGCATTCTGGCGATCAGCCTCGTTCTGGTTCTGCTCGGCGCCTGGATACTGCTGCGCCACCGCTGGGTGCTGCAGTGGATCAAGGGCACGCTCGGCCTGGCGGTGCTGGCGATGGCGGTCTACCTGGTGCTGGTGGCGATCAATCTGTACAGCTTTCAGGAGCTGAACGGTGAAACGCCGGTGGCCACCGTCAGTTTTCGTGCCGCCGGCGAGCAAGCCTATATCGCCACGCTCACGCGGGCCGACGGCACCGCCCGGGACTACCGGCTGCGCGGTGATCAATGGCAGCTGGATGCCCGGGTGATCAAATGGAAAACGCCTTTTGCCCTGCTCGGCCTGAAACCCGGTTACCAGCTGGATCGTCTTCAGGGGCGCTATTTCGCCCTTGAAGACGAGCGCTCCAAGGAACGCACCGTCTATGGCCTGCGCGACCAGGCAGTGGGGCTGGATATCTGGCGCCAGGCGCGCGAGGGCTGGAGTTTCCTGGTCGATGCGCGCTATGGTAGCGCCGCTTATCTGCCAATGGCCGATGGCGCCATTTTCGAAGTAACCGTGACCCCGGGCGGTCTGATGGGCCGCCCCCTGAACGGCAGTGCCCAGCAAGCCGTGTCGGGGTGGCAATAACGCGCGCGGCGGTCCGTGCGCATCCATCCGTGCGCAACAATCTGCCTGTGCGCAACAATCTGCGAGAGTAGACGGTGATCCAGTTTCTGTTTGAGTACGGCATGTTCCTGGCCAAGGTCGCGACCCTGGTGGTGGCGATTCTGTTCGTGATCGGTGGCATCGCCACGGCCGCCGCGCGCAGCCGCCAGCGCGCCCACCGCGAGGGCGATCTGCAGGTGAAACACCTCAACGAAGAGTTCGAGGATCTGCGTGACAGCATCGAAAGTCAGGTTCTGCCCGCCGGCCTGCGCAAGGCGCAGGCCAAAAAGAAGCGCAAGGAACAAAAGGCTCTGGACAAGCAACGCAAAAAGGCCGGTGGCGACACCAAGGCCAAGCCGCGCCTGTTCGTGCTTGATTTCAACGGCGACATTCACGCCAGTGACGTGGAGCGCATGCGCAACGAGATCACCGCCTTGCTGGAAGTCGCCGACAAAGACGACGAAGTGCTGCTGCGGCTGGAAAGCCCCGGTGGCCTGGTGCACAGCTACGGCCTGGCGGCCTCCCAGCTGAAACGGCTGCGCGGCCGTGGCCTGAAGCTGACCGTGGCGGTGGACCAGGTGGCGGCCAGCGGCGGTTACATGATGGCCTGCATCGCGGACCGCATCATCGCCGCGCCGTTTTCGGTGATCGGTTCCATTGGCGTGGTCGCCCAGGTGCCGAATTTCCATCGTCTGTTGAAGAAAAACGACATCGACGTGGAGATGATGACCGCCGGCGAGTACAAGCGCACCGTCACCATGCTTGGCGAGAACACCGAGAAGGGCAAACGCAAATTCCAGGAAGAGCTGGAAGAGACGCACCAGTTATTCAAGAGCTTCGTGCGCGAACACCGCCGTGGTCTGGACATCGACCAGGTGGCCACCGGCGAGCACTGGTTCGGTACCCGCGCCCGGGAGCTGGGGCTGGTGGATGAGATCATGACCAGTGATGAGTATCTGCAAACCCGCAAAGAACAGCTCGATATTTACGAATTGAGCTGGGAGCAGCGTCGCAAGCTCGCCGAGCGGCTGGGCTTTTCCATGGAGGCGGCCGGGCTGCGTCTGGTTGACCGCTTCTGGCACCGTGGTTCCCAGCGTCATTTGCACTGATCCGGCTGGCTGGCCGGTAGGAGAGAGGCATGGCCTTCAAGGCATTGATTACCGACAAAACCGACAGCGGCTATCAGAGCCATATCGGCGAGCGTAACCTGGAAGACCTGCCCGAGGGCGAGGTTCTGGTTAAAGTCGCCTATTCGTCCTTGAACTACAAAGACGCTTTGTCCGCATCGGGCAACAAGGGCGTCACGCGGTCTTTCCCGCACACTCCCGGCATTGACGCGGTGGGCGTGGTGGAGCAGGCGGCGAACGGCCCGTTCAGCGTCGGCGACGCGGTGATCTGCACCGGTTACGACCTGGGCATGAACACCGCCGGCGGCTACGGCGATTACATCCGCGTACCGGCGGAGTGGCTGGTGCCGCTGCCGCGGGGGCTGCAACCCCGTGACGCCATGGTGCTTGGCACCGCCGGCCTGACCGCCGCGCTGTGCGTGGAAGCGTTGCTGGATACCGGTTTGCAACCCGATCAGGGCGAAATCCTGGTGACCGGCGCCACCGGCGGCGTCGGCAGCACGGCGGTGTCGATCCTGTCACGGCTGGGCTTTCAAGTGGTCGCGGTCACCGGCAAGGCGGAGGCTCACGACTGGCTGCGTGAGCTGGGTGCCAGCGACATCATCGGCCGCGAAGCGCTGCTGGAGGGCACCGAAAAGCCGATGCTGAAACCGCGCTGGGCCGGGGCGGTGGACTGCGTGGGCGGCGATACCCTGGTGGGGGCTCTGAAAAGCCTCAAGTACGGCTGCAGCGCGGCCTGCTGCGGCCTGGCCGGCTCCCCCAGCCTGGCCAATCTGAGCGTGTTCCCCTTTATTCTGCGCGGCGTCAATCTTCTGGGCGTGGACAGCGTGGAATTGCCCTGCGAAGTGAAGCAGCAGATGTGGCAGTTGCTGGCCAGTGACTGGACCCCGGACCTGAAAACCCTGGAGGCCGCCGAAGTGGAGCGCGCCGATTTGCCGCAGTGGTTCGAGCGCATCCTGGCCGGTGGGGTGCGTGGCCGGGTGGTGGTCAAGGTGGCTGGCTAAAGCCAACCGCTGAACATCGATCATGAGCGATAAGGAGCGTCCCATGAGCGCAACGTCGTCGCCCGGCACGCCGGGCTGGGTCAAATTCTCGCTGCAACTGGACGGCGCCGGTGGCGCCGTTCCTTTCACTCTGCAAGAGCGTTTGCCGGATACCGGCAGCCCGGTCTGGGTGCACCTGGATTACACCTTCAGCGAGGCCCGCGAATGGCTTGAACGGCAGACGGCGGTGCCGGAAGCCGCCGTGGAAGCCTTGCTGGCCCAGGAGACCCGGCCCCGGGTCTCCGACGTGGGCGGCGGCCTACTGGTCTATCTGCGCGGGGTGAATCTGTACCCGGATGCGCGCCCCGAGGACATGATCGCGGTGCGTCTGTGGGTCAAGGATCGTCTCGTCATCAGCACCCAGAAACGGCAGTTGTTCACCCTTACTGAAATCACCGAGGACCTGGCCAAGGGGCAGGGGCCGACGTCGGCGTCCCAGTTGCTGGCCTGGCTGGTGGACGGCCTGATCTGGCGCATGGAAGAGGTGATCGAACGCATCGAGGATCTGGTGGGCGAGTGCTCGGACAGCCTGGAGCACTCCCCGGACCGGGCGCTGACCCACGCGATCAGCAGCGTGCGCCGACGCGCCATTGCCCTGCGCCGCTACCTGGCGCCGCAACGGGAGGCGATCACCCGCCTGCAGAGCGACACGCGGCTGGAACGCCACGACAGCGAGCTGATCCGGGAAGCCGGCGACCGGCTGCAGCGCCTGGTGGAAGATCTGGACGCCGCCCGCGACCAGGCCACGCTGTTGCAGGAAGAAGTGTTCGCGATTCAGAACGAAGCGATCAATGACCGCATGTATCTGCTCGCCATTATCAGCGCCATTTTCCTGCCGCTGGGCTTTCTCACCGGGCTGTTCGGCATCAATATCGGCGGCATGCCCGGCGTTGAAGACCCCCACGCGTTCTGGTGGTTTGTCGGCTTCCTGGTGGTGATCTCGTTGGGCTTGCTGTTCTGGATGATCCGCCGCCGCTGGTTCGGCAACCGCGCCAGCAAGGCGGTACGCCTGGGTCGGCTCGGGATTCTGCCGCGCACCAACTGGTTGCTTAGGAAGAAGTAGGTTTTCTGTGTCGGACGTCTGACGTCGGATGTCCGACGCCAAGGTCAAAAGCCGTTGTTTAGAGCCTTGCGACTACGCGAACGGATCTCACCTGGCGCCAGACTTTGAGTGGCGGGTTGTTGAGCGTCAGACGTCCGACGTCAGACGTCAGACGTCAGACGTCAGACACCTCTTCCAACTCATGCCGGCGCCGATAGATCGGGCGGTTGTCGTGAACGTCCGCCTGGTAAGTCACGGTGAACGGGCGCAGGCCATTGTTAAGGGCTTGTTCGATATCCCGGTCAGCGCGCACTTCGAAAGCGTTGAAGCCAACCCGGTGCATGTAGAAGAGCTGGTCCTGGAGCACGTCGCCAACCGCGCGCACCTCACCGGTGAAGCCGTAGCGGGTGCGCAGTTCACGGGCGTAGGAGTAGCCACGGCCGTCCTTGAAGGCCGGGAAGTGGATCGCCACCAGGGGCAGGGCGGCCAGATCCTCGGCCAGATCGACCGGTTCTTCGCCGGGTTCCAGGCAAACGCCCACCGGGTCGCTGCGTTCCAGCAGGGCCGCCTTGTGCTCCTTCCAGTAGGCCAGCGGCACGATCACCGCGCCGCTGTCGGGCAGGCTTTCCTGTTCCAGTTGTCCGGCATCGAAGCGCTGCCATTGGTTGTCGACGATCTCACCGTCGAGAATCAGCTTACCCATAGACCGCCTCCTTGAACGGGTCCATACCGATGCGCTCGTAGGTATCGATGAACGGTTCGTTTTCCAAGCGGTTGTCCACATAAAGCCGGATGATTTTATCGATCACCCCGGTCACTTCGTCGGCCTCGAAGGAGGGGCCCATCTTCTCACCGATGTGAGAGAGCTTATCGCCCCGTCCACCCAGGGTGATCTGATAGAACTCCTTGCCTTTTTTGTCGACGCCGAGAATGCCGATGTGGCCGATGTGGTGATGGCCACAGGCGTTCATGCAGCCGGAAATATTGACGTCCAGCGGCCCCAGGTCGTGCACGAAATCCATGTCGTCGAAGCGACGCTGAATGCCCTCGGCGATGGGAATGGATTTGGCGTTCGCCAGCGAGCACAGGTCACCGCCGGGGCAGGCGACGATGTCGGTGATCAGCCCCAGGTTGGGGGTGGCGAAGCCGAGCGCGTCCAGTTGCTGCCACACCTCAAAGAGTTGATCGGCGGCAACATCGGCCAGCACCATGTTCTGCTGGTGGGTGTTGCGCGCCTCGCCGAAGCTGTAGCGGTCCGCCAGGTCGGCGATCGCGTCGAGCTGCTCGTCGCTGACGTCGCCGGGCACCCGCCCGGTCTTTTTCAGGGTCAGCACCACGGCCCGATAACCGGCCTGCTTGTGCGCGCGGGTGTTGGTGTGGAACCAGCGGTTGAACGCCCGATTCTCGTCCAGCGCGCTCTGCAGCGCGGTGCTGTCCACCCCGGAGCGGTATTCGGGGGTCTGGAAGCAGTTCTTGATGCGCGCCACTTCCTCTTCGGTGAGGGTCATGGCGCCGCCTTTCAGCTCGGCGAACTCCGCCTCCACCAATTCACGATATTTCTCCGGTCCCAGTGCCTTGACCAGGATCTTGATGCGCGCCTTGAACTTGTTGTCCCGGTTGCCGTACTTGTTGTAGACCCTCAGGATCGACTCCAGGTAGGGCAGCAGATCCTGCCACGGCACGAATTCGCCAATCACGGCGCCGGTCATCGGCGTGCGGCCCAGGCCACCACCGGCCCATACCTGGAAGCCGGTTTCACCGTTGCTGTCGTGCAGCACCTGAACACCGATGTCGTGCACGCCAATCAGCGCCGGGTCGGCGTCGGGCACCGAGTTCACGGCGATCTTGAATTTACGGGGCAGGTAGGCGAACTCGGGGTTGAAGGTGGCCCACTGACGGATGATTTCGCACCACGGGCGGGGGTCTTCAATCTCTTTCGGATTGACGCCAGCCAGCTCGTCGGTGGTGATATTGCGGATGCAATTGCCGCTGGTCTGGATAGCGTGCATCTGCACACCGGCGAGCTGCTCGAGGATGTCCGGTACGTCCTCCAACTCCGGCCAGTTCAGTTGAATGTTCTGGCGGGTGCTGACATGGCAAAAGCCTTTGTCGTATTCGCGCACCACATTGGCCAGAGTACGCAACTGCTGGCTGGCGAGCATGCCGTAGGGCACCGAAATGCGCAGCATCGGCGCATAACGCTGAATATAGAGGCCGTTCTGCAGGCGCAAGGCCAGGAACTCGTCTTCGCTGAGCTCGCCGGCCAGATAGCGGCGGGTCTGATCGCGATACTGGGCGACCCGCTCTTGCAGAAGTCTTTGGTCGTAATCCTGATAGACGTACATGTTGCACCGTCGCTAATTCATTGATTTATAAAGGCTAATCACCTTTATAAGGAGGATCGGCGGGAAATGTAGCAAACGCGGCTTATACTTAAAAGAAATATATTGCTATATCCCTAGTGTATCCCGTGATAAAGGGGCGCGTTTTCACACCGCGACAAGGTGCTGGGTCAGGGCGTGCCCGCCGAGTTGATCACCATGCTCACCACCACGATCATGGTAATCACCACGGCGATCACCATGATCGCGAACACGCCGATGTAATCGCCGGCGCGTCCTTTTTTGAAATCACGCTCCCGGTTGGCGCTGCTCTGAACACCAAACAGCGCCGCCAGCGAGCTTTGCAGGACATGGATAAAACCCGGTTTCTGGCCTTGTTCGTCGTCTTTGTCGCTCATAGCGATCATGCCTCTCACACGTCAATTCGCGTTGAACCCACGCATTGTGGTTGCGCTTGCCCGGCGGGGCCGCTTCCGGACAGGGCTGCATGATAGTGGCCGGCGCGGCAAAGAAAAACCTCTCTGGCGCTTTTCCCGGCGCCGGGCCTCCCACCGGGAGCATTTCCGGCGGTGGCGTGGCGCGGGCTGTCGCAGCGATTGATTTCGCCCATTGCAACCGGGCAATACCTGACTAAAATAGTCAGGAAAGCCCCAACCAGGAACTGGAATGAGCGAAACACTGATCAGCATCACCGATTCAGCCCAGGATTACCTGCGGGATCTGCTCTCCCGTCAAGACCAGGACAACATCGGCGTACGTATTTTCGTGGAGCGCCCGGGTACCCCTCACGCCGAGTGCTGCATGGCTTATTGCCCGGATGGCGAGCAGGAAGACGACGATGTGCGCTTCGACTACGAAGGCTTTCACGCCTGGATCGAAGGCAAAAGCGTTCGCTACCTGGAAGACGCGGTGATCGATTACAAGAAGGATTCCATGGGCGGCCAGCTTACCTTCCGCGCACCCAAGTCCCGGGTGCCCGACATCAGCCCCGATGCCTCCCTGGAAGAACGCATCAACTATATCCTGTACGCCGAGATCAACCCCAACCTGGCCTCCCACGGTGGCAACGTTCAGTTACTGGAACTGACCGAGGACAATGTGGCGGTGCTGGAGTTTGGCGGCGGTTGCCAGGGGTGTTCGGTGGTTGATGTGACCCTGCGCGACGGCGTTGAGCGCACGCTTAAGGAACGCCTGCCGGAACTGACCGGAGTCCGCGACAAGACCGACCACACCGTTACCGAAAACGCCTACTACAGCTGAGAAGATTGCTACAAGCCGCAAGCTACAAGCTACATTTTGTAGCCTGCAGCTTGCAGCTGATCAACCGCAACTTGGCCGTTTACCGGCCGTTTTCGCTTGCTGATACAACCCCTGCGCCTTGGGCATGTTGGCCTCAAGGCCCTTGATGCGGCTCTCGTTGGAGGGGTGGGTGGAAAGGAATTCCGGCGGGCTGTTGCCATTGGCCTGCGCCATGTTCCGCCACAACGCCACGCTCTGTTCCGGGTTGAAGCCCGCTTCCGCCATTAACTGCAGACCGATCACGTCAGCCTCGGATTCGTGCTTGCGGCTGAACGGCAGCGCGATGCCGTATTGCGTGCCCACGCCGAGCAAGGCGAACAGGGTGGATTTCTCGCCGCTCTCGGAGCCGGCCAGGGCGGCCAGCAATTGGGCGCCGGTCTGGGTGGCGTATTGCAACGACATGCGCTCGTTGGAGTGATGGGCGATCACATGGCCCACTTCGTGGCCGAGCACCGCCGCCAACTGATCCTGATTCTTGGCCACTTTAAGCAGGCCGGTATGCACGCCGATCTTGCCGCCCGGCAAAGCGAAGGCGTTGGCGGTGTCGTCCTTGAACACGGTTACTTCCCAGGTCTGGCCGTCGTCGACCACGGCGGTGATGGCATCCGCCACGCACTGCACATAACGACTTTGCGACGTACCGGAAACGGTAGGCTGTTCCTCCTTCATCTGTGCGTAGGCGGTGACCCCCATCTGATCCATTTCCGATTCCGGCAGCAGCAGGAACTGGTGGCGACCCAGCGGCGAGGTGGCACAGGCGGTCAATATCAGCACCGTGAGCGGCGTTAACAGCATGCGTTTCATTAAAATCGGACTCCTCGGTTCCCTGTGTTTCGTTATTCCCATTCACGCAGGTGGCGCCGGCTGACCCACAACAGCCAGGTGGACCAGACGCCGGCCCCCAATAGTACCAGCACACCCAGCGCGGAGATGCCCCACGGCGCCGGCGGCACCCGGGCGGCGAGTAAAATGGTGCCGCTGAGGATGCCACTGATCACCAGCAGCGCCTGGATCTGACGATATTGGCCCCGTTCCAGCCTGGCCACCAGCCTTTCCAGGTGACGCGGGTCCAGGCCGCTGTCGGCACCGGGACGCACCGCGCCGGGCGGGTCCGGCGGTGCGTAGGCGCGGTCCACCACGTCCAGCGCCCGCAGGCCCAGATTGCGGGCCAGACGGCGCGGCGAA
Organism: Alloalcanivorax mobilis; assembly: GCF_002864685.1. GTDB lineage: Bacteria > Pseudomonadota > Gammaproteobacteria > Pseudomonadales > Alcanivoracaceae > Alloalcanivorax > Alloalcanivorax mobilis. The sequence goes on from NZ_NMQZ01000022.1 coordinate 24,988, forward strand.
TAGCGGTGGCGCACCAGGCGCTGCATCAGCGGCCGGGCCTCCTCGATCAGATCGAACCCCGGGTTCAGCAGCCGGCCGAACCCCTCCAGGGTAATCAATGTCTTCAGCAACAGAGCAATGTCGCTGGGCAGCACCAGCCCGTGGTTGCGCACCAGAGCGGTGATGTCGCCAATCAGCGCGCTGATGTCCAGTTCCGCCAGTGGCAGGCCGTAATACCGGGAGATCACGTCTTCCACGTCCGCCACCAGTTGCTCAAAGTTCACCGGCTGGCCATCGGACCAGGCCGAGAGCACGGCGGCGCCCTGTTCCGGCTCGCGGGTGATGATGGCGCGCACCAGCCGCACGATCTGCTCGCGGCGACCATCGCTGAGTTTGCCGACCATGCCGAAATCGAGCATGGCGATGCGGTTGCCAGGCAGGATCAGAAAATTGCCAGGGTGCGGGTCGGCGTGGAAAAAACCGTCTTCGAGGGCCATCTTCCAGGCCAGGGTGGCGCCACGGCGAGCGATCAGGGCGCGATCCAGGCCGGCGGCGTCCAACTGCCCCAGTGCCCGTGCCGGAATGCCCTCGATGCGCTCCTGCACCTGCAGGCTGTCGCTGCTGTACTGCCAGATCACCCGGGGCACGATCAGCCACTTAAAGCCGCGCAGGTTCTTGCGAATGCGGCTGGCGTTGCGCGCCTCGATGGTGAAATCCAGTTCGCGCATCAGCGAGCGGCGAAATTCGCGCACCAGCTCCACCGGCCGGTAACGGCGCAGCTCCACGGAATTGTCCGAGGCCAGCTTGGCGAGTTGATCGAGCAGGCGCAGATCCGATTCGATCATGGCGGCGATGCCGGGCTTGCGAATTTTCAGGACCACGCGCTGGCCGGTAAGGGTAATCGCCGCGTGCACCTGGCCAATCGAGGCCACGCCCACCGGCGTTTCATCCACGTACGAGAACAACCGGTTCAGTGGCTCGCCAAGGGTGGCTTCCAGCCCCGGACGCAGCGCCGCGAAGGGCAGGGCGGTGGCGCGGTCCTGGAGTTGCTCGAACTCGGCGATCCAGTCCGGCGGAAACAGATCCACCCGGGTGGCCAGCAACTGGCCGAGTTTCACGTAGGTGGGGCCCATTTCCTCCAGGGCATGGCGCAACCGCTCGGCGGTGCCCATGCGCAGAAAACGGCTCTCGCCGCCATGACGCATCAGGCGGCCGGCTTGCTCCACCGGCGTCGCCAACCCGACCCGCCGGAGCACATCAGTGAAACCGTATTTCAGCAGAATGCCGGCCACTTGATTGAGGCGGCGCAGATCCTTACCGGTGTGCAACAGGCTCATGCCCGAACTCCGTGCGGGTGACGTTGGCGGGCGGAAAAAACGGCGGCGATCAAACGGAAGAGGGCGAAACCCATGCCATGCGTCCGGGCGGCTTTTCTGGCAAGATGCCACGGCCCCGATCACCACTGCAAGCACGGAGCCGAGATGAGCAAACCTTTTCTGCGCGACGATCTGGTGGAAGTGCGCAACAGCCCGATCCACGGTCGCGGTTTATTCGCCCGCGCCGACATTCCCCGCGAGACCCTGCTGGGCCGGGTGAAAACCCAGCCGGCCAAGGGCAACGGCCCCTATGTGCTGTGGATCGACGATCAGGGCGAGGAGCGTTATCGGGTGCTTTGCGATCTGCGCTTTATCAACCACGGCAAAAAACCCAATGTCGCCTACTACGACGACCTCACCGTGGTGGCCCTGAAACGGATCAAAGCCGGCCAGGAGTTGCTGCACGATTACGGGGAAGAATGGGCTTAGGAAGCCTCTAAAACCGTAGCGTGCCGCGAAGAGCGCGGCCCGAAGCGCAACGGGTTTCAACGATTCCCTAGAAGGGCACCGCTGAAACGAACTCCCGCCACAGGCCGGTGCGCGGATGATTGAAGGCCAGTCGGTGCGCGTGCAGCAGCAGGCGATCACTGCGATTGAGGATGTCCGCCGGCGCGTACAGATCACAGCCGAGTATCGGGTGGCCCAGCTCGCGGCAATGAATCCGCAATTGGTGGCTGCGTCCAGTCACCGGGCGAAGCCGTAAGCGGCTGGTATCGCCACGTGAATCGCGTCCCAGCACCTGAAAGCGGGTGAGGGCCGGTTTGCCGGTTTCGAAACACACTTTTTGCAGTGGCCGTTTGGGCCAGTCGGCGATCAGTGGCAGGGCGACTTCACCGTGATCCTCGCCCACCAGGCCCGCCACCACCGCCTGGTATTCCTTGGCCACCTGCCGGCGCTGGAACGCACGGCTGAGTTGGCTTTGCGCCGCCCGATTGAGGGCGAACACCATGATCCCCGAGGTGTCCAGATCAAGCCGGTGCACCAGGCGCACGTCCTCATGGTCGCGGGCCAGCCGGCGAATCACGCAATCCTTATTTTCCGGCGCACGGCCGGGCACGCTCAGCAGGAAGGCGGGCTTGCTGATCACCAGAATGTCGCTGTCCTGATAAATAGGCGTCACCGGGTCCGGGCATACCGGCACGATATAGTGCTCGGGCTGTTCGGCGCGGGTCAGGCGCCGGGCGCCCGCGTCATTCTCCCCAGACAATGCGGTGGACATCGCTGTAGTGCGCGGCGAAGTGCACGGTCATACCCTGTTTGATGTACTCCGGCAATTCCTGGTAATCGCGCTCGCAGGCCTTGGGCAGCAATACTTCGCGCAGGCCGGCGCGGCGCGCGGCGATGATTTTCTCGCGAATGCCACCCACCGCCAGAACCTGTCCGGTCAGCGTCAGTTCGCCGGTCATCGCCAGCTTACGAGGCAGGCGTTTGCCGGTGGCCAGCGACACCAGCGCGGTGGCCATGGTGACACCGGCGCTGGGGCCATCCTTGGGGGTGGCGCCTTCGGGAACGTGCAAATGCACGAACGATTCGTCGAACCAGTCGCCGCTGCCGCCGAATTCGGGCAGATGGCTGGCCACATAACTGTAGGCGATCTCAGCGGATTCCTTCATCACGTCACCAAGCTGGCCGGTCTGCTTGAAACCACGCCGCTGGGCGTGCACCTGGCTGGCCTCGATGGACAGAGTCGCGCCGCCCATGGACGTCCACGCCAGGCCGGTGACCACGCCGATACCACGCTGGGTGCGTTCTTTCTGGAAATACGGCTGGCCGAGAAACTCGGTGAGATTCTTGCCAGTGACGCTCAGTTTCTGCTCGCCCGAGAGCAAGCGGACCGCCGCCTTGCGGATGATCTTGTTGAGCTGCTTTTCCAGGTTGCGCACGCCGGCTTCGCGGGCGTAGCCCTCGGCGATCTGCCGCAACGCGCTGTCACTGATCTTCAGTTGCGAGGGCTTCACGCCGGCGCGTTCCAGCGCCCGTGGCCACAGGTGGTTGCGGGCGATCTCGACTTTCTCTTCGGTGATGTAGCCGCTCAGGCGGATCATCTCCATGCGATCAAGCAACGGGCCGGGGATCGAATCCAGAGTGTTGGCGGTGCACACGAACAGGCAATGGCTGAGATCGAGCCGCTCATCCAGATAATGGTCGAGAAAATCCTGGTTCTGCTCCGGATCGAGTACCTCGAGCAATGCCGAGGCCGGGTCGCCCTGGAACGACTGGCCGAGCTTGTCGATCTCGTCGAGCATGATCACCGGGTTGGCGGTGCCGGCTTCCTTGAGTGCCTGGGTGAACTTGCCGGGCAGGGCGCCAATGTAGGTGCGCCGGTGGCCCTTGATTTCCGCCTCGTCGCGCATGCCGCCAAGGCTGAAACGGTAGAACTTACGGCCCAGCGCCTCGGCGATGGAGCGGCCGATGCTGGTCTTACCGACCCCGGGAGGGCCGACCAGCAGAATGATCGAGCCTTTCACTTCGCCGCGCAGCGAGCCGACCGCCAGAAACTCGATGATCCGGTCCTTGACGTCGGACAGGCCGCTGTGATGCTCGCTCAGTACCGTGCGCGCGTGTTTGAGGTCCAGGTTGTCGTCGGAGTAGCGGCCCCAGGGCACGCTGGTGAGCCAATCCAGGTAATTGCGGGTCACCGCGTATTCGGGCGATCCGCTTTCCAATACCTTGAACTTGCGCAGCTCCTCATCGAAGCGCTTTTGCACCGCCGGTGGCGGCGCCAGCGCCGCCATGCGCTCCACGAATTCGTCGGCGTCGGCGGTGCGGTCGTCTTTCTCCAACCCCAGTTCGCGCTGGATCACCTTAAGCTGCTCCTTAAGGAAAAACTCGCGCTGATGCTTGTTGATCTTTTCGTTCACCTCGTCGCGGATCTGATTCTGCAGACGCGCGACCTCCACCTCTTTCTTGACCAGCGTCAGCACCCGCTCCATGCGCGCCTTGAGCGGCACGGTCTCGAGTATCTTTTGCAGCTCGTCGCCTTCGGCGCTGGTCAGCGCGGCGGCGAAATCGGTGAGCGGCGACGGGTCGCGGGGGGAGAAATTCTGCAGGTAATGCTTCAGACCTTCGTTGTACAGCGGGTTAAGCGGCAGCAGTTCCTTGATGGTATTGGTGATCGCCATCGCGTAGGCGCGCAGATTATCATCCATCTGGTCCTTGGATTCCGGGTAGCTGACTTCCGCCATGACCGGCCGTTTACGGCTCATGAAACCTTCGATGCGGAAGCGGGCGAGCCCCTGGGCAACCACTTGAATCTGGTTCTGCTCCATGTTCACCGCGTGCACCTTCACCAGACACCCGAACGCCGGAAAGTCCTCGGTGCTGACCTGATCCGGGTCGCGGTCGCCGATGTAGACCAGCCCGAGCGCGTGATGGGGAGTCTGACCGACGCGCTCCAGGGTGCTCTGCCACTGCTCAGGGTCCAGCAACAGGGGTTGCACCAGGCCGGGCATGAACGGCCGGTGGCGCACCGGAATCAGATAAACCCGTTGCGGCAGGTTCTGATCGGGCAGCGCCAGGGCGCCCTGCGGAGTGGAAGCTTGTTCGATGGTCTGATTATCGTCCTGACTCATGATCTCGACTCGCTGAGTAAGCGGGGATTCAAGTGCCCGGCCGCCGGAAAAATGCACGGCGAAAGAAAACGGACACAGACAGCAAGATGGTGCCCGGGATCACATTTTCAATCCCGGTCTATGATCAACAACTCGGCGCTGAGTGCTTTCGGTGTTTGGGTACGGCGCTCCACCAGACGCGCATTAAGATGGGCCTGGCAACGCTCGGCCAGGGCGTAAAACGGTGAACGGCCAGGATCGGCAATGATGATGCGGCGCACGCCCTGGCCAAGGGCCCGGCGGATCAGGTTGTACAACACCGGGGTCAGTTCATCCCAGAAGCAGATGTCGGCGCCGGTGATCACGTCCACGCCGTCCAGACGCTGGCGGGTCAGCTTTTCGAACCGGCAGCGCAATGGCGTCACTTCCACCCGGTTGATGGCGGCGTGCAACTCAAGGTAGGGGAATACATCCTGATCCGCGTCCACCGCGGTGACCCGCGCACCGAAGCGCTTGGCCACATAGATCGACAATGGCCCCCAACCGCAACCGATGTCCATCAGATGGGTATCCGCGCCCAGCCCCAGCCCGGCGCGGGTGCGGTTCAGTTCATCCATGATCAGAAAGCTGGAGTTCCACACTTTATTGCCGTGGATCGAAGGAATGTGCTCACGCTTGAGGCGGCGGACTTCGCGGTGCCCGGCACGCAGCAGAGTAATGCCGCGAGTACTGAGAGTGTGGGGTTCTCCCCGACGGATCACGGGGATGGAAGAAGCGCTCATCTGGGTTTCCGGGCGGCTAAAAAAAGAAGACATTACGGGCGCCGGGCGGCGGGTTCAAGCGCCGCCGGCACCGTTGTGCTTATTGGTCCTGGTCGCCGTCCACCTCCTGCCAGAAGGCGCGAAAGGCGTCGGCGGTTTTCTCCGGCGCTTCCGCCATCGGCACATGGCCCACGTCATCGAAGATGATGGCGCGCACATCGGGCAGCTCGCGCTTGAAACCGTCCACGTTCTCCAGACTGAGCAGCCGGTCCTTGCGGCCCCAGATCACCAGCGCCGGGGTCTTCACCTCCGGCAACACGCCGCGACCGCGCAAGCGCATGGCCGGGTCGAGATTGATGTCCTGCCACACTTTTTCCGCCACCTCGGCGTTGGCCGCTTTTTCCTCGCCCATGGCGGTAATCACAAAGCCCGGCACGCCCACGGACTGCTCACTGGCCCAATCCAGGGTTTCATGAAATTCCTCGGCGGTGTGTGGAATCAGCGGGTTGCCGGCGCTGCGTTCGATGGTATTGAGAAATTCCGGGGTTTCCAGGGTCAGGCCGGCGGAATCCACCAGCCCCAACGACACGATCCGTTGCGGTTGGCGGCGCGCCATCTCAATGGCGATGGCACCGCCCACCGAGTTGCCGGCAACGTGGAAGCGCTTAACACCCAGGGTGTCCATCAGTGTGAACAGCCGCTCGGCCTGTTCGCTGATGCCGTAGTTCATGTCCGTGCGCCGGGTGCTCTGGCCGTGGCCGGGCATGTCCGGAATCACAAAGCCGTATTCACCCTCAAGCTCGTTGGCGAAATGAATCCAATTGCTGGAATCCGCGCCAAACCCGTGAATCAGCAGCACCGTGGGCACGTCATCCGGCGCCTTGGAGCGCAGCAGGTGCCAGCTGATGCCGTCATCGGTGTCGAGGGTCTGGTCGTGCAGGCCGGCCCGCCATTTCTCGAAACCCATGCCATTGTGATAGGCCCACTGGCGCATGCCGTCGCAACCGCCCAGCAGCAGCAGTGTCGCGCAAAGCAAAAAAACGCGTATTGTTTTTGAATGCATGAAATGTCCCTCTTCATGGCTTTTGATTGTTGTTGCTTATCGGCTTGAAAACCGCCTTTGCTCATCACTGTAGCGGCTTTTCAGGGAACGGGCGCGGCGCCAATACGGCCCAAGAGGACAAAATAGGTAAAACTTCAAGGCTCCCTAGCGACTCTTCAGGTTCCAGACGCCGGCGCCGATCACCAGCAAGGTGCCCAGCAGGGTGGAAAGCGCCAGGGTTTCGCCCCAGAACAGCCATCCCATGAACGCCGCCCAGATCACCGCTGCGTAGTTGTACACGCCAACCTGGCCGGGGCGGGCGATTTGATAGGCGGTGGTCATGGCGAACTGACCGGCGATCGCCACCGAGCCGATCGCCAGCAGCCACAACATTTGTTCCAGTGAAGGCAGGTCACGGTGCCAGAGCAGTGACAACGCGGAAAACAGCGTCGCGAACAGGGAAAAGTAGAACACCACCCGATGCGGCGGCTCGCTGACCGCCATGCGGCGAATGCTCACCTTGGCGACACTCATGATGGCGGCGCCGGCCAGCGCCACCAACATGACCGGCTCGATCACACCGCGATCGGCGCGCATGATGATTCCAACGCCGACAAAACCCAGCAGGATGGCCAGCGCGGTACGCGGGCTCAGGCCTTCGCGCAGCCACAACCAGGCGACCAGCGGTAGAAAGAACGGCACGGTCATTTTCACCAGTACCGCTTCCGCCAGCTGAATGTGGCCGATGGTATAGAAAAAACAGAACATGGCGGCGACGCCGGTAAAGCCGCGCACGAAATGCAGACGCAGATGGCGGGTGCCCAGGTCGCGGATGCCACCGCTGACCATCAGCACCGGAATCAACACCACCAGGCCCACCAGATTGCGGCCGAACACGATGGTCTCGGTGGGCAGCGTTTCCGACAGGTGCTTGATCAGCGCCGCCATCACCGCCAGCAAGCCCTCGCCGAGAATCAGCAGCAGGGCGCCTTTGAGGGGCTGATCCGCCTTCAAGGCTCCGACCGCGCGGTCAGCGGGCGTGCCCAGAGATCATGAACGCCGGCCTTGGCGTCGTCGATAAAACCGCAGGTGTTGACCACCACCACGTCGGCGTCATCATAACGGGCGGTGACCTGGTAACCTTCGGGGCGCAACTGGGTAAGAATGCGCTCGGAGTCCACCCGCGCCTTCGGACAACCCAGGCTGCTAAAGCCAACTTTTCCGGACATACGCCACCTCGAACTCAGGGTGCGGCATTCTACCGCCAGTGTCCCGGCCTGACCATGGAGCGAACCCGTCGATGCGTTGTTTTATCGGCCTCAATGTCACCGATGCGACGGCGCGGCGTCTGCGGAGCCTGCCGATGCCAGCCGGGGTGCGGCCGGTGCCGCTGGCTGACTACCATCTCACCCTGGCGTTTCTCGGTGACCAGAACGAGACCGGCGCGAAACACCTGTGGCCCGACCTGCAGGCAGCCGTCGCGCCACTGACGCCTTTTACCCTGACTCTCGCCTCGGTGATGGCGTTTCCGGACCACGGTGGCCCGATCTGGGCGGCCAGAGCGCTCGCCGAAGCGCCGCTGCTCGCCCTTCACCGGGCGGTGCGTGGGGTGCTGGATCACGCTGGCGTGCCGGCGGACCAGCACGACTTCGCGCCCCACGTCACCCTGGGGCGGGGCAGGGCGCCCCTCACCGCCACGCCGCTGCCCGGCCCCTGGACCATGCCGGTGCGGGAAGTGATCTTTTATGAAAGCCCCGGCGCCGGGCAGGCCTACCGCCCGCTGGCGGTGTTTCCGCTCGGTGCTGGCCACCTCCACCCGGCATGAGATCCTCAGCCGCCGTCGCCCGCACCGCCCTGAACACCTGCCCGAAAACGACAAAGCCCCGGCCAATGGCCAGGGCTTTGTCGGTGCAGGCCTGCTTGCGCGGGCTTGCCAGGTCGGGTTGACCGGTTCGGTCAGCCTTCCTTGAGGGCCGCGTTGATGTCGACCACCGCGCCTTTGCCGTCGCCGAACAACATCAGGGTGTTGTCCATGGCGAACAGCGGGTTGGGCAAACCGGCGAAACCGGGGCTCAAGGAGCGCTTCACCACCACCACGGTTCTGGCTTTGTCCACGTTGAGAATCGGCATGCCGTAGATCGGGCTGCCTTTGTCTTCGCGGGCCATCGGGTTGGTGACGTCGTTGGCGCCCAGGACAATGGCCACGTCGGTCTGTTCGAAGGTCGGGTTGATGGCGTCCATGTCCTTGAGCTTGTCATAGGACACTTCCGCCTCCGCCAACAGGACGTTCATGTGACCGGGCATACGACCCGCCACCGGATGGATCGCATACTCCACTTCCACCCCTTTCGCTTCCAGGGTATCGGCCAGATCACGCACCGCATGCTGCGCCTGTGCCATGGCGAGACCGAAGCCGGGCACGATCACCACGCGTTGGGCGGTTTCCAGCAGCATCGCCACTTCCTCGGCGGAGGTGGATTTGATCTTGCCTTCGTAGACTTCGTCCTGGTCCATCACCGAGCCGCCTTCGGCCATCACGCCGAACAGCACGTTGGTGAGAGAGCGGTTCATCGCCTTACACATGATCTGGGTGAGGATCAGGCCCGACGCGCCCACCAGGGAACCGGTGATGATCAGAGCGCTGTTGCCCATCACGAAACCGGCGGCGGACGCGGCCACCCCGGAGTAGGCGTTGAGCAGGGAGATCACCACCGGCATGTCGGCGCCGCCGATCGGGATCACCAGCAGCACGCCCAGCACCAGGGCAGCCACCGCCATGGCCCAGAAAATGCCGTGGGCGCCGGGGTTCTGCACCAGTACGGCAATCGCCAGCAGGGAGCCGAGCAGCAGTACGGCGTTGACCGCCTTCATGCCCGGGAACCCCAACGGCTTGCCGTCGATCAGTTCCTGCAGCTTGGCGAACGCCACCAGCGAGCCGGTCAGGGTGACCGCGCCGATCAGCACCGCCAGGCCCGCGGCGATAATGCCAACCGTGTCGGGGTAACCGCCGCGATAGAACTCGGCCGCCGCCACGGCGAACGAGGCACCGCCACCGAAACCGTTGAGCAGGGCCACCATTTGCGGCATGGAGGTCATCTGTACTTTTTTCGCCATCACGGCGCCGATCACGCCACCGATGACCACACCGGCGATGATGGTGCCGTAGGAAACGATGTCGTGGTGGAGCAGGGTGATCACGCAGGCCACGCCCATGCCGGTGGCGGCCAACAGATTGCCGCGTACCGCGGTTTTCGGTTTGGTCAGGCCCTTGATGCCGAGAACGAACAGTACGGCGGCGATCAAGTAGGCGATATCGATCCAGTTCTGGGAAAGATTCATCGGTTACTTCCTCTTGAACATCGCCAGCATTCGATTGGTGACCATAAAGCCGCCAACCACGTTGATGGTCGCGAGGACCACAGCGATGAAACCCAGTACCTGGACCAGAACGCTGTCATTGGAACCGGCGGCGATCAGCGCGCCTACCAGGGTAATGCCGGAGATCGCGTTGGAACCGGACATCAACGGCGTATGCAGAGTCGGCGGCACCTTGGTGATCAGTTCCACACCCAGGAAGATCGCCAACACAAAGAGAGTAAGTTGCGCTACGAAATCCATTACTTCTCCTCCTCCCCGGCACCGGCTTCGCTGGTGTCGGCTTCGGGTTCGGCTTTCTTGATTTCCGGCAGGCCCAGCATTTCGCGCAGGCGCGCTTGCGGCACATCGCCATCGTGGCTGATAACGGTTTCGGCGACGATCTGGTCTTCAAAGTCCAGTTGCAGGTCACCGTTGTCGTCCAGCAGCAGCTTAAGCAGGTTTTCCATGTTCTTGCCGAACATCTGGCTGGCATGGAACGCCACCGTGGAGGGCACGTTGGTGGGGCCGATAATGGTCACGCCATGTTCGACGATGGTTTCACCGGCCTGGGTGAGCTCGCAGTTGCCTCCGCGCTCGGCGGCCAGATCGACCACCACGGAACCGGGTTTCATCGCCTTGACCATGTCGGCGGTGACCAGGATCGGGCTCTTGGCGCCGGGTACCGCGGCGGTGGTGATCACCACATCCATCTCGCGGATCACCTCGGTCATCAGCTCACGCTGACGTTTGAGGAAATCCTCGCCCTGGGCCTTGGCGTAGCCGCCGCTGCCTTCCGCTTCACCGGTGTCCAGATCCAGCTCCACGGGCTTGGCGCCCACCGACAGAATCTGTTCACGGGCGGCGGGGCGCACGTCGTAGGCTTCGACGATGGCACCCAGACGCTTGGCGGTGGCGCAGGCCTGAAGCCCGGCCACGCCAGCGCCCATCACGAACACCCGGGAGGCGTTCAGGGTGCCGGCCGCGGTCATGTTCATCGGGAACATACGGGGTGAGGCACTGGCGGCCAGCAACACGCACTTATAACCGGCGATCATGGCCATGGAAGAAAGCACGTCCATGGACTGCGCGCGAGTGATGCGCGGCACCAGTTCCAACGCCAGACCGGTGACCTTACGCTCGGCAAGGGTTTGCGCGAACGCGGCATTGGCCAGCGGATCGGTCATGCCAATAAGGAACTGTCCCGCCTTGAGGCTGTCCAGGTCTTTATCGCCATTGGTCGTATTGCTACCCGGGGTCTGAACTTGGAGGATAGCTTGAGCGGAAGAGAAGAGGTCGTCCCGACCGGCCAGTTTAGCGCCGGCCTTCTCGTATTCGGCATCGGTAAAGCCGGCGGCTTCGCCCGCACCGCGCTCAATGAGAATTTCCAGGCCTTCTTTTTTCAGCAGCACACCGACGTTGGCGGGCGTCAGTGCGACGCGCTCCTCACCGGGGCAGATTTCCTTGGGAACACCGATAATCACCTGCGTTACCCCCATTTGTATGGTTCGTAAATACGGGCCCCCAAAGCGGCTGAGTGCAGCCGTTTTTTCGGGGGACCTCGAAAAACGGCCGGTTTATAGAGACTGTACAAACGTACAGACTTTTAACCGGCCGCAGAGCAGGGTGCTAACCATATGGTGGAGTTGCGAACTTGGCAAATAAGAAATGGTTATTGAACTGATAAATGGTCAATAAATGATCGAAATGATCATGTTTTTTCCGTCTTGGCGCCTATTTTTTGAGCAACCCGTTGCTGATCCTCTTCCTCGCGCATGTGCACGAACGGCTCCAGAATGGTGTTTCCACGAACTTTCGCGCGGATCACGTGTAAAAATGTGTAAGCCCCCAGCAGTTTGCGAAACAGAAAAATAAACTCCTTCGGTGGCACATCGAAATGCACCGACAGAGCAGTGCGGCTGGCCCGATTCATAACCCGGTTGGGCAGATCGCTTTCCCCCCACAGGTATTCACCACGCTCATTGATCACCGCGTCCGGAGGCGGGAACCGGTCCGGGTCCTGAAGGGCTTCGATGGCCTCGAAACACAGCGCCGCGAAGTCGTCCAGCAAACGCTTGGGCACATCACCGGAGAGAAACTCCAACGCTCGCATGGCCCGTTGCAGCCGATCACTGTCATGATACCAGGAGGCACGGATCATCTCGCGGCCCGGGCCCAGCACCTGGTCATCGAAATCACGGATGGCGCCGAAATCGAGCAGCACTATGTGGTCCTTGCCGTCGTCGCCGACCCGCAGCAGATAGTTGCCGAAATTCGGATCGGTCTGCATCTTGTTCCACTCGAACACCTCCCGGCAGCACAGTTCCATGATCGCGCGGCCGAGAAAATTGCGGCGCTCCTGGCTCAACGACACCACCGACGGGTCGCTGATGTGCACGCCTTCTTCGTAGGAGAGGCAAAGAATGTTGTGGGTGGAATACTCGCCAAACACTTCCGGCACCACGAAACGCGGATCGTCCTTGAGCGCCTCACGGAAATGCCGGGTGGTGTGCGCCTCAAGATCGTAATCCACCTCTCTGCCGAGCATGTCGCGGACTTCGTTGAGCCATTGATTGAACTGTTCGGTGATCGGCACCAGGCGGCTGAGTTTGAGCAGCCGCACCAGCGCGCGCATATCGGAGTCGATGGCATCGGCGACACCCGGGTACTGAATCTTGAGTACCAGCTCGCGACCGTCGCTTTTGCGCCGCGCACGGTGCACCTGGCCGAGGCTGGCGGCGCCCAGGGGTTCCGGGTTGACCTCAAGCTCACGCAATTTGACGGCGCCGAGCTGCTTGCGCAGATGCTTCTCCACGGCGCTCCATTCCAGTGCCGTGGTGTTGTTTTCCAGGGTGTGCAAAGCGGCGGTCACTTCCTCGGGCAAAAAGTGCTCGCCAAACAGGGCCATCATCTGGCCGATCTTCACCACCGATCCCTTTAACTGGCCCAGTTCATCCACCAGTTCACGAGCGCGCAGGGACAGATTTTGCCGCTGCCGCTGTTCGCGCTGGTCAGCCGAGGCGAACAGACTTCCGGCGCTGGAGGTCGCGTAGCGCGCCCCGGCCAGAAAGCCGGCGCGGGCCATGGAAAAGCGACGTTCCAGTGAGCCTGTTTTTACCCGTTTAACGGTTTTTCGTGCCATAGTTCCTCGCGCGAAGGGCAGCTGAACGCCCTGCATTCTAGCTGATTTGGGGATCGATGTATGGCCGGCACCACCTGGATTCTGCTGCGCGGCCTGGTGCGCGAGCAGGCCCATTGGGATGACTTTCCCGAGCGCTTTGCTCACGCCCTCGGCAGCGGCCACCGGATTGTCTGCCTGGACCTGCCCGGCAACGGGCAATTGCATGCACAGCCCAGCCCGGCGCGGGTTGACGCCATGGTCGACGCCGCGCGCCAGCAGGTGCGTGAACGGGGCATCCGTGGGCCACTGCGTCTGGTGGCGCTGTCCCTGGGAGGGATGGTGGCCGTGCAGTGGCTTTGCAACCACCCCGACGAGATCGAAGCGGTGGCGTTGATCAATTCCAGCGCCGCGCGCTTCAGCCCGTTCTGGAAGCGGCTGCGGCCGATGAACTATGCGAGCATCGTGTTCCAGGGGCTGTTGGGCCGTGACCGTTTGCGCCGCGAGCGGATGATTCTGCGCATCAGTACCAACCTGCTCAACCCGGAACAACGCGAGCGCCTGGCCGAGCGGTTCACCGAGGTGGATCGGCTGCGGCCGGTCAGCGCCGCCAACACGGTGCGGCAATTATGGGCGGCGCTGCGCTTCCGGGCGCCAGTGGCGCTGCCACCGGCGGTGCCGGTGCTGGTGATCAACGGCGCCGGCGACCGCCTGGTCCACCCGGATTGCTCCCGGGACCTGGCACGCCACTGGCAACAGCCGTTGCTGGCGCACCCGGACGGCGGCCACGACCTGTCGCTGGACGCCCCGGAATGGCTGGCGCGAACCCTGCTCCGCTGGTGGACAGAGCAGGGCCAAATGTCTCCGGTTGACGGCTCCAAGCGTCTCGCCTAGCTTCATGAAAACCGACCCGTTGCGCTGACCGCCGGAGAACATCAATGGCCACCCCCGAGGAACAACGCCGCCTTACCCTGGGGCCGCGCAACCCGCGCGAGCGCATCTGGTTTGATCGTTACAGCCACCCCAATCTGCAGCGCTGGCGCCAAGTGCAGGACCCGCTGGCGGATGCCTGCCTGGCGTCGATTTCGTTTCGCCGGCCCTCCGGCTTATTGGACGAGGTGGAACGGCGCGCGGTGGAGCAGGGCGGCGTTTACCGCGATTTTCTCGAACACTGCCACAGCGTGCCGGCCTGGGTGGATTTCCAGGCGATGGACCTGGGGCGGCGTATGTACCGCCGCCATGGCGCCTTGCAGGGGCTGGTGCTGATGTGTTCGAGCCTGGTGGAAGGCTACGCCCACAACAAACCCAGCCAGGTGCTGGTGGCCACCGGGCGTCTGCAGGAAGACGTTTCCCGGCGCATCTATGAAACCGGCCAGATGCTGCACAACATCGCCGCGCCCGAGGGGCTGCGCCCGGGCGGTCTTGGCCACCGCACCCTGATGGAAGTGCGACTGCTGCACGCCGCTGTGCGCCGTCATCTTGACGACAGCGGCCGCTGGAACAGCGATCTCTATGACCTGCCGATCAACCAGGAAGACATGGCCGGCACCGTGCTGGAGTTCGATTACATGGTGGTGCGAGGCTTACGGCGACTGGGCCTGTATATAAGCCGCCGTGAGCACGAGGCGATGCATTATTTCTGGCGCTATGCCGGCTATCTTCTCGGCGTGGACGAAGCCCTGCTGACGGCCACCATCGAAGAGCAGGAAATTCTGGCGCTGCAACTGACCTCCCACCTCTATGAACCCACCGCCGACAGCGAAGCGCTGGCCAAGGCGCTGCTCCGCGACATGGCCAACAAGCCTCCGTTTCACCTTCCCTACGATGTGCTGCTGGCGATCAGCCGTTTCTTAATTGGCGATGCCATGGCCGATGATCTGCGCATTCACAACCGGGTCTCTTCGGCGGCGGCGGTGCGCATGCTCAGGGCCACCCTGGGCGTGGCCAGCCTGGGGCAACGGCTGCTGCCGGAACGCGCCAAACGACGCCTGGAAGACATCAACCATGGCCTTGGGCGGCGCACGCTGAACGTGGGCCTGGGCAAAACACCGGCCCGCTGGGGATTCAAGGCAATGGCCTGACGCCGCCATCGAAGGGCAAAGCACGGCAAACGGGCGAGCCAACAGGATTCCGGCCAAGGCCGGCGGGGAGGCGTGAATAACGGGGAGGGCCGCCGGGTTGTCCCGGCGGCGGGTTTGATCAGGCGCCTTTGTCGGCCACCCGCTGGTGACTCATCAGGCTCACCAGGTCGGCGAGAATCTCGCCGGCCTCTTTCAGGTAGGGGTCTTTGCTCATCGGCTCTTCCGCGGATTCCGGGTCCAGAGCGCGCTGCTCTTCGAGGGTGCGCAGATCGGCCATCTTTTTGATTGGCTCTTCACCACGAGCCTTGCGCACCGCGTTCTCGATGGCCAGCCGCTGCTGATCGAATTGCTGTTGCCAGGCGCGGCGCTTTTTCTCATCCAGAGTGACCACGCGACGCTCGCGAGCCTGGTCGAGCAACCCACGCAGCTTCTCCACATAGACAAACTCCGGATCACTCTTGATGCGCGCTTCGTGACGCTTGCGCAGATCGGGCAGCAACGGCACCAAGTCGTGCACCGGTGTGTATTTGGCCGGATCGATCTCATCCCAGGGCATGGCGTTGGGCTGGGTGCTCTCACCCACCTCATCCTTGTTGATCAGCGAAGGCATGGTGACATCCGGCACGATGCCCAGATTCTGGTTGCTGGAGCCCGACACCCGATAGAACTTGGCGTTGGTCATTTTCAGCTTGCCGTGATTCAGATCCAGCAGGGTTTGCACGGTGCCCTTGCCGTAGGTCTGATCGCCAACGATCAATGCCCGGCCATAATCCTGCATCGCGCCGGCGAAAATCTCCGAGGCCGAGGCGCTGTAGCGGTTCACCAATACCGCCATCGGCCCGGCATAGAGAATCCCCGGGTATTGATCGCTTTCGACGCTGACGCGGCCACCGGCTTCACGCACCTGCACGGTCGGCCCGCGATTGATGAACAGGCTGACCAGCTTGTTCACCTCCAGCAGGGAGCCGCCGCCGTTGTTGCGCAGATCAATGGCCAGCGCGTCGACGTTTTCCTTGCGCAGCTCCATCAACAGTTGCGCCACGTCGCGGGTGGTGCTGGTGTAATCCGGGTCGCCACGGTGAAAGGCGTTGAAGTCCAGATAGAATGCCGGGATTTCAATCACCCCGAGTTTCATCGGTTTGCCATCACGGGTGATATCGATCACCGCCTTCTTGGCCGCTTGTTCTTCCAGCACCACCTTGTTGCGGGTAATCGACAGCGTGTGGGTGTCGTGCTCGCCGGCGCCGCCGGCCGGGATCACTTCAAGGCGCACCTTGGAACCCTTGGGTCCGCGAATCTTGTCCACCACCTCGTCCAGGCGCATGCCGATGATGTTGACCATGTCCTTGTCTTCCTGGCCCACACCGACAATGCGATCCGCCGGCTTAAGCTGGCCGGACTTGGCCGCCGGCCCGCCGGGCACCAGGCGCACCACCTTGGTGTAGCCGTCTTCGTACTGCAGCACCGCGCCGATGCCCTCCAGGGAGCGGCTCATGCTGATGTCGAAGTTTTCCGAATTGTGCGGGGTAAAGTAGGTGGTGTGCGGATCAAAGCTTTGTGTCACCGCGTTCATATAAAGCTGAAACACATCCTCGGAGGTGTTCTGGCGAACCCGATCAAGCTGGCTTTGATAGCGGCTGACCAGGCGCTTTTGAATCTCTTTCTCGTCGGTGCCGTTGAGGCGCATGGACAGCACCGCGTTTTTCAGCTGCCGATCCCAGATCCGGCCAAGAGCGTCCTGATCCGATGCCCAATCCGCTTTGGTGCGATCCAGTTCCACCGGCGTGTCATCATCGAAGCGCCAATCATCAAACCCGGCGTTCAGTTCGGCGACGATGGCGGTAAGCCTTGTTTCCAGATGGCTCTGGTAACGGTTGAAAATGGTGTAGCCGCCCTCCAGCACGCCCTCGCCGAGTTGATCGTCAAGCTTGTCCCGATACACCTGGAACGCCTGGATGTCCTGCTGGCTGAGAAACAGCCGATTGGGGTCCAGGTCCTTGAGATACTGGGCGAAGATCCGCTCGGAGAGTGCATCATTGAATTTCAGCCGCAGGTAATGCAGGTCCAGGCGGTCAACGATTTCCTCGGTGGCTTCGCGCTGCACCTCGGTGGGCTTGAGAGCCCCCTCGACCTCCGGAGCGGGGCGCAGGCTGCCGCCGACCTGAAGGGCGCCACACAGCAGTACGATTGCCAGAAGCACACCAAACAACTTTCGAAACACGGACATGGGCTGACTCAATGGCTTGTTTTGTAGGGCAGTATAGCAGGCCGTTTAAAAAACGCTCTGACCGGTCAGGCCGATAAACGGCCACTTTATTAAATGGCGGTAAAAATACCGTCCCCGCTGGCGGTATCGCCGGCTGGTGAGGGCGGTTGCCGCGCCTGGCGCCCGCGGATCATCGCACGGGCCCGTGACCACGCATAGGCAAACGGCCGGGCTGACGACATACTGTGCGCAACGCCGACCCCCAGGAGTTTTCGTGCATCGTCTGTTTACCACTTTCTTTCTGATCGGCATTGCCGGCGCTTTGTTCCAATTGATTGGCGGCGATTTGCAAGCGCCCGGGCGGGTGGTGGCGGCATTGTGGGAAGCGGCCGATCTGGCGGTCACCGTCAGCCTCGGTCTGGTCGGTGTGCTGGCGTTGTGGAGCGGTCTGTTCCGGCTTGCCGAACACAGCCGCCTGGCCGACCGGCTTTCCGCCCGGGTGCGGCCGTTGTTGTCGCGGCTGATGCCCTCGCTGAACGATAACCCGGGTGCCGGCGCCGGCGTGTCGATGAATCTGGCCGCCAACATGCTGGGCCTGGATAACGCCGCCACGCCGCTGGGCCTGCGCGCCATGGAGGACCTGCAAAAAAGCAATCCGCAGCCGCACCGCGCCAGCGACAGCCAGATCATGTTTCTGGTGCTCAATACCTCTTCGGTAACCCTGGTGCCGGTCACTGTTCTGCTCTACCGGGCCCAGCAGGGCGCCGCCGATCCGGCGGCGGTCTATCTGCCCATGCTGATGGCAACCACCGTCTCCACCTTTGTCGGCGTCTGGCTGGTGGCGCGCATTCAGCGCATTTCCCTGCGCGATCCGTTATTGCTGGCGGTGGCGCTGGGCTGGCTGGCGCTGCTGGCGCTGATGGGCCTGGGCGTGTGGCTGGCACCACCGGAACTGGGCGCCACCCTTTCCGGATTGGTCGGTAATCTGATTCTGTTGGCGGTGATCGCCCTGTTCTTCATCGCCGCCTGGCGCGCCGGCGTGGACAGCTACGACAGCTTCGTGGAGGGGGCCAAAGAGGGCTTTACCCTGGCGGTCAGGCTGATTCCCTATTTGGTGGCGATGCTGGTGGCGATCGCCATGCTGCGCGCCAGCGGCGTGCTGGAACTGGCGCTCGGCGTGATTCGCCAAGGGGCCGCGGCCCTGGGCTGGGACACCCGCTTCGTGGACGCGCTGCCGGTGGCGTTGCTCAAACCATTGAGCGGCTCCGGCGCCCGTGCCGCCATGCTCGATGTAATGCAGACCCATGGCGTGGATTCCCTGGCGGGGCGCATGGCGGCGGTGATGCAGGGCTCCACCGAGACCACCTTCTATGTGCTCGCGGTGTACTTCGGCAGCGTCGGCATACGCGATTTCCGCTATGCGCTGTGGTGTGGTCTGGCGGCCGACGCGGCCGGGCTGGTTTCAGCAATTTTGCTCAGCTATGTGTTTTTCGGCTGATCAGCGGCGCGCGACGATGTCGCGGAAGGTGAGATTCAGCCTGGGCTGCACGACGCGGCGGCGGCGGGGCAGGGCGTGCTCAAAATCCTGCTGGACCCTCGGCGACATCACCAACAGGCTGTCGTGGGCAAGGCTGAGCACATGGCTTTGCCGGCCGCTGCCGTAGCGGCGGAAAGCGAAATCGCGGCTGGCACCCAGGTTATAAGACAGAATCCACGGCGCCGCGCCCAGCTCGGGTTCGTTGTCGCGGTGCCAGCCCATGGCGTCGTCGCCGTCGCGGTAAAGATTGGCGAGGGCGCCGTTGGGGTGGCGGCCGCTGCATTCACCAAGCGCCACCAGCAACGGCGACAGCGCCGCCGGCCAGCCATCGGCGTGGTGATCGATGCCGGAATAGCGGTAGCGCACGCCGGCCTCGCCCAGCCAACAGGTCAGGCGAGGCACCGGGTGTTCGCGTCCGTACAGTTTCAGCCGTGGCTGCCGCCAAGGAAGTTGGTTACAAAGCGTGTTGAACAACGCCGTGGCCGATGCGCCCAAAAGCCCCGTGATCAGCCATACCCGGGCGCCACCGTCGAGCACCAGCGGTGTGCCGTGGCGGTTAAGTCGTTGTTCGGTGGAGTTGACAGTCATTGCGCACTGCTCTATCTAGCAGGCTGCTGGAAGCCCCTTGCGTTACGGGCTGTCCCAGACGGGCCGTCCCGGACAGGCCGTCCCGGACGGGCCGTCCCGGACTGGCCTGGCAAGGCGCGAGGAGGAAAGTTTAGCGTGCGGAATGAACGGTGAGCAACGCCGGAGCCATTTTCACGCAATGCCGCGTTGCGATTCGCCTGGCTGGCAAGCCAAACTACCGCCCAGCGCCTTGGCTTACGCGGAAACGACCTTCGGCGAGACCATCAAACTTAACGTGAACAGGCCCTAGCATGCTGCACGTCTACGACATCGAAAGAGGAGTGCTGCGCGAGCGCGACGTGGCGGAACTGACTCCGGCCACCGCGGAGGCCGCCGCCTGGATCGATCTGGTTGATGCCACCGATGAGGAGAGGCATCAGGTTCAGCACCTGTTCCGTCAGGCTCTGCCCGAGTCCGACGACGTCGAGGAGATCGAGGCGTCCGCCCGGTTTTTCCACGACGAACACGGCCTGCACGTTCACTCCCTGTTTGCCTACCAGGCCGAGGGCCGCCACCGCACCTCCACCGTGGCGTTCGTTCTGCAGCCCGGCCGGCTGCTGACCTTCCGCGATTCCCGTCTGCCGGATTTCCGTCTGATGCGCATGCGCATGCGGCGCGGCTGGGTACGGGTGCAGGAGCCGCTGGATATCCTGCTGAGCATTCTCGAACAGAAAACCGAGAACCTGGCGGATACCCTGGAAGACATCCACCGGGATTTGGAAGACGTCAGCTACCTGGTGCTGGAGGATGAGGAGTCGGAGCTCGAAGACGGCATCGAGAGACTGGCCCACCTGGAAGACAGCAACGGCAAGATCCGCCTGTGTCTGATGGACACCCAGCGCTCGATCTCCTTCATTCAGCGCTACGTGCGCGCCGACAAAGAACGCCGCCGCACCTGCTCGGAGATCCAGCACGACCTGGATACCTTGATGTCCCACGCCACGTTTCTGTTCGAGAAAATCAACTTCCTGATGGATTCCACCCAGGGCTTCATCAACATCGAACAGAACCAGATCATCAAGATTTTCTCGATCGCCGCGGTGGTGTTCCTGCCCCCCACCATGATCGCCAGCATCTACGGCATGAACTTCCAGGTAATGCCGGAACTGAACTGGGAATTCGGCTACCCGGCGGTGATCGGTTTGATGATTCTCTCCGGCTGCGCGCCGTATTGGTATTTCAAGCGCAAGGGATGGTTGTAGAGGCGAGTTGAAAGTTAAAAGTTAAAAGGGCGGCTTCGGATCACACCCGTGCCCCTTTCAACTTTTAACTTGTCACTTTCAACTGCTTTTCACACCGACCATTTGCCCTGATCGTGGCGCACGCGGTCGTCTTCGCGCAGTTTGATCAGGTGCGCTTCCAGCGACAGGCAGGCGACGCCGTGAAGGAAGGCCGGGACGTCGGCGTAAACCCGAGTGACCAGTTCCTGCACCGTGGCCGGGTTGGCGTCCAGGGCGGCGAACACTTTTTTCTCGCGTTCCAGGCGATGGGCAATGGTGTGTTCCACGGTACCTTTGGGGTCGCTGATCACGTCGCCATGGCCAGGCGCCATCAGGGTGATGGCATAGTCGTTGAGCAACGCCAGGGAATTCAGGTAAGCGCTCATCGAACCGGACGGCGGCGCGATCACCACCGTGGAGCCCTGAATCAGATGATCGCCGGTGAACAACAGCGCTTGGTCCACCATCAAATAACACAGATGGTTGCCCACGTGGCCGGGGGTCGCGATCACTTCCACGTCGATACCGCCACAATCCAGATGCTCGCCGTGCCGCAGCACGCGCTCAGCTTGCCAGGTATCGTCCTGGAGGCCGTCATCGGGCACCGTGGGGCCAAGAAGGCGGGCGCCGGTGGCCCGCGCCAGGGCGTGGGCACCCGGGGAGTGATCCCGGTGCGTATGCGTCACCAGAATCTGCTCGATCGGACGCCCGATCTGTTTTGCCGCGGCCAGCAGGGCGCGGGTGTGTTCTTCGTCCACGGGACCGGGATCGATCACCGTGAGGGCATGTTCGCCAAGCAGATAACTGTTGGTGCCCGGCCCGGTCATCATGCCGGGATTACGGCCCAGAACACGCCAGGCATGGGGGACGATCGGAGTCGGCTCCCCGGGAATCAACGCCGCCATGAACTCTCCTGCAGCCGGTGAAAGGGTCAGCGAGCCGGCATTGTGACCATTTAGTCGATAATTGCAAAGTCCCGCGCCCCGATGACAGGTCGCGGCGCATCACGTAGGGCAGGGCAGGATGAGGATCAGCCCTGGTAGGCGTTCACACTGAGCACGCTGACCCGCCAGCGATCCGGGCTGATCGGCTGCGCCGGCCGATCCACCAACAGGGACAGCGGGTAGCGTCCGCCGGGAGGGATGTGCATCAGCACCGGCACCTCCTGCTGATAGAGCACCTCGCAGGCGCTGGCCGGCGGGCAGCGCAAAGCCTGCGCCCGCACGCGCAGACCGGACACCGCGTGTTCACCGAGATTGGCTACGTCTCCCACCAGCCGGAAGCCGGTCTCGGTGGTGCGCACCCGTTCGATGGACACCTGCACGGTGGACGGGTCCGCGGCCACCTGACGTTCACGTTCGGTGAACAGCCAGGCGGCGATGAACACCAGCGCGGCGACCACCACCGCGCCGAGGGTCAGGTAGAAGGGCCGTCGGCCGGCCTGCCAACTTCCGCGCAGCAGTACCGCCACGGCGAGAATCACAATCGCAATCAACAAAAAACGCATGGTGAGCCTGGTCTCCCTGGTCAGTGAGGGGTGTGGATAGGCGCTCGCCATCGCCATGATGAAGGAATCCGGCTTTTTTATCCGCCATTCCTTCTTATAATCCTCGCCACGCAAAGGAGAAGTCGCATGCTGATCGTGGTATCCCCGGCGAAAACGCTGGATTACGAATCACCGTTACCCGCCCTTCGGGCCACCCGCCCGCGCCTGCTTGAGGATAGCGCCATTCTGATTGAGAGGGCCCGGCGGCTCTCTCCCGCGCAGCTTTCCAGCCTGATGAAAGTCAGCGACCGCATCGCGCATCTGAACGTGGAGCGCTTCGCCCAATGGTCGACCCCGTTTGATAAAGACAACGCCCGCCCGGCGATCTTCGCGTTCAAGGGCGATGTCTATACCGGCCTGGATGTGAATCGCTTCAATGGCGACGACTTGAAAGCCGCGCAACGGCGCCTGCGCATCCTCAGTGGTCTGTATGGCCTGCTGCGGCCGCTGGATCTGATGCAACCGTATCGGCTGGAAATGGGCACCCGGCTGGACAACGAGCGGGGAGGGGACCTCTACCAGTTCTGGGGTGACATCGTCACCGATTTGCTGCGCAAGGACATGAACGCCGCCGGCACCGATGTGCTGGTGAATCTGGCCTCCAACGAATATTTCAAAGCGGTGCGCCCCAAGCGCCTGCCCGGGCCGGTGATCGAGCCGGTGTTTCACGACGAAAAGAACGGCCAATACAAGGTGATCAGCTTCTACGCCAAGAAAGCGCGTGGGCTGATGGCCGCCTGGATTCTACGCAACGGCGTCGACCAGCCCGCCGATCTGAAAAAATTCCGGGAAGCGGGCTACCGCTACGACAAGCAGCATTCCACCGACAACCGACCGCTGTTCCGGCGCGCCGAGGGCGCAAGCGCCTGACCTCGCGGCTCAGGCGCTCCAGTCCGACTCGAAGCCGTCCGGTTTGATCACCAGCACATCGTTGCTGGCGCGGGTCAGCAGCGCTTCGGCGGTGGCACCCAGCAGCAGGCGCTCAAAGGTGTTACGGCGCACCGTGCCCACCACCAGAATGTCGGAGCCGTGTTCCTCACAGTATTCCGCCAGAGTGCTTGAGATCGGACCTTCCAGAAGATGGGTCTTGTCGGCATCGAGCTGATGGCGGTGGGCGAACTGATCCAGCGCTTTGCGATGATAGTCACGGATATTGGCACTGCTGGCGGCGTATTCCGGTAACGCTTCACCGGCCACCAGCAACAGGGTTTCGTCCGGGTGCTCGAGCACATGCACCGCATCCAGTTCCGCTTGCAGGGCGTCGCCCCAGCGCTGGGCGGCGTGGAACACGGTGGCGTCGAGGCCGTCTTCCCGTTCTTCCGGCTCCACCGCCATGGTGATCCTGGGCACCGCCGACCAGGGGCGCGAATGCACGCACAGCACCGCGCAGGGTGCGCGCCGGATCAGCATCCAGTCACGCGGGGTGAACAGGTGGCGCTTAATGGTGCCTTCTTCGCTGGTGTGGACCACCACCAGAGTGGGCCGGCAGTCTTTCACCGTGTCGCGCAGACTTTCTTCCACGTCCTTGCTGACATTGACGCGCGTCTCCAGCACCGCGCCGCCGGCAAGCTCCTCGATACGCCGTTCCCAAGCGGTGCGTATCTGCTGGCCGGCCGCTTCCAGCCGCTGCTCGTCACCGCCCACCGCCCGGCGCATTGCCGGGGAGTCCGCGTTCACCGCCACGGTCAACGGCAAAGAACTCGCCTGAGCAAGCAGCAGCGCTTTTTTCAGCGCCGGCTGAGGCGCTTTCAAGTCGCGATCGAGGAACACCAGAATACCGTCGTGTGACTGTGCCATAAGACCTCCATGCAGGCTCGCCGAGCGCCATCTGGCGCACTGCGGCGTGGCCGTATTGGATGCCAGCCGCGTGAACCATTATAGAGTCCGTCTGACCCGAAATATCAACCGGCCATACGGCGATGGCGGTGGTGAGTGTCATGGCACGGGCGGGCCAGATCGCCGGGGGCCGAACAACCCAGGGTAAGCCCCGCCGTGGCATCGATAACTACGTGTAATGTATAGTTTTGTCAATGGCCGGGGGCGGGGCCGGCCATTGCTAAGCCACTGATTTTAGGCGGCTATTTGCTGGGCAATGTGGCGCCAGTGCTGCGACATTTTGTCACTGCCGCGCTTTTCGGAGCGTTCAATTTGAAGCCACAAAATGACCAGCTCAGGGTCTAAACCGGTCAGGTCAGCGATGTCTAAGCCTACCTCGTCATCCATCACTGTTCCGCGCTTATACCAGCAGCGAACGGCTTCCGGGGACATGTCCAAGCACTTGGCCAGGGCATAGGAAGATTCCTTTCCAATCACGGACTTACAGAGGTCCGCAAGCTGAACCGTGGTCATGATTTCCATGTGATCGCACCTTCGTTTTTACACCAGGAACAAACAGCCCGCCGGCTGTCAAGAGTAGAGCACCCGAAAAAAATAATACGTGGTTTCCTCTCGCATAGCCAATGGGCGACGCCGTTTGCATACCTGATGCCGTTTGGCGTTTGATGTTTGCCGTGACCCCGGGGGATGGCCGCCCGGCCTGAACCCGGGGCACCTCAAACAAACAACATGGGGTCACGGCCATGAAAAAAACGATGTACCGAGTGGGGGTTCCCTGGACCGAGTTTCCAGAGGATGGGTTCACCTACCTGATGCCCGACTCGGACCCAACGAACAAAAAGACGTTTACCGGGGATAGGTTCGAGCCGTTCCCGCTGGACAGGCCCGTAGACGATGCGGCCCTGTACGACGCAAAAACAATGTCCACCTGGGTGCAGGTGCTCGCCAGCCGTTACGAATGCGTCGTGGTCGAGCGCGTGGAGGTGGCCGATGAATAAGCGCGAATTCCACGAACAGGGTATTTTGATCGCAGAGGCGGCGTTGCCGTATTTGCTGCGGCGGGCTGGGGAGTGGCGCGAGGCCGAGGGCCATAATGGCGGCGTCGTCATTTTTTACGGCGCAGAGGTGGCGGGCTGGATGGATAAGCTGCGCGATCCTCAGCATTGGTGCCCTGGCTGTCTGGCAGTCACAAAGTTCGGCGGTGTGTGGCGTGCCCATGGCGGCGACGATCACAGCGGCGCCCGCCAGTGGGTCGAGGTGATGCCGGAGCAGGAGTTGGATGCTCAGGGGGTGTGTGATGACTGACGCCACCTACCAGCAATGCCGCGCCGAAATTGACCGCTGCCTGGGCCGCCCGGCCCGGGAATCTGAATCCCTCCTGTGGGACAACCTGACGATACGCCAGCGCATCATGCTGCTGCGCGCCGTGGGCCTGAGCCCCGCCGAGTGCGGTTACAGCTATTCCGTGCTCACCGTGGCCCAGCGCCACCGCATCATGCGCGTGCTCACCGAGTGGTTGGGCACCGTTGATCGCCTGAAAACCCTCATGGCGTCGATCACCACCGAAAACCTTGAAACGCATTGGGAGCGTGTGCGCGGCCATGACCTGGACCCGCGCCTGCGGGAATACTGGCGCGGCCAGGGCGAGCAACCGCCCCGGGAGCGTGCGGCATGAACCCGATGTACTCGGCTCTCGGCATCATTGATGGGTATCTGCCGCCGGCGCGCCTGCTGGCAGGCCCGTACCATCCGGGGCCGGGCCGCCCGGGAAAAACCGGTGTTGCCGCTGCCAAGCGGGCGGCGCGCCGGCGGAGGACGCGCCGATGATGGCCAGCCCCGAATCCATCACCCGCGCCCGCCTGATCGGCCACGGCATCACCCTGGTGCTCTGCATGCTGGCCTGCGCCTATGTGGGGCCGTGATGCTGACCGCACACTGGCAACAAACCCAACAGGCGGCGATGGCAGCCCGAGCCCGGGCGCACCTGCTGGACCAGCAGAGGTTCGCGGATGAAAACCGCACCTGGGCCGAGCGCACCGCCGGGCCGGCCTGGGCGGCGCTCCAGCGCCCCTACATGGCCATCGCCCAGCGCGCCAGCTACGCCGACGCAAGCCGCTACCTGAGCGACTACGCGCCCCTGGTGCGCCATGACCTGTATCTGGCCGACACCGATGCCGGCATACGGGCGTTTTGCGATCAGCGTGTGCAGGAATGTCGCCGCTGGATCATGGCCGAGAGCGAAACAGACGCGCTGCGCTACTGCGCCGCCATCCTGGATCGCTACGGACTGGACTGGCCCGCGCCGGCGTCGCCGATTGATGGCCCGGCGGTGGACCTGTTCCCACTGGCCGCCCGGCTCCAGTGCCCGAAATGGTGGAGACGCCGAGTGCGCGTGCTCCAGGCGCGGGAGGTCGATCAATACGCCCGGCAACGCCGCCGCGTCGCGAAATACCGCGAGGTCTACTGTTCCGATTGGCTGGTGAAAAACCGCCGGGCGGCGGCGCGCCGGAATCGCGACATGCTGGAGAGCACCACCGCCACCAATGATGACGGCCAGGAATACACCCTGGCGGAGCTGGCCGATCTGGGCACCGCGAACCTGAGCAACCGCCGCAATGAGCTGATGACCCGCATTCGGGGATTCGAAGAAGTGGCCACCGCCAGGGGCCACGCCGGCGTGTTCTGGACGTTCACCACCGCGAGCCGCTGGCACCGTATGCGCTGGCTACCGAAACCCGGCAAAGCTGTGAAAAACAGCCGGTGGGAGGGCAGCACGCCCCGCGACGCGCAAAACCAGCTCTGCACGCTGTGGGCGCGCATCCGGGCGGCGCTGCACCGTGCGGAAATCCGAGTTTACGGGTTCCGGGTGGCGGAGCCGCACCATGACGGCACGCCCCATTGGCATCTGCTGCTGTTCATGCGCCCGGGCGACGTGCGCGCCGCCCGCCGGATCGCTCGCCGGGTGCTGGTGATGGCCGACAACCCCACCGAGCGCGGTGCACGCCGGCGTCGATTCGAGCATGTGCAGATGGACGCCAGCCGGGGCACTGCCGCCGGCTACATCGCGAAGTACATCGCGAAAAACATTGATGGCCGGGGCGTGCGAGGCGCCCTGGGCGAGCAGGATGACGATAGCGGCCTGGACATGAGCAACGCCGCCGAGCGCGTCCAGGCATGGGCGAGCGGGTGGGGCATCCGTCAGTTTCAGCAGATCGGCGGCCCCAGCGTCACCGTGTGGCGGGAGCTGCGCCGGCTGTGGGCCAGCGGTGGCCCCACCACCGGCGACCTGTTCGACGCGGGAGACGCCCTGGAGGCCGCCGGCGAGGCAGCCGACGCCGGCGATTGGGCGGCTTACGTCGAGGCCATGGGCGGCCCGGAGCTGCCGCGTGCAAACCGGATTATCTCGCCCGGCTACTGGCTGGAGTCGGGAATCGACACCGACACCGGCGAGGTAGTACCAGGCCGGGCGACCACCGAGTACGGCGACCGCACCGCCGGCGCGCTGTTCGGTTTATGGGCGGGCACAAAACCGGTGCTGACCCGGTTTTATCGCTGGGCGATCAGCTACGCCAGAAAACCAGAAAAGAAACCGGAAATTAAACCTGTTGCGGGGTGGTTTTTAACCGCCCCCATGGAGCTGCTGCGCGCCGCCGAAAGAATCGCGGCGGTGCGGGCTGGACCGCCGCGCCCTGGCGCGGCCTTGGACTTGTGTCAATAACTGTACGGTGAGCAATGCGGAACGCGGATTACAGAAAATATTTTGGGGAGCGGCTGATGGTCGAGCGGGTCATTCACTGGCTGGCCGACAATCCGCCACCGAACGGGTGGCGCGGCGGTTGCTACGCCTGGGCATACGCGGAAATGCCGCTGGAGCCCGGGGAGAGATTCACGGTGAAACGGATACGCAAGGGGATTGGTGATGGCGGTAAAAAATAACGCGGTGGTAGGGCACATCGAGTGCCCGCTGTGCAACGGCAACGCCACGGTGCATTCGTGCATGGTGGGGCGCGGGCGAGCGCGTGAGGCGCTGTACATCCGGTGTGGGACTGTCTCGAACGGCTGCGGCTGCATCCAGCCCTACGGCCCCACCGGGCAGGCGTTTATCCGCGACCGATACCGGCCAATCGACGCGCCCGCCGCCGATCCGGCCCCGGCGCCCGGCCCTGAACCGGTGGCCGATCCCGCGCCGGCGGCGAACGGCGATGAATACACGCCGGGCGAGCCGGCGGAAACCGATCAAAAACCGAAACGGCGCGGGTTCCTGTCCGCGCTACTGAGCGAGGAGTAAGCCACGGATGGCGACCAAAAAACCGGAAAAAACCGAAACCCCGGCCACGGACGGCCAACACGCTAAACCAGAGCCTAAGCCAGAACCGATACCGGAAAAACCGGATTACTCGGCGCTGGAGGCCATCGCCGGAGAAGACAGCGCGAACGACGATTACAAACCGGAGCCGGGCGGTGATAAACCGGAACCGGCCAGCGTCGGCGCCAAGGAACTGGCCATGCTGTATCACATGGTTTACGGCGTCGCGGCGGCCCGCCTGGGCGCCCATTGGGCGATCACCGAAACCGAGGCCAATGACCTGGGCCGGGCCACCGACGCTGTGCTGGCCAAATACGGTGCCCGAATGGCGATGGGGCCGGAGTTCACGTTGGTGATGACGGCGGCGATCATCACCGCGCCCCGCGCCATGCTGACCCTGGCGGATCGTGGCAAAAAACCGGACGAAAAACCGAAACAAGCCGAACCGGCCAGCCTGGAGGCGGGCGATGGCGGTCAATAAAAACCCAGCGCTCGACGCCCGGCACACGCTGGTGGTGGGCGCCACCGGCGCCGGTAAATCTCAGGCCATTAAAAACCTGATACCGCGACGGGGTGTGCGCGTGATCGCGTTCGATCCGGACGGCGATCACGGGTGCCATGAGTTCGCCAGCCTGCCGGCGTTTGCCCGGGAGCTGAAGAGGGCGGACCGGTCGGGGCGCAATTATCGGCTGGCCTACACCGGCGCCACCAGTCCAGACGATTTGCAGCGGTTTTGTTCCTGTGTGTGGGCAGTGCTGGACGGCAACCGCGATACGCATGTGATTTTGGAAGAGGCCGCGCAGTTCACAAGCGGCAGCGGTCCAGCCACCGATGCCCTGGCAAACCTCTACCTGCGGTCGCGCAAATACGGCGGCATCTTGTACGGGGTGGGGCAGCGGGCAGCGGAGATTCCCAGCACCATGCGCATGAACAGCGCCCACAAGTACATTGGCGTGCTCCAGGGTTCTTTGGACGCAAAAGCGGCCATGGCGATGACCGATATACCGGTGGAAACCCTGCTGAAAACCCCGCCCAAGCAGTTGCGATTTTGGCGGAAGTCGGATGGCGAAGCACCCGAATACCTGCAATTCAAATATCTCGGCTGAATTAAATTAAACCTAAAAAACAGGTGAACGGCGCTGCGGCGCCGTTTTTTTTGTTGACCGGAAACCTGAACGCCATGGTTCGCTGCGTCCTGCACCCGCCGGCGATTCGCACCCGCCGGCACCAGGACAGGGATGGAGAGGCACAGGGATGTGCGCCTTTTTCACCCGGTGGTTTGCTAAACAACCGTGGGAACACTACCGATGAACAAGTCACGTTTGATTACCGTCGCGATGGCCGTTGCTGTTATCGCCGTGCTGAACCGCACTAGCCAGGGTAAAACCCTGCTGAACGGCTAATGGACGCGCTCAGCGATCCGGTCGGCTACGTCCGACAAAACACTGACCCGAAGATCGTGGTCAGTTCCGTGATAGCAGCCATCGCCGTGGGCGGTGTGCTGTTGTTAATGAGTAAATCCGGTGTTGGCCCGCTCCAAGCGGTGGCCCGCGCCGCCGGCAAATAGCAGGGACGCAAAATGCCTCTCGCAATCGAGCGTAACGAAATTGAATTGACCACTCCGAACGGGGTGAGCAAGGGCGGTGTGGCCACGTTCCAGTTGCCGCGCGGCCTGCGGTTCCATCATCTGCGGATCGAGTACACCGGCGTGCTCGCCGACTACCCGGAAATCCGCGTAAAGGCGAACACCGAGACGGTCCGCCGCTACTCGTTTACCGAACAGGACATGATGAATCAGGCCGACAAATTGCCGGCTGCCGGTGACCTCGGTTACCTGCTGGTTCCGTTCGATAAAATCCACGGTCGCATCCGCGAATCCGAGGAAGAAACCGCGCTCAACGTGGGCCGCCCTGCTGGCGCCGATCCGCAACCCGGCGAGATCACTAACGCCGAGGTGCAGATTGAAATCAGCGGCGCCATGGCTGTGGACCCGCAACTGAAAATTTGGGCCACCGTGAGCAACGCGGTGCCCGGTGGCGCCGGCATTGTGCGCCACTTCGTGAAAACGTCTCGCAACGCCGGCGGCGCCGGTGAGCTGGACATCCAGGATTTGGATTACAACCGCCCCAACCGGGCGTTTATCCGCCGCATGTTCCTGGCCACCGATAAAATTTCCCGGATCAAAATCAAACGGGATGACCGGATCATTTTCGACCGCTCCCGGGCGATCAACAACGGCGTGATTCTGGAGGGTGGTTACCGCGTCCAGCCCGCCGGCTACACGCTGATCGACCGGTCTGAATACGGCTACGGCGGCCTGCGGATCAGCACTATCGGTGCACAGTCGTTCCGCCTCCAGCTCGAATTCACCGAGGCGGCGCCGTCGTTCGGGATCATCACCGAGTACATCGGCGCGCTGGTCGCGTAAACGGGCCGGAGTAGGGGAACCGCATGAGCATCTGGTCTCAGATCGGCGACACGTTCGGCGACGCCTGGGAGACGGTTAACACCGGCGCCCAGCAGTACGTGAAAAATGAGGTTGGCGATTGGGTTTCCGAGCAGCAGGGCCGCCCGGAAACCGTCAACCAGGAGGCGTCGCCGGCGCCCTATGCCGGTGACGCGGCAGTGGCCCAGCAACAGGCCGACGCGATCCGCGCCACGCTCCAACAGTGGAAAACCCCGGCCATGCTGGTCCTGGGTGGTCTCGCCGTCTACCTGATTGCGAGCCGCATCTGATGGTGGGCATCGGCGGACTACTCGGCGGGATGGGCGGCCAGGGCTCGTCATTCGGCAACGCCGGCCCGAGCTCCGTGGGCGACACCTTCACCGGTGCCGTGGACATGGGCGGGCCGGTCGTGAACTTCGCGGGCGCCGGCGGAACGGCAACGTCATCAACCGGCGGCCTGCCGGCGCTCTCACCCAACACCATGATGCTGGCCGGCGCTGCGGCGCTGGTGCTGCTGCTGGTGTGGAAGCGCAAAAAGTAACGCGCTGGTGCCCGGCGGTTCATGCCGCTGTGGTGGCCAGCACAGGAACAGAGGCCGCCGTCGAGCTGCGAGACATGTGGCAACGGCGCGAGGTCGCCGCGTTCACCGCCGCCGGCAGTGTAGTGGTGATCGAGATATGGCGGGATGCCGATGGCCTGGTCGGGGCGTTCCAGGCCTGCCAGGGGCCGGGCGCCTACGCGATCACCCGGGCGGTGATCGAACAGGCCGCCGGCGCCGGGGTTCAGCGGTTTCAGTGTGAGGCGGACACCGCCGCCCATGCGCGCCTCTACGGTCGCTGGGGGCGCTGGCTACAAAACGCGGGAGTGATAACAGAGTGGCGAGTAGCAGCAGTTCCAAACAATCGACCAGCGTCACCAATGTCCGCGAGGACAACATTTTCTCCAACTCGGGCGTATCGGGTGACGTTCTCAATATCGGCAAAGCGGGCGGCGACGTAACCGTCAACACCACCGATCACGGCGCCGTCGCGGCGGCCCTGGAGGCAAACCAGGGCATCGCGTCAACGGCGTTCGAGCAGGCCTTCGGCTTCGGCAACGCCGCGCTGGACGCGAACACCGACACCGTAGAAACCGCTCTCAACGCGAACCGCGACGTGATATCCGATGCGTTTTCATCGATGGAGTGGCGCGACCAGCAACAGAGCCAGCAGATCAGCCGGGCGTTCGATTTCGCCCAAAGCGCCGCCACCAGTGACAGCGCTGAAACCATGCAATCCGCATTCAAATACACCGCGTTGGCCGTGGCTGCTGCCGCCGGCGCCTACCTGATTAGCCGGAGCGCCTGATATGGACCACCGTCGCACGCTCGCCCCCGGTGAGCTGATCCAGATCAAAACCGCCGGCGATTACATCTACTGCAAATGGTCAGACCGCCCCGTGCGCGTGCTGATCGAGGGCGAACCGGTCGAAATGATGACCGGCGACCTCTGGCGCCCCGCCGGCGGGTTTAATGGTTTCGAGGTGGAGAACCGGGGTAACGAAAACCCGGTGGCGGTGATCTTCACTGTCGGGCGGGGCAGCTACAACCGCCAGACCATCCAGGGCGAGGTCACCGTAAACCCCGGTATCCGGGGCCGTGACGGTCAGTTTGTCGATGACACCCGTTCAACCGTGGCGCTGCGGGTCGCACTCGGAAACATCACGCCGGTTTCGTACAACGCCGGGCAGCAAATGGCAGTGATCGGCACCGGGCTGCCGACGCCGGCAAACGGGCGGCCGATCCCGCTGGATGACGGGCGTATTGTCGTTGGTAACTACTCGGCACCCTGGCGCGTCTATGATCCAGAGGGCGGCTATTCCGAGCTGGCCGGGTTCGATAACGACGCGGGCGACGCCATGGGGGTTCAGGTGGGCCGAGAGCTATGGATCGCGGTGCGTGAGACGCTGCCAACAAAACATGTGGCGATCTGGTGCTACGACGCGGCGGCGCTTTCGTTTCGGCGTAAGTTCCCCACTGGGCTCACAGGTGGGTATCTGTATTTGCGGGCTATGACGGTGGGCGATGGCCGAATCTACGTAAAAACCGAAGGCGCCAGTGGCCAGTCCGATACTGTCGTGATGATGGATATGAGCGGCACGGTGCTGCGGCAGGTTTCAGTCGATCACTCAACAAAGTCGCTCGTTGTCTACGGCGGACTGTTGTACATGGTCGGTGTCGGGGGATTCGACAACGCCGCCGTTATTTTGGACGCCGTCACCCTGGAGACGGTACCGGAGAGCGAGGGCAAGTTGCCGGCAATGGACGGCGCGGGAACGCTATCCGGAGTGGCGCTGGATCACCGTGGTGATCTGATTAGGATCGGGAGCACCGGGGTGCTGTCGCGCTGTTCTGCTACCGATCAGACGTTGACGGTTTCCGGGAGCGTATCGAGCTGCGCCGGTGCCGGCATGCTGCGCCGTGATCGTGTTGTATCGCGTGCGCTGGTGGCGGCGGAGCGTCAGCCTAACGGATCGGTGATGCTCTCCGGAGAGCTGCTGCGCGCCGCGCTGGAAATTTACACGGGGCGATTCATGCCGGCAGATTATCTTGATTATGTCTACGCCGTGGTGGCCGACAACCTGAACGGAATCAGTCCCCGCGTGATCGATGCGGGCGGGCAATCGTTCGCCGCTGCCGGGCTCGTTGATGACGCCTACGGGACATTCCCTCAAACCCTGAAAATAACGCTCCGGGAGGGGCTGCTCTGATGGAATTCGCAAATAAAACTCAGATTCAATTTGAGCCCGGCGCGCCAGCGTTTGGTCTCACTGCGGCGGGCGAAGCCTACGACACTCCAGAGTGGTTCCGGGATCGCCTGGGCGACCTGTCGCGGCTCCAGTACATCGCCGCTGAGTGGGCGGTGGAGCTGACGGCCAGCGAGGTCAGCGCCGGCGTCGTAACCGTCGAGCTGCTCGCGGGCAGCACCGTGGTAGACAGCATTGAGGTGGGTTTCTCTGCTGGCGCGACTACTGGTGTGTTGCGGGAGGTCGATCTGTTCGGCGTCGGCGGTGGCCAGCGTTTGCACGTTCGCGCAACGGTGACCACTGAGGGGGCCGGCACCGCCGCCGTGAAAACGTGGCTCTCAATCGCTCAACCGCTCGTAGTGGGTAGCTGCGGGTAATGTGGCCGCTGGCTCTGATCGGAGTTGGTGCCGGCCTGTGGTGGGTCTGGCAACGGCAGGCCGGGCAGGGCGGTGGTACCACGCCGGCCCCTGGTGCATCCAGCAGCACAGGCACGGATACGGTGCTGGGCGGAATCATTGATGAACTGCTCAACACCGTCGCGAACAACGGCGCTGGCGCGTCCACGGATGGACCGATGAATATGGACCCGAATCTGCCGAGAGGCATCCGCAACAACAACCCCGGCAACATCCGGCGATCCGCCGACGCATGGCAGGGGCTCAGTGACACGCAAACCGACACCGCATTTTTCCAGTTCAGGGCGCCGCTCTACGGCATCCGAGCCCTGGCAAAAATCCTGCGCAACTATCGCGACCTGTACGGCCTGTACACCGTGCGCGGCATCATCAATCGGTGGGCGCCGCCGGTGGAGAACAACACCGGTGCCTACGTCAACGCCGTGGCCGGCGCCATGGGCGTGAGCGCGGACGTGCCGCTGCAATGGGACCTGGGCGAGCTGCGCGCTCTGGTCGGCGCGATCATCAAACACGAAAACGGTCAGCAACCCTACACCGCGTCGCTGCTCGATCAGGCGATCCAGGCGGCGGGCTGGTAATGGCGCTGGTCACCGACAAACAGGCCTGGGTGATCGGCGGCGCGCTGCTGGTCGGCGGGTATCTGGTGTACCGGGCGCGCAACATGCTGAACCCGGCGAACCCGGGCAACGTGGTGAACCAAACGGTGAACGGCGTAGGGCAGGCCGTCAGTGGTGACACGGATTGGACCCTGGGCGGGTGGCTGTATGAGGTCACGCATCCGGGCGAGGGGTACGGGTTGAACCCCGAAACGGCGCCGCTCTGGTGGCGCTTGCAAAACCCTGAACACTACTCACGCGACACAATCATGGATGGGCTCTAACAATGAAAAACTGGATTTCTAAACTGTTCGCCGGCGACTGGGGCAAGCTGTTGATCGCCGCCATCGTGGGCTCCGCGCTGACCGCCACCGGCCTGCCGCCGGCAGTGATTGGCACCATTGCCACCAGCGCCGGCAACGCCGTGGACAGCGCCGCCGATGGCCTGGGCCAGGGCGCCGAGTCCGAATAATGGACGTGGGCGCACTGTTGCAGGCAGTATTGGGCGGTGGCGCGGCTGCGCAAGTCGCCACGGTCGCGATCCTCCTGAGCATCCGCAAGGAGAACAAGGAGGCCAACCGGCGTATTAGCCGGCTGGAGCGCGGCGTGTGGCCTGACGTGTTCGGTCGCGACACTGACTGTTAGTCAGTTTCTCCATTTGTTTATTCGGATTTAACGCCCGCTCATAGCGGGCTTTTTTATGTCCGGCGCCTGGGGTGCCAGGTGCAGCACCGGAGCGGCGGGCCGGCGGCGCAGAGCGCGGTAGTCGGCGGCCATCTGAAACAACGCCCATGACGTGCGCAGTTGCTCCGGGGTCCAGGTTTCGTTCGTGTCCAGGTGGACCAGCATGCCGCGCCTGAGCCGGAAATGGTGCCACCGGTCATCCGGAATGATCCCCAGCGCGTGGAGCCTGAGCGCCGCCAGATCGGCAGGCGCTGGCCGGGCGCCGGCGGCCCAGCGCTGCGCGGTGCGCACGCTGCGGCCTGTGAATTTTGCGGCGTGCCAGGGTGACAGGTGCGCGGTTTCGCCGGTCCAGGGGCATTCAACGCGCACCGCTTGATATTGTTTACGCATAACATCCGATCCCGTTTGTAATGAAATAGTCTAAAAAGGCCCCGAATCCTGTAGGACAATCGCGGGGCCGTCACGGTGGGTCTTGACGGGCGGCGTCGTTTCTGTTCCTGGCGGTGCGTGTTCATCCTGAACTACGTGTAATGTATATTATGTTAAATAGGGTAAATCAGGCAATCAACGAATACTCCGAAGACCCTCATCGTTTTCCTCCCGGTCCGGTGTTTTTTTTCCTGGCACCGTGAATCCCTCCTGCTCGCCGACTACACTGTGCACCCGATCGAGACCGCTTCACCAGCCACACTGACCCAGGTGCCCGATGCCCGAGCAAACCCACATCGACACGCCGGAGGGCCGCCTGTTCGCGGCGCGCTGGTCCGCCAACCGCGCGGCGCGGTCAGATCACGCACCGATCGTCCTGTTCCATGATTCCCTGGGCTGCCTGGCGTTGTGGCGGGAATTTCCAGAGGCGCTGTGCCAAGCCACCGGCCGCGACGTGATCGCCTATGACCGGCTCGGGTTTGGCCGTTCGGACCCCTACCCCGGCCGGCTGCCACGGGATTTCGTTGAGAAGGAGGCGTACACCGGCTTCGCGGCGCTTTGTCGGGCATTCGAGTTGACCGGCGGTTTCGTGGCTTTGGGGCACAGTGTCGGCGGTGGCATGGCGGTGGTCTGCGCGGCCACCGCCGGGCTCCGCTGCGAAGCGTTGATCACGGAATCGGCACAGGCCTTCGTGGAGCCGCTGACCCTGGCCGGAATCCGCGACGCCAAGCAGAGTTTCGCGGCGCCCGGCCAGCTTGACCGGCTGCGAAAACACCATGGCGACAAGGCCCGCTGGGTGCTGGACGCCTGGACCGAAACCTGGCTTGACCCGGGCTTCGCGGATTGGTCGTTGGACCCGTGGCTGCCCGAAATCCGCTGCCCGTTGCTGGCCCTGCATGGCGAGCGGGATGAATTCGGCTCGCCGGCCCATCCGCGGCGCCTCGCCGGGCTGGCTGGCGGCGCTGCCACGGTGGCGTTGTTAGCGGGTGTCGGGCATGTACCACACCGCCAGACGCCGGCGGCGGTGCTGGCCCGGGTGGCCGACTTCCTGGGCGAGCCGCCCTCGTCTGGCCAATAAAAGGGAAAGCCGGTGCGTATTCTTGCCCTGAGTGATTTGCACAACGAACTGCTGCGCGATCAGCCGGTACCGCCAAGCCTGCCCCAGGTGGATTGCGATGTGATCGTGCTGGCCGGCGACATCGACACCGGCGCGCGCGGCGTGCGCTGGGCGGCGGATCAGGCGCGGCAACTGGGTAAACCGATTCTCTATGTGGCGGGCAACCACGAACATTATGGCCAGGACATCGGTGCCAACCTGCGTGCCCTGCGACATTGCGCCCGCGGCACCGGCGTGACCGTGCTGGAGAACGAGCGTCTGGATCTGCACGGCGTGCGCTTTCTCGGTTGCACGTTGTGGACCGACTACCGCGCCGGCACCGCCGGCGATGTCGCTGAGAGCATGGCGGTGGCTGGGGCGAGGTTGCCGGATCACCGTTTAATCCGCTCGGCGGGTGCTGCTTATACGCCGGAGCAGGCGTTACGGCGCCACCGCGCTTCGGTGAGCTGGCTTGGCCAGGAGCTGGCGAGCCCCTTTGACGGGCCGACCGTGGTGATCAGCCACCACGGGCCGTCCCGGCATTGCGCGCATCCGCGTTTTTCCCCCGGCCCGCTGGACGGCGCCTTTTTTTCCCTGCTCGACGATCTGGTGAGCCAGGCGGACCTGTGGATTTATGGGCATACCCATATCTCCGTGGACACCACCGTGGGCGAGTGCCGGCTGGTCTCCAATCAGCGCGGTTACCAGGGCGAGGACGCCCTCTTCGATGAACGGCGGGTTATCGTTCTATAACGATCCGCATCAGGCGTCCGCGGTGATCGCGACGATGGCCCCGGTCAGGGCGCTGAGCTGCTCCGGCTCGATAATGAACGGCGGCATGATGTACACCAACCGGCCGAAGGGCCGGATCCAGACACCCTGCTCCACCAGTTCTCTTTGCACTTCGCCCACGTCACAGGGCTGTTTCAGTTCCACCACGCCGATCGCACCGAGCACCCGCACGTCGGCGACCCGCGATGATTCACGGCACGGCGCCAGTTCCCGTTCCAATTGCGCTTGAATGGCCGCCACCCTGCTCTGCCACGGGCTGTCCAGCAGCAGGTCAATGCTGGCGTTGGCCACCGCGCAGGCCAGCGGGTTGCCCATGAACGTGGGGCCGTGCATCAGCACCCCGGCCTCGCCCTCGCAGATACCGGCGGCCACCCGGTCGGTGCACAGGGTGGCGGCCAGGGTCATGTAGCCGCCGGTGATCGCCTTGCCCAAACACAGAATGTCCGGGCAGACCCCGGCGTGTTCCAGGGCGAACAGCTTGCCGGAGCGGCCGAAGCCGGTGGCGATCTCATCGAAGATCAGCAGCACGCCATGTTGGTCGCACAGGCGGCGGGCGCCGCGCAGGTACTCCGGGTGATACAGCCGCATGCCGCCGGCGCCCTGCACCACCGGCTCCAGGATCACCGCCGCCACTTCATCGCCGTGGCCCTCCAGCAGTTCGCGCAGCGAGTCCAGATCACGCTCGTCCCAGTCTTCGTGGAAACCGGTGCGCGGCGCCTCGGCGAACAGGTGCGCCGGCAGCACCCTGCTGAACAGATGATGCATGCCGTTGACCGGATCGCAGGTCGCCATCGCCCCGAAGGTATCGCCGTGATACCCGTTGCGCAGCGCCACCAGCCGGTGCTTTTCCGGTTTGCCCTGGCTGAGCCAGAACTGCAGCGCCATCTTGATCGCCACCTCCACGGACACCGAGCCACTGTCGGCGAGAAACACTTTTTGCAAAGGTTCCGGTGTCAGCCGCACCAGGCGCTTGCCAAGCTCCACCGCCGGCTCGTGGGTGAGCCCACCGAACATCACATGGGCCATGCGCTGCAGCTGATCGGCGGCGGCCTGGTTCAGGCGCGGGTGGTTGTAACCGTGAATCGCCGCCCACCAGGACGACATGCCATCGATCAGCCGGCGGCCATTTTCCAACTCGATGTAGACGCCGTCGGCGCGCGCCACCGGGTAGGTCGGCAATGGCCGGGAGGTGGAGGTATAGGGGTGCCAGAGGTGGTCGCGATCAAACGCGAGATCAATGGGGGGCATAACGAAACCGCCGCGTCACAAAGTGGAGGGCCACCTTGCCAACTCCACGGGCGCGACTCAAGCGGTGGTTGCGATTACAGGCGCAGGCCAAGCCGCGCCATCACCCCGTACACGTCGCCCTGCCCCTTGGTGCCGGCGATGTCCAGATTGAGCCGCTTCAGTGGCGTGAAGCCCAACCCGAGCGACGCGGTGGAGCCCAGATCGCCGATCAGGTCGTGGCGGTAGCCCACGTTGATGCGCGGATGGTTGCGCTGCGGGGCGAAGCTCATGCCGGCGGTGGCGTAACGCTGATCGGGCACCGCCTGATACCCCTCGCGGGCGTTCCAGGTCAGATTAAGGCGCGCGGTGGACCAACCGCAATCCAGCGACGTGGCGACGCTGGCCTGGGTCTGGTTTTCATAAACGGCCTGGGTTACCTCTTCGCCGCCGCGCGGGAACAGGTTGGCCACATTCAATGCCATGTCCAGATCGCCAAAGGATTTGGCCAGGCCCGCTTTGAAATTAAAGCCCTGGCGTTCGCTGAGAAGATTGGTGCCGGTGGCCGACAGAGGCCGGTAATAGCCGGTGCTGGCCATGTCGTAGTTGTACAGATCGACCCGTTCCGCCTTCAATGAGGCGTCCAGTCGATAGGCTCCGGCGCCTTTACCAAACGCCCGCGCCAGGGTCAGCCCGGCTTCGGACACGGTGCTGCCATCGCCGAGCATGTCCGCGGCCTGCTCCGCGGAACCCGGATCGGCGAACGGGTTGCTGCCCCACAGGCGCTCTTCGTCGTTGTCACCATTGAAGGCGGTGGCGACCGTGGTGTGATTGCTGATCTCCAGGGCCAGCGCCACCGGATTGACCGGCAGATCAATGCGCACGCCGGCGCCCACTTCCATCTGCATGGATTGGCTGTCGATGCGCTGCATCACCACCGTGGGGCGGGCGGAACGGGGATCGCTGGATTCGGTCACCATGGCCAGATTGTCGTAAAAGGTGTCCCGCTCGTCCTTGGCCTGGGCGCTGAGATTGAACGCAAAACCGCTGTTGCCGGCCAGACTCTGGCTGATCGCCGGCACCACCGGCGCATCGCAATAGACGTCCGACGCGGGATCGAGCGGATCCGAAGCGGGCGGTGCCGCGCGCACGGCGGTACCGCACAGCGATGAAGCCAGCATCAAAAGCCAGACAGAGCCGGTAAAGCGCATCCCGTGAATCCCCGAACCAATTTACAACTGAAAAATCGCCGACCAAACGGCAATGCCAGGTACTATGCGGCATTCAGCCCGACGCAAAAACCCCTGAAAGGTAAAAACAGGGGGTGATTTTACAAAGCTCGGCGGATTTGACCGGGAGGTCAGAGAACCAGTGGGTTTTCAGTTTTCAGTGGTCGGCGGTGGGGCTTTGCTCTCCAGGGCGAAGCGGGCGCGGATCATTTCGCCCATGGCGCGTGCCGGGGCGCCGCTGGCTTCGCCGCGCCGCCAGGCGAGCATGCAACGGCGGCGTGGCGTGGGCGAGACAATTGGCACCGCGATCAGGTCGCGGTATTGCTCAACCGCGTCCAGGGTCAGCGCCGGCAGCACCGTGTAGCCCAGCCGACGCCGCACCAGATCAAGCTGCACGCGCAGGGAGTCCACTTCTATATCGACGCTCAGCGTCAGGTTCTCGCGAAACGCGTAGTGCTCCAGCAGGGCCCGCAAGCCGTGGCGCTGGTCTGGCAGAATCAACGCCAGGCGGGTCAATTCCGCCAGGGCCACGGCGCCGCGCACCGCCTCCGGGCGGTCCCGTGTGCAGATCAGGTGCAGGTCTTCCCAGCCCAGCGGCTGCACCGCCAGGTTGTTGCTGATGGCGCTGCCGTAGAGGATCGCCAGGTCCAGGCCGCCATTAAGCAGACGCTCACTGAGGTCGCCGCTGAGCGCCTCGAACAGCCGCAGATGCACCAGCGGGTAGCGCTGTCGATACGCCTCCACCAGCGCCCCGGTGACCCGCACGCCGAGACTGGGTGGCAAGCCGAAACTCAGCGTTCCCGACACCTGGGCGGTGCGCGTGGCCAGCGACTGCTCCAGCGCGGCGGCCTGATCGAGCAGTAATTGTGCCCGCTCGCGCACCAGCCGGCCGGCGTCAGTGAGCTGCACACCCCGGCCGGTACGGTGGAACAGCGGCGTGCCCAGATCCTGTTCCAGTTGCTTGATCTGCCGGCTTAGCGAGGGCTGGGAGAGATCCAGTTGGCGGGCCGCGCCCACCAGGCTGCCGGTTTCCGCCACACGCAGAAATATTCTCAGTTGTTTAAGATCCATGGGCGCCAGATATGCGAAATGCGAATATCTGATAGTTTCCCGTTCCGCTTGGCGAATAGCAATATCTGGCCCATTCTCCTTTTTTTCGCGGCACAGAGCCTGGAGTCACCATGAACACCCGCCATTGGTTGCGGTCCGGCTTGGCGCTGGTGGCTGTCGCCACCTTCGCCATGGCCTTCAAGGGCATTTTCGCCCGTTTGATCTACCAGCAGCAGGTGTCGGTGAACGCCTTGCTGATCTGGCGGTTCGCTCTGGCGGTGCCGCTGTTCTGGGCCGGCGCCGCCTGGCTCAATCGCGGCAAACCCAAACCGCCGCTGAGCCGCCGCCAGTGGCTGCTGTGCGGCTTTACCGGGATGCTGTTTTTTGTCAGCGCCTGGTGCGATTTCCACGCCATCGATCAGCTTGGCGCCAGCCTGTCGCGCCTGGTGCTGTACCTGTTTCCGGCCATGGTGATGGTGTTGGAAACCGTGGAGCAACGCCGCTTGCCCGGGTGGCCCCGGCTGCTGGTGTT
This sequence comes from Alloalcanivorax mobilis, assembly GCF_002864685.1. Lineage (GTDB taxonomy): Bacteria > Pseudomonadota > Gammaproteobacteria > Pseudomonadales > Alcanivoracaceae > Alloalcanivorax > Alloalcanivorax mobilis. Next base: position 66,806 of record NZ_NMQZ01000022.1, read on the forward strand.
CGCTGGCGCCTGGCTGGGCACCGCCTTGTTGTTGCTGCCCGGCTGGCACGGCGGTGCGGTGGGCGTCGCCGGCCTGGCGTTCGGTTTCGGCGCCGCCGCCTGCTACGCGGTGTTCTGGCGCACCAGCCAGAGCCTCACCCGGCCGCTCGGATCGGTGCGCTTCAATCAGCTCTCCAACAGCGTCACGCTGATCGCCATGCTGGTGTTTTTGCTGCCCGCCCTGCCCGCCTCCGAGTTGCGGATCAGCGCGGAAGCGCTCGGTTGGATGCTGTTGATGGTGGTGTTTTCCACGGTGTTGCCGTTCTTTTTGCTGTTCGAGGGTCTGAGCCGGGCCAACGCGGCCGAGGCCGGCATGTTGTCCATGTTCGGGCCGGTGGTCACCGTGGTGGTGGCGCTGATGGTGTTCCCGGACGAGCGGCTTTCGCCGCTGCAATGGCTGGGCATGGTGGTGGTGCTGGTGAGCGTGGGCTCGCTGAAACTGGTAAAAGGAAGAGCCTAGAGAGAAAGCGGCGGCAGGGCCGCCGCCGGTCGCCGGCGCGGATTATTTGCTCAGATAGCGCATCGCCCGCTCCAGGCCCTCCAGGGTCAGCGGGTACATTTTGTCTTCGCTGAGTTGCTTGATCCATTGCGTGGAGGTGGTCATCTGCCAGGCGCGCTCTGGCTCCGGGTTGATCCACACTACTTTCTCGAAGGTCTCCTTGATGCGCTGGAACCAGACCGCGCCGGGCTCCTCGTTCCAGTGCTCCACCGAGCCGCCCACCGAGTTCACCTCGTAGGGGCTCATCGCCGCGTCACCGATAAAGATCACTTTGTAGTCGCTGCCGTACTTGTGCAGCACGTCCCACATGGCGGTCTTCTCGTCCCAGCGGCGGCGGTTGTCCTTCCACACGTATTCGTAGATGAAGTTGTGGAAATAGAAGTATTCCAAGTGCTTGAACTCCAGCCGGGCGGCGGAGAACAGCTCTTCGCAGAGCTTGATGTAGGGGTCCATGGAGCCGCCCACATCGAGGAACAACAACACCTTGACGCGGTTCTCCCGCTGCGCGCGCATCTTGATGTCGAGCAAGCCGGCGTTGCGGGCGGTGGAGCGGATGGTGTCGTCCATGTCCAGCTCGTCTTCGCGGCCGGTGCGGGCAAACTTGCGCAGCCGGCGCAGGGCCAGCTTGATGTTGCGAATGCCCAACTCCACGGAGTCGTCCAGGTTCCGGAACTCACGCTTCTGCCAGACCTTCACCGCGCGCTTGTTGCGCGATTCCCCGGCCATGCGGATGCCTTCCGGGTTTTCGCCGCCGGCGCCGAACGGGCTGGTGCCGCCGGTGCCGATCCACTTGTTGCCGCCCTGGTGGCGTTTTTCCTGCTCTTCCAGGCGTTTCTTCAATTCTTCGAGGATCTTTTCCAGGCTGCCCAGCCCCTGCAGCTTGTCCCGTTCCTCGGAGCTCAGCGTCTTCTCAATCTGCTGGCGCAGCCATTCATCGGGGATCGCCTGGCTGAGCCATTCCGGCTCGATGCTTTCCAGACCGTCGAAATAGTGCGCGAAGGCGCGGTCGAAGCGGTCGTAGTATTTTTCATCCTTGACCATCACCGCCCGGGAGAGCATGTAGAAATCCTCCACCGAGCCGAAGGCGACATGGTGCTTAAGGGCATCGCACAGGTCGAGCAGTTCGCGCATGCTCACCGGCACCCGGTGCGCGCGGAGGTCCTCGAAAAAACCGATCAGCATAGCTAACCTCTAGTCGCGATCCGTTGACGCGCCCGGCACGGCTGGCCGGGCGATATGCCGCGTATCAGCGTTCCCGGCGGCTCATGAACGCCAGCCGCTCAAGCAACTGCACATCCGCTTCGTTCTTCACCAGCGCCCCATAAAGCGGCGGCACCGCGGTCTTGGTGTCGCGGTTGCGCAGCACGTCTTCGGGGATGTCGTCGGCCATTAGCAGCTTGAGCCAGTCGATCAATTCGCTGGTGGAGGGCTTTTTCTTCATGCCCGGCACCTTGCGCAGGTCGAAGAAAATCTCCAGCGCCTCGGTGACGAGCTCTTTCTTGATCTCCGGGAAATGCACGTCCACGATTTCCATCATGGTTTTGGCGTCCGGGAAGCTGATGTAGTGGAAAAAGCAGCGGCGCAGGAAGGCGTCGGGCAGCTCTTTCTCGTTGTTGGAGGTGATGATCACGATCGGCCGCTTCTCGGCGCGTACCATCTGCCCGGTTTCGTAGACAAAGAACTCCATGCGATCCAACTCCTGGAGCAGATCGTTGGGGAATTCGATGTCGGCTTTATCGATCTCGTCGATCAGCAGCACTACCTGCTCGTCGGCGGCGAACGCCTCCCAGAGCTTACCTTTCTTGATGTAGTTGGCGACGTCCTCGACACCCTCGGCGCCCAACTGAGAGTCACGCAGACGGGAGACCGCGTCGTACTCATACAGGCCCTGCTGTGCCTTGGTGGTGGACTTGATGTGCCAGGACAGCAGGGGCTTGCCCAGCGCCTCGGCGACCTGCTCGGCAAGCAGGGTTTTGCCGGTGCCCGGCTCGCCCTTGATCAGAAGCGGCCGCTGCAGGGCAATGGCCGCGTTCACGGCCATCTTCAGATCTTCGGTGGCGACGTACTTCTCGGTGCCCTGAAACTGCATGCGAGTTTCTCCACATCATCGATAAATAATGCTGCGCACTCTAGCAACCCGCCGCCGGCCCGCAAAGGGCCAGAATCGCCATGGAGCGGTTGGATTGCGTCAGGCGGGGCGCCGCTGTGCCATAATCCCCGCCCATGAATCTGCTGCTGCTGCACCCCGAACAACATCTGCAACAGGACCGCTGGCGGCTGACGCCCCGGCAGGCGCGCCATGTGCTGGGCGTTCTGAAACTGGTCGAAGGCGATCACTGCCGCGCCGGCCTGCTCGATCAGGGCACCGGAATGGCAAGGATTTTTTCCATAGAAAACAATGACGTGCATATTTCTTTTAAAGTAGATTCTCAGCCCGTGGCCGCGCTGCCGCTGACCCTGCTGCTGGCGTTGCCCCGGCCGAAAATGCTGAAACGGATTCTGATCGACGCCGCCAGCCTGGGCATCAAGCGCATCGCGTTGTTGAACAGTTGGAAGGTGGACAAAAGCTATTGGCGCACGCCCAACCTGAAAGGCGAACTGTTGAAGGAAAAACTGCTGCTCGGGCTGGAACAGGCCGGCGACCCGGTGCTGCCAACGCTGACCCTCGAGCCGCGCTTCCGGCCGTTCGTGGAAGACCGCCTGGACGACTGGGCCGGCCCCGGCGAACGCCTGCTCGCCCACCCCGGCGATTACCCGGAACTGCCGCGCGGGCTGGCCGGGCCGGTGACCCTGGCGATCGGCCCCGAGGGCGGCTGGACACCGTATGAAATCGAATTACTGCAAGCGCACGGCTTCCAGTGTCACCGCTTCGGCAGCCGCATTCTGCGCGTCGAGACCGCCCTGCCCGCCCTGGTCGGTGGCGTGATGCGGTTGCCCTAGGCGGCCATTGGGCGCCGATCAATGAGGGCGGCGGAACAGACAAACCCTTCGCTGGCTGGGCCTGCTCCTACACAGTCAAAGTCAAAACCCGTCTACGAAGCCGACCGCGAACGGGGCCTGCCAGCCCCGCCCGTCAGCGACGGTAGGGGTTACGGCGTGGCTTGCGTGGCGGGCGGGTGCCGCGCTGGTGACGCAGGCGGGCGCGGCCATACAGACCGGTGTATTTCTTGCCCTTGAGGTCGACCTGCTCGGTGAGTGGTTTGATCTCTTCGGCGGTCAGTTCCTGCCAGCGCCCCTGGCGGAGTTGCGAGGGCAACGTCAGTTCGCCGAAACGGATGCGGATCAGGCGTGCCACTTCCAGATCCTGGGACTGGAACAAACGCCGCACTTCCCGGTATTTGCCGCCGGTCAGGCTGACCTTGTACCAGTGGTTGGCGCCCTCTTCGGCGCCGCCGGCGTCCTCGATGGCATCAAACTGGGAGGTGCCGTCTTCCAACAGCACGCCCTCGAGCATCGCCTGGCGTTTCTGCTCGGTGAGTTCACCGCGCACCCGTACCGCGTATTCACGGACAAAGCCGTTGGAGGGGTGCATCAGGCGGTGCGCCAGCTCGCCATCGGTGGTGAACAACATCAAACCGGTGGTGTTGATGTCCAGCCGGCCCACCTGCACCCACCGCATGCCCTGCAATCGGGGCAGGTTGTCGAACACCGTGGGACGCCCCTCCGGGTCGTTGCGCGAACACACCTCCCCCGCGGGTTTGTGGTACATGATCACGCGCCGAACTATGTCTTCTTCCGCCTTCACTCGAATGATCCTGCCGTCCACTCTCACTGTATCGTCAGGCTCCACCCGGTCGCCCAGGGTCGCCACCTTGCCGTTCACTGAAACGCGCCCATCGGCAATCCATTTCTCCAGCTCACGGCGTGATCCCAACCCGGTACGGGCCAGGACTTTCTGTAATTTCTCACTCATGGGGCGATGACTCGTCCTCGTTGGGCGCCTGGGGCGCCTGCTGGTGCGCTTGGGCAGGGGCGGCATCGCCCCCGTCGCTGTCTTCGCCTTGCCCGGCCACCGCTTTACGGCGGAACTCCGCCTCGAACCCGGAGTTCACCAGGTCGACCTTATCGATGCTCATCAGCGTCGATTCATCGATCTCCGGCTCGTCGTCGTAGGCCGCGAACGGCGTTGGCCCGCTTGCCGGGGCATCGCCTTCTTCGCCGCTAGCGGGCTCGCGCTGCTCGGGCACATCGCTAAGCTCCAGCTCTTCGTTGAATTTATCCAGATCCTTGATCTCCGAGAGCGGCGGCAACGCCTCCAGATTCTTGAGATCAAAGTAATCAAGAAACTGCCGGGTGGTGGCGAACATCGCCGGCCGGCCGGGCACATCGCGGTGGCCGACCACCCGCACCCAACCCCGCTCAAGCAGGCTCTTGATAATGTGCGAGCTCACCGACACCCCACGAATCTCCTCGATCTCGCCTCGGGTAATCGGCTGGCGGTAGGCCACCAGCGCCAGCGTCTCGAGGATCGCCCGGCTGTAGCGCGGCGGTTTCTCCTGCCACAGCCGGCTGACCCAGGGGCCCAGCTCGGTGCGCACCTGGAACCGGAATCCGGAAGCCACTTCGCGCAGTTCGATGCCGCGCTCCTGATAATCAACGGCGATCTCTTCCATGAGCCTGGACAGCTGATCCCGGGCCGGGCGCTCCTGCTCGTCGAACAACTGCAGCAGGGCATCCCGGTCCAGGGGGCCGTCGGCGGCGAAAATCGCCGCCTCGACGATGCGTTTGATCTGTTCTGGCTCCACGGCGTCAGCTTCCCTCCGGGTCGTCGTTGGCCGGTTCATCGTCAAGCTCCAGGGCGGCGAGCGTCTCCGCTTCCTCGAACACCAGCGTCTTCGCCTTCACATGGATCGGTGAAAAGGTGTCGCTTTGAATCAGCTCAATCAGCGACCCCTTGACCAGTTCCAGCAGCGCCAGGAACGTCACCACCACCCCCAGCCGCCCCTCACCGGCGTCGAACAGCTCGACGAACGGGACAAACTCGCGGCCCTTCAGGCGATCCAGCACGATCGACATGCGTTCCCGGGTGGACAGCTTTTCCCGCGACACCTGATGGCTCTCGAACATGTCGGCCCGGAACAGCACTTCCTTGAGCGCCAGTAACAGCTCGCGCATGTCCACGTCGGGCTGCGCTTTTTCACGCACGAAATCCGGGCGCCGGGCGGCGGCGATCTGAAAATCCCGTTCCTGGCGCGGCAGGCTGTCGATGTCTTCGGCGGCCTGCTTGAAACGTTCGTACTCCTGCAGACGGCGAATCAACTCGGCGCGCGGATCGTCGCCTTCGTCTTCGTCCTCATGGGACGGCCGCGGCAACAGACTGCGCGACTTGATCTCGCCCAGCATCGCCGCCATCACCAGATACTCGGCGGCCAGTTCCAGGTTAAGCGCTTTCATCAGCTCAACGTACTTCATGTACTGGCTGGTGATCTGCGCCACCGGAATATCCAGAATGTCCAGATTCTGGCGTTTGATCAGGTACAGCAGCAGATCCAGCGGTCCCTCGAACGCTTCCAGAAACACTTCCAGAGCATCCGGCGGGATATACAGATCATCCGGCAGCTTGGTAATCGCCTGCCCGTACACCAACCCAAACGGCATTTCCGCCTGGTGCGGGCCCGGTGGCGCCAACGGATTGGCGCTGCCTCCCGGAGCCGGTTGATCCACCACTTCATTCATACACGCTGACCGTCCTGTCGGTTCGCGGGCGGGCCGGGCCCGCTAGCGGTATTGAAGCCCCATCGCTGAGCGCACTTCTTCCAAGGTGGCGCGGGCCGCCTCGCGGGCCTCTTCGCAGCCCTCGGAAACAATCGTGCGCACCAGGTCCGGGTTACGCAAATGCTCTTCCGCGCGGCGCCGGATCGGCTCCAGTTCCTCCTGGATCGACTCGATCACCGGCTTTTTGCAATCCAGACAGCCGATGCCCGCGCTGGTGCAGCCCTCGCGCACCCACTGCTGGGTGGCCGCATCGGAGTACACCTGGTGGAATTGCCACACCGGGCAGCGATCCGGATTACCCGGATCACTGCGGCGCACCCGCGCCGGGTCGGTGGGCATGCGCCGCACCTTGGCGTCCACGTCCGCCGGTTCCTCGCGCAAACTGATGCCATTGCCATAGGACTTGGACATTTTCTGACCATCCAGGCCGGGCATTTTCGAGGCCGGTGTCAGCAGGGCCTGCGGCTCGGGCAAAATCACTTTGCCACCGCCTTCCAGATCGCCACTCAGGCGCTCTTTATCGCCGAGGGTGATATTTTGCTGGCTCTGCACCAGGGCGCGGGCGGTTTCCAGCGCCGACTCGTCGCCCTGTTCCTGATACTTGCGGCGATTGTCCAGGTAGACCCGCGCCTGTTTCTTGCCCATCTTCTTGATCGCCGCTTCCACCGCTTCCTCGAAGCCCGGTTCGCGGCCATAGAGATGGTTAAAGCGGCGCGCCACCTCACGGGTCAATTCCACGTGCGCCACCTGATCGGCGCCCACCGGCACCTGGCCGGCGCGATAGATCAGGATGTCCGCGGACTGCAGCAGCGGGTACCCCAGGAACCCGTAGGTGCCCAGATCCCGTTCCTTGAGCTTTTCCTGCTGGTCTTTGTAGGGCGGCACCCGCTCCAGCCAGGACAACGGTGTCATCATCGACAACAGCAAATGCAGTTCGGCGTGCTCGGGCACCTGGCTTTGGATAAACAGCGTCGCGGAGCCAGGGTTAACGCCGGCGGCCAGCCAGTCGATCACCAGGTCCCAGACATGCCCTTCAATGCGGCTCGGATCTTCGTATTCCGTGGTCAGCCCGTGCCAATCGGCGACAAAAAAGAAACACTCGTACTCGTGTTGCAAACGCACCCAGTTCTTGAGCACGCCATGGTAGTGACCCAGGTGCAAACGGCCGGTGGCGCGCATGCCTGATACCACTCGCTGAGAGGGAACCACGGAACTCAAACCCGACTCCTGTCGTAATAGCGGGAAAGCGGCGATTATAAAGGGAAGAGGCGGGGTAAAGACAGGGCTGGCATGGTGCCAGCCCCGGATTTGATCAGAAAATGGCGTCCAGCGGGCCGGCGCCTTCACGCACCACTTCGGGGCCCTCGCCATCAGCCAGCGAGATCACCGTGGTTTCGGTGATGCCGCAGAAGCCCCCATCAATCACCAGATCGACCTGATCGCGCAGGAAATCACGCACGTCCTGCGGATCGGAAAGCGGAAACTCATCGCCGGGCAGGTGCGCGGTGGAGGTCATGATCGGCCCGCCGTGCTCGGCCAGCAACGCCATACAGATCGGATGATCCGGCACGCGAATGCCGATGGTGCGCTTCTTCGCGTGCATCAATCGGCGCGGCACCTCGCTGGTGCCTTTCAGAATGAAGGTGTAGGGCCCGGGCGTGTGCGCCTTGAGAAGGCGGTAATCCGGGTTTTCCACTTTTGCGTACAACGCCAGCACGGACAGATCCGGGCACAGCAATGTGAACTGGTGTTTATCATCCAGCCGGCGCAAACGGATCAGTCGCTCAAGGGCGTTTTTTTCACCGATGCCACAACCGAGCGCATAGGTGGTGTCGGTGGGATAGGCGATCAACCCGCCTTGGCGGATCACATCCACTGCCTGACGAATCAGGCGCGGCTGGGGGGTTTCCGGGTGAATATGCAGCACGTCAGTCATGGGGCGCGATTTTGCGCCCCATGACCCGACCCATGCAAGCGGCATGGGCGAAACAGGGAACAGCGCAAGGCAGACCGCAGGGTGGCCGCCCCCTCCCCTGAAAACTGAAAACCCCTTATTTATCCCCCGCCGGCACCCGGCAACGCCCACACCGGCGTGGCATCGGCGGGAAACGGCGGCACGCCGCCCAGCCGTAACCACTTCTGCGCCGGCGAATGGAAATCGCTGCCCGCCGACACGGCCAGGTCGAAATGTCGCCAGCACTCTTCCAACAACGCCGCTTGATGAGGGCTGAGCCCGGGCATCAGCGCTTCCAGGGCTAGCCCGCCGGCATTGCGGAAATCGCGCACCAGCTCGCGCAGGCGTTTGCGGGTGAGCTGGTATGCCTGGGGATGGGCCAGCACCGGGATCGCGCCGCCAGCGAGCAGATCGGCCACGCCCTGCTCCAGGCTCACCCAGGGCGTCGCCACGAATCCGGATTGCCCCTTTTTCAGAAAACGATTGAACGCGTGCCCCTGATCGCGAACCGCGCCCTCTTCCACCAACACCCGCGCGAACCAGGGCCGGCCCGGGAAATCGCTGCCGGCCAGTGCACAGGCCTTGGCGTAGGTGCCGTTGAGGCGGGCGGCGCGGTCCAGGCGCTCGCCAATGCGGATCGCCCGCTGCCGCCGCGCCTCTTGCTGCGCCTTTACCCGCTTCAGCAGGGTGGCGCTGGACGTGTCCAGCCACAGGCCCAGCACGTGGATTTCCCGGCTGCCCCACAACACCGATAATTCGATGCCCGGCACCAGGGTAATGCCGTGCTCGGATGCCGCCTGGCCCGCCTCCTCCAACCCATCCAGGGTGTCGTGATCGGTCAACGCCAGGGCATCGACGCCATACTCCGCCGCCCGCGCCACCAGCTCCGCCGGCGTCAACACGCCGTCGGAGGCCAGGGAATGGCTGTGAAAATCGGGGCAGTGGAACATAATCAGGCTCATGGTGATCGAAACGGGCTACACGGTAGCATGCTAACGCAACCGCCGGGAGGCCGCCTTCGCGGCGCGCGGGCTCCGAACAGCGCCTCCGATATGGTTTTCCCGTGCTCTTCCCGATACCATCGACGGTCCCGGTAAGGAAACCTGTCCATGAAACAATTGTTCGACTACCTCCCGGTGGTGGTGTTTTTCGGCCTCTATTTTCTCACTGGCCGGGATATCATGCTCGCCACCTGGGGCATCATCGCCGCCACCACCTTCCAGGTGTTCGCCGGCCGGCTGATTTTCAAACGCTGGAATCGGCTGCATCTGGGTGTGTTCGCGGTCACCCTGGTGTTTGGCGGCCTGACGCTGGCACTGCGCGACGACGTCTTTATCAAATGGCGCCCTTCGATCATCAGCTTCGCCCTGGCCGGCGCCTTGTTGATCGGTCAATTGCTGCGCGAGCGCAACCTGCTACAGCGGCTCTGCGAGGGGCTGATGACCGGCGCCTTCGGGAGCGTGGTGCCGATGGCCCGGCGCGACTGGGTGATTCTTAACCTGGCCTTCGTGCTCTACTTCATCTTTATCGGCCTGCTTAACCTCTATATCGCGTTTAACTTCAGCACCGACTTCTGGGTCAACTTCAAGTTGTTTGGCTTTACCGCGATCCAGATGGTGTTCTACGTGGGCGCCTTTGTGTTCTTTTATAAGCGCATCCCGGAAGCCGACCGCAAGCGGTTGTTCCACTCCGACTCCAAAGACCCGAAAAAAAAGGATGACGATGCTGTACGCGATCATCAGTGAAGACGTGCCGAATTCCCTGCCCCTGCGGCAATCCGCACGCCCGGCTCATTTGCGTCGCCTGGAGGCGTTGCGCGATCAGGGCCGGCTGATTCTGGCCGGTCCGTTGCCGGCGGTGGACAGTGAGCAACCCGGCGACGCCGGTTTCACCGGCTCGCTGGTGGTGGCGGAATTCCCATCACTGGAACAGGCCCGCCAGTGGGCCGGCGAAGACCCTTATCAGGCCGCCGGCGTGTACGCCTCGGTCACGGTGAAGCCGTTCAAGGCGGTCTTGCCCTGATTGCGGGCACGCACCACGCCCCCCACACCCCCATATTTTACAATGCCACCTTGCCCGGCTCGGGAAATGTGAAAGCCGACCCGACGCCGCGAGAGTGAATTGCCTAAACTCCGCCGCTTGTTATTTAAGGAGTGAGCCGATGCGGTTGCGCTGTTTGAGCTTTGCCCTGGCGATGTTGTTCGCCACCCCCCTGTTCGCCGCCACCGCCTGGGTGGACGACGAAGTGTACGTGCCGGTGCGCGCTGGCGCCGGCGGCCAGTATCGGATCGTCCATCGCGGCATTAAAAGCGGCACCCGCATCGAGTTTCTGGGTAACGATGGCGATTGGGCGCACATTCGCTATGGCAGCATCGAGGGTTACATCGGCAAGCAGTACATCAGTACCACGCCCACCGCCGGCATTGAGCTTGAGCGTGTCAGCAAGGAAAACGATGAACTCAGCAGCAAGATGGCGGAGCTGCGTACCCGGTTGAACGAACTGGAGGGTGAGCGCAACGCCCTGACCAGCCGCGGCGACGAACTGAAAGCCTCGCTGGACAGCCGCAGCAACGAGCTGGAACAGCTGCGCGATGTGGCCGCCGACCCGATTCGTCTGGATCAGGCCAACCGCCGCCTGAACGAGGAGCTGAGCATGTTGCGCTCCGAGCTGGATCAGGTGAAAGCGGAGAACGCCATGCTGCGCAACGACGCCACCTCGCGGAAGTGGATCACCGGCGTCGGCATTCTGATCCTCGGCGTGATCGCCGGCCTGCTTCTGAAATCGAAATCCGGCCGCCGGCGCGGCAGCTGGACCAACTGAGCCGCTAAGGCGCGTAGCCACCACTCCCGGCGACGCGCCCGATCGACGCCGCAGCGCTCAGGCAATCGCGCCGGCCGCCAATAGCTCATCAATGCGGCTTTCCGGGAAGCCGTGTTCACGCAGCACCTCGCGATTGTGCTGGCCGAGACGCGCGCCAGTGAAGCGGTAGGCCACCGGCGTGGCGGAAAAACGGAACGGTGACGCCACCTGACGCTGGCTGGCGCCGCCCTCGCCGGCCGGCACCTCCACCACCATGCCGCGCGCCTGCAGCTGCGGATGGGCGGCGGCCTCGCTGAAGCTCAGCACCGGCTCCACGCAACAGTCCAGACCGGCGAACACTTCGCACCAGTGCGCACAGTCCCGCGCGCCGATCACCGCACCGATCTCCTCTTTCACCCGGGCCACGTCCTGCGCGTCCATGCTGATGCCCAGGTTGATCAGCTCGGGCTTGCCGATCGCCTGGCAGAACTGGCTGAAAAATTGCGGTTCCAGACCGGCCACCGACAGGTAGCGGCCGTCGCGGGTGCGGTAACAATCATAAAAGCTGCCGCCATTGAGCCGGGTGCCTTCAAGCTGTGGGTCCTGGCCGGCCAGCAGCGCCCCCGGCGCCGTTAAACCATGCAGGCTGAACGCCGCGTCGGTCATGGAAATATCCAGGTGCTGGCCTTCACCACTGTGTTGACGGTGAATCACCGCCGCCAACACCGCCATCACCGCGTGGCAGGAGCCGCCGGCGATGTCCGCGGTCTGAAACGCCATTGGCGCTGGACCGCTGTCGCGACGGCCGTTGTAGGCGGTGATGCCGGCGATGGAGAGATAATTGAGATCGTGGCCGGCCCGGTCCCGGTAGGGGCCACTTTGGCCATAGCCGGTGATGGCGCAGTAAATCAGCGCCGGGTTAACCGCTTTCAGCGCCTCGTAGCCCACCCCGAGGCGATCCATGACGCCGGGCCGGAATTGTTCGATGACAATATCGTAGTCTTCCACCAGACGCAGAATCAGGTCACGGCCCTGCGGTTTTTTCAGGTCCACGGCGATCGACCGTTTGGAGCGGTTCAGATACCCGTGCACCGCCGACACGCCGTCCTCGGAAGGTGGCATCAGCCGCACCAGATCCGGGCGCGTGGGGGATTCCACGCGCAGCACTTCGGCGCCCATGTCCGCCAGCATCAGCGTGGCGAAGGGCCCGGGCAACAAGGTGGAAAAGTCGAGGATCTTGAGGCCAGACAACGGTCCGCTCATGAATAGGCGCTCCTTGGGAAACGGTCACTGATAATGTTGCCGGCAACCCTAAACGCTGGCGCGACCCGCGCCAATGGCAAAGCCGGCCGTGCGGGTGACCGAATCTGACATGGGGCCAGGGGCGGAACTCCGTTAGCATGCAATGCTGCTAACCTGGAGCCCTGCCTGGCGCTCCGCGAGCCACCGGCGCGACGCCGACCGATATCAACAAAAGGTTTTCACCGCATGAGCAGCTGGATCAAAATTCGTGGCAGCCTCGCCCTGGTGGGTATTTTCCTGAACACCCTGGTGATGATTCTGCCCCTTTATGTTTTCGCGCTGTTGCGCCTGGTGCTGCGCTTCCACGCCGCCCAGGTGCCGCTGGCCCGCATTCTGGTGTGGATCGCGGAAACCTGGATGGCCACCAACAACGCCATCATTGGCCTGTTCAGCGGGGTCTCCTGGCGGGTCCAGGGTCTGGAGGGTTTGAAACGCGATGAATGGTATCTGGTGACCTCCAATCATCAGTCCTGGGCCGACATCCTGGTGCTGCAGAAAGTCACCAACCGCCGGGTGCCATCGCTGAAGTTTTTCCTCAAGCAGGAGTTGATCTGGGTGCCGTTGCTGGGCCTGGCCTGGTGGGCGCTGGATTTTCCGTTCATGAAACGCTACACCCGCGCCCGGCTGGAAAAGCACCCGGAGCTGCGCGGCAAGGACATGGAAACCACGCGTAAGCAATGCGAGAAGTACGCGCACTTCCCGGTGTCGGTGATGAACTTCCTGGAGGGCACCCGCTTCACGCGCGCCAAACACGACCAACAGGCCTCGCCCTACACCCACCTGCTCAAGCCCAAGGCCGGCGGAGCGGCCTTCACCCTGAAGGCGATGGCGGGCCGCCTGCACTGCCTGCTCGACGTCACCATTGTTTACCCACCGGGCACCAGCCGTTCGCTGTTGGGGTTTCTCGGCGGCGCCATGCGACAGGTCGAGGTGACCATCCGGCAACGGCCGATTCCGGTCTGGGCGGCGCAAGGCGATTATGAAAACGACCCGGAATTCCGCCAACGCTTTCAGGCCTGGATCAGTGAAATCTGGACGGAAAAAGACGCTCTTCTGGAAGCGCGCCTGTCCGCCTGAGGCCGCGACGACTATTTTTTCGGCGTTTTTCGCCCTTCCCTTCGAGGATTTTCAAACACTCCTTTCCGCGCGCCACCAGATTTGCCTATAGTAAGGGCCCGGCGCGGCGCGCGCCGATCAGAGGTGTCCCTTGAAAGACACCCGACCCGTACCGACACTTCCTTTGGAATGGCCATGCTAGGCAAGTTATTCAAACCCCGGTGGCAACACCGCGACCCGGCCGTGCGTGCTCAGGCGGTCCACGACCTTGATGCGGCGCGTGATGCCGACACCCTGACCGCCCTGGCCCGCGACGATCAAAGCGCCGAAGTGCGCCGACTCGCCAGCGCCGCGCTACTGGACTTCACGGTTCTCGATACGCTGACCGACAACGATGCCGATGCCGGAGTGCGGGCCGCCGCTGGCGAGCGGATCATGGCGCTGCTGGCCGGCACCGTGCCCGGCGGACCGAGCACCGCGACCCGTCTGCATTTGATCGCCCACACCAACAACCCCGACGTTCTCTCCCACGTTGCCCGTCACAGCCCCGATGCGCCGTGCCGGCAGGCGGCTTTGGCCAGCCTCGACGATCCCCAGGCGCTCTACCAACTGGCGCTGTCCGGCAAAGACGAAGCGCTGCGCCTGGCCGCCGCGCAACGCCTGGAGGACGCCACCCTGCTGCGCCAACTGAGCCGCGAAGGCCGCGACAAGCGCGTGGTGCGTCTGGCCCGCGAGCGTGGCAAACAGCATCAACTGCAGGAACACCAGCAGCGTGAGCAGCAGGAGCGTGCCGCCCAGGTGTGCGGCGCACTGCGGCAATTGGCGCAACGCAGCAGCGATCCGTTGTTCGAAGCGCGTTTTGCTCAGCTCGAACAAAGCTGGGCGGAACTGCGCGATCACGCCAGCGAGCCACAGCGCACCGAGGCCGAAGTGGCGATCGGCCAATGCCAGACCAGGCTCGCGGAACAGGCCGAGCTGGCCCGCGCGGAACAGGCCCGCGCCGCCGCTTCGAGGGAGCAGCGCCAAGCCCATGACACCTTGTCCGCACTGCTGCGCGACACCGTTGAGCAAACCTGGGAAGAACAACTCGGCGCGCTGCGCTCCCTGGTGGACACCCAGGAACGCCGCTGGCTCTCCGCCAGCGAGGAGCAAACGCCGACCGAGGATGGCCAGCGTGCCTTTCAGCGCCAGCTTGATCTGTGGCGCCAACTGATCGAATTGGCCGAAGCCGCCCGCGAAGACCTCAGCGACGAACAACGCCGGGAACTGGCCGCGCGCTGGCCCTCCGGGGTGCCCGCGCCGGCCAGCCTGAGCGGCCTCGCCGAGCCGCAACCGGAAGCGCCGCCGGCCCGCGCGCCGCGCCCGCCGCAGAGCCGCCATCGCGGCCTGGTGACGGCACTGCGCCGGGAACTGGAGAAAGGCAACCTCAAGCACGCCAATCGCCTGTGGCACAAAGCGGAGCTGGCCCTGGAAGAGCACGACGACGCCTGGCTGAGCGCCCAGCTCGAGCGCCTTTCCGCGCGCCGCGACGAACTGCGGGACTGGCACTCGTTCGCCGCCCAGCCAAAAAAAGAGCAACTCTGCGAGCGCATGGAAACCCTTGAGGGCGCCGCGCTGGACGCGGCCGAGCTGGCCAGCGCGATTCAGGCGCTGCACGACGAATGGCGTGAATTGATGAGCTCCGACCAGGGCCAGGATCAGGCTCTCTGGGACCGCTTCAAGGGCGCCTCCGACCGTGCCTACCAGCCTTGCCGGGCCCATTTCGCCGAGCTCGATCAACAGCGCGCCGACAACCTGCAACGCCGGCGCGCCCTGTGCGAACAATTGGCCGGTTTTATCGACGCCCAGGACTGGTCGGCGCGAACCGGCTGGCAGGCGGTGTGGGAGATCCGCCGCCAGGCGCCCCAGGAATGGAAAGCGTTGTCGCCGGTGCGCTTCACCGATGCCCGCGATCTGCAAAAGCGGTTTTCCGCGTTGCTCTCGCAACTGGACGAACGGCTTGAAACCGCCTGGCAAAGCGCTGAGCAGGCCCGCCAGGCCCTGATCGCCGAAGCCCGGGAGCTGGCCGCCGCCGAGGACGTGCACGGCGCCGCCCGACAGGCGCAGACCCTGCAACAAGCGTGGCGCGACACACCCTGGCTGCCGCCGGCGCGGCATCGCAATCACCAGAAGGAATTCCGGCGCCTGATGGACGCCCTGTTCGCCGCCCGGCAAGCGCAATTCGACAACCGCCAGGCGCAACGCCAGGAAGCCGCGGAGCAAACCCGCACCCGCTTACAGCAAGTGGAAAGCGCACTGAACGGCGCTCCCGACGATCAGGACCCGGGCCGCCTCCAACGCTGGGCCGACGAACTGGGCAACGCGGACCTGGGCGCGCTGGATCGCGATAGCCAACGCCGCGCCCGTCAGTTGACCGAGCGTTTACGGCGCGCCGCCGCCGACCTGCCACGCTGGCGGCGCTGGTGTCAGGCGCGCGAGCGAATCGCCGCCGCGCCGGCCGGCCCGGCCCGGCCAGAGGACGCCACCCTGGCGGTGGCCATCGAGGCATTGGCCGGTGTCGACAGCCCCGAACACGCCCGCGCCGAGCGCATGGCCTGGCAATTGGAGCAGTTACCCCGGGCGATGAAGTCCTCCGACTTCCAGCCCGTGGAAGAGGCGCTTACGCTGGTCGAGGCGCGCGCCGACGCCCAGCCCCTGGACGCCGATCTGGCGGCGCGGCTGGCGCGCGCACTGGCGGCCCTGGAGCCACGCCCCTGATCCCGGCCTTATGGTTCGGGGCAAACCCTGACCTCGCCCGCGCTGCATCCTGAATCCTGTATCGCCCTCATTGCCCGTAACGCTTGCCGGTGTCGGCCAGGAAAGCGCGCTCCTCGGCGCTGCTTTCCCGGCCCAGCGCACGGTTGCGGTGGGGAAAGCGGCCGAATCGCGCGATCAGATCGTGGTGTTCGCGGGCAAAATCCAGGTTGCCGCGCAGCGTTTCCTTGAGCGCGGCAGGCGCTTGCTCATGCAACCCCTCGAAACAGACCACGCTCTGCTCCTGTAACGTCAGGTCCTCGGCGTGCATCAGCGGCATGCAGAAAAACACCTGGCCCGCCAGTGGCAGTTGCCGTTGCATGCCGGTGGAAAGGCCTTCGAGCGTCAGCGTGGCGGCGCGGTGATCGCCGGCGAAGGCTCGCGCCTCGCCGCGAAACAAATTGCGGGTGAACTGGTCGAGCAACAGAATCAACGCCAGCCGCGACGGCGCCGAGCGCTCCCACTCCACCAGCTCGCGCCGCAGCGCCGCCTCAACGCGGTCCGCGAAGCGCTCGTCGATTTCCGCGTCCTGCGCCGGGTTACTGATAAACCACCGGCGGCTGAACGCTTGCACCGGCCACGGCGCGGCGTGGTCATCGCCGAACCAGTAGTCGAGAATGTCCTGATACGCTGAGTGATTGTCCATGCCCCAATTGTCCATGCGCCGTTAAGATCCTTTGCAATGATCGGGCAGTGCCTTTTTCAGCACCGGCCAGGTGTTCTCAAGCAGGCGTGGCTGCGCCGCGGCGGTGGGGTGGATGCCATCGCCCTGCAGTTGCCCCGCTTCCACCACGCCGTCGAGCAGAAACGGTACCAGCGGCACGTCCTGCTCGCGGGCGGTGTGGGTGAAAGCCTGTTCGAACAGTTGGGTATAGGCCGGGCCATAATTGGGCGGAATGCGCATGCCCAACAGCACTACCCGGGCGCCGGCCTCGCGGCTGAGCTCGATCATGCGGGAAAGATTGCCGGCCAGGCGCTTGGGGGGCAAGCCGCGCAAGCCGTCGTTGCCACCCAGCTCGATCACCACCAGCTCGGGCTGGTGCCGCTCCAACAAGCGCGGCAGACGGGTCAGCCCGCCGTCGCTGGTTTCCCCGCTTACCGACGCGTTGTTCACCGGCAAACCGGAACATTGGCTCTCGAACCGTTGTCTCAATAGGGATACCCAGCCCTCCGCTTCTTCCAGACCATAGGCCGCACTGATGCTGTCGCCCAGCACCAGCACGCCATCGGCGCGGGCGGTAAACGGCACCAGCAACAGCACCAGAATCAGCAGGCGTTTGCTCATATGACCAACACTCCCGTACTTGTTGCGCGACAACTTAGCAAAACGGTTTCCGCCCCGGAAGGCGAACTGACCTTGTTGCAGGATATCGCGTTGAGCGTCAACGCCGGCGATTCGCTGGCAATTACCGGCCCTTCCGGTTCCGGAAAATCCACCCTCCTCGGCTTACTGGCCGGGCTGGACATCCCCAGTTCTGGTGAAGTCAGAGTGGCCGGCGAAGCGTTCAGTTCCCTCGGCGAGGACGCGCGCGCGGCGCTGCGCGGGCGTCACTGCAGCTTTGTGTTTCAGGCGTTTCATCTGGTCGGCGATCTCAGCGCCGTGGAAAACGTCATGCTGCCACTGGAAATCGCCGGCACCGGCGGCGCCCGCGAGCGCGCCCGGCACTGGCTGGAGCGGGTCGGCCTGGGCAATCGGGAGCGCCATTTCCCGGCCCAGCTGTCCGGCGGTGAACAACAACGGGTGGCACTGGCGCGGGCCTTCGCCATGCAACCGGCACTGCTGTTCGCCGATGAGCCCACCGGCAGCCTGGACCGCGCCAATGGCGATCACGTGGCGCGGTTGCTGTTCGATCTGAACCGCGACCACGGCACCGCTTTGGTGCTGGTCACCCACGACCCGGCATTGGCCGCCCATTGCGCGCACCAGCGCGAACTGGTGGAGGGCCGGCTCGGTGATTGATGGCGCCCTGCAAGGGCTGTTGCGCCCCTGGCGCTCCTCGGCCTTTCGCATCCAGGCGCTGGCGCTGTTGGTGGCGGCGCTGGCGATCGCCGCCGTGGTGCTGCTGCGCGGCGAACTCGAACACCGCTTCTCCACCCGCACCGCCGAGGCCCTGGGCGGCGATCTGGTTCTGGAAGGCAGCGACCCGGCCAGCGCGGCGCAACGGGCACTGATTGGCGACGCCCCCCATTCACGCACGCAACGTTTCACCACCGTGTTGGTGAACGGCGACACTTTTGTATTAAGCAGCGTCAAAGCGGTGGACGAGCAGTACCCGCTGTACGGCCGCCTGACGGTGGCGCCGAGCCGCTTCGGCGAGCCCACCGTGGTCGATCACGGCCCGCGCCCCGGCCACGTCTGGCTGGCCGGCACCGCTCTGGATCGCCTGCGGCAGCAGGTCGGCGACACCGTGACCGTGGGCAGCCGCGCGTTGCGGGTCAGCCGCGTGCTGATTCAGGAACCGGATCAAGGCGCTGGCTTTTACAGCATGAACCCCAGGGTGCTAATGGCGTTGGCGGACGTGCCCTCCACCGGCATCCTCGGACCCGGCACCCGGGTGCACGATGAAATCCGCGTGCGCGCCCCCGGCGATGCCCTGGCCACCTTGCAACAGGCCCTGGAACCGACCCTCGCCGCCGGCCAGGAGATCGACACCCGCGAACAGGCCGGCCTGCGCTCCATGGGGCCCCTGCGCCAACTGACCCTGTGGGGGCAACTGGCGGTGATGATGGTGGTGCTGCTGTGCGGCGGCGCGGTCTACCTGGCCGCCGGCGTGCGCAGCACCGAACAGGCGCGCCGCTGCGCGGTGATGAAAACCTTCGGCGCCAGCCGGCGGCGCATTCTGTCCCGAGTGCTGGGCCGCGAACTCACCGCCCTGCTGCCGTCGATGCTGCTCGGGCTGGCACTGGCCGCCCTGGCGTTCAGCGCACTGCAAAACTGGCTGGGCGATCAATTGCAATGGCGCCCCACCGTGGTCACCTGGCTGTTGCTGGCGCTGGCGCCTCTGGTGATCTGGGGCGGCTTCGCCCTGCCCCGCCTGTGGCGCCTGGCGGACCTGCCGGCGCGCCAGATCCTCAGCGACCAATTGGACGCCCCGGCGGCCCGTGCCGGCCTCAATCTGCTCGGCGCGCTGATGGCGCCGGTGCTGGTGGCGATGATGCTGTCCGGCTCGCTGCTGGCGCTGGGGCAATTACTGCTGTTGATGGTGGCGGTGGCGGTGGGGCTGCCGCTGTTGCTGTGGGGGCCGCTACGGCTGGCCGACCGGGCCGGGGCGCGGCTGCCGCTGGCGACGCGGCTGTCGTTGCGGCGGCTGGCGCGGCGCCCGCTCACCACCCTGCCGACCCTGGCGGCCATGGTACTGGCCCTGGCGGTGATGTCGCTGGCCACCCAGGTTGGCCAGCAGCTGCTGGGCCAGTGGCGCGCCACCCTGCCGGAGAAAGCGCCCAACTACTTCGTGCTGAACCTGTTCGATCAGGATCTGCCCGGCTTCAAGCAATGGCTGCGCGACCATGACGCCGACGCCCCGGCGGTGTACCCGGTGGTGCGCGCCCGGCTCACCGAAATCAATGGCGAGCCGGTGCGCGAAGCGGTCACCAAGGAACGCGATGAAGACGACCGTGGCCGCCGCGCGCTCAACCGCGATCTGTCCCTGACCGAATCCGCCAGGCTGCCGGACAGCAACACCGTGACCGGCGGCCGCTGGCTGCAAGCGACACCCGGCCAGGTGTCGGTGGAATCGGAGCTGGCCGAATCCCTGGGGCTCAAGCCCGGCGACCGGCTCACCTTCACCGCCCAGTCCGGTCAGACCGAGGCCACCGTGGTGGGGCTTCGTGAGGTGGACTGGGAGAGTTTCGAGCCGAATTTCTACTTTATGTTCAGCCCCGGCTCCCTCGAGGGTATGAACCGTTACTGGCTGACCAGCTTCTACCTGCCCGCCGAGCGCAGCGTCGACCTGCCCGATCTGATCCGCCAGTTTCCGCAGATCACCCTGCTCGACGTCAACGCCCTGCTCGACCAGGCCCAGGCGCTGATTGATCGCGCCAGCCGCGCCGCCACCGCGCTGGCGGTGCTGCTATTGTGTGCCAGCGTGTTGGTAATGACGGCCGCCTGGCTGGCCGGACGCGGCCAGCGCCGCCGCGACGAGGCGCTGCTCAGAGTGCTGGGCGCGCGCACCTCACTGCTGCGCCGGGTGGCGCTGATCGAACAGGCGCTGCTGTTGGGCGGCGCCGCCGTGTTCGCCCATCTGCTGCACCTGGCCGCCCTGTGGCCGTTGGGCGCCAAACTGTTCGACGGTGACATGCCGCTCTCACCGGTGATTCTGCTGCCCTGGCTGGTGGTGATCCCACTGCTGCTGGCCCAGGCGATCGCACCGCGCGGCGAGGCCCGGCCATTGGCGCGGTTGGTGGGTTAGAGGCGGTGGGAACAGGGCAAGGCCGTAGCGGATCAGGGGTTTCTGCTTTGTAGATGGGGGCTGCAAGCTTCAAGCTTCAAGCTTCAAGCTTCAAGCTTCAAAACGACCGGAGCCACGCGCTTTTTGCAGCTTGCAGCTTGCAGCTTGCAGCTTGAAGCTTGAAGCTTGAGGCTCAGCCACGAGCGCGCCCCAAAAACCAATAGCTGGCCAGCGCCAGACACGCGCAGAGCGCCATCAGCACGGTCATCGGCAACGGCGTGCCGTCGTGAATCAGCCCCAACCCGGAGCCGATCAGGCCGGCCATCAGGAACTGCAGGCAGCCGTTCAGGCCGGTGGCGGCGCCGCTGTCGTTGTCGAAATAGGCGAGAAAACTGGCCATGGCATTGGGGATCGCCAGGGCCGCCATGCTCGCCACCGTCATGATCAGCGGCACCACGTTCCAAAGGCTCAGCTCGCCAAGCAAGGCGATGGTCAGCAACGCCAGCGCAGCCAGCGTCTGAATCATCAGGGCGACGCCAAGAATCGCCGGGCTTTCGTAATAACGCAGCAACACCGCGTTAACCCGGTTGAGCGTCAGCATGCCCACCACGTTGGCGCCGAACAGAATCGGGAAGCGGCTCTCATCCACCTGGAAATAATCGATGTACAAAAACGCGGCGTCGGTAATAAAGATGAACATGGCGGAAAACGCCAGGCCATTGGCAAGGATATAGCCCATCGCCCGGCGCTGCCGCAGTACCCGCCCATAAGCGGCGAACATGCGGTGACGCAACGGCTCGTCCACCACCCGGGGCGTCACCGTGGGCACACCGAAACGCAGAATCAGCATCACCAGTAACGCATAGCCGGCCAGCATCACGAAGATGCTGCGCCAGCCGGCCAGCGCCAGCAGCGCCGCGCCCATCGCCGGGGCCACCAGCGGCGCCAGCAACAACACCAGCCCCACCGTGGTCAACACCCGCGCCGCCTCCCGGCCGCTGAAGTTGTCGCGCACCGAGGCCGCGGCGATCACCACCGTGGCACCGCCGCCCAGGGCCTGCACCACCCGCAACAGATACAGGCTCCACACCTGCTGGCACACAGCGATGCCCAGACTGGCGGCGATGAACACCAGCAACCCGGTGAACGCCACCGGCTTGCGCCCGAAATGGTCCGACAATGGCCCGCCCAGCCACTGCCCCAGGGCCACGCCGATCACGTACAGGCTCACCGACAACTCCACCGTGTGCACCGCCACGCCGAAGTCATCGGCCATGGTCGGCAGCGCCGGCAGGTAGGTGTCGATCGCCAAGGGACCAATAGCGACCAGCCCGCCCAGCATGATGGCCAGGCGCACGGGAGAAATCAGCGGCATGAACAAATTCCGAAGTGGATGAACGGCAGGCGCACAAGCCTACCATCCTGGGGGGCGTTCTGGCTGCCTTGGAAAGCGTGCCTGCACGCAGCACGCTTGCACGCAACACGCAACACGCCGGCACGCTAAAACGGCTGCCACCGGCGTCACCGGCTCCTTAATAAGGTTCTTCGCGGAATAGCGGGAATCCGTTTTTGACCAGAGGCTTTACGGTCGGTTTTTTGGGGTGGGGTTGGTCTCTCCATCCGGGGTCGGGCAACCGGG
>NZ_NMQZ01000023.1 GCF_002864685.1 Alloalcanivorax mobilis
CACCAGAGCTCGCCTTGCCTTCTGGAGCGTCCCCTCTCCCCTCGAGGGAGAGGGACAGGGAGAGGGGGTAAAGCCGGCCACTCAGGCGGCCGAGTCGGCCATGAACTCCTTGGCGAACTTCTGCAGAATGCCGCCGGCGCCGTAGACCGACACTTCCTCGGCGGTGTCCAGGCGGCACAACACCGGCACTTTCTCCACATCGCCATTGGCGCGGTGAATCACCAGGGTCAGGGCGGCGCCCGGCGCCGGTTCACCTTCCACGTCGTACACTTCGGTGCCATCAATGCCCAGCGTCTTGCGGGTGGTGCCCGCTTCGAACTGCAGCGGCATCACGCCCATGCCGATCAGGTTGGTGCGGTGAATGCGCTCGAAGCCTTCGGCGACGATCGCTTCCACGCCGGCCAGGGCGACGCCCTTGGCGGCCCAGTCGCGGGACGAGCCCTGGCCGTAGTCGGCGCCGGCGATGATGATCAGCGGTTGTTTGCGTTCCATGTAGGTCTCGATCGCCTCCCACATGCGCTTCACTTCCCCGTCCGGTTCCACCCGCGCCAGCGAGCCCTGAATCACTTTGCCCTGCTCGTCGGTGACCATTTCGTTGAACAGCTTGGGGTTGGCCAGGGTAGCGCGCTGGGCGGTGAGGTGATCGCCCCGGTGGGTGGCGTAGGAGTTAAAGTCCTCCTCCGGCAGGCCCATTTTATCCAGATAGGCGCCGGCGGCGCTGTCCAGCAGGATGGCATTGGACGGCGACAGGTGGTCGGTGGTGATGTTGTCCGGCAGCACCGCCAGCGGGCGCATGCCTTTGAGCGCGCGCGCCTCGGCCATGGTGCCTTGCCAGTACGGCGGCCGGCGGATGTAGGTGCTTTGCGGGCGCCAGTCGTAGAGCGGGCTGGCGGCCCGTTCGTCGCCGCCTTTCTTCTCGAACATGGGAATGTAGGTGGCTCGGAACTGCTCCGGCTTAACACTGGCTTTGACGATGGCATCGATCTCGCTGTCGTCGGGCCAGATGTCCTTGAGGCGGATCGGCTTGCCGTCGGCGTCGTGGCCGAGCACGTCTTTCTCGATGTCGAAGCGGATGGTACCGGCGATGGCGTAGGCCACCACCAGCGGCGGCGAGGCCAGGAACGCCTGCTTGGCGTAGGGGTGAATGCGGCCATCGAAGTTGCGGTTGCCGGACAGCACGGCGGTGGCGTACAGATCGCGGTCGATCACTTCCTTCTGAATCGTCGGGTCCAGCGCGCCGCTCATGCCGTTGCAGGTGGTGCAGGCAAAGGCCACCACATCGAAGCCGAGGGTCTGAAGCTCGGGCAGCAAATTGGCTTCTTCCAGGTACATCTTCACGGTCTTGGAGCCCGGCGCCAGGGACGATTTCACCCAGGGTTTGCGCACCAGACCCAGCCGGTTGGCGTTGCGCGCGATCAGGCCGGCGGCCACCATGTTGCGCGGGTTGCTGGTGTTGGTGCAGCTGGTGATGGCGGCGATGATCACCGCGCCATCGGGCATCTCGCCTTCTTTTTCTTCCCATTTCCCAGCCACGCCACGGCTGGCCAGCTCGCTGGCCGGCAGCAGTGAGTGCGGGTTGGAGGGCCCGGCCAGGTTGCGGCCGACACTGGACAGATCGAAGCGCAGCACGCGCTCGTAGTCCACGTTCTTGAGGGCGTCGGCCCACAGACCGGTTTCCCGGGCGTAGGTTTCCACCAGCGCCACCTGGTCGTCTTCACGACCGGTGAGCTTGAGATAATCGATGGTCTGATTATCAATAAAGAACATGCCGGCGGTGGCGCCGTATTCCGGGGTCATGTTGGCGATGGTGGCGCGGTCGCCCACGGTCAGGCTGTCGGCGCCTTCGCCGAAGAATTCCAGATAGGCCCCCACCACGCGTTCCTTGCGCAGAAACTCGGTGATCGCCAGCACCAGATCGGTGCCGGTGATGCCCGGCTTGAGCTTGCCGGTCAGTTCCACGCCGACGATATCCGGCAGGCGCATCATCGACGGATTGCCGAGCATCACGTTTTCCGCTTCCAGGCCGCCCACGCCCACGGAGATCACGCCCAGGGCGTCGACCATGGGGGTGTGGCTGTCGGTGCCCACGCAGGTGTCCGGGAAGGCCACCCCACCGTTGACCTGCACCACCGGCGACATTTTTTCCAGATTGATCTGGTGCATGATGCCGTTGCCCGGCGGAATCACGTCCACGTTATCGAAGGCGGTCTTGGTCCAATTGATAAAGTGGAAACGGTCCTCGTTGCGGCGCTCTTCCACCGCCCGGTTTTTCTCGAAGGCGTTGTCCTCGAAACCGGGATGCTCCACCGCCAGCGAGTGATCGACGATCAGCTGGGTGGGCACCACCGGATTGATTTTCGAGGGATCCCCGCCCTGCTCGGCGATGGTGTCGCGCAGGCCGGCCAGATCCACCAGCGCGGTCTGGCCGAGAATGTCGTGGCACACCACCCGCGCCGGGTACCAGGGAAAATCCAGATCGCGCTTGCGTTCGATCAGCTGCTTGAGCGAATCGGTCAGCGCCGCCGGCTCACACCGGCGCACCAGCTGCTCGGCAAGAATGCGGGACGTATACGGCAGCCTGTCGTAGGCGCCGGGCTGAATCGCCTCCACCGCCGCGCGCGTGTCGAAATAGTCGAAGTCGGTGCCGGGAAGGCGTTTGCGGTATTCGGTGTTCATGGGTGGCCTTGGGGTTACCTGGGTGGGTGGAAAAGCGCCGGACGCCGGACGCCAGACGCCGGACGCTAGACGCCGGACGCTAAACCCCGGCCTGAAAGGCTCGGCTTGTTTCCTGCCAGACAGCGAGGCGTTGGCGGGAAACACGCCAATCCTGGACGCCTAGGGTTTAGCGTCCGGCGTCCGGCGTCCGGCGTCTAGCGTGTCGCATTAACGCTCAGCAATCGGCACAACCTTACGCGGCTCCGGACCAACGTAATCCGCGCTGGGACGAATAATCCGGTTGTCGGCGCGCTGTTCGAACACATGGGCGGCCCAGCCGGTCAGGCGGCTCATCACGAAGATCGGTGTGAACAGCTTGGTGGGAATGTCCATGAAGTGGTAGGCGGAGGCGTGGAAGAAATCCGCGTTGCAGAACAATTTCTTCTCGCGCCACATCACCTCTTCACAGCGCACCGAGATGTTGTAGAGATTCTCATCACCGACATCCTTGGAGAGCTTTTCCGACCAGTGCTTGATGATGGCGTTGCGCGGGTCGGATTCGCTGTAGATCGCGTGGCCGAAGCCCATGATCTTTTCCTTGCGCTCGAGCATCCCCAGCATGCCTTTCTCGGCGTCTTCCGGGTCCTTGAACTTCTCGATCATCTCCATCGCCGCTTCGTTGGCGCCGCCGTGCAGCGGGCCACGCAGGGTACCGATGGCGCCGGTCACGCAGCTGTGCAGATCACTCAGCGTGGAGGCGCAGACGCGGGCGGTGAAGGTGGAGGCATTGAACTCATGCTCCGCGTACAGAATCAGGGAAACGTGCATCACCGTTTCGTGCAGCTCGTTGGGCTTCTCGCCGCGCAGCAGATGCAGGAAATGAGCGCCGATGGAATCGTCGTCGGTTTCCGTTTCCACCCGCACGCCATCGTGGCTGTAGCGATACCAGTAGCAAATAATGCTCGGGAACGCCGCCAGCAAGCGGTCGGTGGCATCCTGCTGCTGCTCGAAGTTCTGCTCGGTTTCCAGATTGCCGAGCATCGAACAACCGGTGCGCATCACGTCCATCGGGTGCGCGTCCTTGGGAATCCGCTCAAGCACTTCCTTGAGCGCCTGGGGCAGGCCGCGCAGGCCCTTGAGCTTCTTCTTGTAAGCGTCCAGCCGTGCCTGGTCGGGCAGTTCGCCCTTGAGAATCAGATGCGCGACTTCCTCGAACTGGCAGTTTTCCGCCAGGTCTTTCACGTCATAGCCGCGATAGGTGAGCCCGGAACCGGTTTTGCCCACCGTGGAGAGTGCCGTTTTGCCGGCGACCTGGCCACGCAGGCCGGCTCCGCCGAGTTGCTTCTCTGCCATCGTCCTTTTCCTCTTTATCGGTTGAAACGAATCAGTTTGATGCGGCCGACGCGGTTACGCCTTGCCTTTGGCGAACAGCTCATCGAGCTTACGTTCGTAGTCGTGGTAGCCAAGGAAATCGTACAGTTCCATGCGTGTCTGCATGCTGTCCACCACGTTTTTCTGGGTGCCTTCTTCGCGGATGGCGCGGTACACGTTCAGTGCCGCCTGGTTCATCGCCCGGAACGCGGACAGCGGGTACAGAATCATGCTGGCGCCGGCGTCGCGCAGCTCATCGCGGGTGAACAACGGGGTGGCGCCGAATTCGGTGATGTTGGCCAGCAGCGGCGCGCCGTCGAGCCCCTTGGCGAACGCTTGGTAGTCTTCCAGGGTGTGCACCGCCTCGGCGAAAATGCCATCGGCGCCGGCGTCCAGGCAGGCGCGGGCGCGGTCCACCGCCGATTCCAGGCCTTCTTTCTGGAACGCGTCGGTGCGCGCGATGATAAAGAAGTCGTCGTCGGTGCGGGCGTCGGCGGCGGCTTTGATGCGGTCCACCATTTCTTCCTTGGACACGATCTCTTTGTTGGGCCGGTGGCCGCAACGCTTCTGCGCCACCTGGTCTTCCAGATGCACGGCGCCGGCGCCGGCGCGGATCATCTCTTTGATCGCCCGGCCAATATTGAAGGCGCCACCCCAGCCGGTGTCGATGTCCACCAGCAAGGGCGTGTCGCAGGCGGCGCTGATGCGGCGCACGTCCTCGAGCACGTCGTTCATCGACGTCATGCCCAGATCCGGCAGCCCGTAGGAGGCATTGGCGACACCGCCACCGGACAGGTAAATCGCCCGGTAACCGGTCTGTTCCGCCATCATCGCGGTGTACGCGTTGATGGTGCCGATGATCTGCAGAGGTTGTTCCTCGGCCAGGGCTCGGCGGAAACGGGCGCCCGCGCTTTCGGTACGGCTCATGATGCTCTCCTGATTACGATTTAAAGCCGGCGCCGCCGGCCTGCTGTTCAATGTTTTCCCGCGCACGGCTGATGTGGCGGCGCATCAACAGCTCCGCCATTTCGCCGTCCCGGGCCTCGATGGCCTCGACAATGCGGCGGTGCTCGTTGAGGGCTTTCTGCGGCCGGTTGGAGGTGGTGCTGAACTGGTAGCGATACATGCGTACCAGGTGATAGAGCTCGCCGATCAGCATGCGGATCAGGGTGCCATTATGGCTGCCCTGGATGATGCGATAGTGAAAATCCAGATCCCCTTCGCGCTGAAAATAGGCGGTGTCCTCGCGCAGATCCTGCTGCTGCTCGTGCTGGCCCAGCAAATCGGTGAGCCCGGCGACCTCGGCGGCACTCATGTTTTCGGCGGCGAGCCGCGCGGCCATCCCTTCAAGTGCTTCGCGCACATGGTAGATTTCGATCAGGTCGGCGAAGCTCAGCGACGCCACCCGGGTGCCGACATGCACTTCACGCTCCAGCAGCTTGCGCGACTCCAGCCGCCGGATCGCCTCTCGCAGCGGCCCACGGCTGACGCCATAGCGGCCCGCCAGCCCGGTCTCGCTGACCTTGCTCCCCGGGGCGATCACACCGCGCACGATGTCGTCCTGCAGACGCGCGAACACCCGCTCCGCCAGGGTGCGGGTGGTGTCCTCGGAAAGACGATGCGGATCGGACGCCATGGAGCCTCATTGTCGACAATGAAATGAACTGGGGGCGACTTTATACCTGAAAGGTCTCGGTTTCAATTGCCATTGTCGACAATCATGCCGGTCGCGTCCGTGCGCCGGGATCGCTAAACTAAGCCGCTTCCCGGGCCATCGCGCGCCCCTGTTTGCACGTCGGTGCCCTGTTTCTATGCCCGCACAGCCCCATGCCGCCTTTGTCAGAGAGGGTTCCCTGGTCACCCTTGGACCACCGGACGCCCGACTTGAAGCCGCCGGCGCGGACGCGTTGCGCGCCCTGCCCGGCCGCGTGGCGGCGGCCATGGCGCAAGGATTCCGCTTCGCCTGTGGGATGATCCCCTATGAATGCGGCGCCCATCTGCACCGGGTACCCGCCGCCACCGCCGCCGCCCGGGTGTATTTGTACCGCCAGCCACCGCACGACAGCGCCCTACCCTCGCCAGGGCCGTTCACCCTCACCGCCGCATTCCGCGCTGAACAAAGCGCGCGTCAGTACCAGGCCGCTCTGGCCCGCATCAAGGCGTATCTGAGCGCCGGCGATTGCTATCAGGTGAATTACGCGCAGCGCTTCTCGGCGCGCTGGCAGGGCGATCCGATGGCGGCCTTCCTGCGCCTGCTGGCCGCCCACCCGGCGCCACACGCCTGCTTTATGCGCCACGGCGACGACGCCGTGTTCGGTGTTTCGCCGGAACGCTTTCTGCGCGTTCGCGGGCGCCGGATCGACAGTGAACCGATCAAGGGCTCAAGGCCACGGGGAAAAGATCAACACGAAGATCGGGCGCTCGGCGAAGCCCTGCTCGGCCATCCCAAGGACCGGGCGGAAAACCTGATGATCGTGGATTTGCTGCGCAATGACCTGGGCGAGTTCTGCGCCCCTGGCTCGATCCGTGCCGAACCGCTGTTTGAACTGCGCCGTTTCAGCAACGTGCAGCATTTGGTCTCCACCGTGCACGGCACCCTGCGCGAGGGCATCGACCCGCTCACCGCGCTGATCCGCGCCTTTCCCGGCGGCAGCATCACCGGCGCCCCGAAAAAGCGCGCCATGCAGATCATCGAAGAGCTCGAACCCGCCCCGCGCGGCGCCTATTGCGGCACTTTTTTCCACCTCGACGAACACGGCAACCTGGACAGCAACATCCTGATCCGCACCCTGCAAACCGACGGCGAGCGCATCCACTGCCACGGCGGCGGCGGCATCGTTTACGACTCCAACGCCGATGAGGAGTATGAGGAGAGTTGGTTTAAGGTCAGGAAATTGATGGAGGCGCTGGAAATTCAGTGTTGAAAGTTGAAAGTTAAAAGTTGAAACGCGGTAGAGGCTACCCGGTTCGACAAGGCAGTGCCCGCGCTTGCCAAAAACACACAGTTTCGGCCAGAGGCCGCGGTACGACGTTTCGGTATCGGCCTTTCAACTTTTAACCTTCAACTTTCAACTCTGTTATACCGGCAGCGCTCTGTCGCTGGCCTTAACAATCTCCCGTTTCAGGTCTTCGTAGCTGTGCACGGCGGGGAATTGGGGGAATTCGGCGATCACGTTGTCCGGGGCGTGGAACAGGATGCCCTGGTCGGCTTCGCTGAGCATGGTGGTGTCGTTGTAGGAGTCGCCGGCGGCGATGATGCGGTAATTAAGCGTGTGCAGCGCTTTCACCGAGGCGCGTTTGGGGTCTTTCTGGCGCAGCAGGTAGTCGGTGATGCGGCCGTTTTCGTCCACCGCCAGCCGGTGGCACAGCAGGGTCGGCGAGCCCAGCTTGCGCATCAATGGCCGGGCGAATTCGTAGAAGGTGTCGGAAAGAATGATCAGCTGAAAATGCTCGCGGGCCCATTCCACGAACTCCACCGCGCCGTCGAGTGGTTCCAGGGTGTCGATCACCGCCTGGATGTCCGGCAGGCCGTAGCCATGCTGATCGAGAATGCCGAGCCGCATCTTCATCAGCTCATCGTAGTCGGGGATGTCCCGGGTGGTGGCGCGCAGTTCCTTGATGCCGGTTTTTTCGGCGAAGTTGATCCAGATTTCCGGAATCAGCACCCCTTCCAGATCGAGACAAAGCAGTTCCACGGTGATCCCCTTGGCGGTTGTTTGGCGGGCACAATGTAGCCGCCGGCCCGACGCATTGCAACGGCGCCTGGCGGGCTGTTAGCGCACCGGCAAGTCGAGCCCGGCGAACAGGGCGTCGCGCTCCTCGCGGCTGCCGGCGTGCACGGCGGCGTCGACCCGCTCGCGGGTCAGATGGGGGGCGAACAACTGCAGGAACTCATACATATAGCCGCGCAGGAAGGTGCCCTTGCGGAAACCGATGCGCGTGGTGCTGGGTTCGAACAAATGGCCCGCGTCCAGATTCACCAGGCCTTTGTCTTCCACCGGGTCCACCGCCATGTGCGCGACAATGCCCACACCCATGCCCAGGCGCACATAGGTTTTGATCACGTCGGCGTCGGCGGCGGTGAACACCACCTTGGGCTCCAGGCCCCGTTCGGCGAAAGCGTCGTCGAGCTTACTGCGGCCGGTGAAGCCGAATACGTAGGTGACCAGCGGGTACTCCGCCAGTGCATCCAGGGTCAGCGGTTTAACCTGGGTCAGAGGGTGGCCTTCGGGCACCACCACGGTGCGGTTCCAGCGGTAGCAGGGCATCATCACCAGGTCGCTGAACAGATCCAGCGCTTCGGTGGCGATGGCGAAATCAACACCGCCGTCGGCGGCCATCTCGGAAATCTGCATGGGCGTGCCCTGATTCATATGCAGCGAGACATCCGGGAAGTGCCGGGTGAACTGCTGAATCACCGGTGGCAACGCGTAGCGGGCCTGGGTGTGGGTGGTGGCGATACTCAGTTCGCCTTTGGTCTCGTCACGGAACTCCTGCGCCACCCGTTTGATGGCGTCGGTTTGCTGCAGGATGCCGCCGGCGATTCTGAGAATCGCCTCCCCGGCTGGGGTCACGTGGGTCAGGTGTTTGCCGCTGCGGGCGAACACTTCCACCCCGAGCTCGTCTTCGAGCATGCGGATCTGTTTGCTGATCCCCGGCTGGGAGGTATAAAGCGCCTGCGCGGTCGCCGACACATTAAGGTCGTGGCGCGCCACTTCCCAGATATAGCGGAGTTGCTGCAGCTTCATCAAAAGCTCCTTGCCAAAGGCAATTCGCGGTGCCCTGGGGAACCACGGAAATCAGGTACCGCCGGGCCACGATGGATCAAGGCCAACCCGGCGACCCGTCATCATGGCCACCAAGACCGATTGCGTTATAAAAATATAGGCAGCTATTCATTCAAAGCATAGATGCAGTGAACCCGACTGGCAACGGCGTCGATCACGGCTCCGAGCGGCGATTGGAAATGCCATGGGGCACGTGCCCGGCGGCGACGTGCTCGCGGGCGGATTCGCAGTGGCCCTGTTGATCGTCGAAAAACACATCGGCGCCGAACGCCTTCAAGAACGGCCCTTTCGGCAACCCGCCCAGGAACAGGCTCTCGTCAATGCGCACGCCCCAGGTGCGCAGCGTGCGCACCACCCGCTCATGAGCCGGCGCCGAGCGCGCGGTGACCAGCGCCGTGCGGATCGGGCAGTCGTCCACTGGAAACGCCTTTTGTATCTGATGGAGCGCGTCCAGGAAGGGTTTGAAGGGCCCGTCGCTGAGCGGCTGACGCGCCGCCAGCCGTTCGTTCTCGGCGAACGCTTCCAGGCCGTCGCTTTGGAATAACTGCTCGGACTCATCGGAGAACAGCACCGCGTCGCCATCGAAAGCGATTCGCAGCACGCCATCCTGGGGGTCGAGCGGCCCGCCGGCGAGGATGGTGGCGGCCGCGTAGCCGGCGTCCAGTACCTGGCGAACGTCCTCCGGATCGGTGGACAAAAACAGATGGGCGCCAAACGCCGACACGTAACGGTGCGGGCTCAGACCGCCGGCGAAGGCGGCGCGGGTAATCGGCAATTTATGGTGTTCGATGGAGTTGAACACCCGCAGACCGGTGTCCGAGCTGTTGCGCGAGAGCAGAATCACTTCCACCCTGCCACGCCCGGCTTCGTGCTGATTGATCGCCAGCAGCTTGGTGACCAGCGGGAACGCATCGCCCGGCCTGAGCACATCGTCTTCGTGGGCGGTCTGGTATTCCTGGAACGCATCCAGCCCCTGGCGCTGGTAAACCGCGTGGCTGTCGCTGAGGTCAAACAGCGCCCGCGAACTGATCGCGACCACCAGTTTGCCATCGAATGAGACCGGCATAGCACACCTGCTGAACGTGGATGAAAAAGTATTACCGCTGAACCGGCAAACCACAATGGCCGGCCGGCCTTTTCGCCCGGTTACGAAAATTGACCGGAAAGCCGTGATCCGCCCGCGCGCGGCGGTTGTCCAGCCGAAAAATGTGACATACAGTTTCAGGCAATCCGGTGTTCGGATTGCATCGATACCACCACGGGGAAAGGGAGTGATTCATGGCCGCTAATAAAGTACGAGATCGTCTCGACGAACTGCAGTCGCAAATCCGTAAACTCGCGGAGCGCTTCGACAAAGAAAGAGAGAAACAGATCAGCCAGTTGGAATCGCAATTGGATAAATCCCGGCA
Organism: Alloalcanivorax mobilis; assembly: GCF_002864685.1. GTDB lineage: Bacteria > Pseudomonadota > Gammaproteobacteria > Pseudomonadales > Alcanivoracaceae > Alloalcanivorax > Alloalcanivorax mobilis. The sequence goes on from NZ_NMQZ01000023.1 coordinate 10,223, forward strand.
ACGGCTCAACGATGAAGTTCAGCGTCGTCGGGAAAGCCTCAACCGGGTGGAAAAACTGCAAGCCGAATACCGTCAGAAAGCCAACGCCACGGTGAAGCGTCAGCTCGACCGTGCACGCAACACCGTCGACGACGCGCGCAAACGGGTGGACGAATCCGAAGCCCGCAAGCGTTTTCTGGAAACCGAGGTGCGGGTGCTGAAAGCCACCGCCAAACAGGCCAACAGCCTGGCCCGCGTGATCAGCCAGTATCAGAACGACCTGGAGAAGCGGGCCAAGGAGATCGAGAGTAAGGTTGCGCCGGCGAAAAAAGCCGCCAAAAAGAAGGCCGTGGTGAAGAAAGCCGCCGCGCGCAAGACGCCGGCGAAAAAAACGGCAAAAAGCAGCGCGTCAAAAAAAGCGGCCTCGAAAAGCAGCTCCGCGAAAAAGAGCCCGGCAAAGAAAAGCGCCGCCAGGAAACGTCCGGCCAGGAAAGCAGCGGCTAAAACCACCGCCACTACTCCCTCCGCCACCTCCTGACTCACCACCGCGAGCCTCGGCCAGGCCGGGGCTCGCGGTATCCGGGTCGCCCGCGATCAGGGCCGCAACGATTCTGGTTGCAACTATTCTGGTTGCAACAACAGCGATTCGAAGTACGCCACCACCGGCTGGCGGTACTGTTTTTCCATGGCGGGAATGCCGCGCTCCACCGACGATGCCGACGCCTTCTTGATGGTCGCCCGGGCGCCAGCCACCAGCCCCCGGTTGATTCTGCCCAGTTCCAGATTGCCCACGGTCTTATCCAGGTAATTTTCCACCGCGCCACTGCTGATACCGTCCATCACCTCGACCAGATGCGCCATCTGCCCATCGCCGTTGGCGAACTCCTGGAACACCAGCGAGGCGCGCTCGGCCAGCGACGGCGCCAGCGGGTAGCCCACGTACACCTTGCCGTCTTTTTCCAGGCGCAGCGCGGCGAAGTGTTTGGCCAGGGCTTGCTGTTCGCCGCTGCTGGTCTTGCGCATTAACCTGGATGCCAGGCCGTGGGCGGCCTTGCTGATCACTTTCATGGCCCCGAGCATGACGTTCACCGCGGTACCCTTGGCCTTGACCGCATCGATGGGCCCGGTGAAATAGGTGTGCAGCACTTCGTCGAGAAACGGGTCCATGATCGCCTCCAGTCTGGCAACGTGGTTACCGTCAGGCTGGCTGTTCACCGCTTCGATAAAAGCATCGATGCGCTCACGCAGAAGATCGGAGGCCGGGAAGGCGACATAGAGCGTGGATTGAGTCATGGATATCTGCTCGGCTTACTTGGGAGCCGCGCATGATACTTCAAGCCTTTTGTTCAGCGGGCCGCCACGCCGACTGGCGGGCGCGTCAATAGAGCCAGTCTCCCCCACGGCCAGGCCTTGACGGCGCCCTCACGACACCGCCAGGCGCCAGTCATCGATGACCCCGGCCAGCCGCTGGGTGGCCGCGCGCACCGCTGGCGCTTGGGCCAGCTCCAGGTCGCGACGGCGGCGGTCCTCGCCATCGCGGGCAACACGGCTCAACTGGCGGCGGTTCTCACCGCGGTGGAACACCGCGCAATCGTGGGCAAGGCGATGCAAGGCGGCGACATCCACGCGCGGCTGCAGGCCACCGGGCAAACAATCCAACAGCACACTGATGCGAATGCTCGCCTCGCTGCTCTCAACCTGATTTTCCAACAGCGCCCGGCACAGGATGCCGAGACTGTCGAGGATCTCCCGGTAGCGCCGCGCCTGATCCCGCCGCCGCTGGCGCCGCGCCATCCATCGCCACGCCAGCGCGCCGAGCGCCGCGCCAATGGCCAGCCCGAGCAGCGCCGCCAGTACTAACTTCCAGGCCATGGCCAGACATCCTCCGGGTGAAACGTGACGTCCACTTGATGGCCGTGCCGTGCCGCGCTGACGCGGCGCCGCCAATCCCACGCCGGCAGCTGCCAGCGCGGTGTTTCTTCGCTGATCCAGTAGCCTTGGCGCAACAATTCCCGGGCCACGCCGCGACCGGCGGATTCCGCCAGCGCCCGGCTGACCAGCGGCCCCTGACCGTGCTCGCGTTGCGGCCGCGCGGCATCACCGGCCAGCGCCACCAGGTAATGACATTCCACCTGCAACGCCAGTGGATGCAGCTCGACGCGCTGTTGCCCGCGACGCAACACCAGGGGCCAGTGGAGCGATTGAATTTGTTCATCCATGGCGCCATTGTACATGCCGGAGCACCGCCCGGAATCCACCTGGCCAGTGTGCTTGCCGTTCATTCCGCCACGCCCTGGAGATCACCCCTTTGAAGACCGCCCTGCCCGCCTGGCTGGCGCCTTGGATCGACGTGCTGGAACCCTGGCTGCCCGTGCTCACGCTCACCGGCGTGGTGATGGCGATTGTCTCCACCTTGGCGATACCGTGGATGGTGGTGCGCATGCCCCAGGACTACTTCAACAGGCGCCGCCGCCCCACCGGGCTGCGCGGACCGCTGGCGTGGCTGGTGTGGGCGCTGCGCAACGCGCTGGCGGTGCTGTTGCTGGTGGCCGGCATTCTGATGCTGGTGTTGCCCGGCCAGGGTTTGTTGACCCTGCTGATCGCCCTGATGGTCAGCACCTTTCCGGGGAAATACCGCCTGGAACGCGCTATCATGCGGCGCCGAAGCGTGCTGCGCGCGGTCAACTGGATTCGCCGCCGCTACCATCGCCCGCCCCTGAATCCGATCCAACAGCAAGAGAGAGCCCCAGATGCCGATTGACAGCCCCGCCATCCGCTGGTTGGACGATCATCTGCTGCTGCTCGACCAGCGCCGCCTGCCCCACCAAACCGAATGGTTAAGCATCCAGAACGCCAGCGACGCCGCCGACGCGATTCGCGACATGGCGGTACGCGGCGCGCCGGCGATCGGCATCGCCGCGGCCTATGGCCTGGCCCTGGAAGCCCGCCTTCTGGGTGAGCGCGCCAGCCTGGAACGGCTGGCGCCAGCGTTGGAGAGACTCGCCAGCAGCCGGCCCACGGCGGTCAACCTGTTCTGGGCGCTGGCGCGCTTGCGGGAACGCGCCGCCGACCTGCGCGGCGACGCCCTGGCGCACCGCCTGATCCGCGAAGCGGAGACCATTCACCAGGAGGATCAGGCCGCCAACCAACGGCTCGGTGAGTACGGCGCCGCCCTGCTGCCGGCCAACGCCACCGTCTATACCCATTGCAACACCGGCGCGCTGGCCACCGGCGGTTACGGCACCGCGCTGGGCATTGTCCGCGCCGCCTGGCGCGGCGGTGTGCTCAACAGCGTGATCGCTGGCGAAACCCGCCCCTGGCTGCAAGGCGCCCGGCTGACCAGTTGGGAACTGATGCAAGAAAACATTCCGGTCACCCTGGTGGCCGACAGCGCCGCCGGCCTGCTGATGGCCCAGGGCAAGGTGGACGCGGTGGTGGTCGGTGCCGATCGCATCGCCGCCAACGGCGACACCGCCAACAAAATCGGCACCTACAACCTGGCGGTGCTGGCCCGTTACCATGATTTGCCGTTTATTGTCGCCGCGCCGCTGTCCACCGTGGACCCACGCATGGCCGATGGTGGCGGCATCGTCATCGAGGAACGGGATGGCAACGAAGTGCGCCAACTGGGCGGGCAGGCCATCGCCCCCGCCGACGTGCCTGTCTACAATCCGGCGTTCGACGTTACTCCGGCCGCGCTGATCTCCGCCATTGTCACCGAGCACGGGGTAATTCAGCGACCCGACCGCGACCGCGTGGCGGCCCATCTGGAGAACGCGAGATGACATCCAGACCGTACTCCACCAGCGCCTTCCGGGAGGCCGCCCGCACCCTGGCCGCCACCGGGCAGCGTCTGTACCGGCAGGGCTGGTCGCCGGCCACCAGCAGCAATTACTCCATGCGGCTGAACGCCGGCCACGCGGCGATCACCCGTTCCGGGCGCGACAAAGGGCTGTTGCAAGAAACCGACATCATGGTGGTGGACCTGGACGGCCACCCGGTGGCCGACCCGGGCCGGCCTTCCGCCGAGACCCTTCTGCATACCCAACTGTACCGGCGCCTGGATCAGGTCGGCGCGGTTCTGCACACCCACAGCCACGCGTCCACGGTGCTGACCATGCACTGGCCAGACAATGCCCTGGTGCTGGAAGGCTATGAACTGCTGAAGGCGCTTGATGGTGTGCAAACCCACGACACCCGGCTTACCATTCCGGTGTTCGACAACACCCAGGACATCGCCGCCCTGGCCCATCAGGTGGACCAGGCGATGGACCGGGGCGAAGCCGGCCACGCCTATCTGATTCGCGGCCATGGCCTTTATACCTGGGCCGCCGACATGGCGGCCTGCTACCGTCAGCTGGAAGCCCTGGAAGTGCTGCTGGCGGTGGAACTGGATCGGCGCCGGTTGCCCCCGGCGCATTGAGTGCCCATTGACTATAAGTCACCGCGCCGCCGGGCCGGCTGGCGCGAACGTCGATAACGAGGATTCCACAATGAGCAACCTGAAGGTTTTTCGCGACGGCGAGCCTGGCAGCCCGGAGTTGATCGTCAACGACAAGCTGGCGATGGCCGAGGAACTGGCCAAGGTCGGCGTGCGCTACGAACAATGGCAGGCGAACGCAAAACTGAGCGACAACCCCGGCCAGGACGAGGTGATCGAGGCGTACCGCGAGGACATCGAGCGCCTGAAACGCGAAGACGGCTACCAGACCGTGGATGTGGTCAGCATGACGCCGGACCACCCGCAGAAAACCGTGGCGCGAGGCAAATTCCTTGATGAACACCGCCATAGTGAAGATGAAGTGCGCTTCTTCGTGGAAGGCCAGGGGCTGTTCACCCTGCACATCGGTGAGCGGGTCTACGAGGTGCTGTGCACCAAGGGCGATCTGATCTCGGTGCCGGCCAACACGCCGCACTGGTTCGACATGGGCCCCAATCCGCGCTTCGTGGCGATTCGCCTGTTCAACAACGAGGAAGGCTGGGTGGCGAAGTTCACCGGTGAGGACATCGCCCTTCGTTTCAACCGGCTGGAGAACTGAGCCGATGAGCGTGCGGGCCATCCTCACCGACATCGAAGGCACCACCAGCAGCATCTCGTTCGTCAAGGAAGTGCTGTTCCCCTACGCGGACCAGGAAATGGCACCGTTTCTGCGCCGTCACTGGGACACCCCGGAGGTGATCGAACAGATCCAGGCGGCCCGCGCCGACAGCGGAGAAGCCCTGGCCGACGCGGACTCCGCCGCCACGCTGTTGCGCCGCTGGATCGCCGAAGACCGCAAGATCACCGCACTGAAAGCGCTGCAGGGCATGATTTGGCGGGCCGGCTACGAGAATGGCGATTACCGGGCTCACGTTTACCCCGACGCCGCTCAGCAATTGCGCCACTGGCACAACCAGGGCCACGAGTTGTACGTCTACTCCTCCGGCTCCATTGCCGCCCAGCAACTGTTCTTCGGCTACAGCGAAGCGGGCGATCTGACACCCTTGTTCAGCGGTTACTTCGACACCACCAGCGGCGCCAAACAAGAGCCTGAAAGCTACCGGCGCATCCAGGCCGCGATCGGTCTCGCCGCCGCCGATATCGTGTTTCTCTCGGACATCGAAGCGGAGCTGGACGCGGCCCGGGAGGCGGGCCTGGCCACCATCCTGCTGGATCGCGAAGGCGCCATCGCCGACAGCCGCCACCCCAGAGTGACGTCATTCGACGCCATTGAGCTGTGAACACCCACCCCACGCTCCGGCGCGGCGCTCAGCGGCAGCGGTAAATCAGAAATTTGCTGTTGCTGGCGATCACTTCCACCTGCTCGAACAGCTTTGCCAGCGGCCGCTGATATCGCAGATGCCGGTTGGCCACCACCCGCAGTTCGCCGCCCGCCGCCAGATGGCGCCGGGCGTGCCGAAACAAGGTGCGCGCCACCTGCTCGTCCACCGCGTGGCCACGGTGAAACGGCGGGTTCAATAGAATCAGATCGAACCGTTCTTGTCGGCCGTCCAGGCCATTGCCCAAATGAAAGCGGTGCCGGTGTGACGGCCCGAACAGCGCCTCCGCGTTAGCCCGCGCGCTCTCCACCGCCAACGCCGATTCGTCGCAAAAGGTGACCCGCGCCGCCGGGTTGTCCGCCGCCAGCGCCAGGCCCAGCACGCCGTTGCCACAGCCCAGGTCCGCCACGTCGCCGGCCACGCCGGTTGGCAGATGCTCGAGCATAAAGCGCGCGCCGATGTCCAGATGCTGGCTGCCGAACACGCCCGGCCCGGCCTGCAAGCGCCAACCGCGCTCGGACACGGCGACCCGCGCCGGCTCCGGCGCCCGCGCCAGCGCGCCGCCCGGCGCCACCGCCTGGAAACGGCGTGCCTTTTTCCAGCCGAGCCCGGCCTGGCCATTGCCCAGATAGCGCTGCATCAGCGGCACCAGTTGCGGCGGCAGATGTTTGTCCATACCGGCCAGCCAGATCGGTGTGCCAGCGGGCAGCGAGGTCGCCAGCCAGGCAAGCTGCGCTTCCAGCAAGGCATTCTCTTTGGGCACCCGCATCAGCACCTGGTCCACCGACGCTGGCGGTTGCCGCCAGGGCCACAGCCAGCCGCCCTCCGGCAATTCGACGCCGTTGTCCCGGGCGTTGGCCTCGGCGGCGCACCACGCCAGCCAGGAATCCCCGGCGCTCCACGCCGGGCCGCTCGCCAACGCCGACAACCACAGAGCGCCACACTGATCATTGACCACCAGCGTCGCCGGGCCCCGTTGCTCCTGTTGCCCGCTGCGCCAGAGATACAGATCGGCGGCGTCCCAGGCGCGCAGGGTTTCATCACGGCGGCGGGGCCAGCGTCGAAGCGTCAGAGGAGCGAACGGAGAAAGGGTCTCGGCCATCAATAATCACGATTTCGGGTACCAGCGGGGGCCGCATTGTGCCTCTCGTGGCGGGGATTGGCCAGAATATAGGCGGCCGGCAAAAAAGCCGGGCAAAACGGTGGCATTCTAAAATTTCGCTGCTAGAATACGCCCGCACATTCGGAGTATAGCTCAGCCTGGTAGAGCACTACGTTCGGGACGTAGGGGTCGCAGGTTCGAATCCTGCTACTCCGACCAAATTAAAAAAGCCGGCCCTCGGGTCGGCTTTTTTATTGTTCGTATTTGTTGGTCGCCCCCGGTCTGCGCGCCCGCTCTGTTCCCCACTGCCGTCCCATCATTGGGGTTTGGCGTGCCTGCGTGTTGCGTGAAAGCGTGCCCGCCTTCTCCGCCGAAAGCCGAAAACGCCGGCCACCGCCGCGGCGGCCGGTAGACCTTTATCGATCCTTAATAGGTATAAACCACGGAAACAGTGGTTTCCTGGTCGGTCTTGTGGGTGCCCGCCGGCACTTCGGAATCCCGGGTCACCAGGTAGCTCAGGCGCATGGCGAAGTGATCGTTGATCTTCGAGGTCAGCGAGGTTTCCGAACGCAGGGTGGTGTTTTCTTCGCCCACTTCGGAAATCAGGTTCTGCTTGAAAGTGGCGTTGGGATTGATCACCCACTGATACTTGCCAGCAAAACGAGCAATCGCGCTTTCCTGTTTGTCATCGCAAGAAAAGTAAGAGTTCTCCGGCTCGATACACTCCACGCGATAACCGGGACCGGCTTCAAGATCCAGGGTGTGGGCAGTGGTGTCGATAAAGCGGCGGCCAAGACCGAACGCGTAGCTGGCCTGGTACTGATAGCCGGAAAAAGTGTCTTTCTGATAGGTCAGAACGTTGAACAGGTAATTGTTATCATCAAACTTGCGGTCCAGCTGGTAGGACGCATAGTAACGCTCAGCGGTGCGCTCGTCGTCACCGGTGTCATCGTCTTCACCGGTGGTGTTGACCGCTTCGGCCTTGGCGGTCTGTCGCCAGTCAAGCCCTTCGTGGGTGGCGTTGGCCTTGCCGACGATGGATTCGGAATTGCTGTTCCCGCTTTTCAGAAGATACGCGGCTTCCAGTTCGATGTCCCAGGCGCGCTCCTCCGCGCTCTCGGTCTGATCCGTGCTTTTCCCCGCCACTTCCTGGGCATGAACCAGCGCGGGCATCACCGCGACCCCGCACGCCAGAGCCAACCACTGCTTGTGCATCTTACCTCCTACTGCTTTTATTCCAAATTGACGATAAGAGAAGTCTTTTCAGCAATCAGGTCCGTGGACACGCCAGCACGCCGGTGAAATCAAGCCCAACACCTACGCATCGATGCGCACAACCGCGCTGGAGCCGGGGAGCTGGCCAGCAGTGTCAAGAACAGCCTGATTGGAAATTGCCGCCGGGCAGTGTACCCGAAAGCACCGTCTCGTTGGGTAACGGCGTCCCAGCCGCTATAATGCGCGCCCGGCCAATCCACGGAGTCCCCGATGTCCCTTTCCCGTCGTGAACAGCTCAACGCCCTGCTCCGAGAACGCATTGTCATTCTCGATGGCGGCATGGGCACCATGATCCAGCGCCTCAAACTCAGCGAGGCTCAGTATCGTGGCGAGCAATACGCCGACTGGCCCAGCGACCTGAAAGGCAACAACGACCTGCTCAGCGTGACTCAGCCGGATATGATCGAAACACTGCATCGCGACTATCTGCTCGCCGGCGCCGACATCATCGAAACCAACTCCTTCAACAGTACCGCCATCGCCATGGCGGACTACGACATGCAGGATCTGGCCCGCGAGATCAACGTGGCGGCGGCGCGCGTCGCCCGCCGCGCCGCCGACGCCGTGGCCACGCCAGAGCGGCCCCGCTTCGTGGCCGGGGTGCTCGGCCCCACCAACCGCACCGCCAGTATCAGCCCCGACGTCAACGATCCCGGGTTCCGCAATGTCCGCTTCGACCAGCTGGTGGAAGCGTATCTGGTGGCGGTGGACGGCCTGCTGGAAGGCGGCGCCGACCTGATCCTGATCGAAACCATTTTCGACACGCTCAACGCCAAGGCAGCGGTGTTCGCGGTCGATCAGTATTGCCACGAACATGGCCTCGACCTGCCGATGATGATTTCCGGCACCATCACCGACGCCTCCGGCCGCACGCTCACCGGGCAAACCACCGAGGCGTTCTACAACTCCCTGCGCCACGCCCGGCCGGTCTCCATCGGTCTGAACTGCGCGCTCGGGCCGATGGAACTGCGCCCCTATGTGGAAGAGCTGTCACGGCTTTCCGAGTTTCCGGTCTCCGCGCACCCCAACGCCGGCCTGCCCAACGAGATGGGCGAATACGATCTCGACGCCGCCACCATGGCCAAGGAAATCCGTGGCTGGGCCGAGCGCGGCTTCCTGAACATCATCGGCGGCTGCTGCGGCACCACCCCCGAGCACATTGCCGCGATGGCCGAAGCGGTGGCTGACTGCGCCCCGCGAGTACTGCCGGAGATTCCGGTGCATTGTCGTTTGTCCGGTCTGGAACCGTGCAACATCACCCCGGAATCGCTGTTCGTGAACGTTGGCGAACGCACCAACGTGACCGGCTCAAAACGCTTCCTGCGATTGATCAAGGAAGGCGACTACGACACCGCCCTGGACGTGGCCCGCGATCAAGTGGAGAACGGCGCGCAGATCATCGACATCAATATGGACGAGGGCATGCTTGATTCCATGGAGTGCATGGTGCGCTTCCTGAATCTGGTTGCCGCGGAACCGGAGATTTCCAAGGTTCCGATCATGATCGACTCGTCCAAATGGCCGGTGATCGAGGCCGGCCTGAAGTGCATCCAGGGCAAGGGCGTGGTCAACTCAATCTCGCTCAAGGAAGGCGAGCAGGCGTTTCTGGATCAGGCCAGATTGATCCGGCGCTACGGCGCCGCCACCGTGGTGATGGCGTTTGACGAAAATGGCCAGGCGGAAACCCGCGACCAGAAAGTGGCGATCTGTACGCGCGCCTATAAGCTGCTCACCGAAGAGGTGGGGTTCCCACCGGAAGACATTATTTTCGACCCCAATATCTTCGCCATCGCCACCGGTATTGAAGAACACAACAACTACGCGGTGGACTTCATCGAAGCGGTGGCGGAAATCAAACGTACTCTGCCCCACGCGCTGATCTCCGGCGGCGTCTCCAATGTCAGCTTCTCGTTCCGCGGCAACGACCCGGTGCGTGAGGCGATCCATGCGGTGTTTCTTTATTACGCGATCAAGAACGGCATGGACATGGGCATCGTCAATCCCACCCAGTTGGCGATCTACGCGGACATTCCCGCCGAGCTGCGCGACGCGGTCGAGGACGTGGTTCTCAACCGTCGCGAAGACGGCACCGAACGGCTGCTCGACCTGGCCGAGCAGTACCGGAGTTCCGGCGCCAAGGAGGCCAAAAAGGAAGATCTGGAATGGCGTTCCTGGCCGGTGGAAAAACGCCTTGAGCACGCCCTGGTCAAGGGCATCGCCGACCATGTCGAAGACGACACCGAACTGGCCCGGCAGAACGCCGAGCGGCCCCTGCACGTGATCGAGGGCCCGCTGATGGATGGCATGAACGTGGTCGGCGACCTGTTCAGCGAAGGCAAGATGTTCCTGCCCCAGGTGGTGAAATCCGCCCGGGTGATGAAAAAGGCGGTGGCCTATTTGCTGCCGTTCATGGAGAAAGAAAAGGAAGAGCTGGGCACCCAGGACGAATCCAATGGCCGTATTTTGATGGCCACCGTGAAGGGTGACGTGCACGACATCGGCAAGAACATCGTCGGCGTGGTGCTGCAGTGCAACGGCTACGAGGTCATCGACCTGGGCGTGATGGTGCCGTGCGATAAGATTCTGGAAACCGCGAAAAGCGAACGGGTGGACATCATCGGCCTGTCCGGTCTGATCACGCCGTCACTGGACGAAATGGTACACGTGGCCAGTGAAATGGAGCGGCTTGAGATGGACTTGCCGCTGATGATTGGCGGCGCCACCACCAGCCGCATTCATACCGCGGTGAAGATCGATCCGAGTTACCGCAATGCCGTGATCCATGTCGCCGATGCATCGCGGGCGGTGGGCGTTGCCTCCAAGCTGTTGTCCAAGGAGCACCGGCCCGATTATGTCGCCGGCATCAAAAGCACCTACGAAGACCTGCGGGTGCGCCGGCGTCAGCAGCAGGTGGATCGATCCCTGGCCAGTATCGACAGCGCCCGCGAGCACCGCTTTCAGCCGGACTGGGCCGGCTACACACCACCCGAACCTGTCGTAAAGGGCATCAAGGTATTCGACGACTATCCGCTGGACGAACTGGTTGAGCGCATCGACTGGACGCCGTTCTTCCAGTCCTGGGAGCTGGCGGGGAAATTCCCGCGCATTCTTGAAGACAAGGTGGTCGGTGTGGAAGCCACCAAGCTCTACCACGATGCGCTGGCCATGCTGAAAAAGATCGTCGACGAAAAATGGCTGACCGCGCGCGGCGTGATCGGCTTCTGGCCGGCGCACTCGGACATGGACGACATCCATCTCTACCGCCAGCCCGGTGACGATCAGCCGTTCATGACCCTGCATCACCTGCGTCAGCAACTCGACCGCACCAAGAACCCGACCAAGCCGGACTATTGCCTCAGTGATTTTATCGCGCCGGCGGAGAGCGGCAAGACCGATTGGCTGGGCGGCTTCGCGGTGACCAGCGGTATCGGCATTGATGAACATGTGGCCCGTTTCGAGGCGGACCACGATGATTATTCATCGATCATGATCAAGGCGCTCGCCGACCGTCTCGCCGAAGCCTTCGCGGAACGCCTGCACGAGCGGGTACGCAAGGAGTTCTGGGGCTACGACAGCGATGAAGCCCTGAGCAACGACGAGATGATTTCGGAAAAATACCGAGGCATCCGCCCCGCTCCCGGCTACCCGGCCTGCCCGGATCACACCGAAAAAGCGTTGCTCTGGGAGTTGCTGGAACCGGAAAAGAACGCCGGCATGACGCTCACCGAATCCTACGCCATGCTGCCGGCGGCGGCGGTGTCCGGCTGGTATTTCTCGCACCCGGAATCGCGCTACTTCGGCACCGGCAAACTGGGCCGCGACCAGATGGACGACTACGCCGGCCGCAAAGGCATGCGCCGTAAAGAGATCGAAAAGATGGTGCCGCATTTGCTGGGGTACATCGAAGACTGAGCAACATAGATAGCTACAAGCTACAAGCTGCAAGCTGCAAGCTGCAAGCTGCAAGCTGCAAAAAGACGACTGCGTGGTTGTCCTTGTCGCTTGCGGCTTGTAGCTTGCGGCCGCTACCTACAAAGCGGGGCCTCTGCTTTTGCACGGCCCCGCCCGGTCCCCTTCATCCTGTTCACCGCTCCCAACCTCTATACTGCCGCGCTCGCCATCCAGGGTGGCGGTCTGCCCATCCACGACGCTGTGCATGATGTCGCCAACGCCCCAGATCGCCGGGATGCCGCAGGCCACCGCCAGGCTGGCGGCGGCGTTGGCGGGGTCTTGCTCGGCGATCACCAACGCGCCCGCTTGGGCCAGCCAGGGCACCCAGCTCGGGTCCGCCTGGTCGATCACCAGGATCTCCCCGGCCTGCAGCCGGTTCAGTGCCCAGGCGCTGCACACCCGCCGCACCGGCCCACTGACCCGCCCCGGCACCAACGTCCGGCCACGCAACAGCGGGCTGGGCCGTTCACCGCCGCCGAAGCCGAAACCGATGCGGTCCATCTTCCAATCCGGTGCGCCGGATAAGGCGTCTTCCAGATAACGAAGTTTGCGCTGGCCGATCACCTCGCCGCTGGCGGACTCCGGCACACGGCGTTGCATCCACAATGGCCAGAGTTCGTCGAAATAGAGAAAGTGAATGTCGTCCACATTGGCCAGCAGCCGTGCCTCCACCAGCACCGCCGCCATCGACACCAGCACGTGCCGGGCATGGCCGCCAAGCTGGTAACGTAACTGCCGGGCCTGGCGCGCCAGGGCCAGCGTGGCGACCGCCGGCTCGCTGATGGGCGGCGCCAGGCGGCGTGCGCTCAGTGGGGCCCGCAAGCTGCCCCATTGTGCCGGCCTGTCTTTCAGCGGGGCATGCACCGGGTCGGCGCCAGGGCGCAGATCGCTGTTCGCCAGGGCCGCCACGTTATCGTTCAGCACCGCCTCCAGCGCCTGCGTCTCCTGGTCGGTGAGCAGCGACCTCAGCGGCAGCGGCCGCTCCCTACCACAAGCCAGGTCGGGCAGATCGAGATAAACCAAGGCCCCTTCCTCGGCTGCCAGCCGCTCGCCCAGCTGATCCAGGGCCATCAACGCCCGCCAGAGTCGCTCGCGGTCGCTGCCGTCAAGGCGCCAGCGACGCACACGCCGGCCCAGGGTGCCCAGTCGCCGGCCCCGCCGCCACTGACTCCAGCGCCCTGGACGCGACGCGCTGACTTGATTCTCCAGCGGTTGCCAGGCCGGCGGCACCCGGCGCAGCAGACCCGGGTGCGTTGGCAACAGGCGGCGAAAAAACTCGCTGTTGGTGTACAGGTGACTTTGTTGACGGCGGTACGGCTCGATTTTCTCAAGATCGCGCCAGCCCTGGCGCGCCACCAGCTCCTGCCAGAAACCGGTCTTCATCCAGCGCCCGGCCAGGGTGTACCACAGCGGCGACACCGCCTGATTGAACAGGGTCGCGGCCGCGCGGCGCGTCCAGACTTCCTGGGGCACCGGCAGCGAGCCCACCGGCAGTGTCTGCAGCAGCCACAGTTGCTCGCCATCGTGAACCCATTCGCCAGCCTGGGGCCGCTCGAAGCCGTGCCGTAACTGGCTGCCCAGGGCCAGCAATTGCGCCTCAGGCACCACTTCATTGAGTGCCGGCCGTTGCCCGTCACCGTCGTAGACCAACGCGCCGCGCTCGTCAAAGATCAGCCGCTGTCGGGCCTGTTCGCCGTCCAACACACCCTCCACCACCATGTGAGCCAGGTCCTGGCGTAACGGATGGCGGGTGAACAAAACGCCGGCGGCGCGCTGGCGCGGCAGCGCCTGAATCACCACCCTCGGCGGCGCGGGATCGCGGTTGAACATCGACCACAACGCCGTCGCCAGCGCCTCATCGGAATCCAGGTTGGCCAGGCTTTCCCGTTGTGAATCCGGGTTCATGCTGCCTTGATGGAGCACCCAGTAACGATCGCCTTCTCGCCATTCAGGCAAAGCACCCAGGGCCGCCACCAGTTGATCGCGACTCAGCCCGCGCAGGCTTTCGGCGCCAATCCGCCAACTCGGCGGCACCGGCAAGCCGGCGGCGGCCCAGCGTTGCACGTTCTCGTCGCCGTGGGGGTCGGCGGCCAGTCGTTGCATCAGTTCGCTCCGGTTAACGATCGAGGCGGCGCGCCATTGCCAGGACGCCGAAATAAAGCAGGGGCGCCAGCAACGCGGCGCCGGCGCCGATCATGGCGGCGATACCGCCAAACAGCACCGGCGCTTTCATCAAGGTGCTCATCAACGAATCCTGCCAATAAAAGAACCATTCATGGTCGGCGGGAAACAGCCAGATATGGAATTGGTAAAACACCGCCGTGGGGCCGGCCACCAGCAGCCACAACGCCAGCGCCGCCAGCGGCAGCGCGGTGGCGGCCAGGCGCGCGCCCCAGCCCGGCAGCACCCGCCGGCGCAGCAGCCAGGCGCAGGTCAGCGCCAGCACAGCGGCGGCCAGCATCAGCCAGCGGCCGACATCAATCAGGTTGGCCACATCGCGCAGGTGCCGCACTTCGGCGTCGCGCAAAAGCGGCAGGGGGCGCCCATAGCGGTTGCGATAATCAATCTGCTCCAGGCCCTCGCCGCCGTTGTGCACGGCCACGCGAATGCGATGAAACAGCGCCTGGTGCTGCCGTGGCGAGAGGCGTTCCAGGTCCGGCCGGTGATAGCGGTTCTGCGGCGCATAGCGGTCGATATGCTGCTCGATGTGCAGCGTTTGGTACCAGAATCGATAACCGTAATCGAATTGCGCGCAGACGCTCCAGGCCAGCCCCAGCGCCAGCACCAATACGCACGCCGCGTAGCCCAGCCACAACGGCAACGCCAGCGCGCCGGCCGGCGGCTTTGGTTTCGAGCGCGCCGCCGTCAACGGGACAAAGAGGCGCGCAGCGAAGCGGTGCCGGGCTGATTGCCGGCGCTCATCTCCAGCGTATCCAGCGCCACGCCCTGCTGCTCCAGTGAATGCAACCACAGCAGCATCTGGCTGGCCGGCTGATCTTCCATCTGAATGCGCACCGAGCGGTCGCCATTGGGGGTAAAGCCACGCAGCGTTAAACCGTAGGTCTGCACCGAGCCACTGATCTCGCTAACCCAGTTCGCGCCCAGGGTATCGCTGACGTTTTTGTCGCCGCCGCGTGCCGCGCGCACCGCCGGCGCGTTGTTTTCGATCCAGCTCAGGGTTTCCTGATTGGCCAGATAACGTTGCCGGGCGTCCTGGCGGGCCTGCCAGCTGGGCTGCCAGATCAGCCAGTAGATCAGCGCCGCGCCAATCAATACCGCCAGCAACTGCAGGGTACGCTGCTCACGAGGTTCGCGCTGTTGATACCAACTGATCGCCGGCGCCATTTGCTTGCGCAGCTTCAGCCGTGTCTCTTCAATCTGCTTGTTCATCCCGCCTGCTCCACCTTGACTCGCGCGGTGACGCCACTGGCGCCATTGCGGTAATTGGCGATGGTCGCGTTAACGCCCTTTTCGCGCAGCGCCGTTTGCAGCTTCTCGAGCTGGCTGTATTCCTTGGCACCCAGGTCCAGCAGCAGGCTGCCGTCGCGCTGATCGAATTGCAGTCGCTTGGGTTCCACCTCGCTGGCGTTGAGTGTGCTCGCCACCGCCGGCAGCAGTGCGAACAGCGCGCCACCGGTTTCACCACCGCCGCTGGAAAGCCGCGCCAGACGCGCTTCGAACTGGCGGCGCAGGCCGGCGGTGGCGCGATCGCCGGGGAACAGTGTCTGGTACAATTTGGCGGCCTCGGCGAAGCTCTGATCGGCGGCCTGGTTATAGCGCCATTGCTGGGTCCATACCGCCACCAGAGCGAGCACGAACACCGCCGCCGCCAGCCCGATCACCGGTTTCCAGGGCGCCCAGGGCGACGGTCCGGTTTTCTGATTCTGACGCTGCACATACGGGCCTTGCAGCATTTCCACGCCCTGGCCGGCGGCCAGCGCCGCGCGCAGGCGCTCACACAGGGACAGGGCGTCCTCGAGGTGGGTGAATTCCTCCGCCGCCGGTTCCTGTTCACCGCCGCGCAGGGCCATCAGCGCGTCGCGCTGGGCGGCGTCGGCCACCAGCGCCTGCTCACGATCCAGGATCATCGCGCCCCAGCGGTCCACGCCGATGATCAGCGGCGCGTCCGCCTGCAGCAGATCGGCGTCCGCTTTCAGGGTCAAGGGCCGCACCTGGTGTTCCCGGCACAGCATCAGCAACCCCTCCAGCGGCGCCCGGCCAACCACCGCCACCGGGTAACGCCCGTGGTCGCTTTTGCCGGCGGCGAACCACAGGCTCTCCGGCGCTTCCAATAACTGCTCCTCGAGCAGAAAAGGCAGCACCCGCTGCAGGTGGCGGGCCTGCTTGCGCGACAGGGTGACGCCGGTGAGCAATGCTTCCGTGCTGGTCAGCACCACACTGACGGTGCCCCCGTGAACCGCCGCCAGCGCTTCGCTTAGCGTCATTTCCCGGGGCGTCTGCCCGGCGCCGGTTTGCAACAGCACGCCGGCCTCGGCCAGCGTTTCCTTGAATGCCCCCGGGGCCAGATAAATCAAAGCGGTATCGGCCAAAATTTCAGTCCTTTATCAGGGTCTGTTGTTGTTTCATCGCAAGCCGCTGTGCCGCCCGCAACCCGAAGCGGCGCGGTTCGCCTGGAACGCTATGACGCGCCGGGCAAGCCTTCCAGCACATTATTATCATTTTCCACATTGTAAAAGGGGTTGCAGGCGGGTTCGAGGGGAGCCAGCAGCGGTTTCACCTGGCGGCTGAACACCTGGGTGCCATCGGCGCCGCCGCTGGATGCCCGTTTCACGCGGGTCACCAGGCGGCTGGTGTTGCCGCTCACTTCCACGTCGACCATCACCTGAAAGTACTCGCTGGCGACCCCCAGGCGCTCGCTGATCGCCTGTTTCTGTTCCGCCTCCATGGAGTTGAACGGCTCCTGCTGCATGATCGCATTGACGTCGCTGATCGGCTCCTCCTGGCGCAGGGCGATCACCGCGTCGGCGGCGCCATCGGTGCCCAACACCGCCGCCAATACCGCTTTCGGGGCAGTGTTGAGGTTCAAAGTGGTGTCCGACGGCAGCGCCGAGAACAGCCCCCACAGGGCCGGGTCTGGAAACAGATCGGCGGCGGTGAAATCGCGCAGCGCGCGCAGCTCGCTTTCATGGGCGACCGGCATATTCGGGGTACGGCGGCTGCGGTATTCCGCGTCCTCCGCGCCTTCCACCGAATCAACGATGTTGTTGCTGTCGATCCAGTCGGCCATTTCATTGGCCAGCAATGACGCTTTGGAGGGGTCTGGCAGGGTTTGTTCAAGCAGGCGCTGGAGCATCTCCTTGGCCTGGTCATTACGGGTAAAACCGGCACCGTTGCCGGTCACCAACCAGTTGAGGTTGAAACGACCCTGCAGATCCTGAACGCTGGCGCTGAGAATGGCGTCCTCGTAGGGGGTGGCGGGCAACGCCACCGCCCACTGCTCCTGGGAGCAGTCGTCCACCATGGCGTTGTTGAGGTTGTCGTCTTCCAGGTCGTCGATCAGGCCCTGAATCGCCACCACCTCCACCGCCATCGCGTATTGATAGCGCTTGTCCCAATCCAGCAGGTTTTCGGTGCGGGTGCGAAAGCGGTCCTGGCGGAACATCACTTCGGTGGCCACCGCCGCCAGAATCGCGAACAGCATCAGCACGATCACCAGCGCCATGCCCTGCTGGCGGCGACGCGAGGCGGGTTTCATTAAGCGCGCAGCGGGTTTCATTGAGTGCGCAGCGGGTTTCATCAAGAGGCCCATGGGTTCAACACCGTGCGGAAATAGCGGTGCAGCCGCTCTCCGTTGTCCAGCTCAATGTCCACCTCGATGCTCTTGGGCAACCGCTGCTGCCACACCGGCTGGCCGGCCAGCGCCGGGTCCGGCCAGAACTCCCGCCATAGCCACTGGCCGTCCAGGTCGCGATCCAGATAACGCACGGTGAAGTGCTTGACGTTCTCCAGCAGCACCTCTTCCTGGTATTCGGTGGCCACGTTGGTGTCCAGTACCGGCCAGTAACGACGATAGAGCTTGTCGTCCTCGTAGGCGTACATCACGCGCTGCATTTCGCTGCGGCGGCGCAATTGGAACGGGTTGGACCAGCCCAGCCGGGTGAACTCGACGAAATCGTCACGACCATAGATGGCCGGTTGCGGATCGCCATAGGGGTCGCGCACCGGGCGGGAGATCATCTGCTCGAAATCCAGGGTCAGGAAGGTGACCGCGCGCTGGGCACTCTCCAGCTCGGTGGCGCCTTCGTTGAGCTGGTCGCGGCTCTCCAGGGCGCCGCTGATGAATTGCACCGCCACCATGTACATCATGGCGAAGATGGCCACCGTGACCAGCACTTCCAACAATGTGAAACCGCGCTGGCGCATCATCCCCCCGTCAGATCCTCATTGCCGGCCGGCGTGCCGTTGCCGCCACTGCCGGCGGCGCGGCCGGTGTCTTCCGCCGGCTTGCCGATCAGGCTCGCCAGGCTGTAGGCCAGTGGCTTGTGGTCGTCGTCGATCACCGGGCCGACGTCGATGTCAACGCGCCGGGTGTCCGGGTAGGGACCGGCGCTGATCTTGGTTTCGATCCACCACTCCTGCTCGCCGCGCGTCACCACTTCGTCGTTGCTGCCGGTGTTCGGCCATTGCTGGTAGACCTGCATTTCCACCAGTTTGTCGGCGGCCACCAGATAGGCCCGGCGGGTGTCATCGATATTGCGGTAAGCCACCGCGCTGGCGCCGAGCGTCTGGCCGAGAGCGACCATTGCCAGGGCCAGCACCGCCACCGCCAGCATCACCTCGATCAGGGTGAAGCCACCCTGGCGCGCCGCCGCGCTCATTCGTCGCCACCCAGAAAGTCACCGTCGATCAGACTGTCGTCGTCATCCCGGTTCTTTTTCCGGTCCTGGGCGGTCAGCTTCTCCTGTTCTTCGTCGTGGTCCGGATCACGGACCCGGCCCAGCACCGTCAGCTGGCGGCGTGCCTCCAGATCGACGTCATTGCGCGAGCGCACCGTAAAGGTAATCCCGGTGGTCTCGCCACTGGGGAAAAAGAACACCTGCGGCAGGATTTTATTTTCTTGTTCCTGGCTCTCGCGCTCCCGGCGCTGCTCGGGAGTCTCTTTGGGGGCGTCGTCGAACATGCCGCGCTCGCTGTCGCCGAACGGGTTCTGATTGACCAGCCGTTCGGCCATCTGCGCCAGCGTCACGTCGTCTTCTTCGTCGTCGGTCTCGGGTTCGTCAAGTTGCCAGCTCAGCTCCAGGCTTTCCGGCAGCTCGCGGGCCTGCAGCCCGTTGCCCTGGGCCGGCACGAACTTGCGGGCGCCCACGTCGTAGACCAGCGGCGTCCAGCCGGTGTCCTTGATGCGTAACGCCATCAGCTTGCCGGAGAACAGACTCTCTTCACTGAGCATGGTCAGCGTGTCGGAAAGCTGGGCGACCTCGCCGTCCAACTGACGGGAGTCGTCCACCCACACGGGCACCACCAGCACCGCCAGTGACAACATGGCAATCAGCCCGACCACCACCAGTATTTCAACCAGGGTAAAGCCGCGCTGGCCGCGCTCCGCGTGGAGGCGCCCGATTTCACCGCGCACAAACGTCATCAGCGTGGCTATTTGCCGTTATCGCGCCAGCTGATGTCCGCGTCGGTGCCGTCGCCACCTTCGGCGCCATCCGCGCCCAGCGAGTAGAGATCGTAGGGGCCGTCCACACCGGGGCTGATGTATACATAGGGGTTGCCCCAGGGATCTTCCGGCACGCTGGGCAGGTAACCGCCTTCCGGCCATTTCTTCGCCGAGGCGGGACGCTCGACCAGACCATTAAGGCCTTCTTCGGTGGTCGGGTAGCGGCCATTGTTGAACTTGTACATGTCCAACTGCTGAACCACCCGTGACATATTGGTCTTGGCGATGTCCACTTTGGCCTGCTCGCCCTGGCCGATCACATTGGGCACGATCATCGCCGCCAACAGGCCGATAATCGCCACCACCACCATGATCTCCAGGAGCGTGAAACCACCCTGGGCGCGTTGCATCGTTTTCATGTTTCACCTTTCTCGTTTTGTGTAAAACCACTTCCCTGTCAGGGACTGCCGGTCGCCGGGCAACCCGGAGACACTACCCTACCCCGCCATGAAATTGTTCATCTGCATGATCGGCAACATCACCGCCAGCACGATAAGAATCACGAACCCGGCCATCATCAGCAGCATCATCGGGCCCAGCAGCCCGACCATGGTCTGGATCGTGCTGTTGAGTTCGCGCTCTTGATAGTCCGCCGCCCGGCTGAGCATGTTGTCGAGCTCGCCGCTGGTTTCGCCACTGGCGATCATCTGCACCAGCATGGGCGGAAAGTAACCGCTTTTATCCAGGGCGCGGCTCAGATTGCCGCCCTCGCGCACCCGCGCCGCCGCGTTCTGCACCGCCTCGCGAATCGCCAGGTTGCCCACTACCTGGGAGGCAATGAACAGCGCGTCCACCAGCGGCACGCCGGAGCGGCCGAGAATACTCATGGTGCTCGCCAGGCGGGCGCTGTCCGAGGCGCGCATCATGGTGCCGATCAACGGCAGCGTGGCCAACCGGCGATGCACCCGCATGCGGAAGCCGTCGTCGCGCATCGCCCTGGCGAAGGCGAAGATCGCGCCAATCACGATCAGCGCCACCAGCCAGCCCCAGGCACGCACGAAATCACTGAGCGCGATCACCGCCACCGTGACGAACGGCAGAGCCTGCTCGCGATTGGCGAACACCGCCACCATCTTGGGCACCACGAAGGCCATCAAAAAACCGATGATCAGCACCGAAAATACCATGATAAAAGCGGGGTAGATCATCGCCTGACTGACCGTTCGGCCGGTGTCGTCACGGGTTTCCAGATAATCGGCGAGCTGTTCGAGCACCTGTTCAAGATGGCCGCTCTGCTCGCCGGCCGCCACCGTGGCCCGGTACATTTCGGGAAAGGCGCGCGGGTATTCGGTCAGGGCCTTGGCCAGGCTGAAGCCCTCCAGCACCTTGGCGCGCACCGCCATCACGATGCGTTCAACGCGGGGATTGCCCGCCTGTTTGGCGACGGCGCCAAGCGCCTGCTCCACCGGCAGACCGGATTTCAGCAGCGTCGCCATTTGCCGGGTAATCAGCGCCTGTTCGCCACCCTTGAGCTTGCCGGAGCCGGAAAAACGCGCACTGAACCCCCCACCAGTGTGACGGTCACGGGCTTCGGACACTTCCAGCGGCACCCAGCCCTTGGCGCGCAATTGCTGGCGCACCTGGCGGGCGCTGTCCGCCTCGGTGGTGCCGCGTTTAACCTTGCCCCTGTGGTCCAGGGATCGGAATTCGAAAGCCGGCATGTCAGTGTCCGCCCGCCATCGTCATTACTTCTGAGTTCACCCACATCCCTCCTTGCACGGTGGCCGGCCGGTGGCGGCCACGAAACAGCGCGGCGTCGTCCGGGTTTTCCACCCGATCCGACGGCCGCGCCGTGTCCCCGGTCAGTCTTCCCGGGTGACCCGTAATACTTCTTCAATGGTGGTGGCGCCGGAGAGCACCTTGCGCCAGCCGTCTTCGCGGATACTCGGCGTCAGGGTGCGCGCATGACGGGTGAGCTGCAGCTCGCCGGCGCGGTCGTGAATTAACTGGCGCATGGTGTCATCGATAATCACCAGCTCATAGATGCCGGTACGGCCGCGATAGCCCTGCTGATTGCAGTGCTCACAACCCGTTGGACGGAACAGGGTGACCTCCTGGTCCGGCGCCAGGCCAATGATTTCGCGTTCACCGGCGCTGGGCTGATAAGGCGTTTTGCAATCGTCGCAGAGCACCCGCACCAGCCGCTGGGCCAGCGCGCCCAACAGCGAGCTGGACAGCAGAAACGATTCGATGCCCATGTCCTGCAACCGCGTCACCGCGCCCACCGCGGTGTTGGTGTGCAAGGTGGAGAGCACCAGGTGACCGGTGAGCGATGCCTGCACCGCGATCTCCGCGGTCTCCAGGTCACGAATCTCACCGATCATGACCACGTCCGGATCCTGGCGGAGAATCGCGCGCAGGCCGCGCGCGAAGGTCATTTCCACCTTGGTGTTGACCTGGGTCTGGCCAATGCCTTCCAGCTGATATTCGATCGGGTCCTCAACGGTGAGGATATTGCGCGAAGCGTCGTTGAGCTCGGTCAGCGACGCGTACAGAGTGGTGGTTTTCCCCGAGCCGGTGGGCCCGGTGACCAGAATAATGCCGTGCGGTTTGTGGATCAGCTCACGCATGTGGGCATCGCAAACTTCGCCCATGCCCAGGTGCGACACCTGCAGCCGCCCGGCCTGTTTATCCAGCAAGCGCAACACCACCCGCTCGCCATTACTGGAGGGCATCGTCGACACCCGCACGTCCACGTCACGGCCACCGAGCCGCAGCGAGATGCGGCCATCCTGGGGCACCCGCTTTTCGGCGATGTCGAGCCGCGCCATAACCTTGATCCGCGACACCAGCAGCGGCGCCAGCTCGCGCTTCGGCGTGAGCACTTCGCGCAACACGCCGTCCACGCGCATACGCACCACCAGGCGGCGCTCGAAGGTTTCAATATGAATGTCCGAGGCGTCCTCGCGGATCGCCTCCTGGAACAGGGCGTTGATCAGGCGGATGATCGGCGCGTCGTCTTCCTGCTCGAGCAGATCGGAGGTCTCCGGCAGGGAATCGGCCAGGCTGGCCAGGTCCAGGCCTTCCAGATTGTCCGCCGCCTCGGCGGCGGCCCCCCGCTGCTGCTCATAGGTGAGCGCCATGGTGGTGCTGAAAGTGCCATCGTCCATCGTCACCAGCGGCGGCAGACCGCCCAACCAGCGTTGCACCTCGCCCAGAGCCGGCAACGACACGTCCTGGCGGCAGCAAAGCTCATGCCGGCCGTCTTTTTCCCGCAGCAATACACCGAACCGCCGGGCAAACCCGTAGGGCAGTAACAGCGGCCCGCCGTTGTCCACGGGCAGTTCGCTTTGCTCAATGATCGCTTCCGCTTCGTTCATCTCAGTACCTGTCCATCAGAGTTCCGACAATCTCGCTGTTGCTATCGGAGAGATCCAGAAACTGGAAGCCGGCGTGGTATTGGTCCACGTCATTCCGGCCCGCCCCTTCCAGGGCCTCGCTCCATATCACCCTGGCGTTGAAGCTCAGAGTGTTAACGCCGCCGATCTGGTCGGGCAGCACCATGCCCAGTTGCAACCGCTGGCCGGGTACCACCTCGCGACGCAGCAACAGCTTGAAGCCCCCCGGGCTCAAATTCTCCAACCTGCCCACGTTACCACCGGTGTCGCGGTCGAACACCACCAGTTCGCGAAACAGGCGCTTGCGCGGTTCACGGCGGCGCTCATCGCGCGGCTCACCGGCTGGATGCGAGTCGCGCCGGCGCAGCACCAGCACCACGCCGGTGAAATCGCCGCTTTCGCGCCTGACCGGGCTCGCGCGCACGCTCAGCGGCACCGCCTCGCCGCCCGCTCCCGGCGTTGCCGCCAGTTGCGCTTGCCAATCACCGCCCTTGGAGCAGCGACCAAACACCTCGCTGTGCCGCCATGCACTCTCAGCGGCGTCCGCCGTCAGCGGCAGTCCTGGCTCATTGAGCAACAAGGGCGCCACCGGTTCACCCAACAGAGCCTCGCGGTCCACATCCAACAAGGCGCCGGCGGCGTCGTTGCAGAAGGTGATCCGCCCGCCGGCATCGACGCCGATCACGGCGTCACCGAGGGCGTGCAGCAAGCGCTCGTTTTCGTCCTTGAGGCGCTTCATCTGCACCACCGCCTGTTCCAACTTCCGACGCTGACGGTCCAGCTCCAGAAATACATTGACCTTGGCGTCCAGGATCTGTTCATCCACGGGCTTGAAAAGATAGTCCACCGCACCATTGCGATAGCCCTGGGAAACATATTTGCCCTCTTTGGAGAGCGCGGTCACGAAAATGATCGGGAGATGGCGGGTCTTACGGTTGCGGCGCATCAGGGTGGCGACCTCGAAACCGTCCATATCCGGCATCTGCACGTCCAGCAGCACCAGCGCGAAATCGTGCTTGAGGGCCAGGGCCAGGGCCTCATTGCCGGTTTGCGCCATCACCAGGTTGCGGTCATCGGCGTCCAGCAACGCCTCCATGGCGATCAGGTTCTCCCGGCGGTCATCAACGACCAGGATGTTCTGTTTCTTCATCTCACAACCCAAAAAGAGCCCGTTCACAATCTTTATGGCAGCGCGCCAGCCAGATACGGGCCGATCCGTTCCAGATCGAGCGTTTCTCGCACCGCGCCTTTGGCAATGGCCGCTTCGGGCATTGCCGGCGCTTCACTGCTGGCCGGCGACTGCGCCAGGGTCATGCCGCCCCGGCGGCGAATATAGTCCAGGCCTTCGGCGCCATCTTCATTGGCCCCGGTCAACACCACGCCTATCACATTTCCCCCATAGATGTGGCCGGCGGAAAAAAACAATTCATCAATCGACGGGCGCGAAAAATGCACCGGTCGGGACATAGACAAGGCGACCGTCCGGTCACGGTCCACCAGCATGTGGTAGCCCGGCGGTGCCACGTAGACGTGACCGGCCCGAATCGGCTCTTTGTCCCGTGGCGAGATCACCGGCAATCGGCAATAGCGACGCAACAACCAGGCCAGGCGATTATCGGCGCTGGCGTTCTGGTGTTGCACCAACAGCACAGCGGCGGGAAAGTGCGCCGGCAAGCTGGTCAGAATCCGTGAGTAGGCATTCAGCCCGCCCCAGGATGCCCCCATTACCACCGCTTCCATGCGCGTCACCATGGCGCCGCTGCGCATCAGCCACCGTTCTGTCGATTGCGCTTCTCCGCCTCGTAGGCGGCACGGTGCGCCTGGGCTTCTTTCAGCTTGGCCTGCAGATCGCGGCGCTGCCGGTCCAGCTCCAGGAAGAAATTCACCTTGCTCTTGAGAATCAGCGGGTCCAGCGGCTTGAAAAGATAATCCACCGCGCCGGCCTGATAGCCCCGGAACACGTATTTTTTTTCCTTGCTGATGGCGGTGACGAAAATAATCGGAATGGTCTTGGTGTCGTTGCGCTGGCGCATCAATTCCGCCACTTCGAAGCCGTCCATGCCAGGCATCTGCACATCCAGCAGCACCAGCGAGATGTCCTCCTTGAGCAGAATCTTAAGGGCATCCTGGCCGGATTCGGCTTTTAGCAATACACGGCCCTGATCTTCCAGAATCGCTTCCAGGGAGACCAGATTGGCGGGCTGGTCGTCGACCAACAACAGTTTCTGCTCGATCATGATCTTCTCAATGTTCAGTGAACGACCCGGCGATCCGCGCGCGGATCGTCAAGTCCGGTGTAATTGTGTCTTTCGGAATATCCGCAGTGGCTTGTTGACCACCTCGAAAGCCTCTTCATTGCCACTAAAGCGCAGGCTCTCTTTCGTGCCAAGGCAGAGAAAGCCGCCCATATCCAGGCTCTCCGAAAACAATTGAATCACTCTGCCCTGCAACTGCCGATCGAAGTAAATCAAAACGTTGCGGCAGAGTATCACATGCATTTCGCCAAACACCTGATCGGTGGCCAGGTCATGATCGGCGAACACGATATTGCGTTTCAGACGCTGATCCATGATCACGCTGTCATAGCGCGCGGTGGTGTAATCACTGAGTGAGTGGCGGCCACCGGCGCGGCGGTAGTTGTCCGCGTATTGTTTAAACGCATGGATCGAATAAATGCCCTTCTTGGCCGCCGTGAGTACGTTTTTATCGATATCGGTGGCGTAAATCATGGCGCGCTCATAAAGCTGTTCTTCTTCGAGCAGAATCGCCATGGAGTAAATCTCCTCACCGGTGGCGCAACCGGCATGCCAGATCTTGATAAACGGAAACGTTTTCAGGATCGGCACCACCTCATTGCGAAACGCGCGATAGAACTCCGGATCGCGGTACATTTCAGTGACGTTGATGGTGAGGTCGTTGAGCAGGGTGACGAAGAACTGGCGGTCACGCAAAACGTGCTCGGTCATTCTCAGCACCGAGGGCAATCCGGACATCGACAGGCGGTGCAGCACCCGGCGGCGCATGGACGCCTGGCTGTAGCCACGGAAGTCGTAGCCATAGCGCTGGTAGATCGCCTCCAGCAGCAGACGGATTTCGATGTCCTCCAGGTTCACCTGATCGTCGCTGATCGTTTGCTCGGAGTTCATCGGCCTTCCTATTTATGCAGCCAGACCCGCATCAGCGAGGTCAGCCTGCTCATGTCGATGGGCTTTGAACAGTAGTCGTTGGCGCCGGCTTCCAGGCATTTGGCGCGGTCGTCCTTCATCGCTTTCGCGGTCAACGCGAGAATCGGCAAACCGGTGAAGCGCGGTTGTTGGCGAATCCGCCCCATCGCTTCGTAGCCGTCCATTTCCGGCATCATGATGTCCATCAACACGATGTCGTAGTCAGGAGTATGCTCCAGCGTATCGACCGCCTCACGGCCGTTGTTGGCGATGTCGATATTGAAACCCAGTTCTTCCAGCTGGGCCGAGAGCGCATAGATATTACGCATGTCATCGTCCACCAGCAGCAGGCGTTTGCCTTCGAAGATGTCGTCGCGCTGCTCGATCAGCTCCGGACGCTCACGGCGATGCGACGGCAAGGTCGATTCCAGCCAGTGCAGAAACAGCGAGGCTTCGTTCAGCAACCGTTCGTGGGAGCGCTCGGTCTTCAGAATGATGCGGTCGGCGTATTTTCGCAGGCGCGCTTCCTCGTCACGGCTGAGGTCCTTGCCGGTATAGATCACCACCGGTACCGCGTCGTAGTCCTCGTTGGCGTGCAGCCGTTCGAGCAGTTCGAAGCCGCTCATATCGGGCAGCGTCAGATCCAGGATCATGCAGTCATAGACGGTCTCGCCCAGCGCCGCCAACGCTTCGCCGCCGCTGGTGACGGCGGTGATCGCCACGCCTTTCTGGTCGAACAGTTCGCGGATGCTCTCATGCTGGGCTTCGCTGTCTTCCACCACCAGCAGCCGCCGCACGTTTTTCTCGATGGCGGTTTCGATCTTGGAAAAGGCATGCAGGATCTGCTCCGGATTGACCGGCTTGGTGAGGAAATCAATCGCGCCCAGATCCAGTGCTTTCTTGCGTTCATCGCGACCGGACAAAAAGTGCACCGGGATATCCTGGGTACGGGCATCGGCCTTAAGCCGCTCCATTACCTCCCAGCCATCAATACCCGGCAGGCCGATGTCCAGGATAATGGCGCTGGGGCGATGCCGGCGCGCGTACTCCAGGCCGCTCTCGCCGTCGCTGCAGACATGGCTCTCCAGACCGTAGTCGGCGGCCAGGTCGACCAGAACCTTGGCGAACGCCTGATCGTCTTCCACCACCAGCACGGTTTTTTCGCGCACCACGAAACCGTCGTCCGGCTCCGCGTCGGCGCTCGGCCGGGTCGAGGCGGTGTGCGCTTCGGCGTTGGCGCCAACATCGGTATCGGGGGCCGCGCCGGGCGCCGCTTCCAGGTCGTCGGCACTGCCCTCGGGCAGATAGAGCATAAAGGTGGAGCCGTGTCCGCTGCCGGCGCTGAACAGGCCGATCTCGCCGCCCAGCAGGCGCGCCAGCTCCCGGGAAATGGTCAGGCCCAGACCGGTGCCGCCGTACTTGCGACTGGTGGTGCCATCGGCCTGCTGGAACGCTTCGAAAATCAGTTTCTGTTTCTGTTCAGGAATACCGACACCGGTGTCGGTGACCGCGAAGCGCACCGCGCTGTCGCGCTGAAGGCGTCCGGGGATCCGCTCTTCCGGCCCGGGCCTGTCGATGCGCAACGTCACGCTGCCCTCATCGGTGAACTTGAGCGCATTGGAAAGCAGATTCTTGATGATCTGTTCGAGCCGTTGCCGGTCGGTGTAGAAATGCTCGGGCATGTTCTCGCCAATCTCGACCTGGAACACCACCCCGCTGTTCTCCGCCACATGGCTGAAATGACGGCGGAAATGCTCACCCAGCTCGGCGGGGCCGATGCGGTCCGTCATCACGTCCATCTTGCCTTCCTCGATTTTGGAAATGTCGAGGATGTCATTGATCAGGGAGAGCAGATCGGCACCGGCGGAATGGATCACCTGGGCATGCTCGATCTGCTTCTCTTGCAGATTGCCGCGCTTGTTCTGGCTGAGTGCGTTGGAGAGGATCAGAATCGAGTTGAGCGGCGTGCGCAACTCGTGGGACATGGTGGAGAGGAACTCGGATTTGTATTTCGACGACAGCTCCAGTTCCTTGAGCTTGTCTTCCAGCTCCTGGTGGAGCATTTCCAGTTCCTTGTTCTTGGTGCCCATCGCCGCTTTTTGCTCGCCCAGCAGCTTGGCCTGCGCCTCCAGCTCCTCGTTGGTGACCCGCAGTTCTTCCTGCTGAGCCTGCAGCGATTCCTCGGAGGCGCGCAGGGCCTGGGTCTGGGACTCCAACTCCTCGTTGATCGCCCGCAACTCCTCCTGCTGCTGTTGCAGCCGGGATTCGGACGCGGACAACTCCATGGCCTGTTCTTCAAGATCCTTATTGACCTGGGCCATCTCTTCTTTCTGGCGGCTCAGCAACTGCGCCTGTTGCTGGGTGCGTTCCAGCATCTCGGCCACCCGCAGACGACTCTGAGCGCTGTGCAGCGCCACGCCGATCAATCCGGCGCCCTGCTCCAGAAACTGGCTGTCGCCCTCACTGAAAGGCTGAAACGCGCCCAGCTCAAGCACCCCTTTCAGCTCGTCTTCGTGCAGCACCGGCACCACCAGCACATTGCGCGGCGGCGCCTTGCCGGTGCCCGAGGTGATCACCAGATATTCCTCCGGCACTTCCTCGAGAATGATCATCTTGCGTTCCAGCGCGCACTGGCCGACCAGCGATTCGCCCAAGGCGAACCGGTTGGCCAGGTGTTTGCGGCGCTGCATCGCGTAGGCGCTGCTCATCGCCAGGCTTTTGTCGTTGGCGTCGTAGCTGTAGAAAGCGCCAACTTGCGCGCCGACCACGGGCACCAGATAACCGAGCAGATTGGCGCTCAGTTGTTCCACGTCCAGTTCGCCGCGCATCAGGGTATTGAGTTCCGCCAACTGGTTTTTGACACGTTCATCGCGCTGCTGTTGCTCGGTGCGCGTTTTCAGCGCGTCTCGCATTTTGCGAATGGCGCGAATCAGGTGGCCGGTTTCGTCACGGCTGTCGCTGTGGATCTCGGTATCCCAATGACCGCTGGCGATGCTGTCGGCGGCCTGGGCGGCGTCTTCCAGCGGGCGGGTAATGGCCCGTGTCACGCGCAAGGCAATGAATCCGAGCAAGGTGAAGGCGACACTGCCCAGGGCCAGCCCGATCAACTGAGTGTTGCGGTTGTCTTCGCGGCTGGCATTGAGATTACGGCGGAAGCTCTGGTAGCGCTCCGCTTCGAAGGCCTGGTGCTGGTCTTTGTAGTTGGCTTCCAGGCGCTGCAGATCGGCCAGCCGGGAGGCACCATCGACCACTGACGCGGGCGCCCGGATCAGGGTCTCGGCGACGTCGTTGGCTTTAGTGATGTAGGTAATGAAGGCGGCGCGCAGGCGGCCCACCGGCTCGCTCAGGTTGGGGTCGAGCCGTTCGATGTCGCCAAGGCGCTCCAGGAAGCGGTCCGAGCGCTGCCGGGCATCGTCGACCATGGAGACGTCCATGCCTTTGGTCGCGGCGCCGTAGGCGTTGCTGATCGCCAGAAACTCCACGTTATTGGCGTTGACCAGCTCAAGAACGGGAAAATCGTGATTCTCCACCTGGGCGAGGTGGTGAATGTTGGTTTCGGCAATGTAGTAGCTGTACAGAAAATAGGCGAGAAAGAGAACGATCCCCAGCGCTGCCACGGAAAGAATCTTCAACCGCACGGACAGATTGCGGAACCACTTCATCAACGGCGTCCCCCTGAAAGGCCTTTTCGGCTCGTTATTGTTCATCCTGGATCGCCATGGCCGGCCCGCTGGGCATTGAGCCTGACGGCTGATCGTAAGACGAAAGCATTAAACTACCAGAAAGCGCTTAATGGCGGCAATAAACCGGCGAGCGGGGGAACGGACCGGCATCACATTCGCCGAGCATGGCGGCGGCGAGGGAAAAGCATGGTGCCCGGGGCGGGACTTGAACCCGCACGACCCAAAGGTCAACGGATTTTAAGTCCGTTGCGTCTACCAATTTCGCCACCCGGGCGGAGGGAGGCTGTCATCTTGGGCGGGCTAAACTGGAGGCGCGGGTCGGAATCGAACCGGCGTATACGGAGTTGCAGTCCGCTGCATAACCACTCTGCCACCGCGCCGTTAACCTGGGAATAAAAAACCCCGGCATGAACCGAGGTTCTTTTAAATCTGGAGCGGGAAACGAGACTCGAACTCGCGACCCCAACCTTGGCAAGGTTGTGCTCTACCAACTGAGCTATTCCCGCTTTTTCATCGCCAGGATCACCCTGACGCGAAGCAGCATTCTACCCAAGCCCGGATCGCTGTCAACCCTGTTTTTTCAGCTTTTTCAGTACTTTGCCCCGATCGTGCCGGGCATCGCCGGCACCCTCAGGGGCGCCGGCGCGGGGCCGCCCGGAACTGCGGCGCCGCGGCGCGCAGGTAGCGCAGCATCGACCACAACGTCAGCGCCGTGGCCACGTACAGGCAGGCATAGGCCAGCCACAACAGAGCGGTCATCTCCACGCTTCCACTGACCATGTGCGCCGGTTTGAGCCCCAGCAGCATGGTGATCGCCACCATCTGCGCCACCGTTTTGATCTTGCCCATGGAACTGACCGCCACCTTGGAGCGCTGCCCCAGCTCGGCCATCCACTCACGCAGCGCCGACACGGTGATTTCCCGGGAAATGATCACCATGGCCGGCACCACCATCCAGATGGTCGCATGCACTTGCACCAGCATCACCAGTGCCACCGCCACGATCAGTTTGTCCGCCACCGGGTCAAGAAAAGCACCGAACGGGCTGGTCTGGTTGAGCTTGCGGGCCAGGTAGCCGTCCAGCCAGTCGGTCAGGCCGGCGGCCAGGAACAA
The DNA here is from genome assembly GCF_002864685.1 of Alloalcanivorax mobilis. Classification (GTDB taxonomy): domain Bacteria; phylum Pseudomonadota; class Gammaproteobacteria; order Pseudomonadales; family Alcanivoracaceae; genus Alloalcanivorax; species Alloalcanivorax mobilis. The sequence goes on from NZ_NMQZ01000023.1 coordinate 41,272, forward strand.
TGCGGAGGCGAGCACGTCGCTCCACTTGAACGGCAGATAAAACACCACCACCAGCACCGGAATGGTCGCCACGCGAATCAGCGTGATGATATTGGGAAGTGTCAGAATGCGTGCGTGCTTGGACATGAATGCCTTGTCAGCCGGAGCGGGAAGAAAGCGAGTATAGCGGAAATGGCGGCGCGTCTCATGATCCCCGCCCGCCCACCGCCGGGCCTCGCTACTCGTGGAACCAATTGTACAGCGTGTCGGCGGTCTGGGCGTTAATGCCCTCGACCCGGGCGAGTTCCTCCCGGGAGGCGTTACGCAGTTGTTTGAGGCCGCCAAAATGGTTGAGCAGCGCCTTGCGGCGTTTCGGCCCCACCCCGGGGATGTCCTCCAGGCCGGAGCGCCGCGCCTTGCCGCGCCGGGCACGATGGCCGGTAATCGCGAACCGGTGCGCCTCGTCGCGAACCTGTTGTAGCAAGTGCAAGGCGGCACTGGCCGGGCCAGGCACCAGTTCGCGCCCGTCCGGCAGGTACAGCACCTCCAGGCCGGGGCGGCGGCTAGGCCCCTTGCCAATGCCCATCACCAGCATCTGGTTATCCAATTGCAGTGCCTGCACCACGTCGAAGGCTCGCTGCATCTGGCCCTTACCGCCGTCGATCAACAGCAGGTCCGGGAGCTTGCCTTCTTCTTTCACGACCCGCTGATAGCGGCGGCGCACCGCCTCTTCGAGGGCTTGATAGTCATCGCCGCCGATGTCCGGGGTGACATTGAAACGGCGGTAATCGGTCTTCCGGGCGCCGTGCTGATCGAACACCACGCAGGAGGCCACCGCCCGCTCGCCGCCGGTGTGGCTGATGTCGAAACATTCGATCCGGCGCAGCGGCGCGTCCGCCTCCAGCAGTGTCTCCAGGCCATGGAAGCGCTGTTCCAAATGCTGCCGCGCGGCAAGGTCGGCGAGCAGGGATTGTTCGGCGTTGGCCCGTGCCATGTTCAGCCAGGCCTGGCGCTCGCCGCGCACCCGCGAGGCCAGCCGGATGCGCCGCCCCAGGTGGCTCTGCAAGGCCTCCTGCAAGGCGGCCTGACCGGGCAGCTCGCCAGGCAGCACGATTTCCTTGGGGATCGACTGGTCATCGCGCTCGCCCAGGTAATACTGGCTCAGGAACGCCTCCAGAATCTCATCACTGTCCTCTTCGCCACGGGTCTCCGGGCGGAAGCTGCGATGGCCCAGGATGCGCCCCTGGCGCACCATCAGCACCTCGACCACCGCCAGACCATGGCGGGCCTGCACCGCCACCGCGTCCACATCGCCGCCGCGATCGCTCTCCACGTGCTGTTTTTGCTGCACCGCCTGGATCGCCGCCAGTTGGTCGCGCAATTCCGCGGCGCGCTCGAACTCCAGCCCGAGCGAGGCCTGTTCCATTTCCCGGGTCAGCCGGTCACTCACCTGGCGGCTGCGCCCGGACAGGAAATCCATCGCCATCTGCACCTGGGCGGCGTAGTCCTCTTCACTCACCAATTCCACGCACGGCGCCGTGCAGCGACGAATCTGATACTGCAAGCAGGGGCGCGTGCGGTTGCGGAAAAAGCTGTCCCGGCAGTTGCGCACCCGGAACACTTTTTCCACCAGCGCCAGCGTCTCGCGCACGCTGCCGGCGCTGGGATAGGGCCCGAAGTAGCGGGCCCCGGGGCGGCGCTTGCCACGGTGAAAGGTAATGCGCGGATAGCGGTCCGCGGTGGTGATCTTGATATAGGGGTAAGATTTGTCGTCGCGCAGCAGAATGTTGTAAGGCGGCCGCAGGGATTTGATCAGCGATTGCTCAAGCAGCAGCGCCTCCGCTTCACTGCCGGTGACGGTGGTTTCCACCGCGGCGATGCGGGCCACCAGGGCGCGCGTCTTGGCGCCGGTGACGTTACTCTGGAAATAGCTGCCCAGGCGTGCGCGCAAATCCCGCGCCTTGCCCACGTACAGCACCTGGCCGTCGGCATCGAGCATCCGATAGACACCGGGTTTGCGGGCGCAATGGGCCAGAAATTGCTTGGCGTCGAACTGAGACAAAAGAACTCCGGGCGGTCGGGTGACTGGCTGCGAGCCCCGGATAGGATGGCCACCGGCGGCTGTCTGTCAAGCCTTTCAGCGCCGCCGCCCGGCGGTGATCAGGCCGGATTCAGCTCGTTGGCATCCACCAGGCCGTGACGCACCGCCACCAGGGCCATTTCCACGTCACTGCTGATGCCCAGTTTATCGAAAATACGGTACCGATAGGTATTGACGGTTTTCGGCGACAGACAGAGCTGATCGGCCACATCCTGCACTTTATGGCAGTTGACGATCAGGATCATGATTTGCAGTTCACGCTCGGAGAGCAACTCCAGCGGCGCCGCGCTGGCCGCCGCGAACGGACGCAGCGCCATGGTCTGGGCGATTTCCGGGCTGATGTAGCGCTGTCCGGTGTGCACCATGCGGATCGCCCGCAGCATTTCCTCCAGATCAGCGCCCTTGGTCAGGTAACCGGCGGCACCGGCCTGCATCAGCCGCGACGGGAAAGGTTCGTCCTCGCACACGGTCACCGCGATCACCCGCAGGCCATCGTCCTGGCGCAACATGCGTCGGGTCGCCTCGAGCCCGCCAATGCCGGGCATCTTAATGTCCATCAGCACCACATCCGGGTTGAGCTCCTTGGCCATGGTGACCGCCTGCTCACCCGATTCCGCCTGCCCGACGATACGGATTCCTTCCTGATCGCCCAGAATACGGGCGATGCCCGTTCTTACCAGATCGTGGTCATCGACCACCAATACCTTGATCATGACAAATCTCCCCCACTTGGCATCCCTGACAGTGGTTATCGTTATGGTACCTCGCCGGGCCGGTGTGACCGGACACCGCCGACGCCGCTAACAAGCCTAGCGCGCCACCGCTTCGCTGCCTAGGGAGTTCGCCAGACGTTAGTCGCATTGACGCCCGCTTTCCGCGGGAGTAAATCTGTGCACAGTGGCAAAAGGCGACGAATAAGGACAAGACAAGGACAAGACAATGAGTGCAATCCTGCTCCTGGTACTGGGCCTGGGCGGTATGGCCGCCGGCTATTTTTTCTATTCCCGGTTTATCTCCAAGGCCATCTACAAGCTTGATCCGGATTTCCAGACCCCGGCCCACGAGTTCGAGGACGGGGTCGATTTCGTGCCCACCAATAAATTCGTGCTGTGGGGTCACCACTTTACTTCGGTGGCCGGCGCGGCGCCCATTGTCGGCCCGGCCATCGCGGTGATCTGGGGCTGGCTGCCGGCGTTTCTGTGGGTGGTGTTCGGCACCATCTTCTTCGCTGGCATCCACGACAGCGGCGCGATCTGGGCCAGTGTGCGCAACCGCGCCCAATCGGTGGGCTCACTCACCGGCGTGGTGGTGGGTGGCCGCGCCCGAGGCGTGTTCATGATCGTCATCTTCCTGGTGCTGCTGATGGTCAACGCGGTGTTCGGGGTGGTGATCGCCAGGCTGCTGATCAAGAACCCCGGCGCGGTGGTGCCGGTGTGGGGCGCGATCGCCGTGGCGCTGGTGATCGGCCAGTTGATCTACCGCCGCAAGATGAACCTGGCGCTGGTCTCGGTGGTCGGCGTGGTGGCCTTGTACGCGCTCATCTATGTCGGCCCCTCGGTGCCGATCAGTCTGCCGGAAAGCACTTTGGGCCTGTCCGCCAACGCCGCCTGGATTCTGATTCTGTTCGCCTACGCCGCGGTCGCCTCGTTGCTGCCGGTGTGGATGCTGCTGCAGCCCCGCGACTACATCAATGGCCTGCAGCTTTTTGTCGGACTGATCCTGCTGTACGCCGCGGTTCTGATCGCCAACCCCCTAGTGGTGGCGCCGATGATCAACTTCGGCGTGCCCGAGAACACGCCGTCGATGATTCCCTTGCTGTTCGTGACCATCGCCTGTGGCGCCATCTCCGGGTTCCATGGGCTGGTGGCGTCCGGCACCACCTCAAAACAGCTCAATAAGGAAACCGACGCCCGTTTCGTGGGCTATTTCGGTGCCGTCGGCGAAGGGGCTCTGGCCCTGGCGGCGATCATCGCCGCCACCGCCGGTTTCGCCACGCTGTCCGACTGGCAGGCGGTCTATTCCGCCTTCGGCCAGGGCGGCGTGCAGGCGTTCGTGGACGGCGGCGCGACGATTCTCAGCGCCGGAACCGGCCTGGACGCGGCCGTCGCCGGCACCATGCTCACGGTGATGGCGGCGCTGTTCGCCGGCACCACCATGGACACCGGCTTGCGTCTGCAACGCTATATTTTCCAGGAATGGGGCGAAATCTATAACATCGGCTGGATGCGCAAGGCGTTCCCGGCCACCGCCCTGGCAGTGTTCAGCTGCCTGGTGCTGGCGTTCGGCGCCGGTGGCGCGGACGGCTCCGGCGGCCTGATGATCTGGCCGTTGTTCGGCACCACCAACCAGTTGCTGGCCGGCCTCACCCTGCTGGTGATTACGGTGATGCTGGTGCGCCGTGGCCGGCCCACCTTCTACACGCTGGGGCCGCTGGTGTTTCTGCTGGTGATGACGCTGGCCGCCCTGTTGCTGCAGGTAAAAAGCTTCTACCTTCAGGAAAACTGGTTCCTGCTCGGCCTGGATCTGGTGGTGCTGGTGGCGGCGATCCTGGTGACCCTGGAATGCGCCGCCGCGCTGCGCCGCCAGAAGCGGCTGCGCGAGGAGGAAGTCAATTCGTGAGCGCACCGCGCATCGTTGGCAAGCTCAAGCACTGGTACCAGCGCGCCGGCGACCTGGGGGCGGAGTATTACAACGCCCCCTACCGCGCCGCCATCGCCCGGGCGCGGCGTGATGAAGACGATCTGCTGATGCTGATGGTGTTCGCGGAAAGTCTCGGCATTCCCAACCCGGCCAGCTGGTACACCCTGGAGTTGCAACCGCTGCTGATGGACCGTTTCCATGAGTGGCACCGCCGCATGGGCATGCCGCACTCGCCGCTCGACCAGTTCCGCTGTTGCTGATGACGTCACTGGATCTGAACACGCTTCTGGATCAACGCCGATTGCTGATGGTGGGCGGCAAAGGCGGGGTCGGCAAAACCACTGTGTCCTCCGCCCTGGCGCTCGCCGCCGCCGGCCGCGACCGCCGCGTTTTGCTGGTCTCCACCGATCCCGCCCACAGCCTCGCGGACGCCTTTGACCGGGAAATCGGCGATCACCCCACCAAGCTGGCCGCCAACCTGACCGCGCTGGAGATCGATCCGGACCAGGAAGTGGATCAACATCTGGAGCGGGTGCGGGCGCAGATGGCCCGTTACGCCGGTGCCGACCAGCGCCCGGAATTGGAACGCCAGTTGCGCCTCAGCCGGCAATCCCCCGGCGCCCAGGAGGCCGCGTTGCTGGAGCGCATCGGCCGCTTGATCGTCGACGAGAGCGCGCGCTACGACCTGATCGTGTTCGACACCGCCCCCACCGGCCATACGCTGCGGCTGCTCAGCCTGCCGGAGATCATGGCCGCCTGGACCGAAGGTCTGCTGAAACAAAACCGCCGTGGCGATCAGCTTGGCAAGGTGCTCGCGCACCTGACCCCGGGCCGCGATCTGGACAGCCCACTCAGTGAGCCGGAGCACCATGAGCTGGCCGGTCTGGATGATCGCGCCCGCGCCCTGGCCGCCCCGCTGTTGGAACGGCAGCGGCGCTTTCATCGCGCTCGCCGCCATCTGGCGGACCCGCAACACAGCGCCTTCCTATTCGTGCTGACACCGGAGCGACTGCCAATTCTGGAAACGGAACGGGCGGTGGCCAGCCTTCACGACGCTGGCATTCCGGTGGCCGGCGCGATCATCAACCGGGTGCTGCCGGATCAGCTGGAAGGAGAGTTTTTCCGCGCCCGCCACCAGCGCGAACAGCGCTTGTTGGAAGAAATCCAGCAGCGCCTGGGCCGGTTGCCACGCCGGCAGGTGCCGCTGCTCAGCGACGACATTCAGGGCGTCGATGCGTTACAGCGCTTCGCCACGCTGCTCAGCCGTTAGCCGCCCGCGAATACACGTCCGCTTCCTTAAGCATGAAAGTGCCACGTCCGGTGGCCAGCTTGCGGCCCTGTTGATCGAGAACGTCCGCGTTGCCCACCACCACGGTGCGGCCAGCCTTGACGATCTCGCCGCGAGCGATGATCACACCCGGGCCTGACGGGCGCAAAAAGCTGACGTTCAGATCCACCGTGAGCGGCCCGCTGTCGCGCTGGCACACGGCGCGAGCGCAACTGCCGAGTACCGTGTCGATCAGCACGCAATAAATGCCCCCATGCACCATGCCGTAGGACTGCAACAGATTGGCCGTTATCGGCAGTTGAATCTCCACCGCGCCGTCGTCACGTACCCAGTTCACCGCCACCCCCAGGTGCTGGCGAAACGGATTGCCCCGGTTCCAGCGTTTTTCGTCCTCTGTGGTCCAAGCCATGGTGGTCGATTATCCTCCGCGTCAATGAAAAGAACGGCCTCGCCTGCCGAGCCGCGCATTGTATACTGTATACAGAAAATGACACACTCGCCGGCACCACCGGCACCAGCTTCAGAGGTCTCGATGCCCAGCCCGAAAAAAACGCCCTTCGCCCCGGTCCGCCGCCGCTCAATGGAAGAAGAGCTGTATTTGCAGATGCGCGAAGCGATTCTCAGCGGCGACATCGCCGGCGGCGAACGTCTGGTGCAAGAAGACATCGCCGGACGCTTCGGCACCAGCCGTATCCCGGTGCGCGATGCGCTGCGGCGTCTGGAAGCGGACGGCCTGGTGGAAACCGATGCGCGCGGCGTATACAGCGTCTCGCGCTTCGGCGTGGAAGACCTGAAAGAAACCTACAGCCTTCGCGAACTGCTTGAGGGGCATGTGGTGGCACACGCCTGCGCCCAGCTCAGCGACCAGGACCTGAACGAACTGGAGCAGTTGCAGCGCGACATGGATCAGGCCCAACAGGACGGCGACGCCGAGGCCTATGTGGCCCTCAATCAGCGTTTCCACCGAGCCTTGTACGACGCCGCCAACCAGCCCCGGGCGCAGAAAATCATTATGTCCCTGTGGCTGGGCATGCCGCCGCTGACGCCGATCACCATCGAGAATCGCATGGCGGAATCCAGCCAGGAGCACTGGACTATCCTCAAGGCCCTGCGCGCCGGCGACGCGGAAGGCGCCGCCCACGCCATGCGCGCGCACATCGCCACCGCTGGGCGCGCCCTGCTCGAACACGTCGGCACCGGCGGCGTCAGCCTGCGCTGAAGCGCGCCGTTACAGCCGCGCCGGGCGGTCCTTCCAATAGGGCTCGCGCAAAACGTGCTTGAGCACCTTGCCCGGCCCCGACAGGGGCAGTTCCTGGCGAAACTCCACCGACCGGGGGCATTTATAGCCGGCCAGCTCGGCGCGGCAGAACCCGGTCAGAGTGGCTTCATCCACCGCCATGCCAGCGCGCGCCACCACCACCGCGTGCACGCTTTCGCCCCAGGTTGGGTGGGGAATCCCGATCACCGCGCAGGCGGCCACCGCCGGGTGGCGCGCCAGGATGTTCTCCACTTCCGCGCAATACACGTTTTCGCCGCCACTGACGATCATGTCCTTCAATCGATCGACGATATAGATGTAGCCCTGCTCATCCATGTAGCCGCCGTCGCCGGTGTGCAACCATCCATCGCGCAGGGCCTCGGCGGTGGCCTCCGGCTTATTCCAGTAGCCCTGCATGATGTTGTCGCCCCGTGCGATCACCTCGCCCACCGTGCCGCGCGGCACCTCGGTGCCCTGCCCGTCGACGATGCGCACCTCCAGCCCCCAGCCGGCACGGCCGGCGGAACGCACCAGGCCGTTGCGCAACGCCTCGCCCTGGTGGTTGCGCCAGGGGTTCACGGTAATCACCGGGGCCGCCTCGGTCATGCCGTAGGACTGGGTAAAGCGGGTCATGGGCAACGCCGCCATGGCGCGCTCCAGCAACGCCTGGGAGATGGGCGAGGCGCCGTAGGTGAGAGTCTGCAGGCTGCTCAGGTCGTAGTCCGTGAACGTCGGATCGTCCAGCAACATCTGGATCATGCTCGGCACCAGCACCGCATCGGTGACGCCCTCACGGGCGATGCTGCCCAGAACCGCCTCGACGCGAAACGCCGGCAGCACCACCGCGGTGCCGCCGACGATCAATTGGCTGACCACCTTGCCGAGCCCGGCGGTGTGAAACAGCGGTACCGTCAGCAGCGTGACAAAACGCTCCGGCGGATCGGTTTCCGCCAGCCGGCCAATCGCCGACGCCCACAAGTTACTGTGCGAGAGCATCACCCCCTTGGGGAAGCCGGTGGTGCCGCCGGTGTACAGAATCACCGCCAGATGGTCGCCGCCGAAGCGGCCATCCGCCACCGGCCGCGCCGCTGCCAGCCAGGTCTCGTAGCTCAGCAGCCCCGCCGGCGTCGGCAGCTCGCCGACATGGACAATGCGCTCCAGTGCCGGGCACGCCGCCCGCAGCTCCTCCACCATGGGCAGGAAAGTGTCGTCCACCAGCAGCCAGCGGGCACCGCTGTCGTTGATCGAATAGATCATCTCCCGGGCGCTCCAGCGGGTATTCACCGCGTTGGCCACCAAGCCGCCCCACCAGAGGCCGAGGAAATACTCCAGATGCTGGCTGCCATTCAGCGCCAGCATGGCGACCCGATCACCGGGGCGCGCGCCCAAATCCTCAAGGGCGCCGGCGAGACGGGCGCAGCGCTCCGCCAGCTTCTCATAAGTGATTCGCCGCCCTTCGCAGATCACCGCGTCACGCTGCGGGAATTGCTGCACCGCCCGGTGCAAACCCTGGGTCAAATACATTGCTCACCTCAGTCCAGGGACACCCCGGAAGACTTGATGATGCCGGCCCAGAGATCGTTGTCCCTGGCCACCAACGGCTGAAATTCCGTGTAGGGCACGCCTTTCATTCGCAACGTCAGCTTGCCCATGCGTTCCACCACCGTGGGGTCATTGGCGGCGTCCACCACCGCCTCGGAGATCGTGCTGACCAGCGGTTCGGGCATCCCGGCAGGGCCAAAAATGCCAAACCACCCGGAATAATCCATGCGCTCGAAGCCCTGCTCTTTGAACGTCGGCACATCGGGCAGCGCCGCCATGCGATCTGGCCCGGTGACACCGAGGGCGCGCAAACGGCCATCCTCGATCAGTGCCAATGCCCCTTTGCCGGACATGATCACCATCGGAATCTGGCCGGCGAGCAATTCATTCACCGACGGCGCTTCGCCCCGGAACGCCACATGAATCATGTCCAGGCCCAACTGCTCGGCAAACACATGCCCATACATGTGCCCGCTGGAACCGGCACCGTAGGTGCCATAGACCGCCTTGTCCGGATGATCGCGAACGTACTCGGCGAATTCCTTCGGGGTCGACACCGGGGTACTGGCCTTGACCACCATCACCAGGCTGGCGCTGCCGGTGCCAGCAATCGGCGTCAGCGTGTTGATCGGATCGGCGAGAGCCTCTTTATAAAGATGCGGCGCCTGAATCACCGCGGTGTTGGGCAGCAATAAGGTGTAGCCATCCGGCTTTGCCTCGCCGACGTACTCCGTGGCGATCATGCCAGCGGCGCCGGACCGGTTGTCGATCACCACCGGCACGCTCCAGCGTTGCGAAAGCTTCTCACCCAGTATCCTGGCCATCACATCATTGGCGCCGCCAGGCGGGTAAGGCACCACGATACGAACGGTATCCTGCGGGTACTCCGCCAGCGCTGGCGCGCTGAGCAGCGCGCCGATCACAAAGGTCAGGGCGCCCACAAAGCCGGATAAGTAATTTGTTTTTTTCATCACCGTCTCCTTGGAAATAAGGGGTCACCAGCGGCGCGTCAGCCGGCTTCACGAATCATGTTGCGAGCGATCACCAGCTGCTGGATCTGGCTGGTGCCTTCATAGATGCGGAACAGACGCACGTCACGATAAAACCGCTCGATGCCGTACTCGGTCATGTAGCCGGCGCCGCCGTGAATCTGTACCGCCCGGTCCGCCACCCGGCCACACATCTCCGAGGCATAGAGCTTGCAACAGGAGGCCTCGGTGCTGACATTCTCACCCAGGTCGCGACGGCGCGCCGCGTCCATCACCATGCAACGGGCGGCGTAAAGCTCTGTACGGCTGTCCGCCAGCATCGCCTGCACCAGCTGAAAATCGGCGATGCGCTCGCCAAACTGCTTGCGCTCCATGGCGTAGTTCAAGGCATCGTTGAGCATCCGTTCCGCCACGCCCACGCAAATCGCGGCGATATGAATACGGCCCTTATCCAGCACTTTCATCGCCGTCTTGAAGCCCACTCCCGGCTTGCCGCCGATAATATTGCGCGCCGGAACGCGGCAATCCTCGAACACCACGTCGCAGGTGTGCGCGCCACGCTGGCCCATCTTGCGGTCCGGCTTGCCGAGACTGATCCCCGGCGTGTCCGCCTCAACAATAAACGCGGAGATGCCAGCGGCGCCCGGGGTGCCGGGATCGGTGCGCGCCATCAGCGTAAAGATGCCGGCGCCCGGCGCATTGGTGATAAACCGCTTGGTGCCGTTGATCACGTAATCCTCGCCGTCGAGCACCGCCGAGGTGCGCAGTGAAGCGGCGTCGGAGCCCGCCTCCGGCTCGGTGAGCGCGAACGAGGCCATGATCTCGCCGCTGGCCAGGCGCGGCAGATAGCGCTCTTTCTGTTCATCGCTGCCATCCATCAGAATGCCCTGCGAGCCGATGCCCACGGTGGTGCCGAACAGGGAGCGGAACGCCGGCGAGGTCTTGCCCATTTCAATCATCACCAGGGCCTCTTCCTCCATGGTGACGCCGAGGCCGCCGTATTGCTCCGGAATGGTCAAGCCAAACAGACCGATCGCCTTCATCTCGGCGACAAGGTCCTCGGGAATGGCATCGTGTTCGGCGACCCACTCTTCGTTGGGCACCAGACGTTCACGGACAAAACGGCTGATGGTGTCCAACAGCGCGTTCATGGTGTCTTGGTCACGGATCATTGTTTCTCTCCTGCCCGCTTCGCGGGTGTGCGGTGCCCGGGCCGGCTCCTGGCCCGGGCCAATGAAGAAAAGCGCGCTCAGCCGCCGGCCAGCGCGTCGCTGAAATCGCGGCCACCGGCCAGCGAGCTGCCGCCGTCCACGGTCAGCACCGAGCCGGTCACATAGCTGGCCAGCGGCGAGCACAGCATCAACGCCATGTTGGCGACTTCCTCTTTGCGCCCCAGCCGTCCCAACGGCACGCTCGCTTCCATTTGCTCAAGCGCCTGCTCACTGGGCGCCAGACGCTGAATGCCCTCGGTGTCACCAATCGGCCCCGGCACCAGGGAGTTCACGCGAATGCCGTCCGCGCCCCATTCCATCGCCAATACCCGGGTGATCATGTCGACTCCGGCCTTGGCCGCGCAGGCGTGTACCTGGTAGCGGGTCGGGTTGAAGGCCTGCGGCGCGGAAATGTTCAGTACCGCGGCGCCGGGCTTGCGCAGATAGGGGTGCGCGGTACGGATCACATTGAAGGTGCCGAGCAAATCGATGTCGACCACGGTTTTGAAGCCATTCGCGGACATGCCCAGGGCCGGCGCCACGAAGTTGCCGGCGGCCCCGGAAATCAAAACGTCGATGTCGCCGAACCGCGAGTGCGCCTGTTGCAATGCGCGCTCCACCGCCGCCGCGTCGCGCACATCGGCGCTGCATCCAGCGGCGTCGCCACCGTCAGCACCAATGCCTTCCACCGCGCGTTCGACGCGGTCCGCCGAACGGCTGATGATAAACACCCTGGCGCCACCGGCGGCGAAGGCTTCGGCGATGGCCAGGTTAATGCCACTGCTGCCACCGGCAACGAACACATGGTGCCCAGCGTACCAGCGCGGCAACGCCTCGTTCACGGCCTGTGCCTGATTGCTCATGGAATGCCTCCTCCCGGCGCGGCCGCATTAATGGCCGCACGCGAATCAATGAATGGTGATGCCGGTCTCGGCGATCAGGTTGCCCCAGGTCTTCATGTCCTCGCGCACCACCTCGGCAAAGGCATCCGAGCGACTGCCCACCGGCGTCAGACCCAAGCGCGTCAGTAACTCCGAAGTCTTTTCGTCCTGAACAATGTCGGACACTTCCTTGGAAAGCTTGTCACGCACGTTGTCATCAATGCCCGCCGGCGCCAGCAGACCAAACCAGCCATAGGCATCAAAGCCTGAGTAGCCGAGTTCTTTCAGGGTCGGCACTTCCGGTTGCGTGGAAAGCCGATCACTGCCGGTCACCGCCAGCACCCGGAAGGCACCGGTGTCCAGCTGCGAGCGCGCCGAAGCGGCATCGATGATGGCGACACGCACCTGTTTGCCCAGTAACGCATTGAGCAAGGGCGCGGCACCAGGATAGGGAATGTGCAGCAGATCCATGCCGGTCTGCTTATTCAGGTATTCGGCATAGATATGGCTTGAAGTGCCCATGCCGTAGTTGCCCATTTCGTATTCGCCGGGGTTGTCCTTGACCCGTTTGACCAGCTCCTCGAAGGTCTTCACCGGCATGTCGTCGGTGACCACGATCAGATTCTGCGAGCGGGCCACTTCCGAGATCGGCGTGAAATCGCGCACCGGATCGTAGTGAAGATTTTCGAACAGGGCCGGCGCCTGGGTGATGAAATTAATGCCGAACAGCAAGGTGTAGGGGTCGCCCTTGGCCTTGGCCACCTGGGTGTTGCCAATATTGCCGCTGGCGCCGGCGCGGTTGTCCACCACCACCGGCACCTCCCAACGGTCGGACAGTTCCAGGGCCACCGCCCGGGCCAGCGTGTCGGTGGCGCCGCCTGGCGGGTACGGCACGATAAAGCTGATCTCGCGCTGCGGGTAGGAATCCGCCTGTGCCACGCACCAGGGCAAAAGAAAGAACAATGTGCAAAGCAGGGGCTTCAAGGCCCGGATTGTTATTGGCATGTTGTCACCTTTGATTGTGGGTTCGAAAACGGATCAGGCTAGCCGGTGCTCCTCTTGGATCTGTCTCCAGAGCACTTTGCCGGCGCCGGATTTGGGCAGCGAATCGACGAATACCACCCGCCGGGGCGCTTTATAGACCGCCATCTTTTGCCGCGCCCAATCAATGATTTGTTGCTCGCTGACCTGGCCGGCGGGCCCCTCCTTGAGCACGATCACCGCCTCGACCCGTTCGCCGCTTTTTTCATCGGGAACCGAAATCACGCAGGCCTCTCGCACCGCCGGGTGGTGATACATGAAGTTTTCGATCTCCGCCGGCCAGACCTTGTAACCGGACACGCTGATCATTCGCTTGAGCCGGTCGACCAGGAAGAAATAGCCGTCCTCGTCGCGGTAGGCGAGATCGCCGGTGCGAAAGAAGCGCAGCCCGTCGCGTTGCAGAAACGCCTCGCGGTTGGCCTGATCGTTGTTCCAGTAGCCGTGCATGACCTGCTCGCCATGGGTGATCAGCTCGCCCACCTCGCCATCGGGCAGCGGCTCGCCGGTCTCCGGGTCCACCACCCTGGAGAGCACGCCGAACGTGGCCACGCCGAGACACTGGCGTTTGTTCCGCGAGACCGGATTGGCGTGCAAAAAGGCGGCGGTTTCAGTGAGGCCGTAGGATTCGTTGAAGGTGATGCCGTGGTCGTCGCTGAGGGTGCGCGCGACCGCTTCGGGCATCGCCGCGCCGCCACCGAAAATCAGCGTCAGGCTGGTAAGATCAAAGGCGGTCAAATCCTGCTTGGCGAAGAAATCCATGATCATCGCCGGCGGCGCGCCCCAGATATTGACCCGCCAGCGCTGAATCAGATCCGCCGCCAGGTCGCGGTCCCAACGGGGCATGATGACACTGGTGGCGCCGAGCATGATCGGCAGGTTCATGGAACTTTGCAGGCCGAGCATATGAAACATCGGCGCCACCGACAGAAACACGCATTCGGCGTTCAGGGCCCGCCACACCGACGACGCATAGATGGCGGTCATCAGATTGCGGTGATCAAGCAGGCAGCCCTTCGGCGTGCCGGTGGTCCCGGAGGTGTAAGGCAGCACACAGAGCTGATCATTGGCAAAGCGCTCGGCGCTGGCGCTGGCTTTCATTGCCAGGGCATCACGCCACGGCACCAGCGCCGGATCGTCGATCGCCCGCGCCGGGGCGCGCACCCAGCCCGGGGTGCTGTCGTTGTCCACATCGCCCAGGTAGTCGCTGTAACTGTGCAGCACCACCCGGTGTAGCCGCTCCGCATCCATGCAGGGGCGCACTTGCGAATACAACTCCTGGGCGCAGAACGCGACCCGCGCGCCACTGTCGCCCACGTAGTGGTCCAACTCGGCGCTGGTGCTCATCGCGTTCACCGGCACCACCGCCGCGCCGAGGCTGACCGTGGCGTAAAAGGCGATGACGAACTGCGGGCAGTTCTGGCTCAGTAGCAGAACCCGGTCTCCGCGCACCACACCACAGTGTTGCTGCAGGAAGCCGGCCATCGCCCGCACCTGACCGAGCAGATCGCGATACGTGAGCACGCCGTCGTAGAACACCAGGGCGGCACGTTCCGGAAAGCGGCGCGCCGCGGCCTCGAGATTCTCGCCCAGCGTCAGCGATGGCACCGTCAGCCGCGCAGGCATGCCTTTGGGGAAAAATCGCGCATCGGGGGAATCCATCCTGCCTCCTGTTATTGTTGTCGCGTCACTGCGTCGCCCGGGGATCACTGATCCAGCGAGCGCGCCACCACCTCTTTCATCACTTCGTTGGCGCCGCCGTAGATCTTTCCTACCCGCGCATCGGTGTACAGGCGGGCAATCGGATACTCCTGCATATAGCCGTAGCCGCCATGCAGTTGCAGGCATTCATCGATCACCTGGCAGTTCAGCTGGGTGGTCCACCACTTGGCCATCGCCGCGGTCGGCACATCCAGGGTGCCGGCCAACACCCGCTCCACGCAGTCGTCCACGAAGCGTTCCGCCACCGTGGCCTGGGTGTGGCACTCAGCGAGCTTGAAACGGGTGTTCTGCAGGTCCATCAATCGCTGACCGAACACCTGGCGCTGCTGCACATAGGCCACCGTGTCGGTGATCGCCCGGCGCATGGTGGCGGTGGCCCCCAAGGCGATCAGCATGCGTTCGCGGGGCAATTGTTCCATCAATTGAATAAAGCCTCGGCCCGGCTCGCCGCCGAGCAGGTTGGCGGCGGGAACGCGCACGTCGTCGAAAAACAGCTCCGCCGTGTCCTGGCCTTTCTGGCCGATTTTTTCCAGTACCCGACCGCGCCGGAAGCCCTGCACCTGGTCGGTTTCCACCATCAGCAACGAGATGCCACGGCTGCCCTTGGCGTGGGTGTCGGTTTTCGCGATCACACAGATCAGATCAGCGTGGTAGCCGTTGGTGATGAACGTCTTGGCGCCGTTGATCACGTAGTGGTCGCCGTCAAGGCGCGCGCTGGTGCGCACCGCTTGCAAGTCGGATCCGGTGCCCGGCTCACTCATGGCGATGGCGGCCACGCGCTCGCCACTGGCCAGGCGTGGCAGCCATTGGCGCCGTTGCGCCTCGCTGCCGTAATTGAGGATGTAATGGGCAACAATGCCGCTGTGCACATTGAGGCTGAAGCTGTTCACCAAACCCCGCGCCTGTTCCTGGCAGATCACCGCTTCATGGGCGAAGTTGCCGCCGCCACCGCCGTATTCCTCGGGAATACTGGCGCACAGCAGCCCCAGCTCACCCAGTTGCGTCCACACTTCCCGGTCCGGGTAGCCCTGGGCCGCCCAGCGGGATTCGCGGGGCGCGAATTCCTGCTCAAAGATCCTGCGCACCGAGCCCTGCAGAATGCGCAGCTCGTCGTCCATCCAGCGTGGCTCTTGCCAATCACGCTCTTGGTCGTGCATATACACTCCTCAGGGGCGCCCGCCACCACAGATGATGGATTGCCCGCTGATGTAGTTGGATTCGGGGAGACAAAACAGGTACACCGCGCCGGCGGCTTCCGCGGCGCTGCCGGCGCGGCCCAGGGGAATCGACGCCTCCGCCGCTTTCAGGTTGGCCGCCTTGACGCCCACCGGAATTTCCCGGTTCTCGATGTTCACCGTGGTGCGCTGATCGGTGGCCTGGGTCAGGCGGGTGTTGATCAGGGCGAACGCCACGCAATTGACGTTGACCTTGTAACGGCCCCATTCCTTCGCCATCGCCTTGGTGAGGCCGACGATGCCGGCTTTGGCCGAGGCATAGTTAACCTGACCGGCGTTGCCCATCACCCCGGAGGTGGAGGAAATATTGACCACCTTGCGGAACACCGCCCTGCCCTGCTCCGCCTCTTTCTTGGCCTGCTCGCGCAAATAAGGCGCGGCGGCCCGAAGGATGCGAAACGGCGCGGTGAGATGCACCTCGAGAATCGCCGACCACTGCTCGTCGCTCATCTTCTGAATCACGTTGTCCCAGGTGTAACCGGCGTTATTGACGATGATGTCGAGGCCGCCCAGTTGCTCAATGGCGGTGTTGACGAAACGATCGGCGAAGCCTTCCTCGGTGACACTGCCCACGCAGGCCACCGCCTTGCCACCGGCGGCGACGATGTCCGCCACGGTCTGCCCGGCCGGTTCCGGGTCGAGGTCGTTGACCACCACGGCGGCGCCTTCGGCGGCCAGCTTGAGCGCGATTTCCCGGCCAATGCCCCGGCCGGAACCGGACACCAGCGCCACTTTATTTTGTAATGCCGTCATTGTTCTTTCTCCCGGTCCGATATCGGCAGGCACAGCACCGCCTCACCGCTGATTTTGGTTTCGCCCTGCTGATTGCGTGTCACCAGCGCCAGGGTCGCCAGCCAGTGGCCATCGACCTGTTGCAGTTCGCGCACCTCGCCAGCGCAATGGATCACTTCGCCGACCCGGGTAATGGCGGCGAAGCGCACCTGAAAGCGGCGGATCGTCGACTGCGGCACCCACTGGGTGAGCAAACGGCCCAGCCAGGCCATCGACAACATGCCGTGGGCGAACACGTCGTCCATACCAGCACGGCGGGCGAAATCGATGTCCACATGAATCGGGTTGTGATCGCCGGAGGCCCCGCAGTACAGCGCCAGATCCAGCCGGCTCACCGGCCCCGCGGTGAGCTCCGGCAACACCATGCCAACGCGCAGATCGGCCATCTTCAATTGCGTCATTTCTGGCCTCCTTCAGCCGTTGCGAACCACGGTGACACAACGCAGATCCGCCACCGTCGTGCCCTGGTGATCAACCACCCGTGTGTCGCGAACCACGAATTCCAGGGCGCCCCCTTTTTTGCTGTAAATATCGCCAATGCGCTGCTCAAAGGTGAGGCGCTCGCCGGCGTACACCAGCCGGTGGTACTCAAACCCTTGCTCGCCGTGGAGCACCTTGGCGATGTCGATGCCGAGCAGCGCTCGCAGAGCGCCGGGGTCCGGCGCCTCCATTTCCAGGCAGAACAGAAAGGTGGGCGGCACCGGCAGGTGCGGATGTCCGGCGGCGCGCGCCGCTTCCAAATCCCGGTACAGCGGGTCCTGTTCGCCTATGGCGTTAGCGAAAGCGCGCAGACGGCCCGCTTCCACCTCGGCGCTGAACGGCTCAAAACGGTGGCCGATAAAACCTTGATCGATCATTCGTACTCTCCCGACGGGCCGTTTCAGGCGTGCTGATACAGCGTCACCACGCAGGCCCCGCCCAGGCCCAGGTTGTGTTGCAGAGCCACCCGCGCACCGTCCACCTGGCGATCCTTGGCGTGTCCGCGCAATTGCCAGACCAGCTCGGTGCACTGCGCCAGGCCGGTGGCGCCCAGCGGGTGGCCTTTGGAAAGCAAACCGCCGGAGGGGTTGGTCACCACCTTGCCGCCATAGGTGTTGTCACCATCCAGGATAAAGCGCTCGGCGGTGCCGGCGCCGGTCAGGCCCAGCCCTTCGTAGGTGATCAACTCGTTGGCGGTGAAGCAGTCATGCAACTCCACCACGTCAACCTCGGCCGGGCCGACTCCGGCTTGTTCGTAGACCTGGCGGGCGGCGTCCACGGTCATGTCGTAACCGACCACCTTACGCATATCGCCGGATTCAAAGGTACTCGGTGTGTCCGTCGTCATGGCCTGAGCGGCAATGTAGACGCCGTTGTCCAGCCCGGCACTCTTGGCGAACGCCTGCGAGCACACCACCACCGCCGCCGCGCCGCAGGTCGGCGGACAACATTGCAATCGGGTCAGCGGGTCGAAGATCATCGGCGCCGCCATCACCTCTTCCACGCTCACTGGCTTGCGAAATACCGCGAACGGATTGCGTGCCGCATGTTGACGTGCCTTTACGGAAATGTGCGCGAACGTCTCGGCATTGGCACCGAACTCGCGCATGTAGTCACGGCCGGCGCCGGCAAAGAACTGCGCCGCTCGGGGCGCCGAAGGGTCATAGCCCTGGGCCCGCTCCATCGCCTCGACCAGGCCGGCCACCGCCGGGCGGCGGTCCTCGAAGGGGCTTTTCAGGGCACCCGGGTTCATTTGCTCGAACCCCACCGCCAGGGCGCAGTCCACCGCGCCGCTGGCCACCGCTTGGCGGGCCAGGAACAAAGCCGATGAGCCGCTTGAGCAGTTGTTGTTCAGATTAACGATGGGAATGCCCGACAGCCCAACCTCATAGAGCGCCGCCTGGCCGCAGGTGGAGTCGCCGTAGACATAGCTGGCGTAAGCCTGTTGCACATGGCGGTAATCGATGCCCGCGTCTTGCAGCGCCAACCGGGCGGCCTGGGCGCCCATCACGTGATAGGACTCGCTGGCACCGGGTTTGCTAAAGGGAATCATCCCCACGCCGGCCAGATACACCTTGCTGCTCATTGTCATTCTCCCGTTGGCGCTAGCACGGCGCGCCGTGATCAATTGCACCCGTGATCGATGCTGCTTGACCACAAGCATCGCCGCTGCCAGCGCGCTCACCAATGGCAGGGCGCACCAATTCCATTGGCGAAAAAAAACAGAAACCCGCGCGTGCCCCCGCGCGGATGTCAGTTTTGGCCAGCCCGCGGGCGTGCCAGCGCGCGCCGCAGGCGGGTGTAGCGGTATTCCCCGGGCGGCAGACCCGTCCACTTTTTGAAAGCCCGGTGAAACGTGCTCAGTTCCGAAAAGCCGACCCGTATCGCCACGTCCTGTAACGAGAGATCCGCGCGCGCCAGATACTCGATCGCCGCATCGCAACGCAGGCTGTCTTTGAGCCCCTGGTAACACTGCCCTTCGTCGCGCAGGCGACGGCGCAGGGTTTGCGGGGTCATGCCCAGCACTTCCCCAACCTCATCAAGGGTCGGCAGCCCATCGCTGAGGTGGCGCCTTAGCAAGCGCCGAATGCGCTCCGAACAGGACGTTTCATCGCGATACTTGACCAGCAGGTTGGCCGGCGCCTGGCGGAAGAACTCGCGGATGCTGAGGGGATTCTGGACCACCGGCAGATCCAGCCAGCGGGCTTCGAAAGAGAAACCAAAGTTTGGCTGGTTGTAGTGAATCGGTGCCTGAAAGATCAGGTTGGAATTGACACTTTGCCGTTCCGCTTCCTGGTAATTAACACGCAGCAGCGGCACCCGGCGCGCCACCAGCCAGGACGCCAGCCCCCAACTGAAGAAGGTAAAAATACGCCGGGCGTAGGAGTGGCACTCACCTTCGGCGCCGTCACTGACCGACACGGTGGCCAGATTACCGTTCACCGACAGCCGCGCGGTGAAATCGCGAAGGATCAAATGATAGAACGCAAAGCCCTTACGCAATGCCTGGCCCAGGGTTTCGCACAGAATCAGTTCACGGCACAGGTGAGCGAAGGTGCCCGGCCGCACCGGGTGGCTGCACAGGCCGAAGAATTCATCCCGCATGGTGCGGCTTAGCAGTGACAACAGCCGCGCATACTGATCCTGTGCCACCCGCGAGCGTGACGATTGCAGCAGCAGCGGCGGAATCCCGGAGCGTTTCAACAGCGCCCCGGTGTCCACGCCTTGCCGGCGCGCGCCCTCGAGAATGCAGTTCACGTGGAAAATCGAAATGGTATGCCGGGTCATGACCGGCGCCGTGCTGTCCAGCATTTCGATGTCCTCCCCTGAGTTGCGCTCAGCCCGGCACCGCCGCGCGTCGCCGTTTAATCAGCACTTTCACCAGCGGGCGTAACGCCAACAGCAGCATCAAGGCGCTGGCAACCAGCAAGGTCGCGCTCACCGGCCGTTCCATGAAAGCCCAGAAATCGCCCCGTGAAAGCAGCAGCGCCCGGCGCAGGTACTCTTCCATGCCCGGCCCGAGCACGAAGCCAAGCAACAACGGCGCCGCCGGATAACGAAACGCCTGGAGCACGTAACCAACCAGGCCAAAGAACAGCGCCACGTAAATGTCGAATACATTGTTGCGGGCGCTGTACACACCCACGCAAACGAACACCAGAATCATCGGGTAAAGGATGTGATAGGGAATCGACAACATGCGCACCCACAACCCGATCAACGGAATATTGAGCACCAGCAACAGAAGGTTGCCGACCCAGAAGCTCATGACCAGGCCCCAGAACATGTCCGGGTACTCGACCAGGAAGCGGGGGCCGGGCACGATGCCGTGCAGCATCATCGCGCCCAGCATCAGTGCCATCACGGCGTCACCGGGAATGCCCAGGGTCAGGGTGGGAATAAACCCGGACTGGGTAGCCGCATTGTTGGCCGCCTCCGGCGCGACGATGCCCTCGACCGCGCCGTTGCCAAATCGCTGCGGCTCGCGCGACAGCTTTTTTTCCACGATGTAGGACATGAACGAAGACAGCGTGGCGCCGACGCCGGGCAGCACGCCGATGGAGGTGCCCAGTACCGAACCTCGCGCGGCCGGTTTCCAGACCCGGTTCCAATCGTCGCGCTCCGGCATCATCGAGCGCAGCGTCACCGGGTTGGCGGCCTGATCGTCGCGCTTGCGGCCCACGTTGGCGAGAATCTCGCCAATGCCAAACAAACCCATGGCGATGGCAACCAGATTGACGCCATCGGAAAGCCCGGAAAGGCCGAAGGTAAAGCGATACTGCCCGGAGGTGACATCGGTGCCGATCATGCCGATCGCCACCCCGGCGATGACCATGGCGATGCCTTTCATCGGTGAGCCGCTGGACAACGACGACGACGCCACCAGCCCCATCAACATGATCGCGAAGTATTCGTAGGAACTGAATTGCACCGCGAACGCCGCCACCACCGGCGCGAACCCCATCACCACCACAATGGCGAAGGAACTGCCGATGAACGACGCGATCGCGGTCAGGAACAGCGCCACCCCGGCGCGGCCGTTGCGGGCCATGGGGAAACCATCCAGGCAGGTCACCGCCGAGGTAATGCTGCCCGGCAGGTTGAGCAGAATGGCGGCGGTGGAGCCGCCGTACATGGTGCCGTAGAAAATCCCCGCCAGCATGATCAACGCCGAAGTGGGATCAAAATGGTGGGTGATCGGCAACGCCAGGGAGATCGCCGCCAAGGCGCCAATGCCAGGCAACACGCCAACGAACGTGCCGATGGTGACCCCCACGAAACAGAACAGCAGGGTGCGAAAGCTGAGCGCGGTTTCCAGTCCCAGCGCGATATTATCAAGCAGTTCCACGATGCTTACCCCTTGAACGCGGCGAGAGGAATGCCCAGCGCGGTGATGAACAACAGCACGCTCACCACCGACATGACCAAGGCGATCGCGCCGATCGCCAGCGGGCCCAGGGTGCGATCACCCAGCGCGCTGAGGATCACCAGAGCGATCACCGCCGGCACCATGCCCAGGCGCTCGATCAGAAAGGCGAAACAGAGAATCCCCAACGAGACCATGGTGAAAGGCCGCCACGGCAGCGGCGGCGCTGGATTGCGCGAGCGCAGCACCTCCACCAGCAACGCCACCGCCACCGCGCACAACAAGCCCCCCAGCACCAGCGGAAAATAGCCGGGGCCCATGCGTCTCAGGGAACCGATGGAGTAGCCGCTGGCGATGGCGATCAAAGCGCCGCCGAGCAGGAAGAAACACACCGCGACAACGATTTCGCCGCGATTCAGCGATGCCGTGACCGGCGTTTGCCGCGGCGGCGCGGAGGCGGCGCCGTTCGCGCCAGAGGATGGATGCGGGGAGGACATCTCCGATCTCCTGTTGTTGTTATGTTCCCGGTTGAACCGGCGGTGGTACCCAGAGTGTCGGCGCGCCGCCACCCCGCCAATGGCAAGACACCTCAAAGCACATGGCGGAAACGACCAGAAAAGCGCCGCACCGCCACCATTTTTGTCAGATTTCGCCAGGGTGGCGGTGCGCCATGACTACAGCGCGGCGGCGCTGCCCAGAATCGCCGTGGACTGGCTGGACAAGGTGCCGCCGTTGCCCTGCACGATGGCGGTGTCGGCCTGCCCAGCCTGACGCTCTCCGCCTTCACCGCGCAACTGGCGCACCGCCTCGATGGTGGCGAAGATGCCGTACATGCCCGGGTGTCCCCAGGAGAGACCGCCACCATTGGTGTTCACCGGCAGCGAGCCGCCCGGCGCGATGTGGCCATCCTCGACGAAAGCGCCGCCCTCGCCCTTGGCGCAAAAGCCCAGGTCTTCCAGGAACAGAATGGTGTTGATGGTGAAGGCGTCGTAGAGCTCGGCGATGTGCATGTCTTTGGCCGTCATGCCGGCCATCTGGTAGGCCGCGGCGCCGGATTGTTTGGCCGCCGTGACGGTGAGGTCCGGCATCGAGGAAATCTGCCGGTGCCACACGGCGGTGCCGCTGCCCAGCACGTACACCGGCGGCTTGGGCAGGTCGCGGGCACGCTCCGCGCGCACCAGCACATAGGCGCCACCGCCGTCGGTGACCAGGCAGGAATCGCGCACCGTCAGCGGATCGGACACCATCCGCGAACTGAGCACCTGCTCCACGCTGAGCGGGTCGCGCATAAACGCATCCGGATTGCGTTGCGCCCATTGGCGCGCCGCCACCGCCACCGCCGCCAATTGCTCGCGGGTGGTGCCGAACTCATGCATATGCCGGGACGCCGCCAGCGCGTAGGCGGACAACGGCATCATCGGCTGATACGGGTGCTCATAGGGCTGCGGGTCCATGCGCCGGCGCGCCGCCGCCACTTCCTTGCGGTTCAGGGTCGAGGTGCGCTGGGCGCTGCCATAGCAGACCAGCACCGCGTCGCATTGGCCGCTTTCCAGGGCCAGCATCGCTGGCATCAGGTGCGCCACGAAACTGGAACCGCCGATCATGGTGCCGTCGATAAAACGGGCATTGATACCCAGATTCTCGACCACTTCCATGGGCCACATGGTGGCCAGCACGCTGGCCGTGCACACCCCATCGATGTCCTTCATGGTCAAACCGGCGTCCGCCACCGCGCGTCGCGCGGCGTTGGCGAGCAGGTCCATGTCGCTGTAACCGGGCGCTTCACCGCAACCGAAGGTGGCGACGCCGGCAATCGCGGTTTTGCCGCGCAGATGGCGCAAGCTTGAATCTGTCATTGGGCACTTCCTTTTTCCGTTTCTTGCGCATCGAACAGCAACAGGCCCTGGCCATCGCTGACCGCCACCCGCGCCCGCACCGCCATGCCGATGGCCACGGCCTGCGGCTCAATGCCTTCCACCCGGCTCATCAAACGCGGGCCTTCCTCAAGGTCAATCAATGCCACGTTGTAATCGCCACCGGCCTCGGCCCTGCGACGCACCGTGGTGGTGGCGTACACCTGGCCACGCCCGCTCGGCGCGAACCATTCCACCTCGCCGGAACCGCAGGCCGGGCACAGTTCCCGGGGATAGAAAAACGCCGTCTCACAGCGCCGGCAGCGCTGTATTTGAAAATCGCCTTCGGCAAGCCGGGCGGCGTACATCACCGCCGCCGCGCCTTCCGGTTTCACCTTGTTGTCGTCAGTACTCATGTTGGTTCCTCACCATTGTGACCGTCGCCCCGCGCTCGTCAGACCGGGTCCCAGCTGAACACGTCCGCGGAACGGTCCAGATCATGGAAGCTGGCGCGCAGCGCCGGCAGCGCATGGGAGAGCACGGTTTGCGGGGTCCAGCCATCGCCGTTGTGCACCGAGCGCACCGGGCGCGGCTGGCTGATCAGGAAAATTTCGTTGTTGCGCACCGCGAAAATCTGCCCGGTCACGTCCGCTTCATCACCGAGCAGAGTCACCGCCAGCGGCGCGATCTTGGCCGGGGTCATCTGCTTGAAGCGCTCCACGCGCTGCTTCTCCGCCTCGGTTTCCGCCGGCACCGAACCGGTCATGCGGCTCCAGGCGAACGGCGCGATGCAATTGGAACGAACATTGAAGCGTTGCATGTCCAGGGCAATCGATTTGGACAACGCCACCACCCCCAGTTTGGCGGCGGAATAGTTGGCCTGACCCAGATTGCCAATCAGCCCGGAGGTGGACGTCATGTGCACGAAGGCGCCGGATTCCTGCGCCTTGAAATGGGGCGCGGCGGCACGGCTCATGTGATAAGCGCCGTACAGATGCACGCGGATCACCGCGTCCCATTCCTGCTCGCTCATTTTGTGAAAAAAACGGTCGCGCAGAATGCCCGCGTTGTTGACCACGCCATCAATGCGGCCGAAATGATCCAGCGCGGTTTCGATAATGGCATTGGCGGTCTTGCCTTCGGCCACGCTGTCGGTGCTGGCCACCGCTTCGCCACCGGCGTCGCGGATCTCCTTGACCACCTGCTGGGCCGGACCGTCGTCCAGGCCATCGCCACTCAAGGACGCGCCGATGTCGTTGACCACCACCCTGGCGCCCTGCGCGGCCATTGCCAGCGCGATGTCGCGACCGATGCCGCCGCCGGCGCCGGTGACCACCACCGCCTTGCCTTCCAGCATAGAGTTGTCCGCCATGTTCCGCTCCCGTTCGGGGCCCCTGGGGGCCGTGAGTAAGAAAGCCTGCTCAGCGCACACGCGGAGAAAAACACCTGACCGTGAATGCGCTGGGCGCGTTGGGCTTTTCCCGTTGCCGCTTTGTGTATACTGTATACGGTATACCAAAATTCCGGAACTGCCTAGCGCGTGACCACGGAGTCCGCCAACGCCGGCGATTCCCGGTAACCCGATCAGGAATCCGATAAGGAAGACAACCATGCTTTCAGAGCAACCAGAGCAGCCGCAAAACTGGCTGGGCCATGAAGAACGCGTGGAAGAGCGGCTCGACCCCGGCGCCGTGGCGCGGGTCGCCGCCACCCTGGGCAGCGCGCCACCGGCGCCCGGCGCGGCACTGCCCTGGCTGTGGCACTGGGCGTTCTTTCAGCCCGCCCCGGCGGCGGATCAGCTGGGCGCGGATGGCCACGCCTTCACCGGGGGTTTTCTGCCGCCGATGCCCGGCCTGCAACGGATGTGGGCCGGCGGGCGGCTAACGTTCCGCCATCCTCTGATTGTCGGCGAGCCGGCGGTTCGGCGCAGCGTGATCCGCCATATCGAACGCAAGGAAGGCCGCCAGGCCGGCGCCATGACCTTTGTCACCGTGGACCATCATTACCAACAGCACGGCCGCGAGGCGATCCATGAACAACAGGATCTGGTCTATCGACAACCGCGCCCGCTGCAGGCCCGGCCCGGTGAACCCTTGCCGGCATTGGACTGGCGGCAGGAGATCACCCCGCACCCGACCTTGTTGTTTCGCTATTCAGCGGTGACATTCAACGGCCATCGCATCCATTACGACTGGCCTTACGCCACCGAAGAAGAAGGTTACGCGGGCCTGGTGGTGCACGGGCCACTGATCGCCACCCTGGTGATGAACGCCTTTCTCGATGCGCATCCGCACGCCACCCCCACCGCCATGAGCTTCCGGGGCCTGCGCCCATTGCTGTGCCCCGGCCGGTTCGTGGCCGGCGGCGTACAGGATGGCGCCGGCCGCGCCCGCGTTTTCGCCGGCGACCAGGATGGCCAGTCCCAGGCCGGCACCATCGAATATCACACCCGCGATCACCAGCAAGAGGCCCACCGATGAGCCAGCACACCGAACAACTCACCGCTTTCCTGGCCGATCTGAGTCATGCGCGGATACCGGCACCGGTGGTGGCACGCACCGAGGATCTGTTTCTCGACTGGCTCGGCTCGCTGCTGGCCGGCCGGCGGCAGCACCCGATCCCCGTGTTCAACGCCTACGCCCGGCGCATGGGCCCGGCGCAGGGCGGCAGTGAAAACCTGGTGGACGGCGGCACCACCTCGCCCTACTTCGCCGCCCTGGTGAACGGCGCCAGCTCCCACGTGGTGGAGCAGGACGATCTGCACAACAGCTCGGTGCTGCACCCCGCCACGGTGGTGTTTCCGGCGGCGCTGGCCGCCGCACAGGATCTTGGAAAAAGCGGCCGCGATCTGATTGTCGCGGCGGTGGCCGGCTACGAAGCGGGCATTCGCATCGGCGAATTCCTGGGCCGCTCGCACTATCGCATCTTCCACACCACCGGCACCGTGGGCACGCTGGCCGCCGCCGTGGCGGTGGGCAAATTGCTGGCGCTTGACCAGGCCGGCTTCACCCACCTGCTGGGCAGCGCCGGCACTCAGGCGTCCGGCCTGTGGGAGTTTCTCCGCGACGCCGCCGACTCCAAACAGCTGCACACCGCCAAGGCCGCCGCCGACGGTGTGCTGGCCGCCTATATGACCGCCGACGGTCTGACCGGCGCCAGCGACATTCTGGAAGGCGATCAGGGCCTGGCCGCTGGCCTGTCCAGCGACGCCGAGCCGCGCTGTCTCAGCGACCGTCTGGGCGAGCGTTGGGCACTGGCCGAGACCTCATTCAAATTCCACGCCTCCTGCCGCCACACCCACCCGGCGGCGGATGCTCTGCTCGATCTGATGCAACGGGAAAACCTGGACGCCGCCCAAATCAAGAGTGTCACCGCCCGTGTGCACCAGGGTGCCCTCGATGTGCTCGGCCGGGTCACCGTGCCGCGCACCATTCACCAGGCAAAATTTTCCATGGGCACGGTGCTCGGGCTGATCGCCTTGCACGGCAAGGCCGGCTTGACCGAGTTCCACCAGGTACCGCTGGACGACACCGACGTGGCGCGCTTCCGGGACAACGTGTCGATGGTGCTCGACGCCGAGGTGGACGCTGCCTATCCATTGCGCTGGCTGGGCCGGGTGGAGGTGGAAACCGTCGACGGCCGGCGTTTGCAAGGCGCCATCGACGAACCCAAGGGCGACCCGGGCAACACCCTTTCACGGCCCGAGCTGGAACAGAAATTCCGGCGGCTGGCGGCGTTTTCCGAAGCGCTCAATGACGATCAGACGGACACCCTGATCGAACGCGTCTGGCACCTGAATGAAGACGCCCCACTCCACTTTGCCATCGCCACGGCGGCAACCCCCGACGACGAACACCAGGAGACCCTTTGATGATCGAGTATGACCAGCAGGCGCTGGAATCCATCCGCGACGGCGTGCGCGGGCTGTGCGCGCGGTTCAGCGACGACTACTGGCGCGCCATCGACCAGCAACAAAGCTTCCCCGAGGAGTTCGTCAAGGCGCTCACCGACGCCGGCTGGTTGTCGGCGATGATTCCGGAGCAATACGGTGGCTCCGGCCTGGGGCTGGCGGAGGCGTCGGTGATCCTTGAGGAAGTGAACCGCTGCGGCGGCAATTCCGGCACCGTGCACGGCCAGATGTACAATATGTTCACCCTGCTGCGGCACGGCTCCGACCAGCAAAAACAGCATTACCTGCCACGCCTCGCCAGCGGCGAGCTGCGTCTGCAATCCATGGGCGTCACCGAACCCACCACCGGCACCGACACCACCAAGATCAAAACCAGCGCCGAACGGCGCGGTGATAAGTACGTGATCAACGGCCAGAAAGTGTGGATTTCCCGCATCCAGTATTCCGACCTGATGATTCTGCTGGCGCGCACCACGCCGCTGGATCAGGTGAAAAAGAAAACCGAGGGCATGTCGATTTTTCTGGTCGACCTGCACCAGGCCATCGGCAACGGCCTGACCGTGCAGCCGATCGCCAACATGGTGCACCACGTCACCAACGAACTGTTCTTCGACAACCTGGAAATTCCCGCCGACAGCCTGATCGGCGAAGAAGGCCAAGGCTTTCGCTACATTCTTGATGGCCTCAATGCCGAGCGCACGTTGATCGCCGCCGAGTGCATCGGCGATGGCCGCTGGTTCATCGAAAAAGCCAGCCGCTACGCCAACGACCGCGAAGTGTTCGGCCGGCCCATCGGCAAGAATCAGGGCATCCAGTTCCCCATCGCCGAAGCGCACATCGAAGTGGAAGCCGCCGATCTGATGCGCTGGCAAGCCTGCCAGCAATACGATTCCGGCCTTAACGCCGGCGCCAGCGCCAACATGGCGAAATACCTGGCCGCCAAGGCGTCCTGGGAAGCGGCCAACGTGTGCCTGCAAACCCACGGCGGTTTCGGCTTTGCCTGCGAATACGACGTCGAGCGGAAATTCCGCGAGACCCGCCTGTACCAGGTGGCGCCGATTTCCACCAACCTGATTCTTTCCTACGTGGCGGAACACTTGCTCGATCTGCCACGCTCGTTTTGATCCGCACGCAAGAGGCTTCGTCATGACCGATTTCACCGCCACCGAACGCCCCTTGGATGGCATTACGGTGATCAGCCTGGAACACGCCATCGCCGCGCCCTTTTGTACCCGGCAACTGGCTGACATGGGCGCCCGGGTGATCAAGATCGAACGGCCCGGCGTCGGCGATTTCGCGCGCGGCTACGACGAACGGGTACGCGGCCTGGCCTCCCATTTCGTCTGGACCAACCGCTCGAAAGAGAGCCTGACCCTGGATCTCAAACACGACGCCGCCCAACCGCTACTGGAACAATTGCTCGGCGACGCCGACGTGCTGGTGCAGAACCTGGCCCCCGGCGCCGCCGCGCGCATGGGCCTGAGCTTTGAGGCCCTGCATGAGCGCTTCCCGAAACTGATTGTGTGCGACATTTCCGGCTACGGTGAAGGCGGCCCCTACCAGGACAAAAAAGCCTACGATCTGCTGATTCAGAGCGAGGGCGGCTTTCTCTCGGTCACCGGCAGCCAGGAGGAAATGGCCAAGGCCGGCTGCTCCATCGCCGACATCTCCGCCGGCATGTACGCCTACAGCCATATCCTCGCCGCCCTGCTGATGCGCGGTAAAACCGGCAAGGGTTCACGCATCGACGTGTCCATGCTGGAAAGCCTGGTGGAGTGGATGGGCTACCCGCTTTACTACGCCTTTGAAGGCGCCGAGCCGCCGCCGCGCAGCGGCGCCGCCCACGCCACCATCTATCCCTACGGCCCGTTCGACACCGGCGACGGCGGCACCGTGATGCTCGGCCTGCAAAACGAGCGTGAATGGAAAGTGTTCTGCGAACAGGTCCTTCAGCAGCCGGCCATCGCCGAGGACCCGCGCTTTGTCTCCAACACCCTGCGGGTGCGTCACCGGGCCGCCCTGAAGGCGCTGATTCTGGGTGTATTCGCCGAACTGGACGCGGAAGATGTGATCCGGCGCCTGGAACAGGCGCGCATCGCCAACGCCCACGTCAACGACATGCGCGGCGTCTGGAATCATCCGCAGCTCGCCGCCCGCCAGCGCTGGGCCGAGATCGGCAGCCCCGGTGGCCCGCTGCCGGCGCTGCTTCCGCCCGGCCAGAGCAACGCTTTCGCGCCGCGCATGGACCCGGTGCCCGGCCTTGGCGAACACGCCGAAGCGATTCTCGCCGGCCTCGGCTACAGTGACGAAGACATCCACCAACTCCGCCAGCAGGGAGTGATCTGATGGCTCCGGCAACCGCGCCACTGCGCTCCGCCCTCTTCGTGCCCGCCAGCCGCCCCGAACGCATCGTCAAAGCACTCGCCAGCGGCGCCGACGCGGTGATCGTGGACCTGGAAGACGCGGTGCCCGCCGCCAACAAGGAGCAGGCCCGCGAGCAACTGCGGCACGCCTTGCAGACCCCCGGCGCACCCGTGTGGGTGAGGGTGAACGCCGTCACCAGCGCCTGGTTCCAAGCCGACCTGCAAGCCTGCGCCGACAGCGCCCGGGTCGCCACCATCATGGTTCCAAAAACCGAATCCCGTGGCGACCTGGAACGCGCCGGCGCCGCCGGTAAGCCCCTGTGCGCCCTGATTGAATCCGCCGCCGGCCTCACCGAACTGGCGTCGATCAGCGCCGCCCCGGGTTTACAGCGTCTCGCCTTCGGCGCCCTGGACCTGGCGCTCGACCTTAACCTGGGCCCCGGCAGCGCCGCCGGCGACCTGCTCGATGCCCTGCGCGCGCAACTGGTGGTCCACAGCCGCGCGCGCCGGTTAAACCCACCCCTGGAAAGCGTGGAAGCGGATTTCCGCCACCCACACAAAACCAGCTACCTGGCGCAACGCGCCGCGCAAATGGGGTTCGCCGGCATGCTCTGCATCCACCCCAGCCAGATTGAGCCGGTGCACAACGCCTTTCGCCCCGCCACCGAACAACTGGACTGGGCCCGGCGTGTCCTCGACGCCGTGGCCCACCACGACGGTGCCTTCCAACTGGATGGGGAAATGGTCGACGAGCCGGTGATTGCCAGAGCGCGGCGGCTGTTGGCGGAAAACGGCGAGGGGGTTAGGTAGGAACGGGCCCAGCCAGCGACCGGGTTTGATGTCCATGTGGCATGAGCCCTCTAACCGGCACGGCCAACCTGTTCCCTGCGCCAGCCCCTTGGGCCGGCTTGTCGAACCGGTGGGTTGAATCAAAGCCACCCCCTCCGCCATACAAAAAAGGCGCCCTGGGCGGAGCGGCGGGAGTAACAGAACCGTGGGCGGGGTGGGATTGATTCGCAGCCTGCGGCTGCTCACCCCTTCGGGGCGCCACCGCACGCGGCGGCGTCCTGCGCCGGCCCCTTGGGCCGGCTTGTCGAACCGGTGGGTTGAATCAAAGCCACCCCCTCCGCCATACAAAAAAGGCGCCCTGCTGGGCGCCTGTTTTGTATGGCGGAGGGGGTGGGATTCGAACCCACGGACGGTCGCCCGTCGGCGGTTTTCAAGACCGCTGCTTTCGGCCACTCAGCCACCCCTCCAATGGGCGCCAATCATACCTGAGCGGGACCGCCAGTCAACGGCGTCGGGTGCGGTTGCTCATAGATTGCGCAGTGGCGGGGCTCGCCATCCTGATCGCGCTGTGCCAGCATGCGCTTCGGTCTTTTTTAAAACAGCATTCCAGATAACAAGATAAAGGAAACAGGTCGATGATTGGTATTACCGCGATTCTCAAGGCAAGCCCGGGCAGCGGCGACGCGTTGGCTCAGGAAATGAAGAACATCGCCGCTGAAGTGGTGAAGGAAGAAGGCAATCATGCCTATAAGGTGCATCAGTCGCTGGAAGATCGTGACACCGTGATGATCTATGAGCAGTACTCTGATCAAGCGGCGTTGGACGCTCACCGTGAAAACATGAAAAGCCTGGGCGGCGGCCTGAAAGGTTTGCTGGCCGGCCGGCCGGACGTGAAACTGTTCAATCTGCTGGATTGATCCGCCGTTCCGCTCTCATTGCTTTGCAAGAACGCCGGGCCGCGCCCGGCGTTCCCCATTTGCAGGGCTCGGCGCGGATCTGATTGTTGTTCCTATCCTGTTCCCTGTGGCCCACTCCAGGGCTCGCCCCCGGATGAAAAATCAACCCCGTGGCCGGCGCTTCGCTACCCTCCGCATAGCGTTTTTTGCACTTCGCTCTACGTCAATCACATTGTCATAACCCCGTGATTTAAGAGGAGAAATCTTGATTTTGGTATCAAGGTCCCTATTATCAGGGGACATTCCTTATTGTGAGCGAAGAGTATGCGCAACCAACCGAATCCCTATGCCGCGCCTGGCCATGCGGGCAGTGGCGTTACGGTCTCTGGAGAACGCGCCGCGCAGGTGCTGAAGAACACCTACATGCTGCTGGGCCTGTCCCTGATCGCGGCCACCGGGGCGGCGATGTTCGCGATGTCCGCCAATATCGGTTATATGAACCCCTTCCTGACCATCGGCGTTTACTTTGTGCTGCTGATGGCCACCAACGCGTTGCGCAACAGCGGCTGGGGCATTCTCGCCGTGTTCGGCCTGACCAGCTGGCTGGGCTTCACCACCGGGCCGATCATCAATATGTACGCCCAGGTTCAGGGCGGCATGGAAATCGTGTCGCTGGCGCTGGGTGGCACCGCCACCATTTTCGTGGCGATGTCGGCGATCGCGCTGGTCACGCGCAAGGATTTCAGCTTCCTCACCAACTTCATCATGATCGGCGTGCTGGTGGCGTTCCTGGCTTCCCTGGTGGCGGTGTTCTTTGAGATTCCGGCGCTGGCGCTGGCGGTGTCCGCCGCGTTCGTGCTGCTCTCCTCGCTGCTCATCATGTGGCAGACCAGCGCCATCATTCATGGCGGCGAGACCAACTACATCATGGCCACGGTCACGCTGTTCGTATCGATCTACAACCTGTTCCTGTCCCTGCTCAATATCCTGACGGCCCTCAGCGGCAACGATTGATGCGCTTCAGCGTACTGGTGACCGCCGGCCCTCAGCGGCCGGCGGCCCTCACCGGTTTGCGCACCGTCGAGGCGGTGCTGCGTTCCCGCCACCAACTTCACTGCGTATTCTTCTACGGCGAAGGCGTGCACCTGGCCAATCGGCTGGCGCGCCGCGACGACGATGCGGTCTGTGTGCCCCGCGATTGGCAACGGCTGGTGGAGACCCGGGCGCTGCCAGCGGTGGTGTGCGTGGGCGCGGCGCTGCGGCGTGGCGTCACCGATGCCGCCGAGGCGCACCGTGCTGGCTTGCACGGCGACAATCTGGCCCCCGGCTTCCGGCTCGCCGGCCTGGGCGACTGGGTCGAGGCGCTGCGCGGCAGCGAACGGGTGGTGCATTTTGGCTGATTCCCTGTTGTATCTGATCAACCAGCCCCCCGGCGGTGATGCCGGCTGGCGCGAGGCGGTGGAGATGGCGCTGACCGGCGCCGCCTTCGGTCAGCTCACGGTGGTCTGGTTGCAGCGCGTACCGATGCTGACCTTATCACGGCGCGCCGATGCCGCTGAGCTGATCGCCGAGTTGACTGGCTTTGGTGTGCGTTGCGTGGCCGATGGCGGGCTCGACGTCACCGTGCCCGGCGTGGAAGCGCTGCAACCCGAGGCGTTGTCGGCGCTGCGCGCGGAGGCCGCTCAGGTGGTGGTGCTCTGATGCTGCATTTGATTGCCTTCGACGACCCGCATGGCGATCTGGCCACGGCCTGCCTGGCGCTGTATCAGGACGGCGATGTCTGTGTTTTCATGGATCGCGGTGTGTTGATCGCCGCCGAATTTCCCCGCCGCGGGCCCGCCTATCTGCTCGACGGATCAGAGGCGCCGGCACGATGCCCCGCCGATCTGACGGTCATCGACCCGGATCGCCTGATCACACTGATCGCCGAGCACGGGCCGGTCACTGGCTGGTATCCTTAGCCTTCCTGACCCGCTCTGGACATTCCCATGCAAGAACATCCCTTTGCGCTCTATGTACGCACCCTGGGCCGTGGCAAGCGTGCCCGCCGCAGCCTGACCCGCGAGGAAGCCGCCGACGCCATGGCGATGATCCTGCGCGGCCAGGCGCAACCGGCACAAGTCGGTGCCTTCCTGATGCTGTTGCGGGTCAAGGAAGAAACCGCCGAAGAGCTGGCCGGCTTTCTGGACGCCTGCCGGGTGGTGTGCGAGCAGCGCCTACAGGGCTTTCCCGCCGTGGACGTGGACTGGCCCAGCTACGCGGGCAAGAAAAAACACCACCCCTGGTATCTGCTCGCCGCCCGCCTGCTGGCCGACAGCGGCCTGCGCATACTGATGCACGGCGGCCCGGCGCACACCCCCAACCGCCAGTACAGCGACGGCATGCTCGCCGAACTTGGGGTGATGCTGCCCGAGAGCATCGACACCGCGGCCGCCCAGTTAGAGACGGAAGGGCTCGCCTATCTGGATGTGGACCAGTTCTGCGCGCCGCTTGGCGAATTGCTGATGATGCGTTTCGAGCTGGGCCTGCGCTCGCCGATCAACACCCTGGCGCGCAGCCTTAACCCGGCCGGCGCCACCCTGTCGATGCAGAGCGTGTTCCACCCGGCCTATCTGGAATTGCACCTGGGCGCGGCGCGCGCCTGCGGCGATCAGCATCTGTTGCTGTTCAAGGGGGAAGGCGGCGAACTGGAAATCCGCCCGGA
Source organism: Alloalcanivorax mobilis (assembly GCF_002864685.1). Taxonomy (GTDB): domain Bacteria; phylum Pseudomonadota; class Gammaproteobacteria; order Pseudomonadales; family Alcanivoracaceae; genus Alloalcanivorax; species Alloalcanivorax mobilis. Next base: position 75,309 of record NZ_NMQZ01000023.1, read on the forward strand.
CGCGCGCACCGCCTTGACCGGCCTGCGCCATGGCGAGCTGGCGGAAGGCGTGCTGGAAGCGGCCTTGCCCCGGCAAACGCCACCGGGCCAGGTATCGCCCGCCCACGCACGGGCGGTGTGGCGCGACGAAGCCCAGGACGACTACGGCGTGGCGGCGGTGCACAAGACCGTCGCGGCAGTGCTGTGGGGGCTGGAAAAAGCGGCCAGCCTGGAGGAAGGTGAACAGGCCGCAAAGGCCCTGTGGGCGGCCCGTGATCGGGGGGTTTTGTAGGGGGTTAGGGTTGAAAGTTAAAAGTTAAAAGTTGAAACGCGGGCGGGACCCCACAAGACGGCAAGGCCGTGCTCGCGCTTAAAGGAGCTCAACCACTCGCGGCAGCCTCCCACGGCCACGACCTTTTAACTTTTAACTTTCAACGGGCTCTCGACCGGCACGGCCCCTCCGCCACGCTATCTTGGCTTGCAGCCTGCAGCTTGCAGCTTGCGACTGAACCTACGCCTCGCCAAACCACCGATAGCGCGGATGCAAGCTGACCACGCTGCCAACGATGATCAACGTGGGCGCGTGGATCTCTCGGCTTTCAATCGCCGCCGGCAGGTCCGCCAGGGTGCCGGTGATCACCTCCTGGGCGTCGGTGGTGCCGCGGGACACCAGCGCCACCGGCGTGCCGGGCTCGCGGCCGTGGGCCACCAGTTGCTCGCAGATCTCCGCCAGCCCCACCAGCCCCATGTAGAACACCAGCGTTTCCTGGGGCGCGATCAGGTTGGGCCAGTCCAGATCGACGCTGCCGTCCTTGCGGTGGCCGGTGACGAACCGCACCGACTGGGCATGATCCCGGTGCGTCAGGGGTATGCCGGCGTAACTGGCGCAGCCACTGGCGGCGGTGATGCCCGGCACCACCTGAAACGCGATGCCCGCCGCGACCACCTTTTCCAGCTCTTCGCCGCCGCGGCCGAAAATAAACGGGTCACCGCCTTTTAACCGGCATACGCGCCGGCCCTGGCGGGCATAGTGCACCAGCAGATCGTTGATGTTGTCCTGGGGCAAGGCGTGCAGGTCACGGGCCTTGCCCACGTAAACTTTTTCGGCGTCGGCGCGGGCCAGGGCCACCACCTCCGGCGCCACCAGCCGGTCGTAGAGCACCACGTCCGCTTTCTGCAGCAGGTAGAGGGCGCGGAAGGTGAGCAGGTCCGGATCGCCGGGGCCGGCGCCGACCAGATACACCTCGCCGACCGGCGCCTCCGTCGCCGCCGGTTCGGCGGCTTCGATGGCCGCACGCAGCGCCGCCTCCGCGTCGGACTGATGACCCGAGAGCACCTGCTCCACCAGCGGGCCGTCAAGCTGGCGTTCCCAGAACGCCTCGCGGGCTTTGCGTGCCGGCAAGCGCCGCGACAGCGACTCCCGGAACTGCCCGATCAACAACGCCAGCCGCCCCCAGCGCGCCGGCAGCCAGGCTTCCAGCTCGGCACGCAAACGCCGCACCAGCACCGGCGAGGCGCCGGACGAGCTGATTGCAACGAACAGGGGGTCGCGGTCGATCAGGGCGGGAAACACGAAACTGCTCAAGCGTGGCTGATCGACCACGTTCACCGGCACGCCCCGCTGGGCACACAGTCCGGCGATGTGGCTGTTGACGGTGCCGTCGTCGGTGGCGGCCACCACCAGGCGGGCGCCGTCCAGGTCACCCTCTTCAAAGCGGCGCGGGTGGCACACGCCACCGCCCTGCTCCACCAGCTCGCCCAGATCCGCGCGCCAGGCCGGCGCCACCAGCCGCAGCCGCGCACCGGCGCGGGCCAGCAGGCGGGCTTTGCGCAGGGCGGTGTCGCCACCGCCGGCCAGCAACACCGTCTCGCCGGCCAACTTCAGGCCCAACGGCAGGAAATCCATGGCTACTCCTGATTCAGCCGTGCCATCAACGCAGACAATCGCGACCGCGCATATAAGGCCGCAGGGCCTCCGGCACGGTCACCGACCCGTCTTCATTCTGATAGTTTTCCAGAATCGCCACCAGCGCCCGGCCCACCGCCAACCCGGAGCCGTTCAACGTATGCAGCGGTTCCGGTTTGCCGGTGTCCGGGTTGCGCCAGCGCGCCTGCATGCGGCGCGCCTGATAAGCACCGAACGTGGAGCACGAGGAGATTTCCCGATAGCGGCCCTGGCTGGGCAGCCACACTTCAATGTCGTAGGTCTTGGCGGCGGAGAAGCCCAGGTCACCGCCGCACAGGATCACCACCCGGTACGGCAGATTCAGCGCCTTCAGCACCGCCTCGGCGTGGCCGGTGAGCGCCTCCAGCGCCGCCTCGGAATCCTCGGGCCGCACCAGTTGCACCAGCTCCACTTTCTCGAATTGGTGCTGCCGGATCATGCCACGGGTGTCGCGGCCGTGGCTGCCGGCCTCGGAACGGAAACACGGCGTGTGGCACACATAGCGGCGCGGCAGCGTCTCCGCTTCCAGAATTTCCTCGGCGGCCAGGTTGGTGACCGGCACCTCGGCGGTGGGAATCAGATAGAGCTCGCGCTCACCCTGCATCTTGAACAGGTCTTCCTCGAACTTAGGCAACTGGCCGGTGCCGCGCAGTGCCTCCGGGCCGACCAGATAAGGCACGTAAAGCTCCTGATAACCGTGCTCGCCGCTGTGCAGATCAAGCATGAAATCAATCAGGGCCCGGTGCAGGCGGGCCAACTGGCCGCTCATCACCGCGAAACGGGCGCCGGAGAGTTTGCTGGCACGCTCGAAATCCAGCGCGCCTTCGGCCAAGGCCTCACCCACATCGACGTGGTCACGGGGCTCGAAATCGAACGCCCGTGGCGTGCCCCACTGGCGCACTTCCACGTTGTCGTCTTCGTCCTTGCCGGCGGGCACGTCGCTGGCCGGGGCATTGGGCACGCCCATCAGGAAATCGCGGATTTCATCCTGGATCGCCTTGGCCCGGTTCACTTCGTCGTCAAGCTGCGCGTCGATTTCCTGAAGAGTCTCGGCCACCCTGGCCTTGGCCGCGTCCACGTCGAGGCCGGATTTGATCAGCTCACCAACCTGCTTGGAGGTCTTCTTGCGCTGCGCCTGCAGCTCCTGGGAGCGCACGTCCGCGTCTTTGCGGCGCGCGTCCAGGGCGTTGAACGCCGGCAGGTCCAGATCGTAGCCCTTCTTTTTCAGAGCCTCGCGGAGAGCCTCGCCGTCCTGGCGCAGCGCGCGGATATCAAGCATGTTCGATCCCCTCGGGAGTAATCGGTCGTTCGGTTAGCGGCCTCAACGCCGGGCCGCGAAGTTTAGCAAAAAGCGCCGGGGTCGGCTGCAAGGCAGTTGCCGGCTAGGAGTTGAAAGTTAAAAGTTAAAAGTTAAAAGTTAAAACGCGGGCTAAGCCGGGGAAGGCGACAAAGGCCGTGCCCACGCACCGGGTATGGCTCGATCCGTTCCGATCACCAAGCCACGGTAGGGCTTCACCGCCACGCCTTTCAACTTTTAACTTTCAACTTTCAACCGCCTGCCAAACGGCACGGCCTCTCCCCCAGCATGGCCCCTCAATCCTCATACCGCCGCCATTCACTGTCGGCGTTCTTTTTGCGCAGCGCGCGCAGTTTTTCGGCGATGCGGATTTCCAGGCCGCGTTCCACCGGCTCGTAGAGGCGGGTGTCGCGCAGTTCGCTGGGGAAATAGTTTTCGCCGTCCACGAAGGCGTCTGGGAATTCGTGGGCGTAGTGGTATTCGGCGCCGTAGCCTTCGTTCTTCATCAGCTTGGTGGGGGCGTTGCGCAGGTGCAGGGGCACTTCGTTGCTGGGGTTGGCGCGCACCAGGGCGCGGGCCTGATTGTAGGCGTTGTAGACGGCGTTGCTCTTGGGCGCCACCGCCAGGTAGGCAACCGCCTGGGCGACGCTCAACTCGCCTTCCGGGCTGCCCAGGCGCTCCTGCACGTCCCAGGCGTTGAGCGCCAGGGTGAGCGCGCGCGGGTCGGCGTTGCCGATGTCCTCGCTGGCCATGCGCACCACCCGGCGCGCCAGGTACAAAGGGTCGCAACCGCCATCCAGCATGCGCGCGAACCAGTACAGGGCGGCGTCCGGGTCGGAGCCGCGCACCGCTTTATGCAGAGCGCTGATCTGGTCGTAGAACAGGTCGCCGCCCTTATCAAAACGGCGCACCGAGTCCCGCAGCACCTCGGCCATCAACGGCCGGTCGATGCGCGGCTGCTCGGCATCGGCCAGGTCCACGGCCACTTCGAGAAGGTTGAGCAGACGCCGGGCGTCGCCGTCGGCGTAGCCGAGCAGCATCTCGCGGGCGTCGTCTTCGATCACCACGCCCTTGAGTTCCGGGCAGGCCAGCGCGCGCGCCAGCAGGTCGGCCAGATCATCCTGTTCCAGGCCACGCAGGCGGTAGACCCGGGCCCGGGACAACAGCGCGTTGTTGAGTTCGAACGAGGGGTTCTCGGTGGTGGCACCGATAAAGATCACGGTGCCTTCTTCCACGTGGGGCAAGAAGGCGTCCTGCTGGGCCTTGTTGAAGCGGTGCACCTCGTCCACGAACAGTACGGTGCGGCGGCCCTGGCCAAGCCGGGCGCGGGCCTGATCCACCGCCGCGCGGATGTCCTTGACGCCGGAGAGCACCGCCGAGAGCGTGATGAACTCGGCGTCCACCGCCTGGGCCAGAATCAGCGCCAGGGTGGTTTTGCCGGTGCCCGGCGGCCCCCACAGAATCATTGAGTGAAGCTGGCCACGCTCGACCGCCTGGCGCAGCGGTTTGCCCGGCCCGACCAGGTGGCGCTGGCCCACGTACTGGTCCAGGCTGGCCGGGCGCAGCCGCGCGGCCAGCGGCTGCGCGTCCACCTGGTGCGGGTTGCCGAACAGGTCGTTCATTGCTGACGAATAACGTCGGTGCCCGCCGGCGGCTCGAAGTGGAAACGGTCCGTCCGGGGCGCCTGATTGAGCTTAAGGCCACGGAAATCGATCACCGTTTTCTGGCCGAGCGCGTCTTCCAGACGCATGGACGCCGGCTTGTTGCCATTGAACGTCACGTCCAGGGTGTCGAACAGCGGGTCACTGGCCTTGGGTTTGAGCCGATAGGTGACGCTGTCGCCCTGGCGGTCCTGTTCGGTGATCGTGAACGCCTTGGCTACGCGCGCCGGCTCGCCGCCGAACAGCAGCGCCGGGGTCTTGCTGATCTCGGCGCCCAACGGCCGCACCACCACCTGCTCCAGATCCACGTCGTAGACCCACACGGTTTTGCCATCGGACACCGCCAGTTGCTCGTAGGGCATTTCGGTGTGCCAGTAGAAACGGTTGCCGCGCGCCACTTCCATGCTGCCGCGGGCAGTCTGCATTTTGGTGCCGTCCTTGCCGAGCACCACCTGGTCGAAGCCGCCGGCCATGCTGTTCAGGCCCGAAAGCCGCTCCAGCAGATCGTCGGTGGCCGAGGCCAGCGCCAATGAGGGCAGCAACAGCATGGCAATCAGAAATTTACGCATTCAGTATCCTTTCACGGAGTCGGGGAGCCGCTGCTTACACCGGTGGCGGCGCGATCACTTCACGCTGTCCGTTGTGGCCCGCTTCGCTGACCACACCGGCCATTTCCATGGCCTCCACCAGACGCGCGGCCCGGTTGTAACCGATTTTCAGTTTCCGTTGCACGGAGGAGATCGAGGCCCGCCGGGACTGGGTCACGTAAGCCACCGCTTCGTCGTACAGGGGATCGTCTTCATCGCTGCCGCCCCCGTCGATGCCTTCCATGCCCGGCAACGGCGCGGACAGGTCCGAGCCGCCCTCGAGAATCTCGTCCAGGTAATTGGGCTCGCCGCGCTTGCGCCAATCGTCGCAAACCCGATGCACCTCTTCATCTGAGACAAAGGCGCCGTGCACCCGTTCCGGCACGCTGGTGCCGCCGGGCAAATAAAGCATGTCGCCGTGGCCCAGCAGTTGCTCCGCGCCGCCCTGGTCGAGCACCGTGCGCGAATCGATCTTGGAAGACACCTGGAAGCCAATGCGCGAGGGCACGTTGGCCTTGATCAGCCCGGTGATCACGTCCACCGATGGGCGCTGGGTGGCGAGAATCAGGTGGATGCCGGCGGCGCGCGCCTTCTGGGCGATGCGCGCGATCAATTCTTCCACCTTCTTGCCGACGATCATCATCATGTCGGCGAATTCATCGATCACGATGACGATGTAAGGCAACGGCTCCGCCAGCGGCGCCTCCTCGCTGAGATCCATCGGATCGTTGGGCTTCCACAGCGGGTCTTTCAGCGGTTCGCCCTTTTTCTCCGCGTCGCTGATCTTGCGGTTGTAACCGGCGATGTTGCGCACCCCGGTGGCCGCCATCAATCGATAGCGGCGCTCCATCTCACCCACGCCCCAGCGCAACGCGCCGGCGGCTTCCTTCATGTCGGTGACCACCGGCGTCAGCAGATGGGGAATGCCGTCGTAGACCGCCAGTTCCAGCATCTTCGGATCGATCATGATCATCCGCACCTGATCCGGCGTGGCCTTGAACAGCATCGACAGCAGCATCGCGTTCAGGCCCACCGATTTACCGGAACCGGTGGTACCGGCCACCAGCAGGTGTGGCATCTTGCCCAGATCCGCCATTACCGGGCCGCCGGAAATGTCCTTGCCCAGCGCCATGGTCAATGGCGAGCTGGCGTCATCGAACAGCCGCGAGCCCACCACCTCGGTGAAGCGGATCATTTCGCGCTGTTCGTTGGGAATCTCGATCCCCACGGTGGTCTTGCCGGGGATCACCTCGACCACGCGCACACTGATCACCGCCAGTGAGCGGGCCAGATCCTTGGCCAGATTGGTGATCTTGGACACCTTAATGCCCGGCGCCGGCTGAATTTCGAAACGGGTAATCACCGGACCGGGCTGCACCGCCACCACCTCGGCGTCCACGTTGAAGTCCTTGAGCTTGATTTCCAGCAGCCGGGACATGGCGTCCAGGGCTTCGTCGGAGTAGCCGCCCTTGCCGCCTTCGTCCACCGGGTCGAGCAATCCAAGCGGTGGCAAATCGCCGGTCACCTGGGCGGTGAACAGCTTGTGCTGCTTTTCTTTTTGCACGCGCTCGCTCTTTTCCACCGGCCGCGCCGGCTGGGCGATCTTCGGTGGCGTGCGGTTTTCCTGCTTTTTCTTCGCCTCGGTGACCACCTGGGCGCGCTTCTGGCGCGCTTCCCGGGCGGCCTGCTGTTCGGCCTTTTGCTGGCGGCGCTGCTCGAACCAGGCCGGGATGCGCTGGCTGGTGTCCATCACCAGAGCGCCAATCCGTTCGGCCAGGCCAATCCAGGACAGGTCGGTGAACACGGTCACGCCGATCAGAAACAGGGCCACCATGATCAGGGTGCCGCCCAGGGCGTTGAACGCCGACAGCGCGGCGCCGCCGACCACATGGCCAAGAATGCCGCCAGCGTCTTCCGGCAGCAGTGAACCGTGCCCGGAAAAGTGCATATAGGCCAGCGCCGTGCCGCCCATCATGGTCAGCACGAAGCCGACCAGCCGCAGGCTGAACAGCGGCCAGCTGCCGGGCAGGCCGGCGTGCCGTTCGCGCAGGACCTTGAAGGCCCAGAACGCCACCAGCACCGGGAACACGTAAGCCATGAACCCGAACAGGCCAAGCAGAAGGTCGGCGCAAAAGGCCCCGGCACGGCCGCCCGCGTTGTTGATTTCACCCACCTTGCCGACATAGGACCAGCCCGGATCAGCGCTGTCATAGCTGACCAGCGCCAGCAGCAGGTATAAGGACAAGGCGATCAATCCGATCACCAGTCCCTCTACCAGGCCGCGCTTAAGATGTCGGGAGAACCCGGTTGGGGTACCACGAGTGGCTGCCTTGGTCACGCTTCGCCTCTTGCGTTATTCAAACCATTCCTTTAAGAAACCGCACTAACAAATTGAAAACTATGGAATTATAGTCAATCCTGGCGCGCTAAACCAGCGGCCCGGCCGCGGTGCCCGCTGCACCGGATGGGGCAGTATCGTTGCCGGCGCCATGGGCCACAAGGCCCTCGCGCCCGGCCGGAGCGGAACCGGCCGCGCCTATCGAACTCATAGGTGCGCGGCCCTTCCCGGCCCGCGCCTTTTATTGTAGCTTGCCTTCGTCTTGAAAGGGCCGACAGCGGCCTCAACAAAGACCTCAACATTTTCACGGTGGAGAAACACATGAGCGACGCGCAGCACCATCGACTGATCATTCTGGGTTCCGGCCCGGCCGGCTACACCGCAGCGGTGTACGCGGCTCGCGCCAACCTGAATCCGGTGGTGATTACTGGTATCCAGCCCGGTGGCCAGCTCACCACCACCACCGAAGTGGACAACTGGCCCGGCGACGTGGAAGGCCTGCAAGGCCCGGACCTGATGGTTCGCATGCAGCAGCACGCGGAGCGCTTCGACACGCAGATGATCTTTGATCACATTAACGAAGTGACCCTGGATCAGCGTCCGTTCACCCTGAAAGGCGATTCCGGCACCTACACCTGTGACGCCCTGATCGTGGCCACCGGCGCCTCCGCCATGTACCTGGGCCTGGAGTCCGAAGAGGCGTTCATGGGCCGCGGTGTGTCCGCCTGCGCCACCTGCGACGGCTTCTTTTATCGCGGCCAGAAAGTGGCCGTGGTCGGCGGCGGCAACACCGCCGTGGAAGAAGCGCTGTACCTGTCCAACATCGCCGAGGAAGTGGTGCTGATCCACCGTCGCGACAAACTGCGCTCGGAGAAGATCCTGCAGGACAAGCTGTTCGCCAAGGATAACGTGAAGATCCTCTGGAACCACACCCTCGACGAAGTGCTGGGCGACGAATCCGGCGTGACCGGCCTGCGCGCCCGCTCCACCCAGGACGACAGCACCGAGCAACTGGATCTGCAAGGGGTGTTCATCGCCATCGGCCACAAGCCCAACACCGATATCTTCCAGGGCAAGGTGGAGATGCACGACGGCTACATTCAGATCAAGAGCGGGCTGCAAGGCAACGCCACCGCCACCAGCGTGCCCGGTGTGTTCGCCGCCGGCGATGTGGCCGACCATGTGTACCGTCAGGCGGTGACCTCCGCCGGGTTCGGCTGCATGGCGGCGCTGGACGCGGAGCGCTACCTGGAAAATCTTGAGCAGTAATCAGACGCGGCGCCGATGATTCCCTGGCTGCCGGCGGGGAGCGATTTTCCGGAACCGGAATACGCGCTCGATGAGCCCAACGGGTTGCTCGCCGCCGGCAATGATCTGGCGCCCGCCACTCTGCTGCGCGCCTATCGGCGCGGCATTTTTCCCTGGTACGACCCCAGCCAGCCGATTCTGTGGTGGTCGCCCAATCCCCGTTGCGTATTCCGCCCCGGGGATCTGCACATCAGCCGGCGCTTGCGCCGGCACCTCAACCGGGCACCGCTCACTTTTACCCTGGACCGGCACTTCGAAACCGTGATTGATGCCTGCGCCGCCCCCCGCGACGACGACGGCGGCACCTGGATCAGCGCCGCCATGCGCGCCGCCTACGTGCGCCTGCACGGTCTCGGCTACGCCCATTGCCTGGCGGTGCACGAAGACGGCGAGCTGGCGGGCGGCATTTATGGCGTGCAGCTCGGCGGCGTGTTCTATGGAGAATCCATGTTCTCCACCCGCACCGACGGTTCGAAAAGCGCCCTGGCCGCGCTCTGGGCGCTGGCGCCCCGGCTTGGTATCGGCCTGCTCGACGCCCAGGTGGAGAACCCCCACCTGATGCGCCTGGGCGCCTCCCTGATGCCACGGGCGGATTTCCAGCGTCGCCTCGATGAGTTGATCACCGACACCACGCCTCTGCCCTGGCCCGGCGGCCCTTATCGCTGGAGCGCGCTGGACCAGGCGCACTGATCAACCCGCCGTGCCGCGCGCAAGGGCGTAGGCGGTGTACTCGTCAATGCTTTCCGGGTTGGCCATGGCGTCCGGGTTGGCCACCTTGTCCAGGGATTGGCCGAGCAGCAGTTTCTTGATCGGCAGCTCCATTTTTTTGCCGGTCAGGGTGCGCGGCACCGCGCCCACGGCAATGATCTCGTTGGGCACGTGACGGGCGGAAAGTTGCTCGCGGATGGCCGCGTTGATGCGCCCTTTCAGATCATCGTCCAGCGCCGCCCCTTCCCGCAGCACCACGAACAACGGCATGAACGAATCCCGGCCCAGGTACTCCAGGTCCACCACCAGGCTGTCGAGCACGTCGTCGATTTCCTCCACCACCCGATAGATTTCGCTGGTGCCCATGCGGATGCCATGGCGGTTGATGGTGGTGTCGGAGCGGCCATAGATGATCGCGCCCCCGCGCGGCGTGATGCGTATCCAGTCGCCGTGGCGCCAGACGCCGGGGAACACGTCGAAGTAGCTGTCGCGGTAGCGCTCGCCGTTGTCATCGTTCCAGAAATACAGCGGCATGGAGGGCATCGGCCGGGTCACCACCAGCTCACCAACCTGGTCGTCGAGAATCGCGCCATCGTCGCCCATCGCGTAGACCGCCGTGCCCAGATAACGGCACTGCATCTCGCCGGGGTACACCGGCACGATCGGGCAGGCGCCGACGTAGGCGGAAGCCACATCGGTGCCGCCACTGATGGCCCCGACCATGACGTCGCCGAGTTGATCCATGATCCAGCGATAGCCCTCTTCCGGCAGCGGTGAGCCGGTGGACCCCACCGAACGCAAACGCTCGCTTTTGAGCCATTGGCGCGGCTCCACGCCGGCTTTCTTGCAGTTGAGGAAATAGGCCGCCCCGGCACCGAAGAAGGTCATTTCGGTTTCCTCGGCGAACCGCCACAGCGTGCCCAGATCCGGGTAGCCGGGGTTGCCGTCGTAAAGACAGATGGTGGCGCCGGTCAGCAGGCCGGACATCTGCGAATTCCACATGATCCAGCCGGTGGTGGTGAACCACATGTAGCGGTCTCGTGGGCCGAGATCCAATTGCAGCGCATGATCCTGCAAGCCTTCGATCAGCGCGCCGCCGTGGCCGTGCACGATCGGCTTGGGCATGCCGGTGGTGCCAGAGGAATACACCACCCACAGCGGATGATCGAACGGCACCTGCTCGAACCGCATCGGCGCCTCGCCGGCCAGCATCGATTGCCAGCTCAGGGCGCCGGGCAACGATGCCTGAGGATTCAGATACGGCAGCAACACCACCTGCTCCAGGGTGGGCAGTTGGTCGCGCAGGCCAGCCACCACCGACAAGCGATCAAAATCCTTGCCACCGTAGCGGTAGCCGTCCACGGCGATCATCACTTTCGGGTCGATCTGCCGGAAACGGTCGAGCACGCTGCGCGTGCCCATGTCCGGCGAACAGCTCGACCAGATCGCCCCCAGGCTGGCGACCGCGAAAAACGCCACCATGGTCTCCGGCAGATTGGGTAAGTAGGCCACCACCCGGTCGCCCGGCCCCACGCCCTGCTCCCGCAATGAGGCGGCCATGGCGGCCACGTCGGCCTGCAACTGCCCCCAAGAAAGTGTTTGCAGCCCGCGTATTTCCGAGCGTGACAGAATCGCCGGGCGCTGTGGCTGATCAGCGTGGAAGCGGAACAATTGCTCCGCCAGATTGAGCCGCGCCCCGGGAAACCAGACCGCGCCGGGCATGCGCTCGCTTTCCAGCACCGCGCTGTAGGGCTGCGAATGGCGGATATCAAAATACCGCCAGAGAGATTCGTAAAAGCCTTCCAGATCGTCCACCGACCAGCGCCACAGGGCCTGGTAGTCGTCAAAGGTCAGGCCTTTTTCCTGTTTCAGCCAGCCCATGTAATCGGTGATGCGGCTGTTGGCGATGCGCTCGGCATCCGGCCGCCACAGCGGCGTGAGTTCGGTATTGGTCATGGTGCTCTCCCGGGGCCGGCGCGCGCGGCGAGCGCCAACGGAGCGCTCGAACCGGGTTCCGGCATTGTTGTTTTCTCCACGGGCCTGTACTGACAGCCCGCGACGGCAAACAGACTAGCCAAGTGCGCGACGCGAGGAAAGCGCCGTGATGGTGTTCGCTGCGCCACCGCTGAGCTACACTCAAAGCCATGAGCGATCTCTCCGAACTGCGATTTTTCCGCACCCCCGCACACCCCTGCAGCTACCTTGAGGGGCGGCAGGCAGCAACGTTGTTCGTCGATCCGCAGACCCGCCTCGACGGCGACCTCTACGGGGCTCTGTCGCGACTGGGCTTTCGGCGCAGTGGCGAATACCTGTATCGACCGCACTGCGAAGGCTGCCAGGCGTGCATACCGGCGCGGGTACGGGCGGCGGATTTCCAACCGCGTCGCCGCCACCGCCGTCTGATCGAACAGAATCGGGACTTGCGGGTGAACGAAGAGCCGGCCCGCTACACCCGCGAGATCTACAGCCTTTACGCCCGCTACATTGACGGCCGCCATTGCGATGGCGACATGTACCCGCCCTCGGAAGAACAGTTCACCAGTTTTCTCACCTGCGACTGGGCCGACACGCGCTTCCATTGCTTCCGCTCACCGCAGGGCGAGCTGCTGGCGGTGGCGGTCACCGACCATCTCGACGATGGCCTGTCGGCGGTCTATACCTTCTTCGACCCCGCCCAGGCCCGCCGCGGCCTGGGCGTCCACGCTCTGCTCTGGCAAATCGGCGCCTGCCAGCGCCTCGGGCTGCCTTATCTCTATCTGGGTTACTGGATCCGGCAATGCCAGAAGATGAACTACAAGAGCCAATACCGCCCTCTGGAACTGTTTCGGCAAGGCCAGTGGCGCGAATACAACGACGCCCCGCCGCCGGCCTGAGCGGCGACTCCCCGATCCGCCTTATTTGGCTTTGCAGCCCGCCGCCATTTACGGCACAATTGCGCTCCCTCTGAAGCCGAGAACTCAGGACAGTCACTGGATGGCGAAAGAAGAGCAGATTGAATTGGAAGGGGTGGTCATGGAAACCCTGCCCAATACCATGTTCCGCGTGAAGCTGGACAACGGTCATATCATCACCGCCCATATCTCCGGAAAGATGCGCAAATTCTATATCCGCATTCTCACCGGCGACCGCGTCAAGGTGGATATGTCTCCCTACGATCTGAGCAAGGGTCGTATTACCTTCCGGATGAAATAACCCTCCGGCGGGTCCACCCGAGAGAACATGGCACCGACGAAAAACCCGGCCAGATGCCGGGTTTTTGCGTTGGCGTGTGTTTTTGGGGCGGGTCGGGGACCCGGCCGGAACAGGGAACCGGTTGAAGAGAACCGATTGGAACAGCGCGGGCTGGGCTCGCGGTACACTGAACGGTCGTGCCCGCGCACCAGCCTCCGACCGCCCCCATCACCGGCAAGGGCGGAACGGCGTTCCTACACTCCAAGCTCCGAATGCAACGCGCCGCGCGCGCTCATCGGCGCGGCTTGCCCTGTTCCCTTCAACCTGCTCCCTGTTCCACGCCTTCGCCACCGATAAAAAAAGGTTCATCGCGGAATAGCGGGAAGTTTCTTTTGGTTCGCGGTTGGGCCGCTCCATTGGGGACGCGGGACAAGGACGGTGCCTTCCGGGACCGCTCAAGCCCCGC